>NZ_BQKV01000001.1 GCF_022180365.1 Faecalibacterium gallinarum
CCCCCCCCCCCCCCCCGCCCCTTTTGGCGCTGGTCTATGCAAAAAAGGAGAATGGAAAATCAGTTTTTCTTGATCTTGGTCAGAGCCTCGTTCAGCTCCCGCTTGGCGCCGGCGGGCACCGCACGGCCGGCCATCTTGATCAGGTCGGTCAGGCGCATCATCATGAAGAAGTCGCCCATGGCGTTCTGGCCTTCGGCCTTATCGTCCTTCTTCATCATGGCGCCCATTGCGCCGCCGGTGGTGGCAGCCGCCAGAGCAGCCTTGACGATGGCAGCGGTCTCGGGGTTGGCCATCAGGTCGCCGATCTTGTCCTTGATGGAGTAGTAGCCCTCGGGGTATTCCAGGGGCTTGCGGGCAGCGCGGGCGGCCGGGTCATCGAACCAGTTGGCGGCCTCGTTGCCCTCGGGCAGGTCGTAGGCGTAGTTGTGCTCGGCCACGCCGTTCAGGGTAATGGTGTTGCCCAGAACATCGCCGGCCTTGGCGGTAACGGTGTTGGCGCCGTCGTTCAGAGCCACATTCTCAAAGACTACGGCATGATCCACGGCGGGCTGGGTGGCAACCTCGACCCCATTGACCACCAGGGTCACCTCGGGGCAGTTGGTGTAAACGGTGACGATCCGCTCATTGGGGGCGCGGTCCACAAACCGCTCGCCGCAGACGTGCACCATGGGCTCGGTGGTCCAGTAGGCCTTGTAGATGTAGAAGGCATCCTTCTTGATCTTGCGGTCGTAGGTCACCAGACCCTTGTTGTTCCGGCCGCGGACGCCGCCCTCGTCCCGGGCGTCGGCTGCGAAGTCGAACATGTTCCAGACATGGGTGCTCCACAGATAGGGACGGGTGGCGAAGGTCTTGAGCATATCATGGTGGTACTGGCAGGCGTACTCCTCGGTGTAGTCGTGGTTCTCGGGGTTGACGGTGTGCCACTTGAGCACTGCCTCGGAGCCGTACTCGGAAACGCCCAGGCAGCGGTCGGGGTTGAGGGCGTGGAACTTATCCAGCCAGGGACCGTTGTCGGCGGCATCGCCCACATACCAGCCAAAGTAGTGGTTGTAGCTCAGAACGTCGGTGATGTAGACGTGCTCGCTGTTCATGGGCACCATGCTGACCTCGGCCATGGTGGTCAGGCGGGAGGGATCCAGCTTCTTGGCCAGGGCGTTCAGCTCGCAGAGGTTGCGGTAGAGAGGTTCGGTCTCGCCGCCGATGGTGATCTCGTTGGAGATGCCCCAGAAGAAGATGGAGGGGTGGTTGTAGTTCTGGGCGATCAGCTCGGTCATCTGGCTGATGGTGTTGTCGTGGGCCTCCTTGCCGGGCATGAACTGGCTGATGAAGGGGATCTCGGCCCAGAGGACAAAGCCGGTGTGGTCGCACAGATCGTAGAAGTACTGATCGTGCTGGTAGTGAGCCAGACGGATGGTGTTGGCGCCCACTTCCTTAATCAGGGCGATATCCTCCTCGTGGTCGGCCTTGGAGATGGCCCAGCCCTTGTCCTGGCGGTCCTGATGGCGGGAGACGCCGTGCAGGGGGCAGTTCTTGCCGTTGAGCCAGAAACCGGTGTTGGGGTCCACATGGAAGCTGCGGTAGCCGTAGGTGACGGTCACGGTATCCAGGACCTCGCCGTCCTTAACGATGGAAGCCTCGGCGGTGTAGCAGTAGGGGTCCGCCATGCCGTCCCACAGGTGGGGGTTCGCCACATCCATCTTGACGACGGTGTGAGGCTCGGCAGGGGCGGAGCCGCTGGCGGCCACGTTGCCCTCGGCGTCCTTCAGCTCGACGTTGACGGTGCACCCCTCAGCGCCCACAGGGAACAGGTCCACACGGGTCTTGCCGGAGCCGCGGGGGGTGACGAACACCGCATCGGTGCCCTCTTTCATCAGATCGAAGTGGACAGGGTTCACCTCGATGAAATTGACGTCACGGTATAGGCCGCCGTAGAAGGTGAAGTCCGCCGCCTGGGGGTAGATCTCGCTGGCCGCGTTGGTGACCACCACGGTCAGGACGTTGCCGTTCGGCTTCATGGCGGGGGTCAGGTCATAACGGAAGGTGGAGAAACCGCCCTTATGGGTGCCCAGCTCCCGGCCGTTGCAGTAAACGGTGGCCACGTGGTTAGCGCCCCGGAACTCGATGTACTGTTTCTTGCCCTCGGTGGGATCGGGCAGATCAATGGAATAAGTGCCGATGCCGCGCCAATAGTCGTTGCCGCCGTCCTGGCCGTCGAGGGCGTTCCAGGTATGGGGCAGGGCCACCACAACGGGGTTCTCGCCCTGTTTGGCGAAGCGGGCAGAAGTAAGCAGAGTAGAAGTGCGCATGGGAAACAGCTCCTTTCGTTTCCAAAAGCCCGGCCGGGGTGCACAGGATAGCCCCTCTTGGGCCCGGGCCTGTTGTCTTGCTTTTAGTATAGCATGTCCGGCCCCGCCACAGAGAGGAAAATTTTATAGTTAACCTGTATATTTTTTGGTTTTTAGGGTCGAACCTTTCTGGCGAAGATTCATAAAAAGTTCAAAATTTGAAATCAAATTCCTGCGCCGGTTCTTGATTTTTCTTTGCCGTTCATGAAAAAAACGCTGCCGGGGATACCGGCAGCGCTGGTTTTGGTTATTGCGTCACAGGGATTCTCTTACACGCCCGAATAGGCCGAGAAGCCGCCGTCCACCGGGATGCAGATGCCGGTGATGAAGCCCGCCGCCTTCTCGTTCACGAGGAAGAGCAGGGCCCCCTCCAGCTCGGCGCTCTCGCCGAAGCGGCCCATGGGGGTGGCCGCCAGGATCTTGCCGGTCCGGGCGGTGGGGGTGCCGTCCTCGTTGTAGAGCAGCTTTTTGTTCTGCCCGGCCGCGAAGAAGCCCGGGGCGATGGCGTTGACCCGGATGTTCTGGTGGCAGAAGTGGACCGCCAGCCACTGGGTCAGGTTGCTCACCGCCGCCTTGGCTCCCGAGTAGGCGGGGATCTTAGTCAGGGGCAGGTAGGCGTTCATGCTGGAAATATTGACGATGCAGCAGCCCTCCCGGCCCAGCATCTGGGGAACAAAGGCCTGGGTGGGGATCACGGTGCCCACAAAGTTCAGGTCGAACACCCCGGTGACCGCCTCGGGAGACAGGTCAAAGAAACTCCGGGTGTCGGCGTCGATGTCCCCGTCCTCATAGTATTCCTTATCGGTGGTGGCCAGGGGGTTGTTGCCCCCTGCCCCGTTAATCAGGATATCACAGGGGCCGAAATCCGCCAGAACCTGGGCGGCCACCGCCTTGCAGTCCTCGGCTTTGAGCACGTTGCACCCATAGGCTTTGGCCACGCCGCCCTCGGCCACGATCTCATCGGCATACACCTGGGCTTTCGAGGCCGTCCGGTTCAAAAGGGCCACTTTTGCCCCTGCCCGGGCCAGCACCTTGGCCATATCGGAGCAGAGCACGCCCCCCGCGCCGGTGACTACCGCGACCTTGCCGTGCAGGTCGGTATCCAGTACATTCTTCTGCATCGTTCCAACATCCTCTCTCTCACAAATCACCGGCGGCTCAGTAGCTCAGGCCGAAGTTCAGCTCGTAGTAGTTGCCCGCTGCGTCGCGGTAAGCGTAGGCCTTGCCGTTCTCGTCCTTCAGGCTGTCCGGCATATACAGGTCCTTGTCGTAGCCGGGCACGTCGTTGGGGCTGGCGCAGACGCCCTCGGCGTTGACGGCCAGGACTTCATCGCCGCGAGGCAGAGTGATGGGCAGCTTGCCGGTGGGGGCGAAGCGGCCGAAGATCACATCCAGGGTGGCGGAGGGGTAGGTGTCGAAGCCGGCGGTCAGGGCATCGGCGTACTTCTCCACGTTGCCCACCATCCAAGCCAGGGGGAAGTTGATGTTGGCGATCACCTTGCCGCCGTTGGCGTGGACGGCCGCAGCGATGCCGGGGATCCGGTTGGCGCCGGCCAGGGTGGTCTCCTGATGGGTCTCGGCCATGGGTTTGCCGCTCTTGTCCACGTTGCAGACGGTCTTATCCTCGCAGATGTCCAGCTCCAGATAGCCCGGGGTGGCGTTGAAGTACTCGCCGGAGGAGGGGCTGACCATCAGGATGGCGTAGTCGGCCTGGGCGGGGTCCTCGGTGAGGGTGACGCCGGTCAGCATCTCCCGCAGGGCCTTGGTGGCGGCTTCGGCGGCCTCGGCCTCCTTGGCGAACGCCTCGGCATAGACCTTCTTGCCCGCCAGCTTGTCCTCGGTCAGGGGCAGGACGCCCTGGTTTTTCAGCAGAACGACGCTCTTGCGGTGGACCAGGGCAGCCTCGGCCCAGTCGGACTTGGTGGCGACCACTTCGGCGGCCTTCTTGGGGTCGGCGTAGGGGTTCTCGAACATACCCTGCTGGAACAGCTCGGTGAGGGTACGGGTGACGGCGCGGTTCAGGCTCTCATCGGTAAGGACCAGGTCCTCCTTCTTGAAGCCGGCGGGCACCGGGTGGGTGTCGTAGTATCCGTTGGTGGCGCGGTCGTAAGCCTCGCGGCCCTCCTTGTTGTCAAACAGGCCGCTGATCACATCCACGCCCGACTGGGTGACGGCAAAGCCGATCCGCTCGGGGATATCCAGGGCCTCGACGCCCCAGCTCATATTGTGGACGATGCCGGTGTCCGAGTTGATGTAGCCCTTAAAGCCCATCTGCTTGCGGAGCATGGTGTCCACAAACTCCTTGTTGTAGGCGATGCCGTAGGGGTTCATAACCAAGGGGTTGCCCTCGCAGTCGGTCTGGGTGGCGCTCTTCTCCGCGGCGGGCTTGGAATAATAGGGCATGATGGAAGCCGCATTGTACTTCACCGCCGGGCGGAAGGTGGGAACATGGTATTTCTGGAGGGAGCCCTCGGTGGCGTAGACGTTCCACTGGCCGGCGGCGTAGTGGGGGTCAAAGCCGTTCTCACGGGCGCCGCCGCCGGGGAAGTGCTTGACGGTCAGGGAGACGCCCTCGGGGACGACGCCCTCCTCGCTGCCCTGGACGCCGGGGATCAGACGCTCAAAGATCTTCGTGATCAGCTCGGGATCCTCGCCGAAGGTGCCAAAGGTGCGCTGCCAGCGGGGATCGGTGGCGCAGTCGGCCATGTACATATAGCCTTTCTTCAGGCCGCAGGCGTTCCACTCCCGGCGGATGCAGTCAGCGAATTTGTCGATGATGTCCAGGCTGTCGCCCTTGACGGCGGCGGCGATGCCCATGGTGCCGGGCCAGGTGGCAAAGACGCCGGAAGCGTCGTTCATACCAAAGACCACTTCGCCGTTCTCGTTGCGGGAGTTGGAGGCCACCTGCACCGGGACAAAGTGCTTGCACTCCTCGGCCACGGCGTGGAGCTGGTTGAGCCAGTCGGCCATGTCCTCAGGGGTGGGGTTGGCGCGGAGGATCAGGTGGCGGGAGAACCAGTCCTTGATCAGGGTGGTGGTGCCGGGCAGCTCCTGGGCGCCGAAGATGGTCTTGCCGGTAAAGGTGGCGTCATCCAGCACGCCCGACTCGTCGGGGATGCAGGTGTGAGTATCGCTATTGGAGTACTTGGGGCCCATCCGCCAGTCGGAGATGAACAGCTGGGCGATCTTCTCGTCGGTGGTCAGGGTCTTGACGTAGGCGGCGGCCCGCTCGGCGGGGGAAAGACGCCAGTCGTTGACGGGGGTCACCTCGCCGGTGCCGTCGATGTCCTTAAAGACCAGGCCGTCTTTCTCGATGACCTTGCGGGAGACGGTGGCGATGGTGGGGCCGCCCTGGTTGTGGTAGTATTTCAGGTTGTCGGATGCTTTTTTTGCCATAACTTACCTCATGCAAATCGTAGGATGGAATGTCAAACGGGGCGTAACTTCTCAGCCCTTGTAATCCACGGGCAGGCTCTCCCAGCGGGCCTTGAACAGGTAGGCGGCGTCCTTGGGCTGGCGCTGGCGGGTGAAGGCGCCCTTCTTGTTGCCGTTGGCCCGCAGGATGCCCTCGGTGGTCTGGAAGTCGGCGAAGTTCCACATCAGTTCGCCCTTGACGAAATCGTAGCTGTCAAAGATCCGGTTGTTCATCTCGAGATACTCGTTCTGGTACTCCTGGCTCCACATGACGCTGGGCAGCTTGTGCTCGCTGGCCAGGGTGTCGGCGCCGTACTCGGTGAAGATCAGCGGCCGGCCGTTCAGCACCTGGCCCCAGCCGTCCATCTCCTTGCGGAAAGCCACCTCGGCGTCCGAGATGCCGTAGCCGCCCATGACGTACCAGCCATAGTAGCGGTTGAGGGAGATAAAGTCGGCGTACTTCTGGCCCTTGCTGGTGTGGGGCAGGCTCATCATGACCACGGCGTAAGTACGGGGACGGGCCTGGGGGTCCAGCTCCCGGGCGTAATTAAAGACGTTCTCGAAGTAGGCTTCGGTGCCCTCGCTGGTGCACTGGGGCTCGTTCAGGATGCTCCAGGCGATGACCGAGGCGTGGTTCTTGTCCCGGGTGATCATCTCTTCCAGGGCCTGGCGGTGATTGACCAGCAGCTGGGGGGTGGTCTCCTTCTCGAACCAGCCCACCTTCTTGCCGGTGCCCTGGTTGGCGGCCAGGAAGTTCATGGTGCTCTCCATAAAGCCGACGGCGGGCGCCTCGTCGATGATCAGGAAGCCCTCTTCATCGGCCATCTGGTACATCTCCTCGGCGTAGGGGTAGTGGCTGGTGCGGAAGCAGTTGGCCCCGATCCACTTCATGCACTCGAAGTCCCGCTTGACGGTGGCCAGATCCAGCCCGCGGCCCCGGATGTCGGCGTCCTCGTGCTTGCCGAAGCCACGCAGATAGACGGGCTTGCCGTTCAAAAGGAACTTGCCGTCCTTGATTTCGAAGGTGCGGATGCCCAGTTTCTCGGCGTACTCGTCCACAATCTTTTCGCCGTCCAGGATGCGGATGCAGATGGTGTACAGGTAGGGTGCGCGGACGCCCCACAGGTGGGCGCCGGGAACGTTCAGGACGCCCTCTTTGCCGGAAGCCTCGGCCACCTTGACGCCCTTGGCGTCCCGCAGCTCAACGGCCACCGGCTTGTCGCCGTTGGTCTTGACGGTGTAGTGCACCGCAGCGCCGTCGGCGGTCAGGCTGTGGACCACGGAATAGTCCTGCACCGACTCCTTGGGGGTGGCCATCAGCTTAACGGGGCGGTGGATGCCCGCGTAGTTGTAAAAGTCAAAATAGGGGGCGCTGATCTTGGTGCCGTTGGCCAGGGTGGCGGTCTTGCCGGCGGGCAGCATGGTCTCGTTCAGCTCGTTGTTGGCCAGCACTGCCAGGTGGTTGGGGCCGTCAAAACGGACCACATCGGTCACCCGGGCGTTGAAGGGCAGGAAACCGCCCTCGTGGCTGGCAACCTCCACCCCGTTGACAAAGACCCGGGCGCGGTGGGTCACCGAGCCGAACCGGATGTCCAGCTCCATCCCCTGCCACTCGGCGGGGACATAAAAGTCGGTCTCGTACCAGAAATCGCCGGTGTACTCCCGGCTGTCCTTATCGGTGAAGAAATCGCAGAAGCTGGCGGGGACAGGCATTTTCACGCTGGCGGGCAGACCCTCGGCCCAGCCGGCGGCCACGCCCTCGCTCTTTGCATCAAACTGGAAATTCCACATCCCGTCCAACACCTGGACGCGGCGGGTCAGAGAAGAACAGGGGTAAAGCAGAGACTGAATCATAATCAATATCCTCCTTGATTCTTCGGTTGGCGGCGCAGGCCCCCGGGCCTTTTGGGCCCGTTTTGACCGCCGGGCGCGCGCCGCACCATTTATAGTTATACTTATTATCACATAACATGCAAAAAATTGGAAAGGAATTTTTTATGCCAAATCCGCACAATTTTTGGAAATTCTGGGGATTCGATACAAAAGAGATTGCACAAAGGCAACAAACTTTTGGAAAGTTTGCAAAATAATCAGGATTTCCATTGAAATTTTACTAATGAACAAAGTATGAACTGTGTTAAAATATTTCTGCAATTTTAGGCTTTATCTCCATTGGCCGTCGGCTCCAGTGCGCGCGGGGCAGCCGGCCGGCGGGGATACGGGCCAGGCGCTGCTAAGGCACTTATATGTAAAGGAGAAAAAGAGATGGCAAAAATCAGATCACTGCCCGACAAGTTCTACGACAAAAACTACGAACAGAACGGCATTCACCGCGTCCCCCTGTGGCGGATCGGCTGCTTCGCGCTGAACAACACCGCCACCAACCTGTACATGTTCATGATGACCTACGTCAGCTACTACCTGATGGGCTTCGTCGGCGTAGGCATGGTGGTGGCCTCCAGCTTCTCCATGATGATGCGTATGTGGGACGGCGTCACCGACCCCTTCGTCGGCTTCATGGTGGATAAGACCAACGGCAAGTTCGGCAAGAACCGCCCCTTCATGGTGATCGGCAACATCATCCTCTGCATCACCAGCTTTGTGATGTTCCACTTCACCCACCTGCTGCCCGAGGGCGGCGTCCGCTTCATCTTCTTCATCGTTATCAACTGCATCTACTACCTGGGCTACACCTGCCAGTGCGTTGTCACCAAGTCGGCTCAGAGCTGCCTGACCAACGATCCCAAGCAGCGCCCCCTGTTCGCCTCCTTTGACGGCGTGTACAACACCATCCTCTTCGCCGGCCTGGCCGTCGTGGCTGCCAACATGGCAGACGCTGCCAAGGATGTGGGCGGCTACTCCAGCACCCAGTTCTTCCACCAGCTGTGGCTGTTCACCGCGGTCCTGTCCGGCATCTTCACCGTCCTGGCCGTCATCGCCATCGCTCCCAAGGACCGCAGCGAGTTCTTCGGCACCGGCAAGGCCATCAAGATCGGCCTGAAGGATTACTGGGACACCCTGAAGGGCAACCGCGCCATCCAGATGCTGGTGCTCTCTGCCTCCACCGATAAGCTGGCTTCTACCGCCAAGACCGGCGCCGTCAACGTCGCTCTGTTCGCCTGCATCGCCGGCTCCACCCTGCTGCAGGGTACCGTCACCGCAATGACCACCATTCCCTCCTGCATCGTCACCTTCCTGGCCATCTCCACCCTGGCCACCCGTCTGGGCCAGAAGGAAGCCATGGTCGTCGGCTCCATCGGCGGCATCGTCACCAACCTGCTGCTGAGCGCCCTGTGGCTGCTGGGCGATCCCACCTCTATGACCATCGATCCCGTGGCCGGCACCCTGAACTGGGGTTACTTCCTGATCCTCCACATCCTCCTGACCGTTGTGGCCGCCGGCTTCCAGGGCATCTCGGGCAACATCGTCATCCCCATGACCGCCGACTGCGCCGACTACGAGGTTTACCGTACCGGCAAGTACGTCCCCGGCCTGATGGGCACCCTGTTCTCCTTCGTCGACAAGATGGTCTCCTCCTTTGCTCCCATGATCGCCGGCCTGGTCTTCGCGGCCTGCGGTTTCACCGATCACAACCCGGTTATGGGTGACGTCGTCACCCCGCAGCTGAAGCTGGGCGTCGTCTTCCTGGCTTACGGCATGCTGATCCTGGGCCTGATCTGCAACCTGATCGCTATGAAGTTCTACCCCCTGTCTAAGGAAAAGATGGCTTCCATCCAGAACGAGATCGTCGCCATCAAGGAAAAGGCTATGAACGCTCAGTAATCCCCCTCTTCTGCGCGCAAACAAATCTGTAAAATCGAGGTAGTAACCATTGGGTAAACGGAATCCGAACACCGACAAGGCCGCACAAAAAGGCAAAGGGCCCGATATTTCCGATTTTATCGTGGCCGAAGAAGAACTGAAAACCCTGAAAAAACAGCAGGGAATCCCCGATTCTTCTGAAAACCTGAATGCTCTCGGGCGCGCAATCGATTACATTCTGACGGCCCGCGAGCGGCGGATCAAACAGCCGATTAAGAAAAAAACCTATCTTTGGCTGTGCCTTCTGGGCGCCTTCGGCCTCCACCGCTTTTATGCCAAACAGTGGTTCACCGCAACAGTCTACCTGCTGACCTGCTGGACCGGTTTCTCCATGGCAATGACGATCATTGATGCGATGATCGTCATCCCCATGAAAGCGGACGAAAACGGTATTATCTGGTTATAACTCTCCTTCACAGCCCGGGGCCCTGGACCAGCTCCGGGCTGTGTTGCTGCTGGCCCCCTGCGGCAGAAAGGACACCCCCATGGATCAGTTCATCAGCACCCTGTTCAACACAAACCACGAAGCCCCCAGCCTCGAGGTTCTCCTGGTGCTTGCAGTCATTGCAGTGGTTGTGCCCGCCATCCACCGGTATATGCTGGCCCACCGGCAGGCAAACCCCGACCGCAAAAAACAGAACTCCCAGAATAAGAAAAAATAACCCCCGCTCCCGTTCTGAAACGTCTCCCCTGTCGGGCTTTCCCCGGCAGGGGTTTTGTGTTATAATATAAAACTGAAATATCAGTTTAGCCCCCAAGAGCTTTTTGAGGGGGAAGCGACAGCCCGGCCCATCGGCCCGGGAAACCAAAAGAGTGGGGGGGGGGAGCCTTTTTGAAAATCGAATTCATGCAGATGCTGGAAAAGCTCACCGCATCTTACAACATCAATTTGACGGTTATGACCCCGCCTTTCGAGGGGATCGAAAACTTTGACTACGGTCTGCGAAAAGCGCTGGATCCACAGTTTGACTGGCAGGATTTCGGCCGGCTGCTGTTCCAGCAGGTGCCGCCCAAGACCCTGGTCTTTGCTCAGGGTGCGTTCGAGCTGCACTTCGCCTTTTTCTTCCTGCCGGACCAGCCCGACACCCTGCTTTGTGTGGGCCCCTGGTCCAGCGGCGCCCAGTCGGCCGAGAAGGTGGAATGGTGTGAAAAAAATCTGGACGCTGCCGCCAACCAGGTCATCCGGGAGTACTACAACGCGGTGCGGGTGGTGGACAACGATATCCTGAAAAACATGCTCTACGCCATGGTGTCCCTGCTCTACCCGGACGGCGACCTGGCCAGCCAGGAGTGGCTGGAGTTCATGCCCCTGAACTTCCTGCCCGACATCCGGTGCTTTGACCTGCCGGACTTCAAGAACAATCTGCCCGCCGAGCTGGTGGCCGAGCGGTATGCGGCCGAAAACCGGGTCCTGGACGCCGTGACCCAGGGGGACACCGCCACCGCCCTCTCGGCCCTGGAGGCTCTGGCCCGGTTCCGGCTCAAGCCCCGGTTCTCCAACCCCATCCGGGATCAAAAGAACCTGACGGTCATCCTGAACACCCTGCTGCGCAAGGCCATCGAACGGGCCAGCGTCCACCCCTACTATATCGACCAGATCTCCACCAAGTACTCCCTGCAAAGCGAGGAAATCGTCACCGAGGAGGACTGCCACCGGGTCCAGCGGGATATGGTGCGGGAATACTGCATGTACGTCCAGCAGTATTCTCTCCAGCAGTACAGCCCCCTGATCCAAAAGGTCATCAACCACATCAACCTCCACCTGGACAGCACCCTCTCCCTGAAAAGTCTGGCGGCTTTGTGCTATATCAGCCCCAGCTATCTTTCCAACGTCTTTAAACAGGAGACCGGCCAGACCCTGACCGACTATATCAGCACCCAGCGGATGGCCCGGGCGGCCAACCTGCTGCGGACCACCAACGCCACCGTCGCCTCGGTGGCCGAGGATGTGGGGATCCTGGACGTGAACTACTTTACCAAGTTGTTCAAGAGCGCCACCGGCCTGACCCCCACCCGCTACCGCCGGGAAAAACACGACCGGTAAGCCCTCCCCTTTTTAAAACAAAGTTCCGCTCCACAGAGGTCAGCCGCTTCTGTGGAGTTTTTTGTAAAAAATTTTTGCAGGGGCTTGCAAACCCGAAAAAGTTGTGCTATAATATCGCTCGTGGTCATTTGCTGCTATAGCTCAGTTGGTAGAGCGCATCCTTGGTAAGGATGAGGTCTCCAGTTCAAATCTGGATAGCAGCTCCATAAGGAAAACGCCTGGAACTTTCACGTTCCGGGCGTTTTTGTTTTGCGGTTCCGGCAAAACAGTTGCAGCGGGCCCGATTTCCGGTATAATAGTTCTCAGAACGAAAACTGCAACAGGAGGGCCGCCCCATGTCCCACACCACCAAACAGGCACTGGAAGCCTCGCTCAAGCACGTTATGCTGAAAAAGCCCCTGGACAAAATCACCATCCGGGACATCACCGACGACTGCGGCATCAGCCGGATGGCTTTCTACTACCACTTCAAGGACATTTACGACCTGGTGGAATGGGCCTGCGTCGAGGACGCCTCCCGGGCGCTGGCGGGGAAAAAGACCTACGACACCTGGCAGGAGGGGCTGTTGCAGATCTTTGAGGCGGTGCTGGAAAACAAGACCTTTGTGCTGAACGCCTATCGCTGCATCAACCGGGACCAGATGGAGCGGTTCCTCTTTCAGCTGACCTACGGGCTGATCCGGGGAGTGGTGGAGGAAAAGAGCCAGGGCTCGGCTGTTTCAGAAGCAGACAAGGCCTTTATCGCCGAGTTTTACAAATACAGCTTTGTGGGGATTCTGCTGGACTGGATCCGCCAGGGGATGACGGCGGATTACCGGATCATTGCGGGCAAGATCTGTACCCTGATGCAGGGCAGCGTCTCCCACGCCATCCAGAATTTTGAAGCCGAGCGCCAGAGAAAAACCTGACAAAACAGGCCGGATGATTAAAAACTAATCATCCGGCCCTTTTTGTAAATTGCGGGCCCGCCGCCATCGGGGTAGTATAGAGCCACACAAACGATTCCACACTGTATATGCAGCATGATTTTAGAAAGGTGGCTCTTGTTTATGAACCGAAAGAAGATTGCAGCCCTGGGCGTCGCAGCCGGTCTGGCCGGTGCAGGCGCTGTTCTGCTGGCCAATAAAAAGCCCGCCGCCGCGCCGGAAGAGGACAGCGGCTACCGCAACACCGAGCTGGGCCGCCACCAGAAAAACCGGAAGGGCATCTACTATTCCAGCGGCAACTACGAGGCCTTTGCCCGGCCCGAAAAGCCCGCCGGGGTAGACGACAAAAACGCCTATATCGTGGGCAGCGGCCTGGCCGCCCTGGCGGCCGCCTGTTTCCTGGTGCGGGACGGCCAGATGCCCGGCAGCCACATTCATATTCTGGAAGCTATGGAGATCGCGGGCGGTGCCTGCGACGGCATCTTTGACCCCAGCCGGGGCTATATCATGCGGGGCGGCCGGGAGATGGAAAACCATTTCGAGTGCCTGTGGGATCTGTTCCGGTCCATCCCCTCGCTGGAAGTGCCGGGCGCCTCGGTGCTGGATGAGTTCTACTGGCTGAACAAGCACGACCCCAACTACTCCCTCTGCCGCGCCACCGTCCAGCAGGGCAAGGACGCCCACACCGACGGCAAGTTCGGCCTGAGCCAGAAGGGCTGCATGGAGATCGTCAAACTCTTCATGACCCCCGACGAGGAGCTCTACGACAAGACCATCGAGGACGTGTTCGACAACGATGTCTTTTCCTCCACCTTCTGGCTGTACTGGCGCACCATGTTCGCCTTTGAAAACTGGCACAGCGCCCTGGAGATGAAGCTCTATTTCCAGCGGTTCATCCACCACATCGCCGGGCTGCCCGATTTCAGCGCCCTGAAGTTCACCCGGTACAACCAGTACGAATCCCTGATCCTGCCCATGCAGAAGTACCTGGAGGCCGCGGGGGTGGATTTCCAGTTCGGCACCGAGGTGACCAACGTCCTCTTTGAAAAGAAGAACGGCCGCAAGGTGGCCACCGCCCTGGAGTGCCGGGTCCACGGAGCCGAGAAGGGCATCCTGCTCACCGAGAACGACCTGGTCTTTGTGACCAACGGCTCCTGCACCGAGGGCACCATCTACGGCGACCAGAACCACGCCCCCAACGGGGACGCCGAGGTGCGGACCAGCGGCTGCTGGAACCTGTGGAAGAACATCGCCAAGCAGGACCCCGCCTTCGGCCGGCCGGAGAAGTTCTGCTCCGACATCTCCAAGACCAACTGGGAGTCGGCCACCATCACCACCCTGGACGACAAGATCCTGCCCTATATCACCAACATCTGCAAGCGGGATCCCCGCACCGGCAAAGTGGTCACCGGCGGCATCGTCAGCTGCAAGGATTCCCAGTGGCTTTTGAGCTGGACCATCAACCGGCAGGGCCAGTTTAAAGAACAGGACCCCGAAAAGGTCTGCATCTGGGTGTACGGCCTCTTCACCGACGTGCCCGGCGACTATGTGAAAAAGCCCATGAAGGAGTGCACCGGCAAGGAGATCACCGAGGAGTGGCTCTACCACATCGGTGTGCCCGTCGAGCAGATCCCCCAGCTGGCGGAGGAGAGCGCCGTCTGCGTGCCCACCATGATGCCCTATATCACCGCCTTCTTTATGCCCCGCACCAAGGGCGACCGGCCCGACGTCATCCCCGACGGGTGCGTGAACTTCGCCTTCCTGGGCCAGTTCGCCGAGACCCCCCGGGACACGGTGTTTACCACCGAGTACTCGGTCCGCACCGCCATGGAGGCCGTCTACGGTCTGCTGGGGGTGGACCGGGGCGTGCCCGAGGTCTGGGGCAGCGTCTACGACATCCGTGCCCTGCTGGACAGCTCCGTCTGCCTGATGGACGGCAAGTCCCCCCTGGACATCCAGCTGCCCGGGCCCCTGAACCTGCTCAAGAAACCCCTGCTGAACGCCATCCGCGGCACGGTCATCGAGGACCTTCTGCGGGAACACGCTATCCTCCGGGACGGAATGTTCTGAGAAAACGTTTCTGTCCCTGTTGATTTCCCCTTTTTCTCCTACTCCGCAAGGAAGGGGCTGCTGCCAGCCAACGCTGTGCAGCAGCCCCTTTCTTGATTTTCCATGGTATACTAAAAAGAACGTAAAAAAGGCTTGACTCTGCCGCCGCGTCAACTGGTACAATGAGCTCAAAGGAGGGAGAAGCCCATGGAATATTCCATTCAGCAGCTGTCGTGCCTGTCGGGGGTGTCCACCCGCACCCTGCGCTGGTACGACGAGATCGGCCTGCTGAAACCCAGCCGGGTGGCCCCCAGCGGCTACCGCTACTATGGCCCGGCCCAGGTGGACCGGCTGCAGGACATCCTCTATTACCGGGCCCTCGGGGTGGAGCTGGCCCGGATCAAAGAATGTCTGGACTCCCCTTCCTTTGACCGTCTGGCCGCCCTGCGGAGCCATCTGGCCGCGCTGGAGGCAAAGCAGGCCCAGCTGGAACGTTTGATCCGGTCGGTGCAGCGCACCATCGGAACCCTGGAAAGGAGCGAGAATATGATGGACGAGCAGAAATTTGAGGCGTTCAAGCAGCGCACGATCGCCCATAACGAGGAGGTTTACGGCGCAGAGATCCGCGCCAAGTACGGCGACAAAGAGGTGGACGAGGCCAACGCCGCCGTGATGAACCTGACCCAGGAACAGTACCGGGAGTGGACCGGTCTGGGCCGGGAGATTCAGGAGCGGCTGGAAGCTGCCGTTCAGGCGGGGCTTTCCCCCGAGAGCGACGAGGGCCAGGCCATCGCCGGGCTCCACCGCCGGTGGCTCACCCTCACCGGGAACCACTACTCCCCCGAGAAACACCGGGGCATCGCCGAGCTGTATGTGCTGGACGAGCGGTTCACCGCCTACTATGACCGGAGCCAGCCCGGCTGCGCCCGGTTTTTGCGGGACGCGGTGGCCCACTGGATTCGGTAAGAGAATAGAATTTTCCACATTTATTCTCGATCAAGTGAAAAACCCCGGCGGGGCTGTCTTTTGGACAGCGCCCGCCGGGGCTTTTTTTGGTTTTAGGAATATTTTTAGCCGGTGACGGCCTCTTTCAGCCGGGCCAGGTCCTGGGCGTCGGGGTGGCTGAGAGCCTGGTCAAAATTGGCCAGCATGGCGTCCCGCCGGGGCCCCGGCTCCATCCCCTCGTACCGGGTGCGGACGGCCTGGGGCATTTTCCCCTGGCACATATACTGCCCCACCCGCTGGACCGTGGGGGCCAGGTTCTCCCCCGCCCGGGCCAGAATCCGCTCGAAATAGGCCGGGGCGCCGCCAAACCCGGCGGTTCCGAACAAAAAGACCTGCTGCCCCTCCAGGCTGCGGAGGAAAGCCCCCATAGCCTCGTCACAGCTGCCCTTGTCGGTCCAGAACCCGGCATAGATCCGGTCGGCGGCCAGGGCCTGGGGGTCCGGCGGGCCGAAGTAGAGACACTCCTCCCCGGGCAGAGCCTCCCGGATGGCCTGGGCCAGCAGGGCGGTGTTCCCCGTCCGGCTGCTGTACACAATGGCGTAGCGCATGTTTCAGGACCCCTTTCTCTCATAGATGCAGTGGACACCCCGGTGGGCCATCATCCCGCCGAGACATTCTTTATTGCAGCGGACACAGCGGTGGATCTCCTTCGGCCGGCCTTCCATCACCTTCCGGGGCCAGGCCGGGTCGGCGATGAGCTGGCGGCTCATGGCGGCGCAGTCGATCCGCCCCGCTTTCAGCTGGGCTTCGATGAACTCCGGGTCGGTGAGGCCGCCCACCCCGCAGACCGGCAGCCGGGTCAGGCCCCGCACCTGGTCGCAGAATTTCAGGAAGCACCCTTCCTTCCCGAATTCCGGGTGACGGGCGGGGGGAATGGTGTCGGCCAGTTCCCCGTGATTGGCCAGGGCAATATGGAAGCTGGTGACCCCCGCCTTTTCCAGCAGGGGGACAAAGATCCCCAACTCCGACTCCAACACGCCGGCGTTGCCGTAGTGGGGGTTCTCCTGGCGGACGGCCAGCTTGTAGTCAATGGGCAGATTGGGCAGACGGCGGCGGATGGCCGAGACCGCCTCCACCGCAAAGCGGGCCCGGTTCTCGGGGCTGCCGCCGTATTCGTCGGTGCGGTGGTTGAAGACCGTCGAGCTGAAGCTGCCGCACATCCGGTCCCCGTGGACCTGCACCATGTCGAAGCCCACTTCCACCGCCAGCTCCGCCGCCCGGCCGAAGCCCTCGGTGATCTCCTTGATTTTGCGGGTGGGCAGGCCGGTGATGTAGGGCCCTACCTCCTGGTTCAGCAGGGGGCGCAGCTGCTCCATGGAGATCCGTTTGGTGAGCACACCGGGGATGTATTTGAGCATGGCCTTGATGTTGGAATCCGACTGGTGGAGCTGGGCGCAGAGCAGACAGCCCTCGGCGTGGACGGCGTCGGCCACGGCCCGGTACCAGGCCCGGCCCTTTTTGGTGTAGAGAGAGGGGCCGAAGCCGTGGGGCAGCACCGGCACATCCCCCAGGATGATCATGGCGCAGCCCCCCGCGGCGATCTGCCGCAGCCGCTCCAACTGCTCTTCCTGGGACAGGCCCAGGGTGGTGGGGGCAAAAATAATCCGGTTTTTTAAAGTCAGCCCGCCGTAATTCAGGGGGCTGGAAAGAATCTCACAGGTGGAAATGGAACTCTCCTTCTTTCTATCTATCTTTTTTAGGATGTACGGGCGGGCCCTTCGGGCGCCGTCCTTTCTCTTGACGAAGTCAAGTATAACCCAACAACTTGATAAAGTCAAGTGAAAATGCAAAAAATTTCCGAGACAGCCCCCGCCGCCCCGGAAAAGCCCTCAGCGCCCGGCCTGGATCTGCCGGAAAAAGTTCCGGGCCCGCTTCAAATCCACGGCGTTGGGGCGGCCCTTGGCGATGCCCCCCACCAGCCGGAAGGGCCCGAAGGTGTCGTACCCCGGGCAGCTGAATTCTCCCAGAATCGGGCAGCCCTTTTGGGCGGCGATCTCTTCCAGAGCCCCGGCTCCCCGGCCCTTGGCGCCCCCGTAGGTGCAGACGAAGAACACCGGTTTGCCCTGGGGCAGGTACTGCCGGGCAAAGTTCTCCACCGCCTTGTGGTACTGGAAGCCGTAGATCCCCGAGGCAAAGCCGATGCAGTCGTATTCCTCCAGCCGGACAACTTGGCGGGAGAGTACGTCGATGAGCTCCGCCTCCCCCTCCTGGGCCATGGCTTCGATGACCTTTAAGGTGTTGCCGTGGTGGCGGGAATAATAGCAGATTGCGGTTTTCATGGGTGGATTCCTCCTCACTATAAACAGCTCATTTTTGCTCTTTTTCGGGGCGTTTGCGCAGTTTCAGGCTCAGGCCCCGGCGGGCGGCGGCCTCTTCCAGCAGAGCAGCGGCCGCTTTGGCCCGCTCCTTGATGGGCAGGGCGTCCCCTTGCGGCAGGGCCGCCATCACCCCTTGCAATTCTTCCAGGGGCAGCAGCACCGCCGCGGTATGGAAGAGGGTTTTCCGGCGGCCGTCGTTCCACCCCTCCATCAGCTGGCGGAGAATCTCCCGCCGCTGGTCCAACTCGGCCAGGTACCCGGGCAGCCCCAGCTCCCGGGCCCGGGCGATGTCCCTCTGGCGGGTGCTGTGGGACAGAAAGGAGTCGCACCGGTCGAACCCCTCGTACCGATGGCAGGGGTATTCGGCGCACTCCCAGCAAAATTCCGGCCCGCCGTGGGTGAGAGAGCACCGGGCCAGGGCACAGCTCTGGTTCCCCGGGCCCCCGCCGCAGCCGGGGCAATAGCCCCCGGTGCGCATGACGCAGAGCCCGCAGTTCAGCCCGCAGAGGGAGAACCGGGTTTCTTTCCGTTCAAAGCCTTTCATGGGGTTTCCTCCTGTTCGATTTTCCGGACCGGGTGGCGGATGACGGTTTTCAGCCGCTCCGGCTTGCAGCGGCGGGCATCGCTGAGGTAGATCTCGTGGTGGAACCGCCCCGGCCCAAAATCGGGGGCATACCCCTGGGCCCGGGCGGATTCCTCCATGGCCCGGACGGTGGCGGGCTCGTCGTCGTAGGGCCCCAGGTGCATACACTGGACGCAGAGCCCCTCCTCCCAGGAAAAGAACTCCACCGGGGAAAAATCCTGCCCCTTCTTTTGGGCAGCCTCCCGGACGGCCCAGTCAAAGGCCTCCCGGGTGACAAACTCGGGCAGGCGGATGAGGGAGATCCACTGGAAATCCGCCTTGCGGGTGTAGTCCACCCCCAACGTCCCCTCCTGCCACCAGAGGCCCTCCAGGGGCGGCACCACATAGTCGAACCACCCCTCCAACGTGTGGCCGCTCCGCTGGCTCATTTTGAGGGTATAGGCCACCCCGTACAAAAGGCCCAGGGCCTGCTTGTATGCACCGCCCTCCTGGTTGGGGTCCCCCTGGCCCCGGACCGCCAGAAAGTTCATGGCGGGGACGGTGACCAGGCCCGGGGTTTTGGGCGGGAGGTAAAACGCCTTATATTCCTTCTTATAGTCAAAGGCCATGGCTCAGACTCCTTTCAGCCGTTCCACCCGCCGGGCGGTGTCCTGCCGGAACTCCTCCTCGGTGAGGCTGGGGTCCCGCACCGCCTGCCAGATGGCGCAGGGCAGCTGGGGGCAGCCCTTACAGGTGGCCAGATGCTTTTTATTCACGCAGCAGCCATAGATGGGGCAGGGTTTGCCCGCCGGGGCGTGGAACACCCGGCCCGCTGCCTCGTTGCAGCCGGGGCAGCTCTGGCCGTAGAGCTCACAGGAACCGCACTCGGAACCGCAGACCGTCAGCCCCAGGGCCGCCCGCTGCTGCTTTTTGGGCAGGCCCGCCAGAACCAGGGCATAGGATTGGTCCAGCATCTGCCGGAGCAATTCATCCGGCACCGCCCCATCCGGCCGGATGGAATTCCAGTGGAGTTTATCGGAATAATAACCGGGGATCACGTCCGGGTATTGGGCCCGGTAGAACTCCCCCTCCATGGGTTCCAGCTTGAGGTTGATGTAATAGGGCTTGTTTTTCTCATCCAAACAGACGGCCGCGAACATCCGCCCGCCGATCATGTACCGGACCCAGTTCCAGACCGGCTGCAAATCTTTGGTGACCCCCCGCTTTTGGAGCAGGTATTCGTCCAGCCAGGTATAGCGCATGGTCAAGTCTCCTTTCGATAAAGGTTCAGGGCGCGTTCCAGCCGCTGGGCCAGCCGGGCCCGGAGTTCCGCCGGTTCCAACAGTTCCACCTGATCCCCGAAGGTCAGCAGCCACCGGAGCAGCTCCTCCGGGTCGGTGTAGTCCACCTGGAAGAGCAGCCGCCCGTCGGACTGGGCCGCAAAACAGCCGGAACCAAACTCCTCCACCAGCCGCCATTTGCAGCTGGGTTCAAACAGGGCTTTGACCCGGATGCCCCCGGGGAAAATCCGCTCACAGCTGAGATCCGGCAGGGGCACCGGCCGCTTTTCAAAGGGCAGATCGGTGAGGGTCAATTCCTCCATCCGGTTGAGCTTGAACAGCCGGAAATCCTGCCGCCCCCGGCAAAAGGCCCAGACGTACCAGGCCGACCAGTGGAAAATCAGCTCAAAGGGTTCCGCCTGCCGCACCGACTCCCCTTTGGGGGCGTAATACCGGAACTGGATCACCCGGCCCTCCTCAATGGCGGTGCGGATGGTCTCAAATTTAGGGGGCAGGCTGGTTTTGTACCAGGAGGATAAATCAATCCAGAGATGGCCGCCCCCGGGCACCAGGCTGCCCGAACCCGCCGAGAGTTTTTCCATCAGCCGGGCATACCGCCGGGTGCCGCTGACGCTGTCCAGGCTGCGGAGCCCCGCCAGGATGGCCTGCATCTCCCCCGAGGTCAGGACCGTCCGGTCCACCCGGTAACCCTCCAGAATCGAGATGCCCCCGCCGGGGCCCCGGGTGGTGCAGAGGGGAATCCCCGCCAAACTCAGGGCCTCGATGTCCCGCTGGATGGTCCGGCGGGACACCTCGAACCGCTGGGCCAGCTCCGGCGCTGTGACCCGCTCCTGCTGGAGCAAAAGGGAAAGAATCCCGATCAAACGTTCGGTTTTCACTGGGACACCCCCCTCTCTGCCCTGCGGGCCATTGTTTGGGGCCATTATACCACGGGGACGCGACACCTGTCTGTCCTGTTTGGATAAAATTTTTTTGAATTGATACTTGACAAAGTCAAATAAGCATTGTATACTTGATCTCGTCAAGTTTAAGAAAGGAGCTTCCCCCATGTTCAACACCCTCGCCTATTATTCCTCGGTCTTTTATCGGGATTTCACCGCCTACACCAGCGAAAAGCTGGAGAAGTTGGGGCTGCATTTCGGGCTTTTGTTCTTTTTGATCTATGTGGGCAAGCACCCCGGGGCCACTCCCTCGGACCTGACCCAAACCCTGCGCCTGGACTGGGGGCACTCCCAGCGGTGCATCACCAAGCTGGTGGAAAACGGGTTCCTCACCAAAGAGAAGGTGGGCCGCCACTACCAGCTGAACCTGACCGACAAGGGCCGGGAGGCGTTCGAGATCAGCCATCAGGTGTTCTTTGACTGGGACGCCCAGCACCTGACCGCTCTGACCGCCGAGGAACGGGAGACTCTGTTCGCCCTGCTCCAGAAGCTGGCCCCCCGCCGGGAGGCGCCCGCCGCCTGCCCGCCTGCCGTGGTCCGGCAGCCCGGAGAGGGCCGCTGACCCGGCACCCGCAACCGCCAAAAACCATCTACATTCAACGGAGGACATTTTACATGAAAACTGCAACCAAAATCTGGCTCTGGGTCGCTCTGGTGCTCTGCGTCTGCACCACCGGTCTGAATCTCTCGGAGGGCCGCTGGCTCTCGGTGGCCATCGCCGTCGTCTCCATCCTGGGGCTGTGCGCCCTGCTGTTCGCCCAGCGCAAGGCGGGGTACCTGGTCATGTGCGTCTGCGCTGTGGGCTCCCTGATTGTGGGCGTCACCCAGAACATGGCCCAGCTGGGCCTGGGCATGGCCCTGGTCATGTCCCTGATCGGCTCGGCCCTGGTGCCCGGCATCACCGGCCTGTTCATCAAGAGCCAGTGGAACGAGCTGAAGTAAACGGCTGATTTAACCTTCTTTCTGCGGCATTTACGCGGCGAAAGCCGCCTCCCCCACTGAGGGCGCTGCGCCGCCAGCGCCGGTTGCTTGCACCCCGCGCCTTTCCCTCTTCCGGAAGGGCGCGGGGCTTTTTTATGCGCTCGGGGCCCGGTTTGGATTTGCCAAAAGGGGCCCGGATGCGGTATACTCATTTTATCTTATCCGCCCCGGCAGCAACAGGCGGAGAAAACGAGGCATCTTACCATGAAAAAGCTGAAGTTCCAGGAACTGCTCGCGGTGGCGAGTATGTTGTTCGGTATGTTTTTCGGCGCGGGGAACCTGATCTTTCCGGCGTCCATGGGCCAGCTGGCCGGCCGGAACGTCTGGGTGGCCACAGCGGGCTTTCTGGTCACAGGGGTGGGCCTGCCCCTATTGGGGGTGGCGGCCCTGGGCATCAGCCGGGCCGACGGCCTGTTGGGGCTGAGCAGCCGGGTGGGCCGGAAATACGGCCTCTTCTTCACCTGCCTGCTCTATCTGACCATTGGCCCCTTCTTCGCCATTCCCCGGTGCGCTACCGTCTCCTATACGGTAGGGTTGCAGCAGCTGCTGCCCGGGGTCAACGAGAGCCTGGCTTTGGCGGTGTTCTCGGTGGTGTTCTTCGGGGTGGCCCTCTTTTTCTCCCTGCGGCCGGGAGAGATCCTGACCTGGATCGGCAAGGTTCTGAACCCGCTGTTTCTGAGCTGCCTGGCGGTGCTTTTGGTCCGGGCCCTGACCGCGCCCCTGGGGGAGATCGGCCAGATCGCCCCCACCGGGGCCTACGCCGCAGACGCTTTTGCCACCGGCCTGCTGGAGGGGTACAACACCATGGACGCCCTGGCAGGGCTGGCCTTCGGGATCATCGTGGTGGACGCCATCCGGCGGCTGGAGGTCACCGAGCCGGGGCAGATCGCCCGGGACACCATCCGGGCCGGGGTGTTCAGCGCCCTGCTGATGGCCCTGATCTACCTGTTGGTGGCGGTGGTGGGCGCCCAGAGCCGGGGAATGTTCGAGGCTGCCCCCAACGGCGGCGAGGCTCTGGCCCAGATTGCCCGGTATTATTTCGGCGGAGCCGGCGGTTTGATCCTGGCGGCTACCGTAACCGTGGCCTGCCTCAAGACCACGGTGGGGCTAATCACCAGCTGCGGCGAAACCTTCGTCCGGCTGTTCCCCGCAGGGCCGTCCTACCCGGTCTGGGCGGTGGTGTTCTGCGCCCTCTCCCTCCTGCTGGCGAACCTCGGCCTGGACGCCATCATCGCCTATTCGGTGCCGGTTTTGATGTTCCTTTACCCTTTGTCCATCGTGCTGATCCTGCTGACCTTGGGCGGCAAACTGTTCGGCAACAGCCGCACCGTCCTGGCCTGGACGGTGGGCTGCACTATCCCGGCGGCCCTTTTGGACTTGGCGGGGGCGCTGCCCGCCGGGGCGCAAGACGCCCTGAAGCTGGAGCCGGTGCTCCGGCTGACCCAGTGGCTGCCCCTGGCGGACAAGGGCTTCGGCTGGGTCTGCCCCGCCCTGCTGGGCCTGGCCCTGGGGCTGGTCTTTGACCGCCTGGGGCAGAGAAAGGCAGCCTGAAAAGCCCGCCTTGACACCCCCGCCCCCTGCCGGTTACAATAGAACCAGAGAAAAACAGAAGGAGGGTTCTTTTTATGGAAGAAGTCTATGCGTTCCTGAAAGCCTGCGGCACCTACTATCTGGCCACCCTGGAGGGGGATCAGCCCCGGGTGC
The DNA here is from genome assembly GCF_022180365.1 of Faecalibacterium gallinarum. Classification (GTDB taxonomy): domain Bacteria; phylum Bacillota; class Clostridia; order Oscillospirales; family Ruminococcaceae; genus Faecalibacterium; species Faecalibacterium gallinarum. Next base: position 23,413 of record NZ_BQKV01000001.1, read on the forward strand.
GGCCCTTCGGTACCGTAGATCTTTACAACGGGCAGCTGACCATCCAGACCGGGAAAAGCAAGAAGGTCTCCCAGCAGATGCTGGCCCACCCCCGGGTGGAGATCTGCGGCTTCCATGAGGGGCGGTGGCTCCGGCTGGCCGCCACCGCAGTGGAGGTACCCGAAATTGAGGCTCAGGAGCATATGCTGGCGGCCTATCCCAGCCTGCGGGCCATGTATGCCCCCGGCGACGGCAACACCCAGATCTTTGCCCTTACCAACGCCACCGCCACCTTCTCCTCCTTCACCGAGCCGGAACGGGTGGTTACATTCTGAGGCAGGGGAAACCCAAACATACAAAACCGCCGCGCGGAACTGCTGACCGTTTTCCGCGCGGCGGTTATTTCATTTAATGCAAAGGCTTACAGCTGGCTCTTGTACAGCTCGACAATCTCCTCTACGCTGGTGTCCCGGGGGTTGCCGGGGCGGCAGGCGTCGGCATAGGCCGACTCGGCCAGGAACTGGATGTCCTCTTCCTTCAGGATGCCCTTGAGGTTGGCGGGGATGCCCACGTCGGCGGACAGCTGCTTGACGGCGGCGATGGTGGCGTCGGCGGCCTCGGCTGCAGTCATCTGGTCGATGCCGACCACGCCCATGGCCTTGCCCACGGCGCGGTAACGCTCACCGGCAACGCTCTTGTTATACTCCAGGCCCACCGGCAGCAGGATGGCACAGGCCACGCCGTGGGGGGTATCATAGAGGGCGCTCAGACCGTGGGCCATGCTGTGGACGATGCCCAAGCCCACGTTGGAGAAGCCCATGCCCGCAATGTACTGGCCCAGAGCCATCCCCTCGCGGCCTTCGGGGGTGTTCTGGACAGCCCCCCGCAGGTTCTCCGAGATCAGGCGGATGGCCTCCAGATGGAACATATCCGAGATGGTGCAGGCGCCCTTGGTGATGTAGCCCTCGATGGCATGGGTCAGGGCGTCCATACCGGTGGCGGCGGTCAGGCCCTTGGGCATGGAGGCCATCATATCGGGGTCAACCACGGCCACTTCGGGGATGTCGTTGGTATCCACACAGACGAACTTGCGCTTCTTCTCCACGTCGGTGATGACGTAGTTGATGGTCACCTCGGCGGCGGTGCCGGCGGTGGTGGGGACCGCGATGGTGAAGACCGCGTGCTTCTTGGTGGGGGCCACCCCCTCCAGAGAGCGGACGTCGGCAAACTCGGGGTTGTTGATGATGATGCCGATGGCTTTGGCGGTATCCATGGAGGAGCCGCCGCCAATGGTCACGATGCTGTCGGCGCCGGACGCCTTAAAAGCCGCTACGCCGTCCTGGACGTTCTGGATGGTGGGGTTGGGTTTGATGTCGCTGTAAACGGCATAGGCAAACCCGGCGGCGTCCAAGAGATCGGTGACCTTCTTGGTGACGCCGAACTTGATCAGATCGGGGTCGGAGCAGACAAAAGCCTTTTTGTAGCCGCGTGCGGTCAGCTCGGGAACGATGTTCTCGATGGCGCCGTGGCCATGGTAGGAGATGGTGTTCAGAACAATGCGGGATACCATAACAATGCACTCCTTTGATCCGGACGGGATCTCTTATTTTTTGGGGTGGGCCTGCTCGCCCGTAGGCCCCAGCTACTTCTAGTTAAGCAGGGTTTGGGGCGTTTTTCAAGGGGTTTGCGGCATTTTTAACGAATTGTTTTTGAATGGGGCAAAGACTGTCCCTCCCACCTCTTTTTTCGGTTGTCAGTCCGGGGCGGTGCATGGTATCATAGAGCTATCCATTCACCGCCAACATTGCCGGAGGTACCGCCATGATTGTTCTGATTGCAGGGGCATCCCACACCGGGAAAACCGCCCTGGCCCAACGGCTTTTGGAGAAATACCACTTCCCCTATCTTTCCATCGACCACCTGAAAATGGGGCTGATCCGGAGCGGGTACACCGATCTGACCCCCGCCAGCAGCGACCAGGCTCTGACCGGTTATCTCTGGCCGGTGGTGCGGGAGATGATAAAGACCGCCATCGAAAACCGGCAGAACCTGATTGTGGAGGGCTGCTATATTCCCTTCGACTGGGCAAAGGATTTCCCGCCCGAATACCAGGCCCAGATCCGCTGCCGCTGCCTGGTGATGAGCGAGGGGTACATCCGCCGCCATTATCCGGAAATCAAGGCCTGGGCCAATGTGGTGGAGCAGCGGCTGGACGACTCGGACTGCACTTTGGAGACTCTGCTCCGGGACAACGCCGAGACTCTGGCGGCCTGTCGGAAATATGGGGTGGAATATCTTTTGATTGACGGGGAGTACCCGACCGAAATCGAACTGGATTAGACGGGGGAAAATAAAAGTATGCAGGATCTTTATATTGGCGACATCGGGGATTATGGCAAATATGGCCTGCTGCGGGCGGTAACCGCTGCCGGGTTCCGGCTCGGGGTGAACTGGTATCGGGTGGTGCCCCACGGCCACAGCAAACAGGACGACGGAAAATACACCCAATACCTGGAAAAGCCCGAGGATTACCGGGCCCATGACCCGGCGCTGTTCGACTGCCTGGCCGAACTGGTCCCCCACAGACGAACCATTGAGGCCCTGGAAAAAAGCAGGCTGTTCCCGGCGCTGTTCTTCGGCGAGCCGCTGATCCGGGCCGCCCGCCCCCACTGGCACCAGCGGGCGCTGGAATGTACCGCCGGGGCAAACCTTGTTTTTCTCGACCCGGACAACGGCCTGGAAACCGCCAACATGCACCGGCGTCATTCTGCCAAGGAAAAGCACACCACCTGGCAGGAGGTAAAAGACTATTACGACCGGGGCCAGAGCGTGATCCTCTACCAGCACCGCCCCCAGATGACCAAAAAAGCAGCTTGTATCCAGGGGGTACTGGATTTTCAGAACAGCTTTTTAAAAGCCGACCACACCCTGCTTTTGGAATACCCCCGTTACACAAACCGTTATTATTTCTTTTTTACACACCAGGCCCACCGGGCCGTCTTGGAAGAGGTCACCCGTTCTGTTGCCCGGAACTGGAGCGGTCTATGCCGTTTTATTGATCTTAACGCACCCATTGATTCCTTATAAAGACAGCCCCCGTTCCGGCACCCGTTGCGGGCACAGGAGCGGGGGTTTTCCTAAGAGGATAAAATTTCCGAGGCGATACGGCGCTTCATCGGGCCCGGTGGGGAATGGTGATTTTCTCCACCTGAATCTTTCCCTCCGACAGCTGGGCTGTCATCAGGGTGATCTCCTGGTGGAAACGCCGGGGCCCGCAGGAGCCGGGGTTGAGCCAGAGCCGGCCCTCCTTTTCCTCCTGCACATATTTATGGGTATGGCCAAAGACCACCACATCCACCCCGGACAGATCCGCCGGCAGCTCCTTTTTGTTGTGAACCATGCAGAAGGTCAGCCCCTCCAGGGTGACAGTGAGGTCATGGGGGATCTCCTCCGCCCAGGCTTTGTCGTTGTTGCCCCGAACCACATAGAGGGGCGCGTACTGCCGCAGCTGCTCCACAATTTCGGGCCGATGGATGTCCCCGCCGTGTAAAATAGCGTCGGCGTCTTTCAGACATTCCAGCACTTCGGGCCGGAGCAGGCCGTGGGTATCAGAGAGAATTACAAGTTTCATTTTTCCTCCTGTCTCGGGGCCTTGCGGGCCGGGGAATACAATTTTTTCCACCTCTGCCTTTTTCGGGGGCCCCCAATCGTATTCTAAGCGAAAGGGAGAAACGGAAAAGGCTTTTTCGAGAAAGTTCCTTTCTCCCCATCCATTGAAAAGGAGCGAACGTTTATGAATAAAAAGCTGATTGCACTGGCGCTCACCGGCGCTTTAACCTGTGGAATGGTTCTGCCCGCCCTGGCTGTGTCCCCTGCCGCCCCCTCTGACACTGCCGCTTCTGTGACCGCCACGACCCAGGAAGTGCCCGCCCTGCCGGACAGCGTGCTCTACTACGGCACCGTTCAGCAGATCGTGAAGGACGAAAACGGGCAGATCACCCAGCTTTGGCTGACTTCTGAGCAGTACGGCGAATATGTCATGAACCTCTCGGAGGAGACGGTCTGGATCGACAGCGGCAACCGCACCGCTTCTGACCCCTCCACCCTCCAGGAGGGGGAGAGCGTCTATGTCTTCCACAGCCCCATCGCTACCTTCTCCCTGCCGCCCCAGTCCCCCGCCTTTGCGGTGGTGCGGAACATCCCCATGGACATCAGCTGCGCCCAGTACCATGAGGTAGAGGAAGTCTCTCTGGTGGACGGCCAGCTGACCATCACCACCGACAACGGCGGGCTGCTGCTCCGGGCCGACCAGAACACCCCCATTACCCTCTACGGCTCCGGCGAACCCGTCGCCCTGGAGGACATCCAGCCGGGCAGCCATCTGGTGGCCTGGTACGGCGTGGTGGCGGCCAGCTATCCCGGTCAGGCCAACGCCGACTGCCTGATGCTTCTGCCCCAGTAACCCGGAATCTGTTTCAGTCTGCGTCCTCGTCCAGCGCTTCCACCAAAAAACTCACCGGCCGGAAACCGTCGTTGCAGGAGATCAGGGCGGATTTGGGATTCTTCATCCAGCCGTCGTAAAAGTTCTCCGCCCCGTGGCTTAGCGCCAGCACAAAGGGAGACAAAGCCTCCCAGGCGCTGGAACAAAAGCCCTCGGGTTTTTCCCAGCCGTTGGCAATGAAAATCTGCCCCTCCTCCATGCCGCAGGCGTGGGCGAGGGGTTTTTCGTATCGGGCCATCAGGTCCTCGTACCGGGTGATCCGCAGGACGGTGATCTTGCACTTTTTCATATCAGAATCCCCTCGCAGTGGTCGATCTCGTGCTGGATGATCTGAGCTGTCCAGCCGGTAAAGGTCTTGACCCGTTCCTGGAATTTCTCATTCTGCCAGCGGACCTTGATGGACTTCCACCGCTTGGCCGGGCGGGTGCCGGTGAGGGAGAGGCAACCTTCCTCGGTCTCGTAGGGCCCCGACTTTTTGAGGATTTCCGGGTTATACATGACCATATATTCCCCCTCGTTGTCGAAGGCGATGATCCGCTTGTTCACCCCGATCATATTGGCGGCCATCCCCACACAGCCCTCCTGGTGGTGGATCAGGGTTTCCAGCAAATCGGCGGCGAGGGGCAAATCCTCCGGCCCGGCGGGCTGGGCCTTCTGGGCCAGGAACAGCGGATCTTTACAGATTTCACGAATCATATGGGTTTCTCCTTGTGTTTGATTTTTGGAGGCAGCCGAGCGTTTTTCAGTATTCGGTGGAGATTTCTTCTTCCCCGATGCCATAGAGGCGGCGGAATTCTTCCAGGTCTCCGGGGGTACGCAGCAGCAGGATCTCGGTGAATTTGCCGGTGCGCAGATCTCGGAACCCCGCCGACTTTTCCCCAGTGCAGATGCTGGAACGGATCACCGGTTTCTGGGTCTGTCGGTCGTAGGTGCGGGTTTCCTGTTTCTTTTTAAAGAACATTTGTTATGCCCCCTTCCCTGCGGGTGTTGGAAAAGGATTTTATAGGTTTATGATACCGTTTGGCGGCCGGGGATGTCAATGGGCTGCTGTGTTGCTCCTTTGGTCGAATCGGTAAAAAAACACCAGGCTCCCGGTTTTCCGCCGGGGGCCTGGTACCTTTTTCAAAGAGTTACTTCTTTTCTACCGGGATCCAGATCTCGCAGTAGTATTCCTTGTCCTGGGTGCCGCTCTCAAACTTGCTGGCGTCGCTGTACAATTCCACGTTGATTCCGGCGGCAATCTTGTAGTCGGGATTAGCGGGCAGCCACTGGGAGAAAATTTGCTGATTCAACTCCTGAAGTGCCTGGGGCATCCGGCCGGTACAGGGGAACACCGCCCAGGTATGGGCCGGAATGGTGCGGGTGGTAAACCCCTGCGGGATCTCCCGGGCGGGGTCGTAGTTGTCGGCGATGAGGTACTCAAACTCGTTGCCGCCCATGCTCTCGTCCAGGTTGATGCCGTACATGCCGCACACCACCTGGCCGCCGCCCGAGGCAAAATGCTGGGCCCAGAACTGGGGCACCTGGGCGGCGGCATCCTCATACTTAAAGGTCATGGCCCGGCAGAGCACCGTGAAAGCCTCTTTTTTCATGATCTTGCAATCCATATTTTGACCACCTTCCAATATCACTTTGATACGCAGCGGAGCAAAGGAACGTACCGCGCCCCCGCTTTTTCGCAGTGCGGCAGGTGTAAGGCCATGGAACCGGGCAAAGGCTCTGGTGAAGCTGTCCGGCGAGTCGTAGCCGAACTCCAGCGCAATGTCGATGATCTTCCGGTCCGTCGTGAGGACCTCCAGCCCGGCGGCGGAGAGCCGGCGCTGGCGGATATAATCCCCCACCGTCATGCCGCACAGCATCGCAAAGCCCTTTTGAAAGTAAAAGGGAGACAGGGCCGCCTGCTGTGCGATATCCCGGATGGTCAATTCCTCCCGGAGATGCCCCTCGATATACTGGATCGCCCGATGAATGCTTGTTACCCAATCCATTGGTCACACCATCCTTCCGGATTCATCCTACACCAACCCCGGGACTTGCGCCCGATTTTGCGTGCTTTGTTTTGTCGGGGGCAGATCAAAGGGCCGGCGGGTGTTCCCAAAGCATTACATCTTCCGGGCCTTTTTCCACAACCACCCGAAATCCCGCCCGTTCGTACAGGCGCCGAGCCGGGTTTTCCTTCTGCACAGACAGCGAGGCCCGGGCAAAACCTTTCTGCCAGAGCAGGGACAATAGACTGTCCAGTAATTGGGTGCCGATGCCCCGCCCACGGTATCCCGGTAACAGTGAAATGGCCAACGACGGGGTGGAGTCGTCCAGATGGCCATAGTCGTCCATAATCCGACTCCATACAGCCCCCACCACCTGCCCCTCTGTTTCCGCCACAAGACAAAGGTCCCCCGGGCGGGAGCCGAAATCTTCAATATACACCCTTAGTTCCGGCAGGCGGACCACCGAGCGGGGCGGCGGAACAGCCCCTTTTGGCAGATAGATTGCCTGGTAGAGAAATTCCTCCAGCAGAAAAGATTCTTCCGGCTGGATCCTGCGGATGAAAAAATCTCCCGGCTTCATGGGTACCTCCGCTTTTATGTACAGTATCGTACAAAGTTCGAAAGAAAAGCCCCCTAAAACCAGCTGGCTGAACTGAACCGGTCCAAATTGTGTGGACAGTACAAAAAAGCCCCAAGTGTAGGAGATTAGGATTCAGCAGGAGTGGCGGAGCGTTAGCGGAGCCACTCCTGCTTTCGTTTGGATTCGCTCGTGGTTATAAAACTGGATGTA
>NZ_BQKV01000002.1 GCF_022180365.1 Faecalibacterium gallinarum
TATAACCACGAGCGGCTCCAGACAAAGACTGGCCTGGCTCCGCTCTCGCTTCGCCAGGCCAGTCTTTGATTCGTTTACTTCTACCCCTTGCAGGCCTCTTTTTTGTACTGTCCGCACAATATGGGGCGGTTCACTCCGGGAAACCGGGGGCCTTCCTCTTTTTTATCCCGAAGGGCCCGAAGGGTGCACTTATTCACCACCTGCTAAAGCAGGCGGTGGTAGCCCTCCCGTTGGTCGGGCACGTGCGCTCTCCGAGGGGGATTGCGGCGTCTGCGGACGCCGCTGGACAAGGCTGCATTTCTGCCAAACTGCCAGTCTTGCCCATGCAGTCGGCGCAGGGGTTTCCACTTTGGAATCCCCTGTTCACGGGGTGGTATATTGCCACCTCATCCCGCCGTCTGCCTGCGTCAACCTGCCACCGGCAGCTTGGCACAGATACAGGGGTGGAACGATTTGTTCCACCCCTGCTGGCGGTACGTCGTATTTCACGACGTACCTGTTGCAATCGAGTACGGAAGAAGGGCTGCTGCGTTTTACAGTAGCCCTTCGGAAAGGACGGTAGACAATGGCGATTTATCATTTGGAGGCCAAGATAGTCAGCCGTGGAGCTGGACGCTCCGCCGTGGCTGCTGCGGCCTATCTGAGCTGTTCCCGGATGCTCAACGAGTATGACGGGGTGCAGCACGACTACACCCGCAAACAGGGCCTTGGGTGGCGGCAGGTTTTTCTGCCAGCCACCGCCCCCGCAGAGTGGCAGGATCGAGAAACCCTGTGGAACGCCGTGGAGGAAACCGAAACCGCAAAGGACAGCCGCCTCGCCCGTGAATTTGTGGCGGCGCTGCCCATAGAACTGAGCCGGGAGGAACAAATCCAGCTCCTGCAAGATTTCATCAAGGAGCAATTTGTGGCAGACGGAATGTGCGCCGATGCTGCTATCCATGACCCGTATCCTCCCGGACACAATCCCCATGCCCATATCCTGCTGACGGTGCGCCCGCTGGATGAAAAGGGGAAATGGCAGTACAAGACCGAGAAAGAATATCTCTGTGTCAAAGGCGGCGAGGAACGGGGCTTTACCGCTGCCGAGTTCAAGCAGGCGCAGGCCGACGGCTGGGAGAAACAGTACCAGTACAAGGTGGGCAAAAAGAAGGTGTATATGGCTCCGTCCGCAGCACAGGCCCAGGGCTATGAACGGGTGTCCAAATACCCCAAAAGCACCAAATATGGCAGACAGAATCCCATCACGGAACGCTGGAACAGCGATGAGCAACTTGTTCTGTGGCGGGCTGCATGGGCGGATGTGGCAAACCGCCATCTGGAGCGCACCGGGCACGAAGAACGCATCGACCACCGCAGCCATGCCGAGCGTGGGCTGCTGGAGCAGCCTACGGTCCATGAGGGTGTGGTTGCCAGAGCCATGGAGAAAAAGGGTATTATCTCTGACCGATGCGAACTGAACCGGCAGATCAAGGCCGACAATGCCCTGCTCCAGGAGCTGAGAGGACAGGTCAAAAAGCTGGCGCAAGCAGTCAAAAGTACCCTCCCGGCGCTTGCCGAGGCCATGGAAAATCTACGAAAAAATCTGCTGCTGTTCTGCTATCAGCTGGGTTATCTCTGCAAGGGCAAGGAACGCCTGAATGCTTCGCTGAATACGCTGCGCCCTGCCCTCACACAGTACAATCAGCTGGCAAAGGACATCCGAGATAAGACGAAGGAGCGCCGCAGCCTGCTTACCGAGAAAAAGGCGCTCTCTGCGGTTCATGTGTTCCGGCACCGGGAGCTGGCCGCAAAAATTGCGGCACTGACAGAGGATTTGGAAGAATTGCGTTCTGAGAAAAATCTGCTTCTGGCGTCGCTGGCATATACCGAGGAAGATGCCACCGATAAATTTCCTAAAGACATCGCTGCCATGGAGCAGAGCCTGAAACGGCTGGAAGAACAGGAGCAGAAATATTCCACCGAGTTGGACGCTGCCCTGACTGAGTATGCCGGGCTTCGGGAGCAGGCACAGGGTTTCAACCGGGTGCAGCTGTATGAAGCAAGGCAGGCCATCCGCCCCGGCAAAGAACAAGAAGCGGAGAATCGGGCACAAGAGGTTTACGGCGAGAAGTACAACCCACTGCTGATATTTGACAGCAAAAAGGCAGTTTCCCGTATGCTGCATGAGGATATTGAGCGGCAGGCAGTACGGAGAATGATGCGACAGGCGCATAAGGAGCAGCAGACTTTTCAAAAGAAAAAGAGTGAACAGGAACGGTAACCCACCGTTCCTGTTCACTACAACCTTAACGGGATTTCCCCATAACATTTGATTTGTCTTGATAATTATTTACATCCCATCATTCAATAAAACCAAAGTATATCGCAGCAGCTGCGGCAAGAGCGATTCGATACCAGCCAAAAATTCTGAAATCATGTTTTTTGATGAACGACATAAGGAAACGAATAGATATTATCGATACCAAAAACGCAACCAACATTCCGGTAAGTAGTACAGCACACTCAATAGCTGTAAATTTTATGCCAAAACTCATGAGCTTAATCGCACTCGCTCCAAACATGACCGGTACTGCCATCATAAATGTAAACTCAGCTGCCGCCACTCGTGACACTCCAATTATACGTGCACCGATGATAGTTGCTCCTGATCGGGATGTTCCAGGTAATACAGCCGCAATAAGCTGAAACATGCCAATCCATAGTGCTGCTTGATAAGTTAATTTCTCGACAGATTCTATGGTCGGCGTTCTCTCTTTATTTTGGTGCTCCACCACCAGAAATAACACGCCAAACAAAGCAAGCATGGTAATCACCACGAGCGGGTGAAAGAAAAGAGCATTCAACATATCACTCCACAGGATACCGATAACTCCGGCAGGAATACAAGCTACAATAATCTTTGGCCACAGAGCTAAAACATCCTTTTTCAGATGGGGCTTACCATGAAACGAAACTGGACAAAGCTTACTCCAAAACAGAAAAAGTACAGCCAAAATTGCACCAAGTTGGATTACTACATAGAACATCTCCATGAACTCCGGTGTCATATCAAGCTGGAGGAACTCATCCAGTAAAATCATGTGTCCTGTACTGCTAATGGGCAACCACTCCGTAACTCCTTGCACCACACCAAAAACTACCGCTTTGATAATTTCCACAGTATCCATTTTATTTCACCTCCAGTAATATATACAGATAATTATCTCTTTCAAAAAAGGCGGAGGGGGCACCCTCCGCCTTTTTGCTTATTTATGAATATGCTTTTTAATGGTCTTTACAATTTCTACTTGTAGGATTGACATAAGGGACAGCCCAATGACGATTAGCCACTGTGTGCCATCCAACAAGGTCAACCGGAACGCATTTTGCAGCGCAGGAACAAGCAGAATGCACGCCATCAGAAGAGCAGATACCACGAAGGAAACGATCAACCAAGGATTGATCCCTTCTGCCCGCACCCAGATAGGCTCCGTATTGGAGCGCTGATTAAAAGCGCGAAGCATCTGCGAGAAGGCCAGTACACAGAACGCCATTGTCTGACCGGTCACATGGCTGCCCATGCTTGCGCCGATCCAGTAAGCGCAGGTGGTCATGGCCGCCACAAAGATGCCCTGCGTAATAACCCGGCGAACCAGATCCTTTTCAAACAGAGTGCCTGATTTTACCGGCTTGTGCTTCATAATATTCTTGCTGGCCGGATCAACACCCAGTGCCAGAGCAGGCAATGTAGCTGTAGCGAGATTTACCCACAAAATATGAACGGCTAACAAAGGTGCATCCCAGTTAAAGAGCGTGGCTACAAACAGAGTTAAAATCTCTGCAATATTACCTACCAGTAGGAATTGAATTACCTTCTGGATATTGCGGTAGACACGGCGGCCTTCCTTGATGGCATAAGCAATCGTGGTAAAACTGTCATCCAGCAAGATCATATCGGCAGCATCTTTTGCCACATCCGTACCGGTGATACCCATAGCCACGCCAATGTCTGCCGCTTTCAGGGCGGGGGAGTCATTGACACCGTCACCCGTCATAGCTGCTACTTCACCGGTGCGTTTCAAACTCTGGATGATACGCAGTTTATCCGCAGGGGATACACGGGCGAAGACAGTCGTTGTTTTTACCGCATCGTCCAATTCGTCATCCGTCATCGTATCCAGTTCCTCACCGGATATGACGGTGTTGCCTTCTCGGTAAATATCCAGCTCTTTCGCAATGGCAAGGGCTGTCACCTTATGGTCGCCGGTGATCATAATCGTTCGGATGCCCGCCTGACGGCAGGTACGCACGGAATCGGCCACTTCCTTTCGGGGCGGGTCGATCATTCCGGTCACACCCACAAAAGTCATGTCAAATTCTACATTCTCATCATCATCTGTAGGTAGCTCCATGAGGGTGCGCATGGCAAAGCCAAGCACACGCAAGGCACCCTCCGACATGGAAAGGCAAAGTTTTGTAATGTTTTCTTTGTCAGCCTCCGTAATAGGCCGCACACCTTCCGAAGTCAGAATGTGAGTACACAGGGGCAGCATTTCATCCACCGCACCCTTGGTATAAGAAACCCACTTCTCATGGATGCGGTGAACAGTGGTCATCCTCTTACGCTCAGAATCAAAAGGCTGCTCAAAAAGGCGGGGATAATCATCCTCCAGGGCTTCATGGTCGATTCCAAACGCCTGTGCCAGATAGATCAGCGCACCCTCTGTGGGGTCACCGATGATTTCTCCCTTTCTATCCGGGTCAAGGCTGGCGTCATTGCAGAGAGCCGCTGCATAAACCAATTCCTTATAGACCGCGGGATGCTGGTTGGCAGCATTTTCAACCGGGGTAGTTGTGCCGTTTTCAAAATCTCCGTTGACCGCAATGTGTGTTACCGTCATTTTATTGAGTGTGAGCGTACCTGTTTTATCGGAGCAAATGACGGTGGCGCTACCCAGGGTTTCCACTGCGGGCAATTTGCGAATCAACGCATTTTTCTTTGCCATACGCTGCACGCCCAGCGCCATTACAATAGTGGCTGTAGCAGGCAGACCTTCCGGGATGATAGAGATTGCCAGCGAAATCGCAACCAGGAACTGCGGAATCAGCGGGCGCTGATAGAAAGCACCGATGGCAAAGATCAGGGCACAGACGATTAGTCCAACGATGGTCAGAGTCTTACCAACCGCATTCAGTTTCCGTTTTAAGGGTGTATCCGTATCGTCCTGATTATCCAGCATACCGGCGATATTACCTACCTCGGTATCCATGCCGGTGGCTACTACAACGCCAGTCGCTCGTCCGTATGTGACAATGGCTGAGGTGTACGCCATATTACTGCGGTCACCCAGAGGGCAGTCTTCTGGCGGAATATCTTCTGCTTCCTTTTCAGAAGGGACGGATTCGCCGGTCAAAGAAGCCTCCTGCACTTTCAAATTGGCGGAATCTATCAGGCGTAAGTCCGCCGGAACCATATCTCCATCGCCAAGCATCACAACGTCACCCACTACCAACTCGCTGGCGGGAATTACGGTCTCCTCCCCCTGGCGCAGAACCCGGGCCGTTGGGGCGCTCATGTTGCGAAGCGCCTCCAAAGAGGATTGTGCCTTCTTTTCCTGCACAATACCAATGACAGCGTTGACGATTACAATAACAAAGATTACCGCCGCTTCCGTCCATTCCTGCAAAATTGCGGAAAAAGCGGATGCGCCGATGAGGATAAGTACCATCGGGTCAATGATCTGCGCTTTCAGCATTTGAAGAATGGTTTTGGGCGGTTTCGAGCGCAATGCATTGCGCCCATATTTTTCCAGCCTTTCGGCAGCCTCGGCATCACTTAATCCTTCCTCGGAGGTATGTAAAGTCTCATAAACCTCCGTAAGTTTCAGTGCGTGCCAAGGCGTCTGTCTGTGTCGATCCATGATGGATCAATCACTCCTTTCTTTGATAAAATTTATATTCTGACCGCCTTTCAGCGGTGATCAGCAAAAAAGAACACAAATAGGCATAGCCTGCTGTCTAACAATTAGACGCAGGTTATGCCTATTATATATAAAACCTATTCAATTTATAGTTATTGTTACTTCGATCAGCGTCGCTACTGTCGGCGTTGTCCATAGTAAGTCTTTCAATTCCCTTCTTTGAATAATTTGCTTTTCATTATATAGGGAAACCCGCAAGAAGTCAAGGCTGAATTGGGAAGTTCATACTGATTTTAATTTTGAGCGTTTCAAGTTCTCTTTTATAACATGGAAATTTAGATTCACTGACGTTTGCCTATCTTTTATTAAGAAATTAAAGAAAATAAATTCATAGATTACCGCAAAGGTTTTTGTAAAAAACACCCTTGACAAATCTCTTTCCAGAAGCGCATCCTGGAGGACTATGCGGAACAGCAGGGGTTTGCCAACTATGTTCACTTCACCGACGATGGAATCTCCGGTACCCGGTTTGACCGGCCTGGTTTCCAGAAAATGATTGACGAGGTCAAAGCCGACCGAATCTCGGTGGTCATTGTGAAGGATATGAGCCGCTTCGGCCGGGATTATCTGCAAGTCGGCACCTATATGGAGGTGTTGCGGAAACACGACACTCGGCTGATTGCCCTGAATGACAGTGTGGACACTCTTAAAGGCGACGATGAATTCACCCCGTTCCGAAATATTATGAACGAGTGGTATGCCCGCGATACCAGCAAGAAAATCCGCTCTGCCTTTCAGGCAAAGAACCTTGCTGGAAAGCATACCAGCAGCTCTGTACCCTATGGGTACCTGAAATCGGAGCAGGATAAAAACCAATGGGTGGTTGACCCGGTAGCGGCCCCAATTGTCCAGCGGATCTACCGCATGGCTATGGAAGGCAAAGGACCCTACCAAATTGCAAATATCCTCTCAAACGAGCACATTGAAATTCCGGCTTACTACCACCAGAAGCTGGGGATTGGGTTGTGGAAGACTCGAGAAATCAAGTCCCCCTACCGGTGGGGTAGTTCCACCATCGTCCACATCCTGACCAATCCTTCCTATCTGGGGCACACCTGCAATTTCAAAACACGAAAACACTTCAAGGACAAGAAAAGCCACTACGTTGACCAGGACCAATGGACCATCATCAAGGACACCCATGAGCCGATCATCGACCAGGAAACCTACGATACGGTGCAGCGGATGCGGGCTAGCATCCGGCGCTACCCGGATGGATGGGGGGAAGTTCATCCCCTGGCCGGCCTGCTGTACTGTGCAGACTGCGGCAGTCCGATGTACATTCATCGCACCGGAAATGGAAATCGCACTGCAAACTTTTCCTGTTCTGGTTATGGCAAAGTTCCTGTTGGCAGCAAATGCGCCAGTGGACACTGGGTCAATGCTGATTCAGTCATGAGACTGATCCAGGAAACGCTGCGGGAAATCGTTCGGTTCTCAAAAGAGGATGAAGAAGAATTTACCTGTATCGTAAGGTCTGAGATTGAGAACCGGCAGTCCAGCGAAATGAAGGGTCAGAAGACCCGGCTCACTGCCTGCCAAAAGCGACTGGATGAGCTGGAAACCCTGCTCTGTAAAATCTATGAGGACAACACTCTGGGAAAACTCCCGGATAGGCGGTATCAAATTCTGGAAGCTCAGTACACCAAGGAACAGGAACAGAAGTCTGCTGACAAGTTTATTGCACTGGTGAAAAAGTACCAGAACTTTGAAGAACTGGATGCCGTCATGCTGAACCAGTTCATCTACAAAATCTTTGTGCATGAACGGGATTACAAGGGTATGGCGAATTCTCCGCAGACTATTGAGATCTACTTCAATTTTGTTGGCAAGTTCGGGATGCAGGAGATCAATTCGCCGTCGGAGGAGGAACGTGCCGCCTTGAAAGAAAAAGAACGGCTGCGTCAAAAACGGCATGAAGCCTATCTTCGACGCAAGGCAAGCGGCTGGCAGGATGCCTATTATCAGAAAACTAAGGCAGCCAAGAAAGCCGGCATAGACGCCAAGAAAGAAGCAATCCGGGCTGAAGATCGTGCAAAGGGTGTGTATTACCTTCCCAACCAAAAATGTTTGGAAACAGAGCCGAAAGGAGAATCCGCATGAACAAGCTGCAACACCATATCCACGACAACAAGAACGGTCTGGATTATGTCCTGACGGACCATTATTATCTCCCGGCGTTGAGGCTGCCGGAAGATAAACGCCCCATCGGCCGATGGGGCCGATTACATAAAGAATACCTGAGAAATTACCGCCCTGTCCTTTACCAAGCGCTGCTTCTGTCTGGGAAGCTGTATCCCATCCTGGCTAACCTGGACGAACAGGCCACTGAACGGTGCTGCCTAATTGTCCAGCAGATGGCCCAGGCCGAGGGCATCACGGAAGAACTGAAAGCAGCCGATCCGGTACGCTGGGTGCAGGCCATGAACTCCATCCGCAGCCGGGCGGAGGAAATCATCCAGGCTGAGATGATCTATTGTTAAAGGAGGGGCTGGTTATGATTTTGGAAGCAATTTATAATGGGGAATTTTATCCTAGTGAGAAAGTGGTGCCGACTTCACCGGCATACATAGAGGCCCTCAAAACCTGTGAGAAGCTGATGGAGCAGCTTTCCAGGCGGCTGAGTAAAGAGGACTACGCCCTGGTGGAAGAACTGCAAACCCAGTCTTCGATCGCCCAGGGCGAGGAGAGCGAGTGTCATTTCAAGTATGGCTTCTCAGCGGGGCTGCTGGTGCAGCAGGAAGCGGTGGAGCAGGTCAAGAAGATCAATGACAAATGAAACAGCGGCAGGGCCTTCGACGAGAGACCCTGCCGCTGTTATTGGTCTTGATGCATTTCTGGTGCGTGCTCTGCAAGGATAAATAATCGAGTCAGTTCTTCGCCGGATTCCGGCATGCCTCGTTTGATCCATTCAATCATCCAGCCATAGATTCCATATGCCCAAAAGGACTTCATGTAAGCTTCCAGATTGGACATTTCAGAAGTAATTTGCGTGGTGCTTAGGATGGTTTCCTGTAGGATTGAGGTCATCCCGGCATGGTATAGAATGGTATAAAATTCTTTGTGTTCCCGATAGAAATCAAAGAGAGAGGGAAACAGGGTACCCAATGAAGATGTGGGATTTTCCTCATAAAGTTTCCCCCATTCTTTGAGCAGCCGGTCGGATTCTTCTCTGAGAATATCTTCCTTGGTTTGATAGTTGCGATAAAAGGAAACGCGTCCAATCTGGGCCTTCTGGGTCAGTTCGCTGATTGAAATATCAGCCAGTGGTTTTTCCTTCAAAAGCTCCAGCAGAGCAAGCGTGATTTGCTTTTTTACATAGGTGTTCTTTTGTTCGTTGTTTTGATTCATGAGATGATACAAACCCCTCCACTCTGTTTCATTTTTGCTGAAACACTTGTTTCAATTTGCCTTTTATGATACAGTTGTTTCACCTAATTGTCAAGAAGGAGCAGATTGAACCATGAAACTAGTTGGAATGATTTCATTCGCAATCATCGCGATGCTCACAGGTCTCGGCATCAAAGGGATCGCATCAAAAAACGCTGTGCTGGCGCCTGATTACTATGCATCCTTTTCTTCTGCGGCTCCGCTGGAGCAAAAGTATTCCCAGCTTGGCTCATATGAGGTAGCCAGTGCCGACTTCCCGTCAGAGAACAAAGCAATTCAAACCTATCGATTTTGGTATCCGGCAGAACTTGAGAAAACGGACAAACAATATCCCGTGATTCTTGTGGTCAATGCCAGCGGTACGCCGGCTGCTAAGTATGAGGCATGGTTTCAGCGCCTTGCCTCGTGGGGATTTGTGGTGGTCGGAAACGAAGATCCTCAAACGGGGACCGGAGAGACAACTTCTCTCACCTTGGACTACCTGCTGCATCTGCCGGAGGATCACATGCTCTATGGGAAACTTGACACCAACAAGATCGGTCTTGTGGGCTTCTCCCAGGGTGGCGCGGGTGCATTGGCGGCCGCAACAGAATACGAAAACGGGTCTGCCTACAAGGCAATTTTTACAGGAAGCGCCGCCTATCCCTTCCTTTCTGAAAATTTAGGATGGCACTACGATTTGACGAAAGTCAAGATTCCCTATTTTATGGTGGCGGGAACCGGAACATCCGACGATAGAGGAGTAGACGATTATGAGAAAGAATTCGGGGGAGTTTCGCCGCTGGCTGCCATGCAGGAAAGCTACCAGCTGCTTTCGGATCACTGCTTCAAAGTCCTTGCAAGGGCCGTGGGTGCAGAACACGGGGAGATCTTTGCGCGCAGCGATGGGTACATGACAGCGTGGATGCTTTACCAGCTCATGGGGGATACGGAAGCAGCAAAGGTCTTTGCAGGAGAGGATGCGGAGATCCTGCATAACATCCATTGGCAGGACGTGGAGAAAAATCAATGAGCATCATGAAACCCAGAAAAAACACAGAGTAGTAAAAGTGATTGAGATGGCGGTTTGCCTTGTGACGGATCGCCCGACCTTTGTTTCCTTTCATGGCGGAGGATTTTTTGGCGGTAGCAAGTGCGACGGGGCCCCCGGCCGAAGAAGATACCACTGCGCTGCTGGATGATATTTGTGCGGAAGGGTTTAACCTTATGATTACTTTCTGGAAACAAGAATCAATTCAATCATAATCTGCCAGGCTTTCCATCATTGGGCCCAGCCTTGAGCAAACTTCCAATATAAAAACTGAAGGAGGAATGCCATGACCAAGCATAAAACAGGTGTTAGCTATCTTCAGGGACAAAAAGAAAAGGCCGAACAGAAACTCCGCTACTACCAGCACCAGGAGAAAATGCTGGAGCACCGGATACCGGAACTGACCCGCAAGGCCCGAACCCATCGCCTCTGCACCCGCGGGGGAATGCTGGAAAGTTTTCTGATTTGTCCAGGGGAGTTGACCGATGACCAGGTGATGGAGTTGCTGAAACTTTCATTTCGTCAGCAGGAGGTTGCGCTGGCCCTGGCAAAAATGATTCACGATTTGCAGGAAGCTCGAGGAGATCCAACCCTATTGTAATAGGGCGCAATTATACACCGTTCCGGTGAAATTGCGGTCTTGCAGACGGCTTGATGCAATCGGTCTGGCGTTCCGTTCGCCATCCCAATTCCATCCCAAGGAAAACTGCATTTTCCTTGCGCTGCTCCGCAGCTATCCTTTTGCAGCTCCCGCCAAGAGCCGAAGCGCACCCCTCGTTTGCAGATACCTGTGTCAAAAGGAGATTTTTATGTTTATAAGTGACCCAAACAGATAAATTCTAATAAAAGAAATCGTAAATGCTGCCAGCGAGCATACTTTTTACTGTGAGGACAAACATAACATCAACTATAACGAAGTCACACGCTTTGTAAATTGCGTCCACAAGACCATTTAGGGGCAGGCAGGTGGGGTCACGAGGCCGACTTTACCACACGGTGATAAACAGCCAAAGAGATCAAAGCGGTCAAGGTCTCCGCGACCCAAAATGCATGCCATACGCCCACAGGCCCAAAGAACCGGCTGAGCACAAATGCCGCCGGTATGATGATGAGAGCGTAGCGGCACAGGGAGATGATAAGCGATTCAGCTCCCTTACCCAGTCCCTCCAGCGCGCCGGACGAGGTGACCGAAAACGCCGAGACGACAAAACCCATGCTGATGATTCGCAGCGCGGACGTACCGACGGTAACCGTGTCCGGGTTTTGGGTAAACAATCCCATCAGCACGCCGGGCACCGCCAGACAGACGAGCATGCCCGCAGCCATGATTCCACCGCACATGCACAGCACGATGCGGTAAATCTGCTGGACCCGCCTGTATTCACCCGCGCCGTAGTTGTAGCCGACCAACGGTCGCATCCCCTGTACGATGCCGTTGGCGGGCAGGTAGAGGAAGGTCTGAAGTTTGTAGTAAATGCCGAGCACCAGCACATATACCTCCGACCAGGCGGCGAGTATCACGTTTAGTGCCGAGATAAGGAAGGATGGCAGCGCGAGGTTGAGCGCCGCCGGAATGCCGATGGAATATAGCCGGCCAATCATCGTCAGCTCCGGCCGCAGCAGCTCCCTGCGGATGCGCACCCGGGGCGGCCGCACTGCATAAATGACCAGGTAAATAACAAGGGTCAGCACCTGACCGATACCAGTGGCTAGCGCCGCACCGCGGATGCCCATGGCCGGAAATGGCCCGATGCCAAAGATCAGCAGCGGGTCCAAGACAATGTTGGTGAGGCAGCCGCACAACATACTGACCATTGTCACCTGCATGCTGCCGACGGCCTGAAAGAGCTTTTCAAACGAGACGCCGAAGATGATAGCAGGCGTAAAGGCAAACGCAATCGTGGAATACTGCACGCCCAAGGCTTGGATGGCCGCAGATGAGGTGAACATCCGCAAAAAGGATGGCATGACTGCGAGCGAACCCACGGTCATCAGTACGCTGTGCACAGCGGCCATCAGCAGGCCCTGGGTGGCGGCTTGGTCGGCCGCGCGCTGCTCCTGCGCGCCGAGGTGCAGGGCAATGACTGCGTTGATGCCAATGCCAAAGCCGATGCCTACAGCATTGATCAGGTTCTGCACCGGGTAGACCAATGAGAGGGCAGTCATGGCATCCTCGCTGATGCGGGCAACGAAAAAGCTGTCTACAATGTTGTACAGCGAGTTGACCAGCATCGACAGCACCATAGGCAGGGCCATAGAGAGCAACAGCGGCAGCACGGGTTTTTCTTTCATGAAAGTGTCATTCATTGAATTCTCCTCAAATAGATAAAGTATGGAAGTTCAGGCCTCCGCGGGGTGTAGGGACCGCTGCTTTTTCTGAAAGCGGCGCATCAAAAGAACTGCTGCGAGAAAGGTAGTCACCTCCGCCACTGGGAAGGACAGCCAGATGCCGATGATGCCAAGCTGACGTTCCAACAGCCACATTACCGGTACCAGCAGCGCAAACTGGCGCATCATCTGCAACAGCATACTGACAAAGACCTGCTCCGTGGCCTGCAGATAGGTAGAGACCATTGTGGAAAGACCGCAAAATACATACCCCACGGCCATGATCCGCATGGCGGTGACACCATATTCCTGCATTTCCGCTGAGGCAGTGAACAGTCCCAGGATCTGTGCAGGGAAAACGGCAATCGCCGCCGTGCCAAGGGCCATCATCCATACGACCAGCAGTGTGCCGTCCCGGAAGGCCAGATTCAGCCGCCGGGAATTTCCAGCACCGTAACTGAAACGCATGATGGGTAGGCAGCCTTGTATCAGGCCGTTGACCGTCATCACGATCAACTGCTGGACCTTGAAATATGCGCCGAAGAACGCAATGGCCGTGGCGGAGTATGCAGCGAGAAACAAGTTGACGATCGTCACCATAAAGGCGCTCAGTGCGTTCATGATAAAGGACGGCAGACCCAGAGCAAACACACGCCGCACAGCGGTCCACTCCCAACAAAAGCCCTTTATGCGGATGCGAATCTTTTGCTTTGTGCACAGCAGCATGGCAAAGGCCAGCAGCATGGAGAGCGTGTAGCCGCCCACAGTGGCCACGGCAGCGCCGCGGATGCCCATGGTCGGGAAGGGGCCAATGCCAAAAATCAGCAGAGGATCAAAGATAAAATTAAATACAACACCCGCGATCTGGAACCACATGGGGCCGATCATATTGCCAGTGGCCTGGATCATCTTCTGGATGGCGATGTGCACCATGTTGGGGACCTGCATAAAGGCGCATACACTCATATAGGCAATGCTGAGAGAGTAAATAGAGGCGTCGCTGGTAAACGCCTTGAAATAGGCAGGCAAAATCAGAAATGCTGCCAGGTTGATGGCTGCGCCGACAGCGAACGAAAGCAAAAGTCCTAGGGTGACTGTATCATTGGCTTTTTCCTGTTTTTTCTGACCAAGATAACCTGAGATCAGAATATTGACACCTACACCGATCCAGATGGAAACGGCGTTCATCAGTGTGGTAAGCGGAAATGAAAAAGAGACTGCCGTGAGCGCGTCCTCACTCAGACGCGCCACAAATGCGCTGTCTGCCAGATTATAGGAATACTGCAAAAACATCGAAAACAGCGGCGGCAGAGACATCTGAAGCAGCAGACGGCCAATCGGCTCTGTTGCCATCCGGTTTTCGTTGGACATAAAAATCCTCCCCTCGATAAAAAGTCCCTCCGTCACGGGTGGCAAAGCCACGCGGAAGGAAAACAGATCAAAAACGCATGTATTTTTCTCCTTCAAACAAAAAAAGCCACACACCCGCTCAAAGGCGCTTGAGCGAGTGTGTGGCGAAAAGGTGATCGAATCCAGAAAAATCCACGCAATTTTCAAAGAGAGTATAGCGATTGCAGGTCAGTCTGTCAAGAGGATGTTGAAATTTCACTTAGGAGCGAATGCTGCGGCGGGAACGAATCAGTTCCAACATATCATTTTTCATACTGTTCTTCTCCCTCACAAACAGAATACAACAACATACGAACTACTTCTGAAAATTCTCTCATAGTGAATACTGTGTGGCAACGCGTTAGGTTTTTGTCTGATTATCTTAAATAAATCAGCGCATCACCGTGATTTACATTGCCGGCGTGTACTGTCAGACCGGGGTAATCATCCGAGTTTGTTACAACGACCGGGGTAGTCACAGGCAAACCTTTGGAGCGGATGAAGTCCATATCAAACTCCAGCAGCAATTGACCGGCTTTAACCTTGTCGCCGGTTTTTACATGGGCGGTAAATCCTTGGCCGTTTAACCCCACTGTGTCCATACCAACATGGATCAAAAGGTCTGTATTCTCTGGTCCGCTCATGCCTATGGCATGCAGCGTTTCAAACAGATTTGTGATTTCTCCATCGCAAGGTGCATATACCCGTCCTTCTTCCGGTTCGATGACAACGCCCTGTCCCATCACCCCGGAATTGAACACCTCATCCTTACACTCGCTCAGCGGCTTTGCCTCGCCACGAATAGGGGCAACGATTACGTTTTTTGTCAGGCCATCTGCCCCTGCGGTCGGAGCATCAGAGCGCTCGTCCTGTAAAACAGGTTCTTTCTGTGCAGGTGTGGCATCTGTGCGCTTGCGGTCCGGTTCGTCTTTGTAGGTGAACCAGGTGATCACAAATGTAACAATGACGGCAATTACAGCAACTACGATACACACAAGCATGCTGTACAGCGGGTTTTCGCCCGGAGCTGGGTTGGGATTGATAAATGCCGGCCATGCAAACAGGCCTAAACCGCCGGAAAGATAGGACTTGACACCCAGCAGCCCGATCACTGCGCCGCCAATGCCAGAGACCACACAGGAAAGGCTTTTTCTTCGGCAGGGTAATACCGTAGATGGCCGGTTCACTGATTCCAAAGAAGGCCGAGATCATCGCAGGAATTGCAATACCGCGGGTCTTCGTGCTCTTGGTTTTAAGCACGACCGCTGCCAGGATACCGAACTCCGTCCAGGAACAGACGTTGTTGGGGGAGAGCACAATGTCATACCCCAGCGTACCGATGTTGGAATACATCAGCGGGATCAGACCCCAGTGCAGGCCAAACATGACCAGCACCTGCCAGAATGCGCCAACCAGAGCGCCCGCAACTGCGCCGCCGACGACCGGAAGATTAAAAATCAAGCCAAAGAACCACTGCAGCGCGCCGCACAGCAGCGAGGAAACCGGGCCAACGACAAGGTAGGTCAGCGGCAACATAACGCAAACGGTGCAAAGTGGTACGAGAAAAAGCTTGACTGTGTCCGGGAAGATTTTGCGGAAGAACGGATACACCCATTTCGCCGTGACCAATGAGGCCAGCAGCACCGGCACCACAGAGCTGGGATAACCGGACGCGGGGAAGAAAACCGGTAATTTTAAAAAGGTTGTGGTGTAGCTCATCTCAAACGCTGTGCCGGCAAAAATCGTGCCAAGTGGACTGGAACCCTGCATGGCGACCATATTGGGGTAGACCAGCCCGACGCCGATTGCCATGCCGATGAACTCATCAAAGTTCAACTTTTTGGCGCAGGTATAGCCGAGAAAAATCGGCAAAAAGTAGAAAAATCCATCACCAAACGCATACAACACCTGATAGGTGCCCCAGCTGGGGGCCATCCATCCCATTGAGACACTGAAAGCCAGCAGGCCTTTGATGATGCCCGATGCACCCAGACAGCCCAGGATCGGCTGCATACAGCCGGAGATCACATCAATAAAAACGGTTGAGCAGATTGGGTTTTGCGCCGCCTGCGCCCTCTCCCAGGGCGTTTCCGCTTTCATCTGCAAGGCCCTCTGCCAGTTGTTCCAGATGACCGACCGAGATGACTGCATCGTACACATCGCTCACCTGATTGCCAATAACCACCTGGTACTGGCCGCCTGCCTGAATAACCGTGACAATGCCGTCGGTTTCTTTCAGAACGTCTGTGTTGGCTTTGCTCTCGTCCTTCAAATTGAAGCGCAGCCGGGTGACACAGTGCCGGATTCCTGTAATGTTGGACTTGCCACCGACATTTTGTAAAATAATGCGAGCAAGGCCATCATATTTACTTGCCATGATTTATCCTCCTTGGTCGTGCCCCTATTTCTCACGCCGCGGCGCGGCAGAATGCCCACCGTCAGTCCAAGTCTTCGCCGTTGGAGGCGATGACCTTTTTGTACCAGTAAAAACTGTCTTTGCGGCGGCGCTCCAATGTGCCGGAGCCGTCGTTCTGTTTGTCCACATAAATAAAGCCGTAGCGCTTTTTCATCTCGCCGGTGCCATTGGAAACGAGGTCGATGGGGCCCCACATCGTGTAGCCCAGCAGCGGCAGGCCGTCCTCCAGAACTGCTTTTTTCATCTCCTCGATATGTGCGCGCAGGTACGCGATACGGTACGGGTCGTGGATGGAGCCGTCCGGCTCCACCGTGTCGTTTGCGCCGAGGCCGTTTTCCACGATGAACAGCGGCTTGCGGTAGCGGTCGTAGAGGCTGTTCATCGTGATGCGCAGGCCCACTGGGTCGATCTGCCAGCCCCACTCGCTCTCGTCGAGGTAGGGGTTGTTCACAGTAGCAAACACCGCGTTGCCGCCCTGGCTCTGGTGTGCCAGCACCTCGGGGTCCGCAGAGGTGGTGCGAGAGGAATAGTAGCTGAAGGAGACAAAGTCCACTACACCCTCCTTCATGACCCGGCGGTCCTCCGCGGTGCAGTCGATGCGCACCCCCGCGCGCTCCATCCGCTTCAGCGCCCAGACGGGGTATTCGCCGTACACCTGCGCGTCAATCAGGAAGTAGTTGTCCCGGTCCGCCTCCATCGCGGCCTGCACATCCAGCGGGTTGCAGGTGTACGGATAATACTGCCCGGCGGCCAGCATGCAGCCCACCATGCAGTCTGGCATGATTTCATGCGCCAGCTTGACTGCCTTGGCGCTTGCGACCAGTTCGTGGTGAGCCGCCGTGTACTTGATCTGCTCTGGGTTCTCTCCTTCCTCAAAATAAACGCCCGCACCAATGAATGGCATGTGCAGCAGCATATTGATCTCATTGAAGGTGAGCCAGTAGCGCACTTTGTTTTTGTAGCGGTTGAAGATCACGGCGCAGTATTTCAGGTAGGCATTGACCATGCGGCGGTCCTTCCAGCCGCCGTATTTGCGAATGAGGGCTATCGGAGTGTCAAAGTGACAAATTGTGACCAGTGGCTCGATGCCATATTTATGGCACTCGTCGAACACGCTGTCATAAAAGGCGAGACCCGCTTCGTTGGGGGTGTCGTCATCGCCGTTCGGGAGAATCCGGGTCCAGGCAATGGACATCCGGTAGCACTTGAAGCCTATCTCGCCGAACAGACGGATGTCCTCCTTGTAGTGGTGGTACAGGTCCACCGCTTCATGGGAAGGGTACTCGTGCGCGTCGTCGCACGTCAGCATCTTCATCCGCCCGGACGCGACAGGGAAACGGTCCTCGCCAAACGGGACGACATCAACATTCGCAAGACCGCGGCCTCCTTCGTTGTAGCCGCCCTCACACTGATTGGCAGCGGTTGCGCCGCCCCAAAGAAAATTTGTGGGAAATTGGGCCATTGTTTTACCTCCTGTGATGATTTGTGGTTTCCATGAAAAACTTTTTTAAAAGCGCAGGAATGCGCTGATAAACGAAATCAGGACGCTATATTTGCTTCAAAAAACAGGACCGGCGATCTTATTTGAAAGAAGGCCGGTCCTGCTTCTGGCAGAAGTGCTCGCTGCACTTCTTGGAACCAGCGAATTCTCTTAAAGTATGGAATGTTTTTTGACCATTCCGGGTTGAGGGAGGGATCACAAACTGCTCTACCCTGCATGAGAACGGTATGTGCGATCAATCCGGTTAGTAAAAACGCTCTGCTGTCCTGCATCCAGCAGTAAAAAATAAAGAAGAAAAAAGAGAATTGCTGATGTGCCAGCTTCTGGCGTAAAATTCCCGCGGTATGCCCGCTGCTTCAAAGGCTTTGTCTGTAGTGACCAGAAGTAGAAACAAAGCAAAAATGAGGAAGGAAACGAACTTTAAAATTGTCGTAGAAATGCTATAAAAGCACAACATATTTATTTTTTATGGAAATTAAAGGGTACAAAAAAACCACACACCTAGACAAAACACGCCTAGGTGTGTGGCGAAAAGGTGATCGAATCCAGAAAAATCCACGCAATTTTCAGTCACAGTATATCCACCAAAAGCCAGCCTGTCAAGAGGAATGTTGAAAATTTGACGTAAAATCTGGGTGTAGACAACTTTTCAGCCATCCGCGCCCGGCAGGAAATCACTTGCTCATTGGTGAACGCAAACATTTGCGCCTCGTACTCAGCGGTGCTCACGTCTTCGAGCTTTTCTGCGGACTGCATCGCGATCTCCTGCAACGCGCCCCATATCAGGCAAAGCGCACCCAGTATGGAAAAGCAATGTCAATATAATGAAATTTCAAAAAGATTGTAAAATCACCTTGACAAACTTTGTCCTACGGTTAAATAAAAGGAATTTTAATGCTTTTTATTCATTTCCGGGTAAAGCTATTTTATATCGTAAAAACGGTTTCTGCAATATAAGCAATGGTTACATGACGGCGACCACAAGTATAGCTATATTATTGGGGCAGTTGCAAAACGAGAGTTGAGCAACAGCCCTTTTTTGTTTGGAGGTGAACGCTTTGCCCAACCCACACTTTGACATCACGATCACCCAACGCAGCAAGGGACAATCAGCTGTGGCAGGCGCAGCCTACCAGAGCGGGGAGAAGCTGTTTTCGGAATACGATCAGAAAACCAAAAACTACTCCGGCAAGCGCGGCATCCTGTACACGGAAATCATGCTGCCATCTCACGCTCCGCCGGAATACGCTAACCGGGAAACCCTCTGGAACTCGGTGGAGGCTGCCGAGAAACAATGGAACGCCCAGCTGGCCAGGCGCTTTGTGCTGGCCTTGCCCAAGGAAGTCCCACCAGAGCAGTACCCGCAGATGGTCCGGGACTACTGCGAGAAGCAGTTTGTTTCCAAGGGGATGATTGCCGACTTCGCCATCCATGACCCAGACCCGCCCGGACACAATGTTCACTGCCATGTGATGCTGACCCTCAGAGCTATGGACGAGCATGAGCAAGCTGTCCGTTGGGAACTGATTGCCAAAAATCCTTTTGACAATGTTATCCTGCCGAAGAGCGAATATAAAAAGCGGGACATTTGGGATGCGGGAATGATCCGTACCGCCTTGGATCAGTGTACGGACAGCAAACTCTATGTGGCTATGAACCTCTCTTTTGCCTGCTCATTGCGTATGGGCGAAATTCTGGGACTGACCTGGAGCAACGTCCACATCTCCGATGAAGAAATTGCTGCTGACAACGCCTATGTTTACATCGACAAAGAACTGACGCGGGCCTCTAAGCGGGCCATCGAGATGTTGGGGCAAAAGGACATCTACCATGTATTTACGCCCTTATTTCCCAACACCAGCACCAGAGTCATCTTGAAAAAGCCAAAGACCGATTCCAGTATCCGCAAGGTATGGCTACCCAAGACCTTGGCATACATTTTGCGAGAATGGAAAGCATCTCAGGATGAACTTCGGGGATTTCTCGGTGACGAATATCAGGACTACGATTTAGTGGTGGCGCTGCCCAATGGTCGGCCTTGCGAGGACCGTATCATCCTGAAGTCGTTTGAGAAGCTGCGGGAGAAGGCAGGGCTTCCCAAAGTGGTCTTTCACTCCCTCCGACATTCCAGCACCACCTACAAGCTGAAACTCAACCACGGCGACCTGAAGGCCACTCAGGGCGATACGGGCCACGCAGAGATCGACATGATCACCAGCGTGTATTCTCATATTCTGGACGAGGACCGTAAGATCAACGCCCAGAAGTTTGAGAGTGCCTTCTACGCAAATCCCGACTTGCGTTCGGTTCGTCCCCCAGAGGAAGAAAAGGAACCGGCACCTACCGCATTGGATTTGGAGGCCCTGGTGGAACAGCTTCGTAAGTCGCCGGAACTGGCAAATACTCTGGCGGCGCTGCTCTCGGCAACACCCGGCAGCAAATGAGTCCGAAAAATCGAATTAGCAGGGACTCGATTTTTCTTAGCAAGCGCGTGTAAACTGTTCAAATCCAATTAGCAAGCATACAACAAAATTGAATGGAAACCCTCCCTTTGCTATACGCTTTTTGCTTAAAACAAAAAACCGCTGTAAACCATCGAAAAACGGCTTACAGCGGTCATTTTTGGCACCCCCGGCGAGACTCGAACTCACTACATTCCGCTTAGGAGGCGGACCCTCTATCCCGGTGAGGTACGGGGGCTTATACAAAAAATATTCAATTTTCGGGTCCAACCGGATTCGAACGAACTGCCGCTTAGGAGGCGGACGCTCTATCCACCTGAGCTACGAAGACAAACCGTATTTTCTGCCCGGGGGCCGCGGCCCAAACCAGGCAGCAGATTTATAATACCGCAAGATGGAGGCAAAATCAAGTTGAACCGGATGCAAAAATGGTGTATGCTATAGGCGCGGCGTCCATAGGGGCGCCGGGGCCTCCGGGCGGCCGGAGGAAGGTGGAGGTTATAAGAATGATGAAAAAACGAAAAAAACCGGCTGCGGTCGGCCGTAAGGGCGGCCTGTTGGCGGGCCGCAGCCCGGCTCAGATTATCTGTGTCAGCTTTTTATTGGTGATCGCTCTGGGGGCAGTGCTGCTGACCCTGCCCATCTCCAGCCGGAGCGGGCGGCTGGGCTTTATTGACGCCCTGTTCACCGCCACCAGCGCCACCTGCGTCACCGGCCTCGTGGTCCGGGATACCTGGACCCAGTTCTCTCCCTTTGGGCAGGCGGTGGTCCTGCTCTTGATCCAGATCGGCGGCCTGGGCCTGGTCACCCTGACCAGCTTTTTTGCCCTGGCGGCCCGGCGCCGGATGGGGTTCCGGGATCTGCGGCTTTTGGGCGAGAGCGTCTCGGCCGACGGCTACGCCCAGGCTACCCAGGTGCTGAAAATCGTGATCCGGCTGGCGGCTACCTTCGAGGCGCTGGGCGTGGTGCTGCTGCTCTTTGTCTTTGTGCCCCAGTTCGGGCTGGAAGGCATTTGGGTCAGCGTCTTTACAGCCATCTCGGCTTTCTGCAACGCGGGTTTTGACCTGTTCGGCCGGTTCGGGGAATATTCCTCCCTGGCCTCCTATGTCAATAACTACTATGTGCAGGCCGTGGTCATGTTTATGATTATGGCGGGCGGCCTGGGCTTCATGGTCTGGGTGGAGATCGGCGAGTGGCGGAAAAAACGCCGCCTCTCCCTCCACGCTCGGGTAGTGCTGATCTTCTCGATGCTGCTCTGGGTGGGCGGCGCGCTGGGCTTCGCTCTGATGGAGTGGAAAAACCCCGCCACCCTGGCCCCCCTCTCTGTGCCGGGCAAACTGATGGCCGGCCTGTTCCAGTCGGTGTCTGCCCGTACCGCTGGCATGAACACGGTGGACCTGGCGGCCTGCAGTCCGGTGAGTAAACTGCTTTTGAGCGTCCTCATGTTCATCGGCGCGGCCCCCGGCGGCACCGGCGGCGGCGTCAAGGTCACCACCTTCGCGGTGCTGGTGCTGACCATCCGCAGCGTGGCCCAGGGCCGGGATGAATGTGTCATCGACGGTCACCGGATCGACCACAAAACCGTCTACCGCTCCCTGACCATCATTACCCTGGGTGCTCTGGCGGCCATCATCGCCACTCTGGTGGTGTTCTACGACGCCCCCGCTGTGGACAGCGTCATTGATGCCCTGTTCGAGTCCTGCTCGGCCTTTGGCACCGTGGGTCTGACAGTGGGTGTCACCGGCCAGCTGAACAACTTCGCCAAGGTGGTCTATATGGTGGTCATGTTCATTGGTCGGGTGGGGCCGGTCTCTCTGGCCATCAGCCTGACCGCCAAGCCCGACGACAACAAACGCAAGATCCTGCCCGAGGGCCACATCAACGTGGGCTGATTTTTTAACCGCGCCGTAGGTTGGGGGAAAACGGCAGGCTCGAGCCGCGACAATCCGAGGCCCTGCCAACTCCCAAGGCTCTGAGGCTCGTGTAAACCCCGGGTCGCGACAGTCTCAGGTCCTGCAAATTAAGGTTCGTGTAAGCCCCGTGTCGCGTCAGCTGCGGGCTGTGCGGGATTTTATCCGCCTTTTTGAAGGTATCTCAATTATTGCGCTCCAGCCCCTGCCGAAAGTCTGGCGGGGGTTTTTGTGTTGCTGCAAATTGCGAATTATAGAGGAAGGCGAGGCTCCCGGATTGGATTTTTTGTTTTGCGGCAAAGATAGAATCAAAACCGGGATGGGCGCGTTCAGGTTCGCAGAGGCTTTGATTGTCGCGACTCGGGCTTTCCGGTCCCCACCCAAGGTGTCTCGCGCCCGAAAAAGCAAAAAGTTTGCAAATTGGGCTTGCTTTTTGGGCCGGGAACGTGTATAATGGCTCTCGCTTGAAAAACGCAAACTGATTGCAAATTGATTCGCGGCCCCGCCGCGCGGACAGGAGAACCCCTATGGAATTGTTTTTGGAAGTGCTGGAGGAATCCCTCCACGACACCGTGAAGATGCTGCCCTTCCTCTTTGCGGCATATCTGTTTATTGAATATGTGGAGCGCCGCCACGGCGAGCGGATCGAGCGGGTGCTGGCCCACGGCGGCCGCTGGGGCGCGGTGCCGGGGGCTGTGCTGGGCTGTGTGCCCCAGTGCGGTTTCTCGGCGGTGGCCTCCAACTTCTACGCCTC
Organism: Faecalibacterium gallinarum; assembly: GCF_022180365.1. GTDB lineage: Bacteria > Bacillota > Clostridia > Oscillospirales > Ruminococcaceae > Faecalibacterium > Faecalibacterium gallinarum. The sequence continues at coordinate 23,141 of NZ_BQKV01000002.1, forward strand.
CCGGGTCATCACCCTGGGCACCCTGATGGCCGTGTACCTTGCCACCAGCGACGAGGCCATCCCCCTTTTGCTCTCCATGCCCGCCTACTGGGACAAACTGGTGCTGCTGCTGGGCATTAAGGTGATCTACGCTGTGGTGTTCGGATTTGTGCTGGACTTCGCCCTCCGGCCTCTGCTGCCCAAGTCCCTGCGGGGCGGCTACACCGGCCACGCCGACGAGGTGGACTGCCACGAAACCCACGAGGAGGGCGGCCACCAGCACCCCCTCTGGCGGGCGGCCCTGCGGCATACCGTTGAGATCTTCCTCTTTATTTTTGTGTTCAGCCTGGCCTTTGGCCTGCTGGTGGAGGGCGTGGGCGAGGAGGTCATCTCCGACGCGCTGGGCCGGATGGGCTTCTTCCAGCCGGTGTTCGCCGCGGCGGTGGCCTTGATCCCCAACTGCGCCGCCAGCGTCCTGCTCACCCAGATGTATCTGGAAGGCGCGCTCCGCTTTTCCAGCCTGGTGGCGGGCCTGTGCACCGGCGCGGGGGTGGGCCTGGCGGTGCTCTGGCGGGCCAACCCCTCCTGGAAGCAGAATCTATTCGTCACCGGCCTGACCTGGGCCGCCGGCGCGCTGCTGGGCGTCGGGATGCAGATCGTCATCGCCCTCTTTGTTTAATCGAATCGGAACCATTGAAACCGCTCCGGCCCCTGGCCGGGGCGGTTTTCTGTTTGAAACGCTCCACACCCGGGCCGATTTGTGCTATACTATTCTAAATTGTTTCTGAGCGCGGGGCCGGGCCCCGGCGAGAAAAGAGAAAACAGGGGAAAGTTTATGGACTACAAGATTTTGGCAAGCGATTTCGACAATACCCTCGTCCCCTTTGGGGAAAAATGCCCCCGTCCGGCGGTGGTGGCGGCGGTCAAGAAGATGCAGGCCGCCGGGGCGAAATTCGTCCTCAGCACAGGGCGGGCTTTTGCGGCGGTGAACCACCCGGGCCAGCTGGGGGGCATCCGGTTCGACTATGCCATCACCTGCAACGGGGCCTGTGTTCTGGACAGCAAGGGCAGCATTGTGGCCGAACACCCCCTCACCCCCGAGGAGATGTACGCCCTGGTGGATTTCTGCGACGATTACAGCTACCCCCTGCAGTTCAACTTCCGGGACGCCTATTACGCCTACGCGGGCTATGAGTACCTGCGGGACACCTACGCCCGGGCCAAGGGTTCGGGGCTGGCCTGCCTGGACGGCGAGGACCGGGACCGCCACCTGATCGATATGCCCCATGCGGCCTTTATGATCGCCCCCGCCGAGGCCGTAGAAAAGTTCCAGGAGAAATATGGGTATCTGGGGCTCCATTTTATGAAGGTGGGGGCCACCGACCCCAACGGGTATAATTCTTACGATGTGGTCCGCCAGGGGATGGACAAGGGGGTGGGCCTGGCCAACCTCTGCGAGGCCATGGGCATCCCTCTGAGCCAGGCGGTGGCTGCTGGGGACTCCGCCAACGACTGCGGGATGCTCCGGGCCGCCGGGCTGGGCTGCTGTATGTCCAACGGCACCCCCGATGCCAAGGCCGCCGCCGACCGGGTGATCGGGGACGTGCGGGAGGACGGCCTGGCCGCCCTGATTGAAGAGCTCTGGTTCGGCGGCCCCGAGGCCCGGCCCTCCGGCGCGGATCTGGGTTCCCCCTGGGCGGCCCTCGAGGGGAAAGCATGAGTTTCCCGCCGGTGTACGGCCCGGCCAGCCGGGCGCTGATCCTGGGCACCTGGCCCAGCCCCAAGAGCCGGGAGATGTCTTTCTATTATGGCCACCCCCAGAACCGCTTCTGGCCCATGCTGGCGGCCCTCACCGGGGAACCGGTGCCCGCCCGGGAGGACATCGAAGCAAAAAAGCGGATTATTTTAAATCACGGGCTGGCCCTCTGGGACACCCTGGCCAGCTGCACCATCACCGGGGCGTCGGACGCCTCCATCCGGGATGCGGTGCCCAACGACATCGCCGCCCTGCTCCGGGCCGCCCCCATCCAGGCGGTGTTCTGCAACGGGGCCACCGCCCATAAAATCTACACAAAATATCTCCAGCCGGTCAGCGGCATCCCGGCGGTGCGGCTGCCCAGCACCAGCCCCGCCAATGCGGCCTGCCGCCCGGACGCCCTGAGGGCCGCCTGGGCCGAGGCCCTGGGGCCCTGGCTCAAGTAAGGATTTTGTGAAATGATTTCCAACCTGTAAATTATTCGTGAAATCCTTGCCTTTTGGCCAAAAGGCTTTATTATGGTACTATCAGGCCAAAAACCTGGCCGAATCAACGAAAAGAGGGGACAAGACCATGAGTAAAATCATCCGCACCGAGAAGCCCAGCGTGCTGCCCTTTTATGGGGCGGCGGCGGTCTGCCTGGTGCTCTGCGCCCTGCTCCCGGTGTACAAGCTGTGGGCTCTGGTGCTGACCCTGGTGGCCACGGCGGTCAGCTTCGGGGCGGCCAAACGGTTCTGCCCGCCCCGGGTGGTGGAGCGGGAAGTGCCCTTCCACACCGGGATGGAGGATGTGGACCAGATGCTGGCCGATATCCAGCAAAAGCTGGATGCCCTCCACGCCCTGAACGAGGCTCTGCCCGACCCGGCCATGAGCGCCGCCATGGACCGAATGGAAAAGGCCGGCCGCTCCATCGTCGAGACGGTGGAGGCCAGCCCTGCCAAGGCCAAGCAGGTGCGCCGCTTTGCCAACTACTACCTGCCCGACGCCGTGGGCATCCTCCAGCAGTACGCCACCATGGCGCGCCAGGGGGTCCGGGGCGAGAACGCGGCGGCCATCCGGGCCGAGGTGGAGCGAAACATGGCCAGCATCGCCACCGCCTTCGAGAACCAGCTGGACAGCCTCTATGCCTCCGAGAGCATGGACTTGTCCGCCGATCTGACGGTGCTCCAGAATATGCTCAAAGGCCAGGGCCTCGGCCACTGAGGCCCCTAAAAACTGCGGCATTTTGCAACAAGCAAGAATAAGGAAAGGAAGAATCATTATGGCAGACAATACTCTGGATTTTGATCTGAACGCCCCCGCTGTGCCCAGCCTGACCCTGGACCCGATGGAGGAAGAAAAGGCCGCCCCGGCCCCCGCCGAGGAAGCGCCGGCCCAGCAGGCCGCCCCCGAGGTCAAGCTCAGCGCCGAAGAACAGGCGATGGTGGACGCCTTCGCCGAGAAGATCGACATCACCAACAGCCAGCAGGTGCTGCAATACGGCTCCGCCTGCCAGAAGAAGATCGGCGATTTTTCCGAGGCCGCTCTGTCCAAGGTTTCCACCAAGGACCTGGGCGAGGTGGGGGACATGATCACCGACCTGGTCACCGAGCTGAAAAACTTTGACGCCTCCGAGGAGGAGAAGGGTTTTCTGGGCTTCTTCAAAAAGAAGGCCAACCAGATGGAACAGCTCAAGACCCGGTACAATAAGGCTGAAACCAACGTGGAGAACATCCAGGCCATGCTGGAGAGTCACCAGGTCCAGCTGCTCAAGGACATCGCCATGCTGGACAAGATGTATGAGTTGAACATGGCCTATTTCAAGGAGCTGTCCATGTATATCCTGGCCGGCAAAAAGAAGCTGGCCGAGGTACGGGCAGGGGCCCTCCAGCAGGCTATGGACAAGGCCAAAGCCTCCGGCCTGCCCGAGGACGCCCAGGCGGCCCGGGATCTGGCCGATCAGTGCGAGCGGTTCGAGAAAAAGCTCTATGATCTGGAGCTGACCCGAAACATCAGCCTCCAGATGGGCCCCCAGATCCGGCTGTTGCAGAACAACAATACCATGATGGCCGAGAAGATCCAGTCCACCATTGTCAACACGATTCCCCTGTGGAAGAACCAGATGGTGCTGGCCCTGGGCCTGGCCCACAGCCAGCAGGCCATGGAGGCCCAGCGCGCGGTCACCAACATGACCAACGACCTGCTCAAGAAGAACGCCGAGGCCCTCAAGCTGGGCACCCTGGAAACAGCCCGGGAGACCCAGCGGGGGGTGGTGGACATCGAGACCCTCCAGCAGACCAACAAGAGCCTGATCGAGACCCTGGACGAGCTGAACAAGATCCAGTCGGAGGGCCGGGCCAAGCGGGCAGCAGCGCAGCAGGAGCTGACCCGGATCGAGGACGAACTGAAACAAAAGATGATGGAGATCCGCAAGTAAGATGGCAAACGGAGATTTTTCCCAAAAGAAAGCCGAGGCTCCCGGCGGCTTTGACGCCGGCAGCTACCGCCCCCAGGCGGAGAGCGCCCCGGCCCGCAGCCTGACCCCCGCCCAGGAGAAGCTGGCCGGGCTGGAAAAAGCCCTGCCCGCCCCCCTAAAGCAGCAGGCCGCCGCCGCGCTGCTGGCGCTGGTGATCGTGGCCGGCTCGGTGGTGGGGGTTGGCGGGGCCAAGCTCCGGGGCCGGTACAATGAGGCCAAGAGCTGGTACAGTGTGGGGGTGGCCGCCGATAACGGCTATACCCTCAGCGAGGAACTCACCGAGCGGGCCTTTACGGCGGCCAACGTGATCACCTCCGCCCTGAACACCCAGGGGCTGGGATCGGACAGCCCTGAGGTGACCCAGGCCCAGCAGACGCTGGAACAGTTTGAGGACTGCCAGGCCCAGCTGGACGAGGGCGAGGGCAGTATGCACGCCATGTATGAAGCCAACGCCGCTCTGGATTCGGCCATCGACCAGCTCTACGCCAAGATGCAGGAGCTGGCCGAGGATCCCCTGAACATGGGGGCGGTCCAGACCCAGTACGGCCGGTTCAATTCGGCGGGGACCATTCTGGGTTCCCTGCATTACAACGAAGAAGTCACCCGGTATCAGGGTGAGACGGGCGGGTTCCCAGCCAACCTGCTGGGAGCTCTGTTCGGAATTGAGGAGGTGGAATTGTTCGCATGAAAGGAATTTTAAAGCGGCTTTGCGCCGCAGCTCTGACCCTGGCGGTGGCCGCGGCGGCTTTTGCCCCGGCGGCCCTGGCGGTGCAGCTGCCCACTCTGCCCCAAGACCAGTGCGTGGTGGATGCGGCAGGGGTTCTCTCGGAGGAGACAGCCCAGTACCTGGACAGCCTCAACGGCCAGCTGGAAGGCGCCTGTTCCGGCGCACAGATCGGTGTGGTGACGGTGGATTATACCGGCTCGGCCTCCACCGAGGAATACGCTCTGGATGTGTTTAATACCTGGGGGATCGGCGACGCCAAGGAAAACAACGGCGTTCTGATCCTGCTGGTGATGGAGTCGCCCCTCTACGCCGACGGCGACTACTACCTGACCTACGGCGACGGGTTCCGGAACACCACCCTGGAAAAACAGGCCAGCGCCCTGGCCCAGACCATGGAGGACAGCTTCGTGGCCAAGGACTATGACGCGGCGGTAAAAACCTGTGCCAACGCTGTGGCCGGCACCATTGCCGATATCTACGGCGTCAGCCTGGAGGGCGAACAGTTTCAGTCCAGCGGCGGGCTCGGGTTCTTTGGAACCCTGTCGGCCATTTTCTCCTGGGCGCTGACAATCCTTGTTTTGTTCTTTTTTGTTTTTGTCCTGTTCCGTGCCATGGTTTGGCCCCTCGGATATTACGGCTTTGGCTGGCACTGGGGGCCCTTCGGCTGGTTTGCTCCCCGTGGCCCCCGGCCCCCTCGTGGGCCCAGAGGCCCCCGGCCTCCTCGGGGCCCCCGCAATCCGCCGCCCCCGCCTCCGGGAGGGTTTGGCGGCTTTGGCGGCCACTCCGGCGGTTTCGGCGGCGGTGGATTTAGCGGCGGCGGCTTCGGCGGCATGGGCGGCGGCATGAGCCACGGCGGCGGCGGTGGCCGCGGCCGGTAAACGCCAGCAGATGGAGTAAAAGAAAATGGAAGTCTGGATTGTTGTCATCATTGCAGTGGTCCTGGTTTTGATTCTGATGCCCCGCGGCCCCAGAGGCCCCCGCGGGCCTCGCGGACCCGGCGGCCCGGGCCCCCGGTTCTTCTATGGCCCGGGCTTCTACTGGGGCGGCAGACCCCGCCCGCCCCGGCCTCCGCGGCCTCCCCGCCCGCCCCGCCCGCCCCGCGGCGGGTTCGGCGGGCCCAGAGGCGGCTTCGGCCCCCGGGGCGGCTTTGGCGGCCGTCCGGGTGGTTTCGGCGGGCCTCGCGGGGGCGGCGGCTTCGGCGGTATGGGCGGAGGCCGCAGCCATGGCGGCGGCGGTGGCCGCGGCCGGTGAACGCCCCTCTCCTCCAAAAGCAAATAATGATCCCCCGGCATAGCCGGGGGTTTTTCATATGCGGGCATAGCCCTAGAATACTAGCCACGCGTCACGTCGCGTAAGTACGATCTGCCAGCCGCGAAAGATTTGTTACTTCCCGCCCGTAAACGGGCAATTCAGCTTACTGCT
>NZ_BQKV01000003.1 GCF_022180365.1 Faecalibacterium gallinarum
ATGATCGACCGATACATCCAGTTTTATAACCACGAGCGAATCCAAACGAAAGCAGGAGTGGCTCCGCTAACGCTCCGCCACTCCTGCTGAATCCTAATCTCCTACACTTGGGGCTTTTTTGTACTGTCCACACAATTTGGACCGGTTCACTTTGCCTTTTCCGGGGGGATGTTTTATAATGCAGAGAGACGAAACCCTGAATGTGGGCGAAAGCCGCCCGGATGGGAGCAAGGAGGCAAAACCGCGATGAAAATTTTGTTTGCGTCGGATTCCTTTAAAGGGTCCTTGACCTCGGAACGGATCGTCCAGCTGCTGGAACAGGCGGTGGAACAGGTTTTTCCGGGGGCGGACACCGAGGGGATGCTGGTGGCGGACGGCGGCGAAGGGACTATGGATGCGGTGGTGGCCGAGCAAAAGGGCAGGATCCGCACCATTGAGGTCCGGGGGCCGATGGGCCGACCGGTCCAGGCGTCCTACGGGCTGCTGCCCGGCGGGCGGGCCATCGTCGAGATGGCCCAGGCCTCGGGCCTGCCCCTGGTAAAACCGGGGGAGCGGGACCCCATGAAGGCCACCACCTACGGGACCGGCCAGTTGATCCGGGACGCGCTGGACCAGGGCATCCGGGATATCACCATCGCGGTGGGGGGCAGCGCCACCAACGACGGCGGCATGGGGGCGCTGGCCGCCCTGGGGGTGAAGTTCCTGGACGGGGACGGCCAGCCCCTCCCGGGCTGCGGGGCGGATCTGGCCCGGGTCCGGCGGGTGGATCAAAGTGGGCTGCACCCCGCGGCGGCCCAGACCACCTTTACGGTGATGTGCGATGTGACCAATCCTCTGTTGGGCCCCAGCGGCGGGAGCTACACCTTCGGCCCCCAGAAAGGGGCCGACCCCGCCATGGTGGAACAGCTGGAAGAAGGGATGCGCCGCTATGCCGCCCTGACGGAACAGGCAACGGGGGTCTGCGCCTCCGCCCAGCCCGGAGCCGGGGCAGCCGGAGGGCTGGGCTTTGGGCTGATGGCGTTCCTCCGCGCGGAGCGCAGGCCCGGCATCGAGACGGTGCTGGATTTGATCCGCTTCGACGAAAAGCTGAAAGGCGCAGACCTGGTCATCACCGGCGAGGGGCGGATGGATTGGCAGTCCTCCTTTGGCAAGGTTCCCGCCGGGGTGGGGGACCGCTGCAAACGGGCGGGGGTCCCGGCGGTGGCCGTGGTGGGCGGCCTTCTGGCGGGCTACGAGGAGATCTACCGCCACGGCATTTGGAGCGTGACCACCACCATCAATGGGGCCATGTCGCTGGAAGAGGCCCTGGCCCGCAGCGAGGAGCTCTATCTGGACGCGGCCTGTCGGCTGCTCCGGGCCGTCCGCTGCGGGATGGAACTGGGCCGGCGGTAAAAACCAATATGACCCCCGGGTTACTGGGGGCCCCATAGCCGCGGGCATCGCCCCGAAACACGGAAAAAAGCCGCCGCAAGCCATCCCACTTGCAGCGGCTTTTTTGCCGATGGAATTGTTTGAGTTTTGAGTTGAGAAAGAGAGAAAGAGAGAACCAACGGGATGGGATTGAGAGAATAGCGGAAACTTAGCCCCGGGCCAGCAGAGCGTCGATCTCTTCCCGGGTGGGCATCACCCGCAAAGCGCCCCGGCGGGTGGTGACGATGGCCGCCGCCGCATTGGCGAAGCGGAGCATCTCGGCCAGTTCTTCGGCGGTATAACCCCGCCAGCCCCGGGTCAGCACCCCGTGGAGGATGCCGCCCATAAAGGTATCCCCGGCGCCGGTGGTCTCGATGGTGTTTTCCATCTTGAAGCCGGGCATCTCCACCCGGACCTCACCGCAATAGGCGCGGCTGCCGGTTTTGCCCAGGGAGAGGACGATCAGGGGGATGGGATACTGCGCCCGCAGAAGGGCCATCCCCTCGTCAAAGTCCTCCTTGCCGGTGAACCATTGCAGCTCGTTGTCCGAAATTTTCAGGATGTCGCAGTGTTCGAGGCCCCAGGCCACCGCGGCTCGGGCGTCCTCCAGGTCATCCCAGAGGGACTCCCGGAGGTTCGGGTCGAAGGAGAGCAGGGCCCCCGCCGCCTTGGCGGCCTCTACGGCGGTGCGGGTGGCGGTGCGGCAGGGGTCTGCCGTCATGGACAGGGTGCCGTAGTGGAAGATCCGGCAGCCGGTGAGCAGCTCTTCGTCCAGCTCGTCGGCCCGGAGCAGGGTATCTGCGCCGGGGGTGCGGTAGAAGGAGAAGGCCCGGTCCCCGTCGGGCTGGGTGGTCACCACCGCCAGGGTGGTGGCGGCTTTGTCCCGCCGCAGGCCCCGGGGGTCGATGCCCACCTCCCGCAGGGCGGCTTCCAGCTGGTTGCCGAAACCGTCCTGGCCCACCTTGCCGATGAAGGCTGCCGGGTGGCCCAGACGGGCCAGCAGGGCCAGCACGTTGCAGGGTGCGCCGCCGGGGTTGGCCTCCAAGAGAGGGTTATCCTGGGTGCTGCGGCCGCACTGGACCAGGTCGATCAAGAGCTCGCCCAGGGCCACGATATCATAGCGCGCGTCGTTTTTCATCATACCATCTGCTCCATGTAGTAGAATCCATAGGCGGGGATGGTCAGCCCCTCCAGGGTGTGGGGTTCGTCGGTGAGCAGGTCGTGGAACACCCCGCCGTCATGGGGGAAGGTGACCGCCTTCTCCTCGCCGGTGAAGTTAAAGACGCCGATCACCTTCTGGCCCTCGGCGTACCGGCCGATGGCCAAAAGCCCGTTGTCCCCGGTGTCCAGGGTCCAGACGTCGGCGGTGGTGCCGAAGGCGGGGTTTGTCTTCCGCAGAGCGTTCAGGGCGTTGAGGCCGCAGAACACCTGGCCCTCCGGGGTGGAGAGGTCGTGGATGTTCTCGGCGATGTCCCAGCGGAACTTGCCCCGATGGATGTAGCGGCTGTCCCCGGCCTTGTTGGGGTCGTCGAGGTAGCTGTAATCGTTCACCTGGGCGATCTCGTCGCCGCTGTAAATCATGGGGATGCCGGTCTGCATCAGCATCATGGCGTGGAGGGTCAGGTCGAACCGGACCGCCCGCTCCATGGCGGCGGCGTCCCCTTCAAAGCCCGCCTTCTCGATGCCGCAGAGGCTGGCGGTGGTGGCGCAGAAACGGGCGTCGCCCGAGGTGGGGTCGTCGTTGTAGAGGGCGCCCCGGCTGGTGCTGCCCGGGATGTTGCCCAGGAAGTAGTCGTTCAGGTACCGCTTGTGGGGCACTTCCTCCATGCCCCAGCCCTTCAGGGTGGCGAAGTCCAGGCCCCAGCCGATGTCGTCGTGGCAGCGCAGATAGTTCAGGAACACATATTCCTTGGGCAGGCTGTTGACGCTGTCCAGCTGCATCCGCAAAAGGCGGGTGTCCTGGGTGGCCACCGTGTGCCAGGTGGTGCACATGGTGGTGACGTTGTAGAGCATATGGCACTCGGGCTTATCCACCGTGCCGAAGTAGGGCACAACCTTCACCGGCTCCATGACCACCTCGCCCAGCAGGATCACCGAGGGGCAGACGATCTCGCCGATCATCCGCATCATCCGCACGATGGTGTGGACCCGGGGCAGGTTGCGGCAGTCGGTGCCCAGCTCTTTCCAGATATAGGGCACCGCGTCGATCCGGATGACGTCCATGCCCCGGTTGGCCAGGTACAGGAAGTTATACATCATCTCGTTGAAGACCCGGGGGTTGCGGTAGTTCAGGTCCCACTGATAGGGGTAGAAGGTGGTCATTACATAGTGGCCGCACTCGGGCAGCCAGGTGAAGTTGCCCGGCGCGCTGGTGGGGAACACCTGGGGCACGGTTTTCTCGTACTCGGCGGGGATGGCCGGGTCCGCATAGAAGAAATACCGGCTCATGTACTCGCCGTCGCCCGCCCGGGCACGCTTGGCCCACTCGTGGTCCTCGCTGGTGTGGTTCATCACGAAGTCCATGCAGACGTTGATGCCCTTTTTGTGGCAGGCATCGGTCAGGGCCTCCAGGTCCTCCATGGTGCCCAGATCCGGCCGCACTTTCCGGAAATCGGCCACCGCATAGCCGCCGTCGCTCCGGCCCGGCACCGTGTCCAGGAAGGGCATCAGGTGGAGCAGGTTGACGCCGGTCTGCTCCAGATAGGGCAGCTTCTCCCGCACGCCGTTCAGGTTGCCCGCGAAGTTGTCAATGTACATCATCATGCCGGTCAGATCGCTGGATTTGTACCAGTCGGGGTCTGCCTCCCGGGCGATGTCCCGGGCCTTGAGGGCAGCGGCCCGCTCCTCGGCGAACCGGTGCAGGTTGTCGCAGAGCTCGGCGAACATGGAGCCGTTGTCGTACAGCTCCATATACAGCCAGCGCAGCTCGTCCAGGTGGCGTTCCAGACGGCTCTGGAACAGGGCTTCTTCCTTCTTTGTCATACGAACACCTCACACAAAGGGGGCCGCAAACAGTGCCTGCCTGCGGCGGAGAAAAAATGGATGGAATAAAAGGGGGGAATTAAGCCTTCTGCACAGCGATCAGCTTGTCCCCGGCGGTGACGGAGCCCGCGGCTTCCAGAGTCAGCCCGGCGTAGTCGTCCGCGTTGGTCACCAGAACGGTGGTGACGGTGGGGTGGCCGGCGGCCCGGATCTTGGCAAGATCGAAGGTCAAAAGCTTCTGGCCCTTCTTGACGGTGTCGCCGGTCTTGACCAGGGCCTTGAAGCCGTCGCCCTTCATCTCGACGGTGTCCACGCCCACGTGGATCAGCAGCTCCATGTCGGCGGGGCCGCTGATGCCCACGGCGTGGCGGGTCTCGGCCACGGTGGAGATGACGCCGTCACAGGGGGCCACCACCTCGCCCACGGTGGGCTCGATGCCGCAGCCGTCACCCAAAACGCCGGAAGCAAAGGTCTCGTCGGGGATCTGATCCCGGGCGACGACGCTGCCGGTCAGGGGTGCGTACACCACCGGCTCAGCGGACTCGGCGGGGGCAGCAGGAGCGGTTTCCACCGGCTTTTCGGCGGGGGCGGACTCCTCGTCCTTCCAGACCACCCAGGTCAGGGCGAAGGCCACGCCGCCGGAGATGGCCAGCAGGATGGCGTAGGGGAGAATCTTGCCGCTGTCCACGATCAGGAAACCGGGGATGCCGGTGACGCCGTAGGCGTTGGCGCCGATGCCCATGATGGCACCGAACATGGCGCCGATGGCGCCGCCGATCATGCCGCAGACCAGGGGTTTCACCAGACGCAGGTTGACGCCGAAGATGGCGGGCTCGGTGATGCCCAGGGCGGCCGACAGGGCCGAGGGAATGGCGATGGTCTTATTCTTGGGGTTCTTGCTCTTGAGGGCCACGGCCAGGCAGGCGCCGCACTGTGCAAAGTTGGCTGCCGACGCGATGGGCATCCAGATGTTCAGGCCGCCCTCGGCCAGCAGACCGGCCTCGATAACATTATACATGTGATGGAGGCCGCAGACAACCGTCAGGGGATAAATTGCGCCCATGGCCAGAGAGCCGATGCCGAAGCCCACGGTGATCAGCCACTGGGCGAAGCTGAGCAGGTAGGTCTCCGCGGTGGAGAAGATGGGTCCGATGATGGTGAAGGTCAGGAAAGCGGTGGTCAGCACCGTGACCAGCGGGGTGACGAACAGGTCGATGACCTCGGGCACGATCTTGTGCAGCCGCTTCTCGATCTGGCACATGAGCCAGACGGCGATGATGACGGGGATCACGTGGCCCTGGTAGCCTACCTTGTTGACGGTGAAGAAGAGCAGGTTCCAGGTGGGGATGGCCCCCTCATAGCTGGCCACCGACCAGGCGTTGATCAGGCTGGAGTGGATCATGCACAGGCCGATGACGCCGCCCAGGAAGATATTGCCGCCGAAGACCCGGGCCGCGCTGACGGCCACCAGGACCGGCAGATAGGCGAAGGCTGCGCCGGACACCAGATCGAGGAAGCCATACCAGTCCGAGCCCGCAAAGCTGGGGATGGCGTTGCCCAGGGCCTCCACCAGGCCCATCATCAGGCCCGAGGCCACGATGGCGGGCAGGATGGGGACGAACACGTCGCCCAGGGACTTGATCAGCCGCTGGGGCAGGGGCTGTTTGGCCGCGGCGGCGGCCTTGACCTCGTCCTTGGTGGCGGCGGTCATGCCGGTGATTTTCAAAAATTCATCGTACACCTTGTTCACGGTGCCGGTGCCGATGATGAGCTGTAACTGCCCATTGGAGCTGAAAACGCCCTTGACGCCCTCCACATTCTCCAGGGCTTTCATGTCCACCTTGCTGTTGTCCACGGTGACCAGCCGCAGCCGGGTGGCGCAATGGGCCGCACTGACCAGGTTCTCCCGCCCGCCGAGATGACTGAAGATCTCTTGGGCGCATTTTGCGTAATCCAATGCCATAATTCTTCCTCCACAGATCCTTGGGTGAGCTTGAAATGATGTGTAATCGGTTTCATTTTCCGACACCCATTATAGCGCCGGGCCCGGGGGCTGTAAACCGGCAGATAAGCCAAACATTTTCTGCCAAATTTGTGCAAAAAGAGACGAGGGCCCATTGTTTTGGGAGGAACGCCCGGGGCCGGGGATCAGATCAGCCCGTGGGCGGCGAAGGCGTGGTAGAGCCCGTCCTCCTCCACCCGGCCGCAGACCTCGTGGGCGGCTTTTTTCAGGGTTTCGCTGCCGTTGCCCATGCAGATGGAAAGGCCGGCGGTCTGCATCATTTCCAGATCGTTCATGCTGTCCCCAAAGGCCACCGTGTCCGCCAGGGGGATGCCCGCGGCCTCGGCCAGACGCCGGACGGCGGTGCCCTTGTTGAACTGCTTGTTGATCAGCTCGCCGTTGACGATGCCCGAGGCGTCGGGATCCTGGATGCAGAAGTCAAAGTCCGCCCCCAGAAGCCGCTGGGGTTCGGCCAGGGCCTCCCGGCTGGGGCTCATAAAGACGATTTTATAGATGGGCTCCCCGTCGTATTCCGACATGGGGCGGATGCCCAGGTTCTGCTCCAGCTGCTGGCGCCAGCGGACCAATTCGCTGTTGCCGCCGGACGTCTGGGCCAGAAAGTCCTTGAAGCTCTCGTCGGTGTAGCTGCCCAGCCGCCCCTCGATGGTGCGGTAGACCCCGCTGGCGGCAAAGGTCTCCAGGACCAGCTTCTGCTGGGCGGGGGTCATGGGGCAGTCGTAGATCACCTGGCCGCCGTACTCGATGTAGCCCCCGGCGCTGGCGATCACCGCGTCAAAGCCGTATTGCAGCAGGGGGGAGAGCATGCCGTAGTTGCGCCCCGAGCAGAGGGCGACTTTGTGGCCGCGGGCCTGGGCCCGGCGGACGGCCTCCAGGGCCGAGGCGGGGGGCACGTTGGAGCCGGGCTCGGTGAGGGTGCCGTCAATGTCCAGGAAAATCAGGGTGGGATTCATAACAAAGGGCCTCCTTTTGGGGTTTGAGGGATAAAAATGGTCAAAACTGAAAATGGTTTCATATCAAAATTATAGCACGGCCCCCCGGGGCTGTAAAGAAAAGAGCCGTCGGCAGTTTGCCCAAAAAAAGCCCCCGCCCTTTGACAAAGAGAACGAACGGACGCGAAACTTTAAAAAACTCTTGGCAAGGTGCGGCGAGTGTGGTATGGTACAGGATGAGGGGGGCCGTGCTTAGCCCCCACCGGGAGGACCCATGAATATATCAGAAATCGCAAAACTGGCCGGTGTGTCCAAAGCGGCGGTGTCCCGCTACCTGAACGACGGCTACCTCTCCGAGGAGAAAAAGCAGGCCATTGCCAAGGTGATCGCGGAGACGGGCTACCGGCCCATGATCCAGGCCCAGAGCCTGCGCACCCGCAAAACCCGGATCATCGGGGTGGTGCTGCCCAAGATCAACTCCTTTTCCATCAGCACCATCCTGGCGGGGATCGAGTCGGTGCTGGAAAAACAGGGGTTTCAGATCCTGTTGGCGGACAGCCACAACGACCCCGAGCGGGAGCTGGAATCTCTGCGGCTCTTCGCCCACCAGCGGGTGGACGGGGTGATCCTGATCGCCACCGTCCTAACGGCGGCTCACCGGGCACTCTTGCGCCGGATGGGGCCGGTGGTGGTGGTGGGCCAGCGGCTGCGGGGGGGCAACTGCGTCTACCACGACGACTACAACGCCTTTTATGAGATGACGAAACTGGTGCTGGCCAAGGGCTGCCGGCGGCTGGGGTACATCGGCGCGCTGCCAAAGGACGTGGCCGTGGGCGCCGAGCGGAGCCGGGCCTGGGCCGACGCCCTGACCGCCGCCGGAATGGCCGACCAGGCCGGGAACACGGTGATCGCCGAGTTTTCCATCGCCTCCGGCCGGGAGAAGGCTCGGGAGCTGTGGGAGAAGTTCGGCCCCCTGGACGCTGTGATCTGCGCCACCGACTCCATGGCGGTGGGCGCGCTGCAATACCTCCGCAGCCAGGGGGTCCGGGTGCCGGGCCAGACCCTTTTGACCGGGCAGGGGGCCTCCAACATCAGCGAGGCCACCACCCCCACCATCACCACCATCCGGTATTTCTACGAGGAGAGCGGCACCAGCGCCGCCCGGCTGCTGCTGGAACAGCTGGAAACCCCCGATCTGCCCGCCAAGGAGATCAAGCTGGGGTATACCCTGGTGGAGCAGGACTCCACCCGCCGGTAAAACAAAAAACGCGGAGGCCGCGCCTGTCGGTTTAAGACAGGCGCGGCCTCTGCGCGCTTAGGAAGGATCTATAAGAGAGAAAGAGAAAGGAAATGGCTTAGCCGCGGAGGGCCAGAATGTCCTCGCCGGCCTTGATCTCGCCCTCGGTCCGCAGGGCATCCACGGCCTTGTAGTCGTCGGTGTTGCAGACGATCATGGGGGTGGTGCAGGGGTAGCCGGCGGCCTTGATGGCCTCCATGTCGAAGGTGGTCAGCAGCTGGCCCTTCTTGACCTGGTCGCCCTCGGCAACCTTCACGTCGAAGTGCTTGCCCCCCAGCTCCACCGTGTTGATGCCGATGTGGATCAAGAGCTCTGCGCCGTCGTCGGTCAGCAGGCTGATGGCGTGCTTGGTGTCAAAGACGTTCTCCACCTTGGCGTCGGCGGGGGCATAGAGGGCGCCCTCGGTGGGCTCGATGGCCACGCCCTCGCCCAGAGCACCGGAGGCAAAGGCCTCGTCCTGGACCTTGGCCAGGGCCAGGGCCTGGCCGTTCATGTGGGAGCCCAGGATGGAATCCTTCATCTTGGGGGCGGCGGGAGCGGCGGGCTTTTCAGCGGGAGCCGGAGCGGGGGCGGGGGCGCTGCCCTGGCCCACCCGGTCGGACTCGGGCTTCTCCATAAAGTCCACCAGATTGGACTTGATGACCGCCACCTGGGGGCCATAGATGACCTGGATGCCGTTGCCCTTGTGGACCACGCCGGAAGCGCCGGAGCGTTTCAGCAGGGCGTCCTGAACCTTGTCGGGGTCAACCACGGTGACCCGCAGACGGGTGGCGCAGCAGTCCACGTCCGAGAGGTTGGATTTGCCGCCCAGGCCCTCGAGGATCAGGGCCGAGGTGGGGTCGGAGTAACCGCCCGCCGCGGGGGCCGAGCCGTCGGGGCCCACGCCGGTCTTGGCCTTGAAGTCGGAGCGGGTGAAGAGCTTGGTCTCCTCGTCGTCGTCCTCACGGCCGGGGGTCTTGAGGTTCATCTTGGTAATCATGAAGTAGAAGGTGAGGTAGTACAGGAAGAAGTAGACCACGCCCACGATCACCACCCAGATCCAGTGGGTCTTGGCGTTGCCCTGGAGGATGCCGAAGAGGGTCAGGTCGATGAGGCCGCCGGAGAAGGTCATGCCCACGCCCACGTTAAAGATGTGCATCAGCATGTAGGACAGGCCGGCGTAGACGCAGTGGACCGCGTACATGGCGGGGGCCACAAAGAGGAAGGTGAACTCCAAAGGCTCGGTGATGCCGGTGAGCATGGAGGTCAGGGCGGCGGAGATCAAAAGGCCGCCGGCGACCTTCCGCTTTTCGGGCTTGGCGGCCCGGTACATAGCCAGGGCGGCGCCGGGCAGGCCGAAGATCATGAAGGGGAATTTGCCCGCCATAAAGCGGGTGGCCGAGACGGAGAAGACCTCGGTGGACTTGGAAGCCAGCTCGGCGAAGAAGATGTTCTGGGCGCCCTGGACGGTGACCCCGTCGATGATGGCGGTGCCGCCCACGGCGGTCTGCCAGAAGGGCATATAGAACACATGGTGCAGGCCGAAGGGGATCAGGGCCCGCTCGATCAGGCCGTAGATCCAGGTGCCCGCGTAGCCGGAGCGGATGACCAGGTTGCCCAGGGCGGCGATGCCGTTCTGGACCACCGGCCAGACAAAGAACAGGCCGATGCCCACGATCAAAAAGACGATGCTGGAGACGATGGGCACAAACCGGGTGCCGCCGAAGAAGGAGAGCACCTGGGGCAGCTCGATCTTATAGAACTTGTTGTGGAGGGCGGCCACCCCCAGGCCCACGATGACGCCGCCAAAGACGCCCATCTGAAGGGTGGTGATGCCCAGCATGGAGGTGGTGGAGTTGGCCGCCATGGCCTCCACGCCGCCGTGGGCGTTGATCAGGGCCGAGATGGCGGTGTTCATAATCAGGTAGGCGATGGCGCCGGAGAGGGCGGCCACCTCTTTTTCCTTCTTGGCCATGCCGATGGCCACGCCCATGGCGAACAGCAGGGGCAGGTTGTTGAAGATGGCGCTGCCGCACTGGTTCATGATGTCCAGCACGGTATAGATGACGCTGCCCTCATAGATGACGCCGGTCAGGCCGTAGGCCTCCAGCATGGTGGCGTTGGTGAAGGAGCTGCCAATGCCCAGCAGAAGGCCGGCCACCGGCAGCAGGGCGATGGGGAGCATAAAGGAGCGGCCCACACGCTGCAAAACGCCGAAGATCTTGTCTTTCACAATGATTCCTCCTTTTGGATGTAGGAAAAGTTTGGATGCGGCCCCGGCCGCCGCCCCAGGGGAGAGAAGGGGCGTCCGGCCGGAAAATAGTAAAACCCACACCCCGCGCGCAGAGGGGGATTCTGTGCACAGAGTATGGGTTTAGCCCGATGGTAAAACACGGTAACTATCCCGTTCCCGCAAAAAAGTGCGGGGCAGTGATTTGGTTCTTAAATTTCGGAATCCGGCGATTCCGGCGCGCCGCCCAGATTGATCCGGCGCAGATGGATGGTGAGGTAGATCAGCTCTTCTTCCGAGAGCTGTTTGTGGTAGGCGCTGGCGATGTACTCGGCGATGTGCTGGGCGCATTTGTAGTGCACCTTGCTGTTCCGGGCCACCAGCCGGCGGAAGAGGATGTCCTGTTCGTCGGTGCCGTCCGGCATGGTCTTGTCCTGGAAGATCCGCTGGGCGAAGTACCGCAGATGGACCACGAACCGGCTGAAATCCAGCGAATCCCGGTCGAAGGGGCGGCCGTAGTAATATTCCACCACCTGGATCACCCCTTCGATCATCCGGGTGATGTCGTACATCTCGCTCATGTTGGTGTTGAGCTCGGCGTTCACGATGTGCAGCGCCAGAAAGGCGGCCTCGTCCTCGGCCAGGTTGACCCCGGTTTTCGCCCGGATCTCTTCGAGGCAGCGGCGGCCCAGCCGGTATTCGCTGGGGTAGTAGCAGACGATGGACCCCTTGAGGGGGTTTTGGAACTCCAGGCCCTCGGCCTTCCGCCGCAGGGCAAAGCTGATGTGGTCCGCCATGGTGATGAGCAGCGATTCGTTGAGCGGCTGGTTGATCTGGCTCTGGATGTACTCCACCAGATTCTCGGTCAGCTTCAGCAGTTCCGGTTCGATCTGGCCCGCTAGCTCCCGCAGGCGGCGCTGGGCGGCTTTGTCGTCCATGTGGTAGGTTTTTTCCACGAGGCTGGCGTCCAAAAGCTCGCCGGCCTTCCGCTTGAAGCCCAGGCCCCGGCCGGTAACAATCATTTCATGGCCCTTTTCGTCCACAACGCAGAGGATGTTGTTGTTGATGACTTTTTTGATCCGCACTGTCCCTCCGCCTCTCCTGACAAAAGAAAAAACCAGCCCCATACAGCTCTGCTCATTGGGGATCGCTCGCGAAAAAACTGTTCCCTCAAAAAATGCTGTACAGAGTTGGTCAAGCCCGCTTCACCGGTAACATTCCAACGAATCTGGAGTAAAGATAGCACACTCCGGCGGGTTTGTCAATCTTTTAACCAAATTTCGTGGAGGCGTACAAAAATAAGACGGACTTTTTGTGCGCCCCCGGGCCGGCCCACAGGGGGTACCGGTCAGGTGCTCTCCCGTTCTTCCAGCTGCATGGTGAAGGAAAGGTGCTGGGGCCCGGCGGTCTTTTGGGGGCCGCCGGTCTCGATCTCGTCGATGATCATCTGGGCGGCCTTTTCGCCCATCCGCTGGGCGGGCATCTCCATGGAGGTCATGGTGGTCTGGAGCATGGCCCCGATCTCGTGGCCCGTCAGGCTGATGATCTTGATCTGCTCGGGGATTTTCAGCCCCCGCTCGGTGACCGCCCGGATGGCCCCCAGCCCCTGGACATCCACCGCCGCCAGAATCGCGTCCAGGTCGGGGGTCTCGTCCAGCAGCTGGTTGGCGCAGTCATACCCATACTCGAAGCTGTTCCCCGGCCGGTCCGACTCGCAGAAATGGGCCTCCAGACCCAGCTGTTCCACCGCCCGGCTGAACCCCTCGTACCGTTCTTTATAAGGGGCGAACTGAAACGACCCGTTGATCAGCCCCATCTTCCGGCAGCCCCGGCTCTTGAGGTACCGGGCGGCGTCCTCGCCGCAGACCCGGTAGTCCGCCACAATGCTGCTGATCTGGGCCTCCTGCCGCCGCACCAGCTGGACCACCGCCACCCCGCTGGCCTGGATATCCTTTAATAAGCGGCCGTTCCGCCCGGTGCCGGTGACGATGATCCCGTCCACAAAGCCGTTCCGCAGCCGGTTCAGGCAGTCTTTTTCCAGCTTGGGGTCGTCCTCGGTGGTGCAGATCAGGGTGGCATAGCCCAGCTGGCGGGCCTTCCGCTCGACGCCCTGGAGGATCTCGGAGAAGATGGTCATGTGCAGCCGGGGCACCACCACCCCGATGGTGTGCCGCCGACCCTGGCGCAGGGCCTGGGCCATAATGTTGGGGTGATAGCCCAGCTCCTTGGCCGCGGCGTAGATCCGGGCCTTGGTGTCCGGGTGGACATAAGAGGTATTGTTCAGCGCGCGGGAGACGGTGCTCACATCCACGCAGGCCAGCCGGGCCACGTCTTTCAGAGTCGCCATGGTACACCTCCATGCAAACGTTTGTATATAAATCTATTATAATCGTGTCCGGCAGAAAAAACAATCGTTCCAGGGCCAAAAACCGGGTGGTGAAGTTGCACAATTATTGCTCTGGTTTTTATGATTTTGTACATTTTGTGCAAAACATTGTAACTCGTATGCAAAATTTTGCAGCCATTGCCGGATTCGTTGACAATCCGCCCGGCCGGTGACATAATAGGGCCACAACAAGCAAACAAACGTTTGCACAAAGAATCTGAGGTGCGCACCCGGAATTCAAAATGACAGTGATACGTTTTATATTTTGTGTTTCGACTTTGGAAAGGAGCAATCACCATGGCTAAGGTTAAAACTTTCAAGACCATTTTCCCCGCTGTTTCTGTTCCCCTGAACGCCGACTACTCCATCAACGAGCCCGAGTTCCGCGCCTACCTGCGCTGGATCAAGAGCTTCTACGGCAAGGGAATCGAGGGTCTGGTCTGCAACGGCCACACCGGTGAGATCACCGGCCTGACCCGTGCCGAGCGCAAGCGTGTGGTGGAGATCTGCGCCGAGGAGTGCGGCGACGTGATGACCATCATCTCGGGCGTCAACTGCGAGAACACCATCGAGTCCATCGAGATGGCCAAGGAGGCCAAAGAGGCCGGCGCCGACGGCATCCTGCTGATGCCCCCCCACATGTGGCTCCGCTTCGGCATGAACGCCAACGCTCCCTTTGAGTACATCAAGGACGTGGCCGAGGGCGCCGACATCGACATCATCATCCACCTGTACCCCGCCACCTCCAAGGCCTTCTACCCTGTGGAGACTCTGATCAAGATGTGCAAGGAGATCCCCCACGTCAAGTGCATCAAGATGGGCACCCGCGTCACCTCCATCTACGAGCACGACGTCCGCAAGCTGCGTGAGGAGTGCCCCGACATCTCCCTCATCACCTGCCACGACGAGACCCTCTGCGTCAGCTGGTTCCCCGGCATGGACGGCGCTCTGATCGGCTTTGCCGGCTGTGTGCCCGAGCTGATCTGCCCCGCCTGGGACGTCTTCCGCAACCCGGACAAGCACACCCTGAAAGAGGCGCAGGACTGGTCCAACCGGATCTACCACATCTCCCAGGCCATCTATGGCGGCGGCCAGCCCTCCGGCGAGGCCCACGCCCGCCTGAAGGAGGCTCTGTATCAGCGGGGCATCTTCTCCAACGCCCTGATGCGCAAGCCCGTCCTGCCCCTGAACCAGGAGGAAAAGGACTGGGTGGCCCTGGGCCTCGAGCGCAGCCAGCTGCCCGCTGTGGACATGGAGCAGTACAAATAAAAATTTGACCCTCCTTGTCTGACATCAAGTGACCTTTCGTGGGGCGCTGCCGGAGCGCAGCGCCCCTTTTTTTACGAAAAGGAGCTTCCTTATGAGTGAGAATAAAACTGTCTATGGCGCTGACATTAAACGACTGCCCCTGCGGGAACTGCTGAAACGGATCGGCCCCGGTCTGGTGGCCACCGGCATCGTCATTGGCCCCGGCGCGGTGACCACCGCCGCCATGCTGGGCGCAGACTACGGGTACTCCCTGGTCTGGCTGATTATTCCCATCATCTTTATGGGCATCACCTTTATGATGACCACCAACCGTCTGGCCATCATCACCGGCATGCCCACCATCCACGCCATCCGCAAATATTACGGCCGGGCCGCCGCCTATGTGGTGGGCATCGCCGTGTTTATGGCCTGCCTGTTCTTCACCATGGGCAACATCTCGGGCACCGGCGCAGGCATGAACCTGATTTTTGGCGTCAACTGGAAACTGGGCTCGGTCATCATGATTGCGGTGGTGGTCTACTGCTACTTCGCCAAGAACGTCTACTCCAAAGTGGAAAAAATCATCACCCTCTGCATCCTGGTGATGATCGTCTCCTTCTACGCCACCCTGATCGGCGTGGGCGGCCCGGACTGGGGCGCCTTCGGCAAGGGGCTGGTGAGCTTTGAGATCCCCGAGGGCAGCCTCGCCACCGCGCTGGCCTTTATCTCCACCAACGCGGCGGTGACCTCGGGCATCTACGCCACCTACCTGGGCAAGGAAAAGAAGTGGAAGAAAGAGGACCTGTTCAACGGCGTTATGTTCACCGACGCCCTGGTCCACATCATCAGCGTGGTGCTGATCTCGGGCGCCATCATCCTGGTGGGCGCCGTGGTGCTCCACCCCCAGGGGCTCTCCATCTCGGCCCCGGCCCAGCTGGCGGAGCTGCTGGTGCCCATCATGGGCGGCGCGGCCCGGTACATCATGGGCCTGGCGCTGCTGGGCGCGGGCTTCTCCTCCCTGCTGGCCAACACCCAGCGCGGCATGGTGCTGCTGGGGGCGGGCCTGGACAAGGACGTCAGCCTGGAGAGCAAGTTCATCCGGATCGGCTGCCTGATCTGCCTGGCCTTCGCCATGGTGATCTGCTACAGCTACGACGGCTCTCCCACCCAGCTGATCCTGATGGCCAACATCGCCACCTCCATCGCCACCCCGGTGGGCGGCCTGTTCATCCTGCTGCTGCTCTGGCGCAATGACGTGAACGAAGGGTACAAAAAGCCCACCGTCCTCCGCATCTGCATGACCATCAGCTACATTTTCGCCCTGATTATGACCGGCTCGGCCCTGTCCGGCCAGCTGCCCAAACTGATGGCCCTCTTCGGCCTGTGATCCTTAGGGGAAACCTCCATAACAACCCTTGTGGATAAAACTCTGCCAAAAGCATGGCGGCCCCCGCGGCGTTTTCTGCCGCGGGGGCCGCTGTGTTTTTGTATGGGTTAGAGCTGCCCCGCCACCAGGGCCGCCCCCGAGAAGATCAGGAGCAGGATCACCGCTTTTTTGATCCGCTTCTCGTCCAGGTACCGGCTGCTGAAGATCCCGAGCCCCAGGCCTGCCAGCATGGCGGGGGCCAGGGTCAAAGCCTGGAAAAGAGAGGCCGGGGTCAGGATGCCCCAGAGAGAGTAGAGCACCAGCCGGAGGGTGTTCTCGGCAAAAAAGACGACGCAGATGTTGGCCTTGAAGCCGTGGCTGTCCTCAGTGACCCGGCTGACGTAGGCCCCCAAAAGGGCCCCCACCCCATACAAGCCGCAGAGCAGCCCCGAGAGCACCCCGATGACCCCCAGGGCCAGCCGGGAGCCCCGGCCCTTGGCGGGGTGGGACTCGGACCAGAGCATTTCCACCCCCACCAGGACGATGGCCGCGCCGAAGAAGAGTTTCACCAGGGAGGTATCGGCGTTCTTTAAAAAGAGGATGCCGGGGACGCTGCCCGCCAGCACCAGGGCCGCCAGGGGCAGGCAGACCGACCAGCGGATGGATTTCCGCTCCCGCCAGGCGACGATCAGGTTGGTGGGGTAGCCCAGCACCAGCTCCACGGGGGAGATGTTGGCGTTGTCGTTCCCGAAACTTAAAATGGTCGTGAACACCAGGGTGTTGGCAAAGCCGCAGAGGCCTTTAATGAAAAACGCGCAGACCGTGGCGGTGATCCACCAGAACATATTGTAATGCGCCTCCCGATTCCTTATACTGTTGGATGATCCCTGCCGGTGCGCGCCCGGCAGCGGGAGTTATTCTACCATAAAGAGGCGAATTTTGAAAGCCGCAGGCCCGCCCGGGAGAGGGGGCCAAAAATATTTTTTGAAAACTTGCAGGGTTTTCTCCCTGGGGCTCGTATTGATGGATAGAAAGGGCGCGGGGGGTGCAGCGCCTGCGGGAGAGGAGGGATGCCGGACGGCTGGAATGACAATCCGAGAATTTTCTGCCCTGGTGCAGAAATACCAGGGGCTGGTGTACACGGTCTGCCACCAACTGGTGCCGGACGGCGAAGAGGCCCAGGACCTGGCTCAGGAGACCTTCCTGGCGGCCTGGCGGGCCATCGACCGCTGCCCGGCGGGGTACGAGAAACAGTGGCTGGCCCGCATCGCCGCCAACAAGGCCAAGGATTACCTGCGCAGCGGCTGGGCCCGCCGGATGGACACCCCCGGCGACGAGGTGCTGGCCCTGGCGGGGGCCCCGCCAGGCGACGGCCCCGAGGCCCGGGCCCTGGACACCCTGGGGGCCGAGGCGCTGGAAGGGCTGATCCTAAACCTGCGGGAGCCCTACCGCACGCCCTGCCGGCTCTGCTGGCTGGAACAGCACTCCGTCCGGGAAGCGGCGGCCCTCTGCGGCCGGCCCGAGAAAACGGTGAGCGCCCAGCTCACCCGGGCCCGGCGGATGTTGCAGGAACAGATACTTACCATGGAAAGGGGGAACGGCGATGGAGCTGTTTCGGGAGGATGGCTGTCTGACCGACGAGGGTCTGGACGCCCTGATTCATAACCAACTGGACGAACTGGGGCGGCTGGAAGCCGCCGAGCATCTGTCCTACTGCGACCGGTGCCTGGACCGGTACACGGCCCGGCTGACCGGCGAAACCCTGGAACAGCCGCCCCGGGGGATGAGCCGCCCGGTGCTCCAGACCATCTGGGTCCGGGTGATGCAGAACTTCTATGGCCGGGCCGCCGTGGCCGGGGTGGCGGCGCTTTTGGCCCTGACCATCTGGGGCAGCGGGGCCTTCCGGCTGGCCCTGAGCCGGGGCCACAGCCTGGAGCAGACCCGGCCGTCCAGCGGGGCCACCCCGCCCGCGCCCCAGATGGTCGAGCCCGACCGGCCCGGCCACCTCTACGACAAGCTGTTCGAGGCCTGGGGTGCCCTCTTCACAACCGACGAAACCAATACCACGAGGTGATCTACAATGAAAAACGGATTTTTGACCTTCTGCTTTGCCTTTGTGCCCGGGGCCGGGCAGATGTACCAGGGCTATATGAAGCGGGGCCTCTCTCTGGTGAGCCTCTTCTGCGGGGGCTTTGTGCTGGGCTGGCTGGCCGAGCCCCTGCTGGCGGTGACCCCCATTATCTGGATGTACAGCTTCTTCGACACCTTCAACCTCCGGGCCCAGCTGGGGGCGGGCAACGCCCCCGCCGATGATTTCCTGATCCACCTGGGCCGGGACGAGAGCTTTGAGCGGCTGCTGGCCCGCCGGCACAAGCTGTTCGGCTGGGGCCTGGTGGCGCTGGGCGGCTATATCCTGTACGACGAGTTTATCCTGGGCACCCTGGAACGGCTGTTCTGGACCTACGACGTCCGCAACTGGATGCTCCGGGCGGTGTATGAGCTGCTCCGGGAGGTGCCCCAGCTGATCCTCTGCCTGGCCCTGATCCTGTTGGGTCTCTGGCTGGTGCGGGGGCCCCGGAACGCCCGGAATACCATCCCCGGCCCCGAGACCGGGGACGCCGGTTACGACGGGGACGAGGATTTCTGCAACTATATCGCACAGGAGGAGCGTGACGACCATGACGACCGAACCGAAGAAAACTGAACCCATGGAGGGAGCGGCACCCGTTCCCCCGGCCCCCAAGGCTCCCCGGCCCGCCGCCCCGGACCGTCCGATCCGCCGGGTGGGCAGCATCACCCTGGGCTTTGCCCTGATCGCGGCGGGGGCGTTCTTCCTCTTGTTCTACTTCTGGCCGGCCTTCAACTGGCAGCTGGTGCTCAAGCTGGCCCCGGCCCTGGCGCTGGTGCTGCTGGGGTGCGAGGTGCTGTACAGCGCCGCCCGCCCCGGCCGGTGGAAATACGATTTCCTCTCGGTGTTCGCCTGTCTGGCCCTGATGGGCGGGGCCTTCTGCCTGGCCTTTGTGCCGGTGGTCTGGGAGCGGATGGGCCCGGCCCGGAGCATCCGGGAGCAGCAGCTTACCGACGGTTATATTGACCAGCTGTATTCCGACCTGGAAAGCCAGGCGGGGCAGATCCGGCTCAAGGATCTGCGGGGCAACGTCTACCTGAACACGGTGGACGAGGAGCCCGAGCGGCTGGACCTCTCGGACGACGCGGCCCGGCTCTACCTCTGGGTGGAGCTCTACGGCCCCTACGAGGGCAGCGAGGACTTTGCGGCGGACTGCCGGGCCCTGACCGACGTGATCCGCAGCCAGGCCCACCAGCCCGAGGAGGTTTACTTCTACTACGACTACCGGCCCGAGGGTCGCCCCGACCAGGAGCTCCAGGGCGGCCGGCTGGAGCTGGAGCTGATGGGCCCGGTGCAGCTGGACTGGACCCAGGCCCAGATGGCCGAGCAGGTGGAGGCCGAGGGCTGTTTCGACCCCGCCGAGAGCCTCCCGGCCGAGTCGGAGCCGGCGGCCGAAGAACCGGCAGCCTCCCAGGCCGCAGAGACCGCGGCAGAGGCGGCCTGAGAGAGAACCCAACTATAAACCATATACCCCAAGAGAACACCCCCGGGCGGCCTGCCTGGGGGCTTTTTTTAGGGAATAGGGAAGGAGACCGGCGGGCTGCGATGACCCTTTGGGAGAGCCGGAGCGTGGCAGACGGCGGTTCCCGCTCCCTGCCACGGAGGCCGCCGCCCTTGCGCCGGGGGGCTTCTGGGCGGGCGCCTGGCACCCATCGGAGGGGGCGCAGGCGGGGCCGCTGCCCGCCTTTTTGGAGGCGCTGCTGCAACCCGCGCCCCCGCTGGGTTCTAGCCTCTCCCAGAAGAAACCCGCCCCCCCAAGGGAGGGGGCGGGGCAGTGGCCGGCCGGAGAAACACCGAGGGCCCTCCCGCACCGGGAGGGCCCTCTCGTTCGCCGTGAGAAAAGGGAATAGACGCAACAAAGGCCGGGCGGATCACCGCCCGGCCTTTGCCGGTATCCCAACGGGCGGCTGCCCGCTGGAACGATGCTTAGGGATTGGAAACTGATGGATCTGCCTGACAACCCCCGACGGGGGACTGTCTAAGAGAACAGGGCCACCGGAAAGTCAAGAAGGTTTGGGGGTTCAGAATCAGAAGATGCCGATGGCGCCGCCCAGAATGCCCAGAACCAGCAGCAGAGCGATGCACTTGACGGGGGTCCAGCCCTTCTTCTTCATCAGAGCGAACAGAACCAGAGTGATGGTCAGGGGGATCAGCTTGGGCAGAACGCCGTCCAGGATGCTCTGGATAACGATGGGGCTGTCGCCGTTCTCGATGACCAGGTTGATGGTGGTAGCGCCGTAGTTGGAGGTCAGAGCACCAACAACGAACACGCCCAGCATGGAAGCCGCACGGGTGAACTCCTTGGCGTTGGCAGTCAGCAGCTCAATGGCCTTGGTGCCCAGGTTGTAAGACCAGTACATCAGGAAGAAGCGGCAGGCGAACTGAACCACGTTGAAGATCAACAGGAACAGGATGGGGCCGGCCAGCGAGCCATTGATGGCCATGTTCGAGGTGATACCTGCGGTGATGGGCACCAGGGTGAACCAGAAGATGGCGTCGCCGATGCCGCCCAGGGGGCCCATGGCCGCCACGCGGACGGCACGGATGGTGTTGATGTCAGCCTTCTGCTGCTCCAGGGACAGGACAATGCCCATCACGAAAGTGACCAGGAAGGGGTGGGTGTTGAAGAACTCCAGGTTGTGCTGCATGGAGATCTCCAGGTCTTCCTTGTTGTCGGCGTGGATCTTCTCCAGGCCGGGCAGGATGCAGTACAGCCAGCCGCCAGCCTGCATGCGCTCGTAGTTGAAGGATGCCTGCAGGTTCAGGGAACGGAAGACCATCTTGTTCAGCGTCTTTTTATCGAGCGGCTGAGCCGGGGTCAGATTGTTGTAATGAGTAGCATCAAATGCCATCTTCGTCGCCTCCATTCACAGTTGCACCAGCGCCGGCGCTCTTGATGGCGCAGCGAGTCTGGAAGTCGTACAGAGCGATTGCAATACCAACGAAAGCAACCAGCAGCAGGGCAGAGCCGGACAGATCGGGGATGTAGCCGATGACGGTAGCCAGAGCGAAACCGGCAAAGTAGATGCCCCAGTAATCGTTGGAGAGCATGATCCGCAGCAGGACGGCGAAACCGACGTAACGCATCATGCCGCCGGCAGCGCTCAGACCGTTCATGAACCACTGGTACTTGTCGGACAGAGCGCTCAGGGTCTCGCCCATTGCGGCGCCGCCCAGCAGGCCGGCGGTGCAGACGATGGCGAACAGAACGCCCAGGATAGCCATGGCCAGGTAGTTCAGACGGACAATGCCCTTGGTGTCGCCCTTCTGAGCCATCTTATCCGCAACAGACATCATGGGGGACATGGCGGTGAACAGCAGGGTCACCATGTACTGACCAATGATGGCGAAGGGAACAGCCAGGCCGACCGCAGCGGTGGTGTCCAGACCGGAAGAAATTGCGAAAACAGCAGCCATGATGCCGCCGATGACCGCGTTGGGGGGCTGTGCGCCGCCAACGGGCATGTTGCCGATGGTCATCAGCTGATAGGTACCGCCGACCACCAGACCGGTGGGCAGATCGCCCAGGATGGCGCCGATCACAGCGCCGGTGACGATAGGCTGGTACAGAGATTCCAGGAAGTCGAACTGGTCAATCGCAACGATAAACACGAAGAGAAAGACCAGAATAATCTGAATAGCACTAAAGCCCATGATTTATTCTCCTTTACACAAGTTCGCAGGAGAAGCGGTTTACTTGAACAGCTTCTCGATGCTTTCGGCCGGCTCGGTGGGCACCCGGCGGATCTCCAGCTCCACGCCCAGATCCCGCAGCTTCTTAAAGGCCTCGACATCCTTGTCGTCCACAGCCACAGAGCCCGCGACCTGGCGCTTGCCCTCGGCCATGTGCATGTTGCCGATGTTGACCTTCTTGATGGGGACGCCGCCCTCAACCAGCTTGAGAACATCGGTGGGGTTCTCCGCCACGATGAAGATCAGCTGTTTGTCGGACGCCTTGTGGATGGTGGAAATGGTTTTCTCGAGGGTCCAGTACCGCATGGAAGCGTAGCTGGGGGCGGCCATATCCATCAGGCCCTGGCGGAGCTTGTTGCCCGCCACCTCGTCGTTGGCGACGAGGATCAGGTTCGCGCCGATGGCGCCGCACCACTGGGTGGCCACCTGTCCATGGACCAACCGATTGTCGATTCTGGTTAAAACGATGTTCGGCATGTAAAGATTCCTCCTTAACTTTTTTGCCCTGAGTTTCCAATTCAAGGTACCCTTATTATATCGAAAATGCGTTTTAAAGTCTTTGCACTTTTTAGTAATTCATTGCCGAAAATTGGTGAATGTGTGACTTGCCGTCAACGAAAAGTGTTTAATACTGTCAAAATTGACAAATCGCACTTTTATGGTATTATAATATATACAATACGGAGGAACCTACGCTTATGCAGACTGAAACTTCCAGCGCCAGTTTTCTGGAATACGGCTCGGCCTACCGCACGCCGATCCCCCAGAAAGGCGGCTCTCTGATCCGCCAGGCAACCACACAGACTGCCCGAAATTACGTAACACAGTTGTATTGCTTCAACTGTGATGTCTTTTTGGAGATTCATGAGGGGCTGGCCGCCCTGCTGGTGGCCCACGAGCCCGACCCAAAACAGCTCCAGGAATTTTCCATGAACCACCTGGTCCGGATAAAGGCCGGGGTGTTTTATGCTGTGGTGGCCACCACCCCCCAGGTGGTCTACGACACCATCGTGGACACCCGCTATCACCTGAACGTGGTGCCCCTGGCCGCCCCCTATGAATACAAGCACCGCCTGCCCCGGATCGAGGCCACCAACATCCTGGGGCACTTTTACCGCATCCGGAACGGGGGGTACCAGTTCAAGGGCGAGCGCCACGACTTTTTCGAGCTGACCTATGTGGACACCGGCCGGCTCAACACCGAGGTGGACCACAAGCTCTATGAGATCGGGGAAAAAGAGATGATGATCTACGCCCCCGGCCAGTGGCACACCCAGTTTACAAACGAGGGCCAGACCGCCTCTTATGTGACCATCCTCTTCACCATGGGGGCCGAGCCCTCGGTCCAGGGGGAGTGGTTCCGGCCGCTGGTCAACCGGGTGTTCCCCTACGACAAGAAAATCTATACCCTGATCCGCACCCTCGTCCAGGAGAGCACCACCGGCGTCCCCTACATGTACTCCCTGATGAGCTGCCTTCTCTCCGAGACCATCATCCGGCTGCTCCAGAGCCAGTACCTGGCGCCCCCCAAACAGCAGGAAAAACCGGTGAGCATCTCCCGCCAGAACTACCAGGACGATCTGTTCCAGCGGATCGAACAGTACATCAACGAGCGGATCTACGAGCCGCTGACCATCGCCGACATCTGCCAGCATTTTTCCCTCAGCCGCTCCTCTCTCCAAATTCTATTCAAGACGGCGGTGAAACAGACCCCCAAAAAGTACATCAGCGACCTCAAACTGGAAAAGGCCTGCCAGATGCTCCAGGAAAACCGCTACACCATCAGCGAAATTTCCCTGCGGCTGGGGTACAGCTCCATCCACTACTTCTCCAACGCCTTCAACCGGAAATACGAGGTCTCCCCCAGCGAGTACGCAAAACGCTTTTATCAGCAGCCGGGGAACACCGCCCGGTAAAGGAGGCGCAGTTATGAAAATCGGCATCATCGGCACTAGTTTTATCCTGGCCAGCATCCTGCCCCAGATGAAGCGGGCGGGGATGGAGCTGGGGGCGGTCTGCTCCCGCCGGGAGGAAACCGGCCGCGCCCTGGCGGCGGAACACGGCATCCCCGCCGTCTACACCCAGTTGGAGGAGATGCTGGCCGATCCGGCCCTCGACTGGATCTACGTCTGTACCCCCAACAGCCTCCACTACCCCCAGGCCAAAGCCGCCCTGGAAGCGGGCAAAAACGTCCTGTGTGAAAAGCCCATGGTCCCCACGGAAGGCCAGGCCCGGGAACTTTCCGCCCTGGCCCGGGAAAAAGGGCTCTGGCTCTTCGAGACGGCGGCCACCGCCTACCACCCGAACTACCAGCTCATCCGCCGTCGGCTGCCCGAGCTGGGGGACATTCAAGCGGCCCTGTGCTGGTTCTGCCAGTATTCCAGCCGGTACCAGGCCCTTTTGGACGGGCAAAACCCCAACGTCTTTAACCCGGCCTTCGCCGGGGGCGCATTGATGGACCTGAACCTCTACAACATCCACTTTGCGGTGGGGCTGTGGGGTCCGCCCCAGGGGGTGAAATACCTGGCCCACACCCACACAAACGGCATCGACACCCACGGCCTGGCCCTGCTGGAATACCCCGGCTTTGTCTGCCAGTGCATGGGCGCCAAGGACGGCCAGGGCAAAAACGAAGTCCAGATCGTGGGGGAGAAGGGCTACCTGCGGGTGACCCCCGGGGCCAGCAACTGCCAAAAGGTGGAGTTTTCCCTCCGGGGCCGGGAGCCCGAGGTCATCGAACTGCCCGAAAACGGTTGGCACTACGAGATGCAGGCCATCGCCGGGATGGTGGCCCGGGGGGACCGGGCGGAATGTGACCGGCTTTTGGAAGTTTCCTGCCAGGTGGCCCGGGTGCTGGAAGAGGCCCGGCGGGACGCGGGGCTGGGCTTTTGAGCCGGGGCGCTGTTAATTATTGCAAAAACCCGGTTAAAAGTCGTAATTGAAAACCCGTCGCACCCTGATATATAATGATAGAAGAAGGATAAGCTCCTCCCGTCCCGTCGGGGCGGGAGACTGACGGTTCAAAACGTAACGTGAAAAGGAGAGCTGATCGTATGCTGGTTACTGCTAAACAACTGATGCTGGACGCCCAGAAGGGCGGCTACGCCATCGGCGCTTTCAATGTTGAGAACATGGAGATGGTCCAGGCCGTTGTGGCCGCCGCCGAGGAGCTGCGCTCCCCGGTGATCATCCAGACCACCCCCTCCACCCTGAAGTATGCTTCCCCCGAGATGTTCTACGCCAACGTGGCCGCGGCCGCCAAGGCTGCCTCGGTGCCCGTGGTGATGCACCTGGACCACGGCAGCAGCTTCCAGCTGGCCATGCAGGCCTTCCGGGCGGGCTACACCTCCATCATGATCGACGGCTCCCACAGCTGCTATGAGGACAACATCGCCGTGACCAAGGCTGTGGTGGATGCCTGCCACCCCGCCGGCGTCCCCGTTGAGGCCGAGCTGGGCAAGGTGGGCGGCAAAGAGGACGATCTGGACGGCGGCGACGGCGGTTACACCGTGCCTTCCGAGGCGGCCGACTTTGTGGCCAAGACCGGCGTGGACTCCCTGGCCGTTGCCATCGGCACCGCCCACGGCGTCTACAAGGGCGTGCCCAAGCTGGATGTGGAGCGCCTGAGCCAGATCCGGGAAGTCGTCTCCATCCCCCTGGTGCTCCACGGCACCAGCGGCGTGCCCGACGACGCCGTGCGGGAGTGCATCCGCCGCGGCATCTGCAAGGTCAACTACGCCACCGACCTGCGGATCGCCTTCAGCACCGGCCTGAAGGAGTACCTGGCCAAGGACCCCGACGCCTTCGATCCCAAGAAGTACAACGCCCTGGGCCGCGAGAAGGTCAAAGAGTACGTCATGAGCAAGATTCTGGTCTGCGGCAGCAACGGCCGCGCCTGAGACGGTAAGCCCCGCCGGGGGAGAACGAGCCCGGCGTTTCAACCACCCATAGGACAGGAGGCCCTCTCATGAAGATCATTCGCGCAAAAGACTACAAGGATATGTCCCGCAAGGCCGCCAACATCATCTCGGCCCAGGTGATCATGAAACCCAACTGCGTTTTGGGCCTGGCCACCGGCAGCTCCCCCGTGGGCACCTACGCCCAGCTGATCGACTGGTACAACAAAGGGGACATTGATTTCTCCGAGGTGACCACCATCAACCTGGACGAGTACCGCGGCCTGCCCCGGGAGCACGACCAGAGCTACTGGTACTTCATGCACAAGAACTTCTTTGACAGCGTGAACGTCCAGCCCGACCGGATCCATGTGCCGGACGGCTCCAACCCCGACGCCGAGGCTGCCTGCCGGGAGTACGACGCCATCATCCGCAACGCGGGCGGCATCGACCTCCAGCTGCTGGGCATCGGCCACGACGGCCACATCGGCTTCAACGAGCCGGGCCAGGCCTTCGAGCTGGGCACCCACTGTGTGGATCTGACCAAAGAGACCATCGAGGCCAACAAGCGCTTCTTCAACGGGGACGAGTCCCTGGTGCCCCGCCAGGCCTACACCATGGGCATCAAGACCATCATGCAGGCCCGCAAGGTCCTGATGGTGGCCAGCGGCGCCGACAAGGCCGAGATCATCAAGAA
Source organism: Faecalibacterium gallinarum (assembly GCF_022180365.1). Classification (GTDB taxonomy): domain Bacteria; phylum Bacillota; class Clostridia; order Oscillospirales; family Ruminococcaceae; genus Faecalibacterium; species Faecalibacterium gallinarum. The sequence continues at coordinate 26,265 of NZ_BQKV01000003.1, forward strand.
GGCTTTCTTCGGCCCGGTGACCCCCACCGTGCCCGCCTCCATCCTCCAGATGCACCCGGACTTTATCCTGGTGGGCGACGAGGCCGCTCTGAGCCTGATCTGATCCCTACATAAAGAACCTATCATTCCCCCTGTGAGATTTTGCGATCTCTTACCCGGTGCCCGGGGCCGCAGCGCCTGCCTGCTGCGGCCCCGGGCGTTTTGTTTTGGCAAAAAAAGGCGCAAAAAAGCCGGGGGCGGCGTTTGGGGGCCGCCCCCGGCGAATGGGGGATGATGGTATTCAGTCTTTCACCAGGGCCTGCACTGCATAGCGGGAGATGGTGAGGACGGTCTTGGGGGCCACCTCCACCCGGAGGGTATCCTCGTCCATCCCGGTGATGGTGCCGTAGATGCCGCCGGCAAACATGACCTTTGAGCCGACTTTCATTCCGGTTTGGAGATCGCCCACGCTCTTCCGCTTGGCGCGCATGCCCCGGGCGGAGATCGCGACGAGGATCAGGGCGATCACGCCCATAATCACCGCGATGGTGATACAAGTCCATCCAATAACTTCCCAATTCATGACAATGCTACCCTCTCTGTGTTATAGATTGCGGTCAGATTCCGTCTTCCTCGGCGTCGTCCTCGTGAATCTCCAGGACGAAGGGCACCAGGCAGTCCTTGCCCACTTCGATCAGCTCGTCGGCCAGGGCCTTGGGGTCGGACTCGTCCTCCACCAGGGTGGCGCCGGTGACGATCATGGGCAGGTTGGTGCCTGCCACTACTTCGATCTTCTGGTCGGGGCGGGCGTACTTGCACTCCACGGCCGTCTTGAAGGGGGAACCGCCGGGCAGATCCGCCAGGACCACCACGCCGTCGCAGCTGGACAGAGCGTCGAAGGCCGCATTCAGCTGGTCGGCCAGCTGCTCGGTGGACATCCCTTCCAGGAACTTGACGTACTTGATGACCTCGCACTCGCCGGCAATCATCTTGGCGGCGCTCTGCATGCCGGCGGCGAACTCGCCGTGGCCGGTAATCAACAAACCTACCATAATATTACTCCGATCTCTTTGTTATTTCAAGGTGTAGGGGTAGAGGGTGACGCCCTTGACCACCCGGTTCACTTCGCCGGTGGGGCAGGGGTTGTCGGGGGTGATGCCCAGGGACAGGGACTTCATGACGGCCAGGGTCTGGGCGAAGAGGATGTAGTCGAAGCCCAGCAGCACGTTCTCCTTGTAGCTGCCCACGGGGATCCGGACGATGTAGTCCACCAGATCCTCCAGGCCCTCGACGGGCTGGTTCATGACGGCCACAATCTTGTTGCCCTTGCGCTGGGGGCCCATCTCCTTGATCAGGTCGATCTCGTAGCGGCGGCGGTACTCGTCATCGCTCAGGTAGACCACGGTCAGGGTGCGGGGGTCGATGATGGACTTGGGGCCATGACGGAAGCCCAGGGGGGAGTCGTACATGGTGGCCACCTGGCCGGCGGTCAGCTCCAGCATCTTGAGGGCGGACTCCTGGGCCACGCCCTTCAGGGCGATGTTGCCCAGATAGACGATCCGGTTGAAGTCGAACTCGTCCACGATCTGCTTGACCTGGCCGTACTGCTCGTCCAGGAAGTGCTCGGCGGCCTTGGCCACCTCTTCGATCTCGGCGGTCAGCTCCTCCAGGCGGTCCAGGTTCAGGGCCAGATAGGTGGCCATGTACATATTGGAATAGCTGGAGGTCATGGCGAAGGACTGGTCGTGGGTCTCGGGGGTCAGGTTGAGGGCGAAGCAGTTGGTGCGGTCGTTGGCCAGCTTGGACAGGGTGCCCTCGTGGTTGCAGGTGACAAACAGGTGGTACAGGTTCTTGCAGACCACCTCGGCGGCCTGGACAGCGCCCAGGGACTCGGGGCTGTTGCCCGAGCGGCCGAAGCTGATCAGCAGGGTGGGTTTCTCACGGGAGAGGAAATTCTCCGGCGAGGGGACGATGTCGGTGGTGGCGTAGCTCTTGACCTTGTAGTTGTACTTCTGGGCCAGAGCCTGGAACAGCGAGTTGCCGACAAACTCGCTGGTGCCCGCGCCGGTGAGGACGATGTCAAAGTCCTCGGCCTTGACAACCTGGTCCAGGAACTTCTGCAGCTCGTCCTTGCAGGAGGCCAGCTGGGCGCAGGTCTTGCGCCAGGTGGCGGGCTGCTGGTAAATTTCGTGGATGGTGTAGCTGGAGAAGGTCTCCTTCATTTTCTCTTCAGACAGATTAAAAATGTTCATGGTTGCAAACCTCCTGTCGGGTGTTTCTGGTGATTTCATTATATCGCACCTTTCTTCCAAAAAACAACCCAAATACTAAAAGCGGCAACAAGTGAGCTAAAAATTGCAAATATTTTTGGCCGCAGGGGCGTTATAATATATGCAAGATAACCAAGATGGGCGGTTTTTTGCCCTGTGAACCCTGGATTCAAAGGAGGCCAGCTTTTTATGATTCTTCAAAGCAAAAAGGTATGGATCGCCGACCAGTTTGTGCCCGCCGCCGTCCGGCTGGAGGGAGGCAAAATCGCAGAGATTTCCCCCTATGGCAGCGGCCCGGTGGATGTGGATTACGGCGACAAACGCGTCGTCCCCGGCTTTATGGATATTCACTGCCACGGGGCCTTTGAGTTCGACACCAACGACGCAAACCCCGAGGGCCTGCGCAACTGGGCCAAGAACATCGTCACCGAGGGCGTGACCAGCTTCCTGGCCACCACCATCACCCAGAGCGAGGAGGTCCTGACCGCCGCCGTGGCAAACGTGGCCAACGTGATGGAGGAGGGCTACGAGGGCGCCGAGATCCTGGGCATCCACTTCGAGGGGCCCTATCTGGATATGGTGTATAAGGGAGCCCAGCCCGAGCAGTACATCGCCAAGCCCACCATCGAGCAGTTCAAGCGGTACCAGGCCGCCGCCAAGGGCCACATCAAGTACATCACCATGGCCACCGAGACCGACGAGGATTTCGCCCTGACCCGCTACTGCGCCGAGCACGGCGTGGTGGTGAGCATCGGCCATTCCGCCGCCACCTATGACCAGGCGGTGATGGCCTGGGCCCACGGCGCCCGGTCCATGACCCACGTCTACAACGGCATGACCCCCTTCAACCACCGGGCCAACGGCCTGGTGGGGGCGGCCTACCGCATCCGCACCATGTACGGCGAGATCATCTGCGACGGCAACCACTCCACCCCCGCCGCCCTGAACAACTACTTCATGTCCAAGGGCCCCGACTACGCCATCATGATCTCGGACGCCCTGATGGCCAAGGGCACCCCCGTGGGCAGCAAGTTCCTCTTCGGCGGCAATGAAATTGTCATCTACCCCGACGGCAGCGCCCACCTGACTTCCACCGGCGGCCTGGCGGGCTCCACCCTGCGGCTGAACCAGGGCCTGCGGATCCTGGTGGAGGAGGCCATGGTGCCCTTCAACTACGCCATCAACGCCTGCACCATCAACCCCGCCAACTGCCTGGGCGTGGCCGACCGCAAGGGCTCCATCCAGGTGGGCAAGGACGCCGACCTGGTGGTGCTGGACACCGATTACACCGTATTGCAGACCTATTGCATGGGCGAGCCCAAGCTCTGAGCCAAAGAGGAGGTTAAAACCATGAAACACCCCTTGCAGGAAATGATGGAAAAGCGCCGCCAGGGCATCCGCTGCGGCATCCCCTCGTATTGCAGCGCCAATGAGCTGGTGCTGGAGATCGCCCTCCGCCGGGCCAAGGAGCGGAACACCCCCGTCCTGATCGAGGCCACCGCCAACCAGGTCAACCAGTTCGGCGGCTACACCGGCATGGTGCCGGGGGACTTCTATCAGATGGTGCTCAAGATGGCCCAGGCCATCGACCTGCCTGAAAATAGGATTATCCTGGCGGGCGACCATCTGGGCCCCCTGACCTGGCAGAACCTGCCCGAGGAAAAGGCCATGGAGAACTCCCGGGAGCTGGTCTACCAGTACGCCCGGGCGGGCTTCACCAAGATTCACCTGGACACCAGCATGAAGGTGGCCGACGACCCCGAGGGGCTGCTCTCCACGGAGGTGGTGGCCCGCCGCGGCGCCGCCCTCTATAAGGCCGCCATGAAGGGCTATGAGGAGCTGAAAGCCGAGAAGCCCGACGCCATGCGCCCGGTCTTCGTCATCGGCAGCGAGGTGCCCATCCCCGGCGGCGCCACCGAGGCCGAGGACACCCTGGCCGTCACCAAGCCCGAGGCATTCCGGGACACCGTCTCCACCTACCAGCGGGTCTGGGCCGAGGAGGGCGTGGGCGACGGCATGGCCGACGTGATCGCCGTGGTGGTTCAGCCCGGCGTGGAGTTCGGCGACGAGCAGGTCTTTGACTACAACCCCGCCGCCGCAGTAGACCTCTGCGCCGCCCTGAAGGAGTTCCCCGGCATCTGCTTTGAGGGCCACTCCACCGACTACCAGACCGCCCAGGATCTCTACAACATGGTCACCGACGGCATCGCCATCCTGAAAGTCGGCCCCGCCCTGACCTACGGTCTGCGGGAGGCGCTGTTCTCCCTGAGCATGATGGAGAAGGAGCTGGTGCCCGAGGAAAAGCGGGCCAACTTCATCGAGACCCTGGAAGAGGTCATGCTGGCCAACCCCGCCAACTGGGCCAAGCACTACCATGGCGACGAGCGCCAGCTGGCCCTTTGCCGGAAGTACAGCTACTCCGACCGGGCCCGGTATTACATCGGCCAGCCCGAGGTGGTGGCTGCCATGAACAAGCTGTTCGACAATCTGCGGGAGTATCCCATCCCCATGAACATGCTGCACCAGTACATGCCCCTCTCTTACAACAAGATCCGGGCCGGCGAGCTCAAGCTCGACCCCCGGGAGCTGGCCATGGACGGGGTGACCCAGTTCATGCTGGACTACGAGAGCGCCGTCTAACCCCCGCGCCTGCCCCGCTCTGACATAAAAACCCGTCCCCCTTAGCTGCTGGGGGACGGGTTTTTATTCGCGCCGTTTTCGTCCGCGCCGTAACTTGATGGAAACCGGGAGGCTCATGCCGCGGCAGCTGTACGTGCTGCGGACCATGAAGTTGAAAAGGCAGCCGAACGGTTTGACCGGCTGGCCCCGCACCTTCGGGCCGCGTTGTGGACCGACTTGCGGGGACTGCCGGGCGAATCCGGGCGGCGGCCCTTAGAGCAGATGCCGACGGTTTATTTCCCCCGGAGGGGGAACGCCGCGCAGCGGCAAGGGGGGTACATTAAATGGGCGGGCAACAACAGCGACCGCTGCCAGTGGCAGGGGGAGGGAGCTGTTGTTGGCGCCGCGCTCCAATATTTGCAAGTGTGCTAGTCACGCCGCAAATATTGGCTAAGCGCAAGAGGAGGGTGGGTTAAAATAATTTTTACAGCTTCCCCTCCTGGATCATCTCCAGCGCATGGTTCAGGGTGGGGCAGACCGCCGCCACCGCCTGTTCCAGCTCGGGGGTGGGGGGCACCTGGTCGGGCACCAGAACGGTGGTGCATCCGGCCTTGACCCCGGCCCAGCCCCCCTGGCGGCTGTCCTCAAAGACATAGCACTCGGTGGGGTCGGCCCCCAGCTCCCGGGCCGCCAACAGGAAGATATCCGGGGCGGGCTTGCAGTGCTCCACCTGCTGGCCGCTGACGATGTGGGAGAAATACTCCCGGATGCCGCCCACTTCCAAATGATGGCGGATCACCTCCGGCCCGCTGGAGCTGGCCACCGCGATCTGTACCCCCTGGCCCTTGAGATAGGAGAGCAGCTCCACCACGCCGGGTTTCAGATCCACCTGGGTTTCCATCCGCTTCATCCCCCGGTTGTGCCACTCCTGCCAGAAAACCGGCGGGTTGAGGGTGGGGTAATACTGGTGGATGATCTGCATCTCGTAGTCGCCGCAGGTGCCGCAGACGTCGTGGAAAAACCGGGGGTCCACCGTCAGGCCCCGCTCGGCGGCCATCTCCTCGAACACCACCCGGAACACGTGTTCGCTGTCCACCAAAAGACCATCCATATCAAAGATTGCGTACCGTTTCATGGCAGAAATCCTCTTTCTTTCCCGGGGGGCGCCCCGCTGTTGTGGCGGCCCGGAATCGGGGCCGCAGAATCCCCTTTATTCTACCATATCCGCCCGGCGGCCACAAGCCGAACGGCCCCTTTTCCGGCTGGGTTTTGGCCCCGGAAAGTGAAAATTCTTGGTTTTGCTTGACAAACCCAAAAGCTGCGGTATCATCTGTTTTATAAACCGCGAAACGTTGCCAAAGCAAAGCCCGGGCCGGGGTCTGTGTACCCCCGTCCCCCCCGGGCGGAAAGGAGCTTTTTTATGGCAAAGATTTATACTTCGGCCGAGCAGCTCATCGGCCATACCCCCCTTTTGGAGCTGGCCCGGCTGGAACAGGCCGAGGGCCTGAGCGCCCGTCTGCTGGCAAAGCTCGAATACCTCAACCCCGCCGGGTCGGTGAAGGACCGGGTGGCCCGGGCCATGATCGAGGACGCCGAGGCCAAGGGCCTTTTGAAAGAGGGCTCGGTCATCATTGAGCCCACCTCGGGCAACACCGGCATCGGCCTGGCGGTGATGGCCGCCGTCCGGGGCTATCGGGTCATCATCGTCATGCCCGAGACCATGAGCGTGGAGCGCCGCCAGATTATGAAGGCCTACGGCGCCGAGCTGGTGCTCACCGAGGGCGCCAAGGGAATGTCCGGCGCCATCGAGAAGGCAAACCAGCTGGCGCAGGAGATCCCGGGGGCCTTCATCCCCGGCCAGTTCGACAACCCCGCCAACGCCGCCGCCCACGAGGCCACCACCGGCCCCGAGATCTGGGCCGACACCGACGGGGCAGTGGACGTCTTTGTGGCGGGCATCGGCACCGGCGGCACCATCACCGGCGTGGGCCGGTACCTCAAGAGCCGGAACCCCAATGTCAAGATCGTCGGGGTGGAGCCCGCCGGCAGCCCGGTCCTCAGCGGCGGGAAAGCCGGCCCCCACGGCCTCCAGGGCATCGGCGCGGGCTTTGTGCCCGGGGTGCTGGACACCGGCATCTACGACGAGATCATCCCGGTGAAAGAGGCGGACGCCTACGCCATGGGCCGGGCCATCGGCCAGAAAGAAGGGGTGCTGGTGGGCATCTCCTCCGGCGCGGCGGCCTGGGCCGCGGTGCAGCTGGCCCGGCGGCCCGAGTACGCGGGCAAGAACATCGTGGTCCTGCTGCCCGACACCGGCGACCGGTATCTGTCTACCCCCATGTTTAATATCTGATTCCGCCGGGGGAGGGGCGAATGGACTCTAATTCGCCCTTCTTCCTCAAACAGCCCCGCCGGGTTGACAAGCCCGCCGGGGCTGTGCTATGTTTGCGGGGACAAAACCGAAAGGAAACACACTGCCCATGCACTATTACGCCGCCCCCATGGAGGGGCTCACCGACCGGGTCTTTCGTCAGGCCCACCAGGCGGTTTTCGGCCCTGAGGCCGCGCCGGAGAGGTATTATGCGCCCTTTATTTCCCCGCCGGAGAACCGGGTCCTCATCCCCAAAAAGATGGCCGAGGTGGCCCCCGAACAAAACCCCGGGGCCCCGGTGATCCCCCAGCTGCTGGCGAAAGACGGCGCCCTGGCCGCCTGGATGATCGGCCAGCTGCGGGGGCTGGGGTACACCGAGGTGAATCTCAACTTCGGCTGCCCCTCGGGCACCGTCACCGCCAAGGGCAAGGGGGCCGGGATGCTCCGCAGCCCCGCCGCCCTGGATGAATTTCTGTATACTGTCTTTGACCAGGCGGGCGGGCCGGTGTCGGTCAAGACCCGGCTGGGGGTGGCCGACCCCGACGAGTTCGGCGAAATTCTGGAAGTCTACAACAAATACCCCCTCTGTGAGCTGATCATCCACCCCCGGGTGCTGAAACAGCTCTACCGGGGCGAGGCCGACCGGGCCGCCTTTGCCCGGGCCTTCGGTCAGTGCAGGATGCCGGTCTGTTATAACGGGGACATCACCGCCCCGGGCCAGCTCACCGGGCTGGAAGGGGAGTACCCCGGCCTTGCCTCTGCCATGGTGGGGCGGGGGCTGATCGCCGACCCGGCCCTTTTCCGCCGGGCAAGGGGCGGGGCCCCCGCCACCCGGGAGGAGCTGCGGGCCTTTGCGGCGGCCCTCTACGCCGGGTACACCGAGGCCTTCGGCAGCGCGGGGTGCGCCATCAGCCGGATGAAGGGGTTCTGGCAGTATCTCTTCGGCCGGTTCGAGGGGGCCGAAAAGCTGGAAAAACAGCTCCGCAAACAGCGCCAGCCCTGGGAATACGAGGTGACGGTGGGCCAGATCTTCGCCCAGCTGCCCCTCCGGGACGAGGCCGAATAAACAAAAAACCCGCCGCCCGGATGGGCAGCGGGGGACGGGTTGGGGGATCAGACGTTCAGGTAGCTGCGCAGCAGGGCCTGAAGCAGATCGTAGCGGTCGATTTTTCGGATCAGGGAACGCGCGCCTTTGTGCGTGGTGATGTAGGTGGGGTCCTCCGAAAGGATGTAGCCCACCATCTGATTGACCGGGTTATAGCCTTTTTCCTTGAGCGCAGCATACACTTGCTGCACGATGTCGCGGATCTCGTCGTCCTTTTCGTCGTGGATGGAGAAAATAGCAGTAGGTTCGCCCACGCAATGCACCCCCTTATATAATACTATGGTTTATTTTACACGAATTGGCCCGAAACTTCAAGTGTATCCTGCTGGAATTGCGGGATTTATCCCCCGGGCCGCCCCCCAAAAAAGGAGCGTGACGCTATTTTATGCTGTATGGTATTGGATGCGACCTGTGCGAAATCGCCCGGCTGGAGAAAAGCCTCTCCGGCCCCCACGGGGCGGCCTTTGCCCGGCGGGTGTTCGGCCCGGCGGAGCGGGCGGCCCTGGGCCTGGAGGTTGGGGCCCCCCTCTCCCATAAAACAGCGGCCAGCGCGGCGGCCAACTTCGCCGCCAAAGAGGCTTTTTTAAAGGCGGCGGGGACGGGCCTCGCAGGGCCCTTCTCCCTGGCGGAGATCGAGGCGGTGCGGCTGGAATCCGGCGCGCCGGAATATCGCTTTTCCGGCCGGACGGCGGCCTGGGTAGCCGAGCGGGGCCTCGCCGCCCGGCTCTCCTTAAGCCACGACGGCGGGGTGGCCCTGGCCTTTTGCACCCTGGAAAAATGATTGGAACCCACCCGCCCGCCCTTTTTAATGTACCCCCTGGGCCCTGCGGCCCCGCCCCCCGTGGGGGCTCTAAACCGAAAACGGCGGCTATCTCTAAAACCGCCGTCTGGATTCGCACGGAGTCCAAACGGGGTTTGGGGCGGAGCCCCAAGTTCCTTAAAAGGGCGGGTGGGAGGGAGGATAGATCAATAGCGCACCACCTGACCGAATCTGAAACAATAGGAACTTTGGCCGCCCTTGCCCGGGAGCCGCTGCAAAAATAACCCACCTGCCTTTGGTACTTGTCAATTCGTAATTCCTGCGCCGCGCCGCATAAAATGGAACAGCACCCCGTGTGCATAGCCGCCCCGCCTTTGGGCAATACTGCTTGTGAACCCAAAGGGGCGGCGGCCGCGCACCACATAGGCGGCTGCATCCCCCAATTTTTCAAGGAGGGACGTTCCATGGAGGTACACAGAGGAGAAGTTTTCTACGCCGATCTTTCGCCGGTGGTCGGGTCGGAGCAGGGGGGCGTCCGGCCGGTGCTGATCGTCCAGAACGAGATCGGCAACCGCCACAGCCCCACCGTCATCGCGGCGGCCATTACATCCCGGCTGGATAAAACCCGGCTGCCCACCCACATCAACATCCGGGCGGCGGACACCGGCCTGGCCAAGGACAGCGTGGTCCTGCTGGAGCAGATCCGCACCCTGGATAAACACCGCCTGCGGGAGCGGGCCGGCCAGATTACCCCCGAGGATCAGAAACGGGTGGATCAGGCCCTGGACGTGAGCCTGGGGCTTGGCAGCTACTGAAAAAGATGTGAAAAAACGCGCCGCGCGGCACAGCAAAAAGGACGCTGTGCCGCGCGGTTTTTTGCTTTTCGGGGCTGGGGGCGGGGGCGGCGGGTTTGATTTTGGTGGCAGAATGTGTCATAATTGTTCTGATCGGCCCCGGAGGGTATGCCGGGGCAAACCGAGGAAACGGAGAAGACTATGTTCAAACAACTCACCCGGCGGATTCTCAGCTTCTGCCTGCTGGGGGCCATGGTGCTGGGGCTGCTGCCCCCGGCGTCGGCTCTGGCGGCGGTGGCCCCCGACCCCAGCAGCCTGAGAATCTGCGTCATTTCCGACGCCCATTATTATCCCCTGACCTATGTGTCCGACTGCCCCGATTACCAGAACTACATCGGCGCGGACCCGAAACTCCTGGCCGAGTCGGGGGCCATCCTGGACGAGGCCATGGCCATGATCGCCGCCGATCAGCCCGACCTGATCCTGGTGTCCGGCGACCTGACCAAGGACGGCGAAAAACAGGCCCACCTGGAATTCGCCGAGAAGATGCGCCAGCTGGAACAAACCACCGGCGCGCCGGTGTTCGTCATCGACGGCAACCACGATATCTACAACTATAAAAACGCCTGTACCTTCCAGAACGGGGTCAAGGAATCCGCCGAGACGGTGACCCCCGCCGAGTTCCGGGCCATCTACGCCGAGTTCGGCTACAACGGCGAATACGACGCCGTCTACTACACCCCGCCCGAGGGCAAACAGGCGGGGGGCCTGTCCTACGCGGTGACGGTGGAGGACGACTATCTGATCCTGGCCCTGGATACCTGTATGTACAGCCCCGAGGCCACCGGCCTCGAGACCAACCAGCAGGTGACCGGCGGCCAGGTGGACCCGGATCTGCTGGCCTGGGCGGTGGAGCAGATCGCCGCCGCCGAGGCCGAGGGCAAAACCGTCATCGGCCTGATGCACCACGCCATCCTGCCCCATTTCGGGATGGAAGCCGAGCTGATGAGCGCCTTTATTGTGAACGACTGGGAGCAGACCGCCTCTGCCCTGGCTGACGCCGGGCTGCGGTATGTCTTCACCGGCCACATGCACGCCAACGACATCGCCGAGTACACCACCCTCAACGGCAACCACATTGTGGACGTGGAGACCGGCTCCCTCTCTTCCTGGGGGTCCCCGGTGCGGACGGTCACCCTGGAAAAAGGCGAGCCTTTGAACGACGGCACCCTCCGCACCAAAGAGAGCATCACCCTCAGCAGCCGGAGCGTCCAGTCCATCACCTTCCAGGGGGTGCGGATCAGCGATTTTCCCGCCTATACCATGGAGCACCTCTACCCCGACAGTATGCTGGGGGACCTGGCCCGGGGCCGTCTGGCGCCCCTGCTGGCCTCCATCGGCCAGAACGGGGTCCGGGCCACCCTGGCCGAGCTGGTGCCCGGGCTGGATCTGAATGAGGCCATCCTCCAGAAAGTCCAGGACGTCCTTCTGGGCGGCAAACAGCTGGAACTGGGCTGGGGCATCGGCCGGGTCTACGCCAGCTACCGGAACGGCGCCATCCATCTGGCCCCCTCGGGCAACGTGGGCCTGGTGGGGGAGATCCTCATCACCGACGAGGAGATCATCGCCGCGGTGGACGACCTGATGGCCCAGTTTGAAGATCTCTGCCTGTACAGCCCCGACCTGGTTTTGAACCGGATCGAGTCGGCGGCGGCCCGCCTCTCGGAGACCGGGGTGGCCCAGATCGGCACCGAGGACGAAAAAAGTTTTTATGACCTGATGATCTACACCCTCCTGAGCCACGACGCGGGCGGCGAGAACGCCCCCGACTGGGTGAAGGAGGCCCGGCAGTACATCCAGAGCGGCAAGATCGTCTCCAACATCATCGAAGTCGCCCTGGAAGAAGTAGTGGATCTGGCCGAGGATCTGGCCACCCACCTGCTTTTGGACCCGGCCATCCTGCTGGGGGAGATGTGGACCAAGATCACCGGGGTGGAGACCAGCCTCTTGTCGGTGCTCAAGATCGCCGGGTTTGACCTGCGGGCGCTGCTGGACAGCCTGGTGGGGGAGTACATGAGCGAGAGCTTCCTCTCCGGGATGGGTGGCCTCTTGGACGAGATGGCGGGCTCCATGATCGAGGACGAGGTCCAGGACGACCAGCTGGACGGCGAGAGCCGGACCATCCTCTTTGAGGGCGCGGTGGAAAAACCCGCCCCCACCGCCGAAAACGGCCTGCTGCCCGACCAGATCACCCTGACCTTGGGCTCCGACGCCGAGACCGGCCGGGCCTTCAGCTGGTACACCGGGGTCCTGGTGGAGACCGGGGCCGTCCAGCTCTCCACTTCGCCGGATATGAGCGGGGCCGAGATCATCCCGGCCCAGTCCGCCCGGGTGGAGCGGCCCTACCCCCTCATGAACCTGGGGCTTTTCACCACCTACACCACCAAGACGGTCCAGCGCCATACCGCGGCGGTGGAGGGCCTTGAACCGAACACCACCTACTATTACCGGGTGGGCTGCCCCGAAAAGGGGTATTGGAGTGAGATTGCCTCCTTCACCACCGGGGACCCGGATTCCGATTCCTTCACCTTCCTGAACCTGAACGACTCCCAGGGGATGATCCGCTCCGACTACGACGCCTACCATGAGGCCCTGGCCCTGGCGCGCCAGACCTTCCCCGAGGCGGAGTTCCTGGTCCACGCCGGCGACTTTGTGGACGACGGCAGCAACGAAAACTACTGGACCATGGTGCTGGACAGCGCCGACGCCCAGGCTCTGCCCACCCTGCCCGCCGCCGGCAACCACGAGAACCGGTCCAGCGTGGCGGGGGTCACCGAGCCCAACGCCCTGATGTCCCACTTCAACCTCCAGAACCTGCCCGAACAGGACACCTCCACCGGGGTGTATTACAGCTTCGAGTATCAGAACGCGGCCTTCATCGTCCTGAACACCAACGACCTGGGCGAGGGCGGCGGCCTGTCCCAGGCGCAGTTCGACTGGGCCTGCCGCACCGCCGCTGAAACCGACGCCCAGTGGAAGATCCTCCTCCTCCACAAATCCCCCTACTCCAACGGCCCCCACGCCGAGGACGACGATGTGGAGGCCATCCGCGCCCAGGTGAACCAGCTGGCGGCGGAGTACGACATCGACCTGGTCCTCTCGGGCCACGACCACGTCTACAACCGCACCCCCTGGCTCAACTACGGCAAGGTCCAGAACACCGAGACCCGGCCCACCAGCTACAACGGCCAGAGCTTCGAGACCGCCTTTAACCCCGGCGGCACCGTCTTTGTGACGGCGGGCACCGCCGGCGTCAAGAACTACACCCAGACCCTTCTGGCCGAGGTGCCCAGCGCCCTGGCCCTGGATCTGGACTGCCCGGTCTACGCGGGGGTCACCCTCGCGGGCGGGCGGCTGTATTACCAGGCCTATAAGGTGGAGAACGGCCAGAGCATCCTCATCGACAGTTTCGCCATCGACAAAACCGGGGAGGACGCGCTGCCCGCCTGGCGGAAGGCCGAGACGTTGATCGAGGCCCTGCCCGAGATCCCCGGGCTGGAAAACGCCGGGGCGGTGGAGGCCGCCCGGGCCGCCTATGAGGCCCTGAGCCCCGAGGAACAGGCCCAGATCTCCTGCGGGGACAAGCTGGCCCAGGCCGAGAAGATCCTGGCCGCCCAGGAGGCCATCCAGGCGGGCCGGACGGTGACCGCCTCCACCAAGGCGGAGTTTGTCGCCGCCCTGGAAAACCCCGCCGTCACCACCATCGAGGTGGCGGGGACCATTGAGTTCGAGGACTGCTGGGGCGAGGGCCGGGAGTACGAGATCACCCGGGACCTCTGCCTGCGGGGCGGGGGCGTGCTGCGGTACGTGGAATTCAAGGTGAAAAACGGCGCCACCCTGATCCTGGACGACAGCCTTTACATCAACGACACCCGGAGCCGCGGGTTTGCCTACCGGGCCCTCGACCCGGTGGAGATCTACGCCGATTCCACCCTGATCACCCGGGGCAGCGTCCAGCTGCGCACCGAGTTTGGGACGGGCGGCGCCGAGGTGGGCCACGCCATCAAACTGATGGAGTCGGGGGCGGCGGCCTACCTGAACAGCGTGGGCACCGTCTGGGGCGCTGAGGGAGCGGTCTACTCCCCGGCGGCCGGCACCCGGATCGTCATCAACCACGGCACCTATGGCCGGAAGAACGGCACCCACTACGCGGTGGAGACCCGGGGCGTGGTGGAGATCAACGGCGGCACCATCCGCAACCTGCGGGTCAAGCCCGGCGGAACCCTGTATATGAACGGCGGCGAGCTGGACAACGGCCGGGAACAGTCGGCCCGGGTGCCCCTCTGCCTGGAGGGGGTGGCCTACCTGTCGGGCGGCACCATCAAGGCCCATCTGGGGGAGGCCGTCAACCTCAAGGACAGCGGCAAACTCCATATCCTCACCAGCGGCCAGGGGGTCATCGACCTGGGGGGCCTGACCCCCTGGGTGGGCGGCATCCAGACCGAGGGGGGCGCCGCCGCCGCGGCCTACTGTGAGCTGAACGGCTTCGGCGGGGCGGACGGCATCTACCGCACCACGGTGGCCGCCAACATCCCGGCGGAGATCGCCGCGGCCGGGGGCGAAAAGCTGCCCACCACCGCCGAGGGCGGCCGGATGACGGCCCAGATCCCCGCCGAAGGGGGCCAGCTCTACGCCCGGTACGACCTGGTGGGCGAGGGCAAGACCGCCCCGTCGGTCTTTACCGGCACCGGCGGCAGCGCCCGGGTCAGCGTCTACGGCCCCACCCGCCTGGTGGAAGCCGCGGGCTGAGAAATTTTATAGAAAAATCAGCGGGCGGCAGAGGGTTTTATGCTCTCTGCCGCCCGTTTTTTGCGCCCAAAAAGCCGCACTGTTCCCGCGCCGGCGGGGGGCGTATCATGGGTGAGAAGAAAGTTTTCCACAGAAAAGGCAAAAAAGGAGGAAAACCCATGCCCCAGGAAAAACAGAGCTTTATTCTTTACTGCGACGCCCGGCGGCACATCGGGATGATGTCCGACGCCCAGGCGGGGCAGCTGTTCCGGCTTTTGCTGGACTTTGCCGCCGAGGGCCGATCCCCCGCCCCCGCCGAGATCGGGGACGGGCTGGTGGCGATGGCGTTCAGCTTTTTGTCGGCCCAGATCGGCCGGGACCAGGAGAAGTACCGCCAGACCTGCGAAAAGCGCCGGGAGGCCGGGCGAAAAGGCGCCGAGGTCACCAACCGCAAGCGATGGGGCAGCCCGGACCCCACCGGCGAGGCCGGACGGCAAAAGTCGGCAAAATCGCCTGAACATGATCCTGATCCTGTCCCTGAATCTGTCCCTGATCCTCATCCTGAACCTGTCCCTGAATCTGAGCCTGATCCTCATCCTGGTCCTGCCCCTGAGGCAGGGGAGGAGAGGACGACGAGGAGGACGCCGGAATTTTTTCCGGGAGAAGGGACGGGGCCGGACCCGGCCGAGCCGATGGCCACCCTGGACAGCTGCCTGGCTTTTTTAAAGGCGGCCCCCGAGACCCCCGAAGCCCTCTGGGCCCGGCTGGGGCTGGGGGAGGGGGCGCTGCCGGCCCTGACCCAGCTGCTGGCCGAGAGCCGGGCCAAAGGGATCGAGGAGGGGGTGCTGGCGGAGGTCATCCGCCGGACGGCGGAGCATCAGCCCAAAGCGCCCCTGGCCTATCTGCGCAGCAGCCTGGACCAGTGCGCCGCGAGGGGGTGCAAAACTCTGGACCAGTTCCAGGCGGCCCACAGCGGCAGCGGCCGGGGCCTGCGGGTGGACCGGGCGACCCCCAGCGGGCACGATTTCCTGGCGGACGCCGCCACCCGCCCCTTCCGCCGCAAGCGGCGGGACGCTGCCGCCGAGCCGGTGTATGAGAAGCTGCCCTGACAAAAACCGTTTGGGATCGTTGGCCGGGCGGCAGAAACCGGCGGCCCCCGCTTTACACAGAAAAAGGCAAAAAAACACCCGAGGGGAAATCCCCTCGGGTGTTCTGGTGGACGGTACAGGACTCGAACCTGTGACCTCCTGCACGTCAAGCAGATGCTCTACCAGCTGAGCTAACCGTCCAGATGCCGTATCGACTCAGAAATTATACCACATCCGGCGGCGGATTGCAAGCCTTTTCTGCAAAAAAATCCCCCAGGGGGGCGCCCTGAGGGGATTGTCTGTTGTTTGGGGGGGTTACTTCACCATCATCTTGCTGGCCTTGTAGACGTCGCCGCAGCCTAAGGTAATGACCAGATCGCCCTCTTTGGCGTTGGCCTTGACCCAGTCGGCGGCAGCTTCCAGGCTGTCCACCAGGACGGAACCCGGCAGCTTCTCCGCCAGTTTGGCGCTGGAGATGGTGGGGTCGTTGGGCTCCCGGCTGCCCAGGATCGGGGTCAGGACGGTGACGTCCGCCAGTTTCAAAACATCCACGAAGTCGTTCAACAGCGCTTTGGTGCGGCTGTATGTAAACGGCTGATGGACGGCGATGACCCGCTTGTAGCCCAGTTTCCGGGCGGTCTCCAGGGTGGCCCGCAGCTCGGTGGGGTGGTGGGCGTAGTCATCCACCACCAGAGCGCCGTTGCACTCGCCGTAGACCTCGAACCGGCGGCCCGCGCCCTTGAAGTCGGCGGCGGCGGCCGCGCACTGCTCGATGGTCAGGCCCAGCAGGCGGCAGACCGCGCACATGGCCAGGGCGTTGTAGATGTTGTGCCGCCCGGGGATGGCCAGGCGGATGTGGCCGCTCTCGTTGTCCCACTCCTTGAGGTCGAACTCATAGAAGCCGGGCTTATACTCCTGGACGTTGACGGCCTGGTAGTCGGCGCTGTGCTCGATGCCGAAGGTGCGGACCCGGCGGTTCAGGGTGAACATGACGTCCATGGTGTTCTTGTCGTCGGCGTTGGCGAAGATCATGAACTGGGTCATGAGGGAGAACCGCTTGAAAGCGAATTTCAGCTCGCCCATGCTGCCGTAGTAGTCCAGATGGTCGTTGTCGATGTTCAGCACCACCGACAGATAGGGGGTCAGCTTGAGGAAGGTCTCGGCGTATTCGCAGGCCTCGATGACCACTTCATCCCCTTTGCCGGCCTTGCCGTAGCCGCCGATCAGGGGCAGTTTGCCGCCGATGACGGCGCTGGGGTCCCGCCCGGCCAGCTCCAGGGCGGTGGTGATGAGGGCGGTGGTGGTGGTCTTGCCGTGGGTGCCCGAGACGCAGATGCTGCTCTTATACAGGCGGCTCACATAGCCCAGAAGGACGCTCCGCTCCACGGTGCGGATGCCGTAGGAACCCGCCGCCGCCAGCTCCACGTTATCCTTGGGGATGGCCGCCGAATACACCACCAGGTCCGCCCCGGTGATATTGGCCGCGTCGTGGCCCAGGGTGACTTTGACCCCCATGGCCCGCTCGGACTCGATGATGCTGCCCTCCAGCACGTCGCTGCCCGAGATCTCGTACCCCTTGGAGGCCAGGATCTGGATCAGGGGATACATGCCGCTGCCGCCGCAGCCGATGAAGTGGATCTTTTTTACATTATCCAGCAGGTGCTGGTTGTAATCGGAAAAAAACATAAGAGTGAACCTCCCTATTTTACGGCCAGCCCGGCGCGGCCGATTGCGCAATACTACCCGGTAATATCCTTATTATATATTTTTTGGCGGACAAAATAAACAGGTTTGCCATAATTTTTCTTAAAACCTACGGGGCGGGAAAAACTTTTTGTGCCAAATCCACAATTTTCATCCGCGCTTTTTCATTCGCGCCCTTGCTTGCATGGAAACCGGCAGGCCCGCGCCGCGGCAGTTTTAACCGCGCCGTAACCTGGTGTAAACCAAAACGCCCGCGCCGCGGCAGCTGTACCGGCTGCGGACCCGACGGGCAGGCAGCCGAACGGTTTGACCAGCTGGCCCCGCCACTACAGACCGCGTGGTGGGATGTCTTGGCGGGGACAGATGGGCAAATCCGGGCGGCGGCCCTTGGAGGAAGCCGCTCTCCGCTTAGAGCCCCCTGGGGGCGGGCCCGTAGGGCCGGGGGAACATCTAAAGGGCGGGTGGGTGGGTTAAAATAAGCTCCGCCGGGCCAGAATCTCGTCCAGGATGGCGTCCGCCACGTCGGCTTTGCTCATGAGGGGCAGCTGCCGCACCCCGTCCCCCGTCACAAAGGTCACTACGTTGGTGTCCACCCCGAAGCCGGCTCCCTCGACTTTTAAGTTGTTGGCCACGATCATGTCCAGGTTCTTTTTATGGAGCTTGGCCGAGGAGTTCTCGATCAGGTCTCGGGTCTCCATGGAAAAGCCGCAGATGAACTGGTGGGTCTTTTTGGGGCCCAGGGTGCCCAGGATGTCCGCCGTCCGGGCTAGGGGAATGCTCATCTCCCCGTCGGACTTCTTGATCTTGTCCCCGGCCACCGTTGCGGGGCGGTAGTCCGCCACGGCCGCAGCCATGATTAAAACGTCGGTCTCGTCGAACCGGCCCGCCACCGCCTCGTACATCTCCTGGGCCGAGACGATGGGCACATCCTCGGCGAAACGCACCGGGTCAAGGGCCGTCTGGCCGTGGATCAGGGTGACCTTGGCCCCCCGCATCACCGCCGCCCGGGCGATGGCGTAGCCCATCTTGCCGGTGGAGTGGTTGGTGAGATACCGCACCGGGTCCAGGGCCTCCTGGGTGGCCCCGGCGGTGACGGTGAGCCGCAGCCCCGCCAGGTCCTTGGGCTTGGCGATGGCCCGGCAGATGTAGTCGATCAGCACCTCTTCTTTGGGCAGACGGCCGCTGCCCACGTCCTTGCAGGCCAGCAGCCCGCTCTCGGAGGGGATCACGGTAAAGCCGTATTTTTCCAACGTGGCCAGGTTGTCCTGGGTGATGGGGTTTTCCAGCATGCCGGTGTTCATGGCAGGGGAGACCAGTTTCGGGCAGCCCGCCGCCAGCACCACTGTGGTCAGCATATCGTCGGCGATGCCGTGGGCCATCTTGGCGATGACGTTGGCGGTGGCCGGGGCCACCAGGATCACATCCGCCTTTTTGGCCAGGGAAATATGGGTGACTTCAAATTTAAAATCCCGGTCGAAGGTGTCCACCATACACTTGTGGCCGGTGAGTGTCTCAAAGGTCAGCGGGGTGATGAACTGGGTGGCGTTGCGGGTCATGATGACCTCCACGTCGGCCCCCAGTTTTTTCAGTGCGCTGGCCACATTTGCCATTTTGTAGGCGGCGATCCCGCCCGAAACGCCCAACAGGACGCATTTGCCTTTCAGATCCATTCCCAAAAACCTCCCGGATCGGTTTCGCGTTTCCCCCCGATTGGGGCGGAAATGCCAATGCTGCCCCTAGTATAAACCAATCCGCCCGGCAAAACAACAAAATCTTTGGCGGCCCCGGCGGGGCATCTTGTGTCTTTGGGCAAAATGCGGTAAAATAGGGTGTACACTTTGGGAAAAACGGAAAAACACCCAAGCCCCCTGCCCCCTGGCAGGGGATGACCCGGAGGTTATAAACAGAATGATTTTAGCCATTGATATAGGCAACACCACCGTCGCCCTCGGGGGCATTCGGGACGGACGTGTATGCTTTGTGGCCCACATGGACACGGTACGCACTCGCACGGCGGCGGAGTACCGCGCCGAGATGGAAAAGATTTTCTCCCACCGCAAGCACCCGGAGCGGCCGGTCCGGTTCGAGGGGGCGGTGCTGACCAGCGTTGTGCCCCAGATCACCGGGGCCCTGGCCGAGTGCGCCCGCCACTACACCGGCGGCGCAAAACCGGTGATCGTGGGGCCCGAGATCCGCACCGGGCTGATCATGGGGGTGCCCGACCCCGCCGCCGTGGGCAAAGACCGGCTGGTGGATGCCGCCTATGCGGCGGCCCATTACCCCCTGCCGGTGGTGACCGTGGACCTGGGCACCGCCACCACCTTTAATGTAGTGGACGAACACCGGGTGTTCCGGGGCGGGGTGATCTGCCCGGGGCTCTCCACCGGGCTGAAAGCCCTGGGGGAGCGGTGCGCCCAGCTGCCCCAGGTGCATCTGAGCCAGCCCCGCCACGCCATCGGCACCAACACCGAGGAGTGCATGCTCTCGGGCTCGGTGCTGGGCACCGCCGTCCTGCTGGACGGGATCACCGCCCGGATCGAGGAGGAGCTGGGCAAACCGGTCTCCCTGGTGGTGACCGGAGGGCTGGCCAAGTATGTCACCCCCCTCTGCCGCCACCCCCTGACCTACGACCCGGAGCTTTTGCTGAAAGGGCTGGCGCTGCTCTATAAGCTCAACGCCCCCCGCCGCCGCTCGGGCCCCGGCCCGGCCCGGGGGCAGGAACCCGCTGGCGGCAAGCCGCGCCTCAGCCGCCCCCGCGGGGCGCGCCGGAAGAACGCGGCGGCCGCCTCCTGTGCATGAGAAGGAGGAACAATAGATGAAGCTAGGCATCCTGGGCACCGGCGCCATCGTCAAGGAATTTTTGCCCTGGCTGGCCCAGAGCCCGGCGGTGGAGCTGGCGGCGCTGTGCAGCACCCCCCGTTCGGCCCAGCTGGCCACCCAGCTCTGTATCGACTACCACATCCCCCGGCAGTTCACCGACTACGCGGCCATGCTGGAGGCGGTGGACACCGTTTACATTGCCCTGCCCAACCACCTCCACGCGCCCTATGCCAAAAAGGCCCTGGAAGCCGGGCGGAACGTGATCGTGGAAAAACCCATGGCCGCCACCGACGCCGAGGCCGAACAGCTGGCGGCCCTGGCCCGGAAGAAGGGGCTCTTCCTCTTCGAGGCCATGACCACCCAGTACCTGGAGAATTACCAGAAGATCCGGGAGCTGCTGCCCCGGATCGGTTCTGTCAAGCTGGTGCACTGCAATTTCAGCCAGTATTCCAGCCGGTACGACGCCTTCTGCGCGGGGGAGACCCCGCCGGTCTTTGACCCGGCCTGTGCCGGCGGCGCCCTGATGGACCTGAACGTCTACAACATCAGCTATGTGGTGGGCCTCTTCGGCGCGCCGCGGCAGGTGCGGTATGCGGCCAACCTCGACCGGGGCATCGACACCAGCGGCATCCTGAGCCTGGATTACCAGGGGTTCAAGGCGGTCTGCATCGCCGCCAAGGACTGCGCCGCCCCCGCCCGGTACGTCATCCAGGGCACCAAGGGCTACCTGCTCCAGAAAACCACCGCCAACCTCTGCGGGGTGGTGACCCTCCACCTGAACAGCGGCAAGGAGGAGTATTTCAGCCTCAACGGCAAACGCCCCCGCCAGGCGGCGGAGTTCGAGGCCTTCGCCCGGGCCATCAAGTCGGGGGATCAGGAGCTGTGCAGCCGGATGCTGGACACCAGCCTGGCTGTCAGCCGTGTTTTGACCCAGGCCCGCCAGTCGGCTGGCATTGTATTCCCCAACGATTCAACCGCGCCGTAACTTTAGCGGGAACCGTAAGGCCCGAGCCGCGGCAGCTGTAACGGCTGCGAACCCTAAGTTTTTAACCGCGATTTATCTTTTTGCGGGCGCTCGCCTTGGCGGCCCCCATTTATTAGGCTTTGCAGGCAAGGTCACTTTGTCTGAAAAGCACCGAGCCCATCTATCAAATTATATCCGGATTTGTCCGTACAACAAAAACGATTCCCGCCCCGTTTTGGGCGGGCAGGTTTGCGCCGTATCCGACATTTTAGGGCGGAACGGCAGCAGGAGGATTTTACAATGAACAAACAAGCAATGGACCTTAAGATGCTCACCCGTCTGGCCCTTTTGGTGGCCATCGAACTGGTGATGAAAGCCGTCGGCCTGGGCAGCGTGCCCATGGGCCCCCTGTACATGAGCTTTCTGACCCTGCCCATCGCGGTGGGCGCCATCGCCATGGGCCCGGTGGCGGGTCTGGTGCTGGGCGGCGTGTTCGGCGCGGTGAGCTTCTACGACGCCATCACCGGCGGCTCGGCCATGACCAGCGCCCTGTTCCAGGTCAGCCCGGTGCACACCTTCATCCTCTGCGTGGTGACCCGGATGCTCATGGGCCTGTGCGTGGCCCTGATCTTCGCCGCCCTGCGGAAAGCCGACCAGGCCGGCGGCTGGAGCTACATCCTCAGCGCCATGATGGCCCCCGCCCTCAACACCCTGTTTTTCATGGGGTACATTGTGCTGGCCTTCTACAACTGCGATTACGTCCAGGGCCTGGTGGCCAAGAACGGCGCCGCCAACCCCCTGATGTTCGTGGTGCTGCTGGTGGGCATCCAGGGCGTGGCTGAGTTTTTGGTCAGCGGCATCCTGGGCGGCGTGGTGGCCCGGGCGGTGGCAAAGTATCTGAAGTAAGCCCCGCAAAAGATGGGCGCGGCGGCTGAACCTTATATATTACACAAAACATCGATTCCGGCGGGCCTTCGGGCCCGCTTTTTTATTCGCGCCGTAACCTGGCGGAAACCGGAAGGCTCGCGCCGCGACAGCCGCGGGCCCTGCGAACCCCTAGGGTTTTATGTGGGCTGGGGGATCAACCGCGCCCGATACTTCTTCACTATTCACTCTTCCCTAAAAAAGATTGTCACCCCGCCCCGCCCCCGCATAGGATGGCCCAGAGCAAAACGCCAAACAGCCGGGAAAAGGGGAGAAGCGAGATGGAAGGGAAAAAGTTGTTTGCGGTGGTGGGGTCTGACCCCCGCCAGGCCGCCGCGGGCCGGGCGCTGGAAAAGGCGGGGTATGCCGTGGGCGGGGCCGAGCAGGTGCCCCGGGCGGATTATATCCTGCTGCCCCTGCCCCTGGACGCCGAGCGGGAGGGCCTGGCGGGGCTGTTGCGGGCGGCCAAACCCGGGGCCCTGGCCCTGGGGGGCAAACCCTCGGCGGCGGCCCGGGCTCTGGCCGCCGGGGCCGGGGTGGAGCTGGTGGACTACTTCGCCCGGGAGGAGCTGACCATTTTAAACGCCATCCCCACGGCGGAGGGCTGCATCGGGATGTTGCTGGCCGAGCGGCCCCGGACCCTCTGGGGCTCGCCGATTCTGGTAACGGGCTACGGCCCGGTGGGCCAGGCGCTGGCGGTGCGGCTGACGGCCCTGGGGGCCCGTGTCACGGTGGCGGCCCGCCGCCCGGCCCAGCGAGCCCTGGCCGAGGCTCAAGGGGCCAAAGGGGCGGAGATCGCCCGGCTGGAAGAACTGGCCCCGGGGTTTGACACGGTGGTGAACACCGTCCCCGCTCCGGTTTTGACGGCGGCGGTGCTGGGGCGGCTGCCCCCGGCCAGTCTGATCGTGGACCTGGCCAGCAAGCCCGGGGGGACGGATTTCGCCGCGGCGTCGGCCCTGGGACATAAGGCCATCCACGCGCTGAGCCTGCCGGGCCGGTGCGCCCCCGAGAGCGCGGGGGAGTATGTGGCCCGGGCGGTTTTGGGGATTTTGGCCGGGCGGGAGGGCCCGGCACAGAAGGAGGAGGCAGAGGGATGAAACAGGAGAACACCCGGCCCGGCAGCCGGGGAACCATTGCGTTTGCCATGTGCGGCAGTTTTTGCACCTTTGAGGCGGCGGTGCCCCAGGCGGCCCGGCTGGTGTCGGCGGGGTGGAAGGTGCTGCCGGTGATGAGCTTTTCGGCGGCGGGGCTGGACACCCGGTTCGGCCAGGCCGCCGACTGGAAGGATAAACTGGAGGAGATCACCGGCCAGCCGGTGCGGGCCAGCCTGACGGCGGTGGAGCCCCTGGGCCCCAAAGGCCTGGCCCAGGCGCTGGTGATCGCCCCCTGCACCGGCACCACCCTGGCCCGGCTGGCGGCGGGCCTCAGTGACACGCCGGTGACGTTGGCGGCCAAGAGCCTTTTGCGGGTGGGGTGCCCGGTGGTGATCGCCGTTTCCACCAACGACGGCCTGGGGGCCTCGGCGGAGAACATCGCCCGGCTGATGAACCGCAAACACTACTACTTCGTGCCCTTTTTGCAGGACGACTGGGTGAACAAACCCCAGAGCCTGAAAGCGGACCTCACCCTTTTGCCCGACACGCTGGAGGCGGCCTTTGCGGGCCGGCAGGTTCAGCCGGTGCTCCGCAGTTTGAGGTAAGAAGTAAGGGTGAATAGTGAATAAGTTATTTTAAACCCACCTACATCTTGCACCTAAGGCGCGATGAAACCTGCGACTGCCGCGACTCGGGCGTAGCGGCCCCCGCCCAACGTACAGCGCGAATAAAACACCGCCGCAGGCGGATGGCGCTGCGGCGGTGTTAAGTATAGTATTGTTGTTCTGTGCGAGAATGTAAGGAATTACTTGTTGGAGCCAGTCACGACCAGGAAGGCGATCCAGGCTTTCTGGTATTCGTTGGTGGCGTCGGTCACCAGATAGACGTGCAGAGCAACGCCGCTGGGGATTTGATTCTCTCCAATGTGCTGTTGATCTTTGAAAAACTGGGTAAGAGCATTGTTCAGTTCGCTTTCCGGGAGATCTTCGGCCCCGATAATCATAAGGCCGGTATCCATGCGATTTGTGTCATCATTAAGGATACCTTCCGCACTCAGAACGTTTTCGCAGCGGGCATCAAACGGGCGCTTGAGATAGTTTTCAATAAAGCCATCCTCCCCGCCCGCATTGGGATCGCAGAGTCTGCTAAGAGCAAACGAGGCTTCTTCAGCCCACTTGTCGGTGAGCTCGCGCAGGGCTTCATTTTCAATGATGTCGATGGGGCCGCCGCTGGCCCAGGATTCGCCGCTGGCAATAAAGGTATTCAGGGCGGCAGAGCTCTCGTCCATGTACTGGACGGAAGAGCCGGTAGAGCCGCCGCTGCCGCCGCATCCGACCAACAAGGTCAGGGCCATGGCACCGATCAGAAGGGCGGAAAAAATGCGCTTCAATTTTTTCATGGTGAAACCTCCAGTCTTTGTGCAAAGTGCATAAAATGTGAGCTAATTATAACATATTTTCGGGGGGGGGGGG
>NZ_BQKV01000004.1 GCF_022180365.1 Faecalibacterium gallinarum
ATTAGGCTTTTTAAGTAAGACTAACACAAATGCAAAGGGTTGGGAGTAAGGATTCATCTAGTGGCGAACGGGTGAGTAACGCGTGAGGAACCTGCCTCAAAGAGGGGGACAACAGTTGGAAACGACTGCTAATACCGCATAAGCCCACGAGATCGCATGATCTTGAGGGAAAAGGAGCAATCCGCTTTGAGATGGCCTCGCGTCCGATTAGCTGGTTGGTGAGGTAACGGCCCACCAAGGCGACGATCGGTAGCCGGACTGAGAGGTTGAACGGCCACATTGGGACTGAGACACGGCCCAGACTCCTAC
>NZ_BQKV01000005.1 GCF_022180365.1 Faecalibacterium gallinarum
ATTAGGCTTTTTAAGTAAGACTAACACAAATGCAAAGGGTTGGGAGTAAGGATTCATCTAGTGGCGAACGGGTGAGTAACGCGTGAGGAACCTGCCTCAAAGAGGGGGACAACAGTTGGAAACGACTGCTAATACCGCATAAGCCCACGGATCCGCATGGATCTGAGGGAAAAGGAGCAATCCGCTTTGAGATGGCCTCGCGTCCGATTAGCTGGTTGGTGAGGTAACGGCCCACCAAGGCGACGATCGGTAGCCGGACTGAGAGGTTGAACGGCCACATTGGGACTGAGACACGGCCCAGACTCCTACGGG
>NZ_BQKV01000006.1 GCF_022180365.1 Faecalibacterium gallinarum
GCCTCGCGTCCGATTAGCTGGTTGGTGAGGTAACGGCCCACCAAGGCGACGATCGGTAGCCGGACTGAGAGGTTGAACGGCCACATTGGGACTGAGACACGGCCCAGACTCCTACGGGAGGCAGCAGTGGGGAATATTGCACAATGGGGGAAACCCTGATGCAGCGACGCCGCGTGGAGGAAGAAGGTCTTCGGATTGTAAACTCCTGTTGTTGAGGACGATAATGACGGTACTCAACAAGGAAGTGACGGCTAACTACGTGCCAGCAGCCGCGGTAAAACGTAGGTCACAAGCGTTGTCCGGA
>NZ_BQKV01000007.1 GCF_022180365.1 Faecalibacterium gallinarum
CCCCGCTTCTGTGATTCTGTAGGTTAAAAACACAAAACCCGATGCTTTTTACAAAGCATCGGGTTTTTGGTGGGCGCGGGTGGATTCGAACCACCGAAGCTGAAAAGCAGCAGATTTACAGTCTGTCCCCATTGGCCACTCGGGAACACGCCCAGATTCACTTCAGGACCGGCAGCGCCGGACCGCCTATACATATTAGCACGGATTTAAACGGTTGTCAACTGTTTTTTGGGACTTTCCACCCGCAAAAACAGGCCCCCGCTGTTTTGGCGGAGGCCTGGCGCAATTTTATATGGATTATTCGGTGGCTTTGGCGCTGGCCAGGAACTCCTGCACCCGATCCAGCTGTTTTTCCGCCACGGCCCGGCCGGTCTCGTAGACCCGGCGCAGCTGGATGGGGTCCCGCTCCACCGCGCCGATCTCCAGGGGTACCGGCGGCCGGATCACCAGGGCGGTGCCCGCCTCTTCCTGCATGGCGATGTAACCGAGGGTTTCGTTGTACCGCTCGTGGCGGTCTGCCGCCGCCGCCAGGAACGCCGGGTACCGGAACAGCCGGGCCTGCATCAGGGGCAAAAGCTTATTCTTCTTTTTCTCGTAGCCCTTGGGCTGGGTCAGGATAATGACGTTCCGCCGGTAGCCGATGGACTCGAAGAACCGCACCGGGATCGAATCGGCCACGCCGCCGTCCAAAAGGGAATAGGGCCCGATTTTGACCACCCGGGCTGCCAGCGGCATGGAGGCCGAGGCCTGCATCCAGCGCAGATCGTCGGCATCGCCGGTGCGGCATTTGTGGTAGATGGGGCTGCCGGTCCGCAGATCGGTGCAGACCACATAGAACTCCATGGGCGAATTGCGGAACGTTTCCGTGTCGAAGGGGTCCAGATGCTCGGGGATCTCGTGGTAGCAGAAGGTCTCGCTGTATACGTCGCCGGTGCGCAGCCAGTTCTTCAAACTGGCGTAACGGCGGTCGTTGCAGTATGCGAGGTTGTAGCGGATGACCCGGCCCGGCTGATGGGATTTGTAGTTGCAGCCGAACACCGCCCCGGCCGAAACGCCCACAGCGCCGTCAAAGGTGACGCCGTGCTCCATCAGTACGTCGGTGACGCCAGCGATGAACATCCCCCGCATGGCGCCGCCTTCCAGAACCAACCCGGTTTTCATGGTTTTTTCCTCCTCCAGTTGTGCCGGCCGGACACCCCGCCGGCCCCGCTGCGCACCGCAGAGCGCAGCCCAAACCGGGCCCCTGGCCCGGATTTTTTGAATGTTGTTTCGAGTATACTCAAAATGCGACAAAAGTACAAGAGATAACAAGCTGAAAATTATTCCCGCCCGGAGGCCGGTTTCTGTAATTTTCGGCAAAGTAAGACTTTTATCCCCCTGGCCTAAAATCCGGGAAAGTTTTATGTCAAATTTAGGCGGATTCCGGTATTGCAAAGACCTGTGCCCATCAAGTATACTGTTGTTATAAATACATCCCTGCACAGACAAATCCAAAAATGGTTTATACCGGGAGGATATAGGATTTATGAAACTGCTCGAAGATCGGATCCGCAAAGACGGCATCATCCGCGAAGGCAACGTGCTGAAGGTGGACAGCTTCATCAACCACCAGATGGATATCGCGCTGTTCCGCGAGATGGCCCGGGAGTGGAAGCGGCTGTTCGCCGGCAAACCCATCAACAAGGTACTGACCATCGAGGCCAGCGGCATCGGCATCGCTGCGGTGGTGGCCAGCGAGCTGAACGTCCCGGTGGTTTTTGCCAAGAAATCCATGAGCATTAACCTGGATTACGACAACTACGAGACTCAGATCCAGTCCTTCACCCACAAGAAGATCTACAACGTCATCGTCTCCAAAAAGTTCCTCACCCCCGAGGATCATCTGCTGATTGTGGACGACTTCCTGGCCAACGGCTGCGCCCTGATGGGCCTTTTGGAGCTGGCCGCCGAGGCCGGAGCCACCGTGGAAGGCATCGGCATCGGCATCGAGAAGGGCTTCCAGGCCGGCGGCGAGCTGGTCCGCAGCAAGGGCGTCCAGCTGGAGTCCCTGGCCATCATTGAGTCTATGGACTCCACCACCGGCGAGATCGTCTTCCGCCCCCAGCCCCACCAGAGCTGATTCAAGCGCCGTAAAAACTGTCCCCGTCGGCGGGCAGCTCGGCCGCCGTCTCGGCGGTGTTCTGGGCTTCGTCCTCAGCGGGGGCCCGGGGCACGCCCTTATAGACCAGGGTCTGTTCCAACACTTCGGCGCAGACCGGGGCCGACAGACTGCCGCCCGCCGTGGTCCAGCTGTGGGGTTCGTCCAGACAGACCAGGCAGAGGAACTGCGGGTCGTCGATGGGCGCCACCGCCACAAAGCTGGCGATCCGGGCGGTTTCGTCCTCGCTGTCCAGCTTTTGGCTGGTACCGCTCTTGCCCCCCACACGATACCCGGCGATTTTGGCGTTCTGACCGCCTCCGCCTTCAACAACGGCCTCCATCATCTTTCGCATGGTGATGGAGGTCTCTTCTTTTATCACCCGGCGGGTGCAGACCGGCTCGATTTTGTCCAGGGTCTCGCCCTCGGGGTCCCGGATTTCGGAGACCACATAGGGCCGCATGAGGTTTCCCCCGTTGACCACGGCGCAGACCGCCGCCGCCATCTCGATATAGGACACCTTGCTGCTCTGGCCGAAGGCACAGGAGGCCAGCTCCACCGGGCCCATCTGCTCGGCGGTGTAATAAAGGCTCTTTTTGGGTTCGGCGGGCAGATCAATGCCGGTGGCCTCCCGCAGGCCGAAGGCCGCGAAGTAATCGCAGAAAGCCTCCTTGCCCAGCCGGGCGCCGATTTGGATGAAACTCTGGTTGCAGGAGTTCATCAGGGCCAGGGTGACGCTCTGGGTGCCGTGGCTCCTGTGGTTGGCGCAGTGGAATTTGGTCCCCGCCACCGAGATGGACTCGCCGCAGTAGAAGGTGGAACCCGCCTGGATTACCCCGGCGTCCAGCCCGGCGGCGCAGGTGATGAGTTTAAAGACGCTGCCCGGCTCGTACAGATCGCTGACGGCTTTGTTCCGCCACTGGGTCTGCTGGGCCAGTTGGAGGGCGGCGGCCCGCTCCTCCCCCGAGAGGGCGTCCACCGCCGCCCGAGTAGCCTCATCGTAGATCACCCGGGGCTGGTTGGGGTCATAGGCGGGGGTGGTGGACATGGCCAGCACCGCCCCGGTGTTCACGTCCATCACGATCCCCACCGCCCGGGCCGCCACATTGTGCTCCTGCACCGCATAGTTCAGGGCGTTTTCCAGATACCGCTGGATGTTGGCGTCGATGGTCAACACCAGGCTGTTGCCCTCCACCGGGTATTGTTCGGTGGCGTAGCTCTGTTCCAGCGTATAGCCCCAGGCGTTGACGGCGGTCAGAACCACCCCGTTTTCCCCGGTGAGCACGTCATCGTATTCCAGTTCCAGCCCCGAAACCCCGGCATTGTCCACGTTGGTGAACCCCAGCACCGAGGCCAGAAACTCCCCTTCCGGGTACCAGCGCTTGGAGTCCTGGTTGATCCGAATGCCGGTGATCTGGTTTTCCTCGCAGAAATCCCGCACCGCGTCGGCCATGGTCCGGTCCACCCGGTAGCGGAGCAGACAGTCGTTGGAGCTGCGCTGCTGGAATTTTTCCAAAAGATCGGCCTCGTCCAGTTCCAGAATTTGGGCGAGTCCCCGGGCGGCCAGTTCCAGTTTATCCTCGGGCATCTCCCGGGGGCTGGCCCGCAGGGTCCAGCAGCTGCTGTTGGCGGCCAATAAGGTGCCGTCGGCGCTGTAAATTTTGCCCCGGTCGGCGGGTACCACCGTATCCTGTAATTGCTGGCCCAGGGCCCGCTCGGAATACCAGCCGCTGCCCACCAGCTGCAAATAAAACAGCCGCACCGCCAACCCTAAAAAGCAGACCGCGCAAAACAGACCGGCCACCAGCCGGGCCCGGGTGCGCAGTGCCCGCTCCGGTACGGGGCGGATCCAATCACCCATAGACAAGACGCCTCCTTTCCCGCAACAATCTATGCGGCCGGGCAGGGGGGATATGCCGGGATGACTAAGCCGGGTTTTTCCTGCGTAAAATACTAGGGGTGCCCGGCCGGGCATCCGGTTTTTTGCGAAAGGAGGCGGCCGCAGATGCAGGAGCCTGTCACGGCCCGCTGGACTCCGCCCCGGAAAAAGCGGGGCTTTATCCGGCTTTCGGTCCAGCCGGCGGTGGACCTGCCCTTTTTGATTCTGGTGCTGACCCTGGTGGCCTTTGGGCTGGTGATGCTGTTCAGCGCCAGCTACGCGGTGGCGCTCTACCGCCGAGGCGACCCGTATACCTATATCCGGCCCCAGCTGCTCTATGCGGCTCTGGGGCTGGCGGCCATGTGGGTGGCCAGCCGGGTGGACTATCATATCTACCATAAACTGGCCTGGCCCCTGCTGGCTTTGTCCCTGGTGCTGCTGGTGGTGGTGCTCTTTATGCCCGAGTACAACGGCTGCAAACGCTGGCTGGTGATCCCCGGGGTGGGCACTCTCCAGCCCAGTGAGATCGCCAAATTTGCGGTGGTGCTCACCTTTTCCCATATCATTTCCCTAAACCATACCCGGATGAAGGAATTCTCGGTGGGGGTGCTGCCCTTTGGTCTGGTGTTGGGGGTGGTGGCGGCCCTGATGCTGCTGGAACCCCACCTCTCGGGCACTCTGCTGATCCTGGGCATCGGGGCGGTGCTGATGTTCGTGGGCGGCACCGGAATCAAATGGTTTTTGATGGCAGGGGCCGGGGGCGCGGCGGCCATCGCCGCGGCGGTGGTCATTATGCCCGACCTGGTGCCCTACGCCGCCGACCGTCTCAACTCCTGGCTGGACCCCTTTGCCGACCCCCTGGGGGACGGCCACCAGACCATCCAGAGCCTTTATGCCATTGGTTCGGGCGGGGCCACCGGCCTGGGGCTGGGCAACAGCCGGCAGAAACATCTCTTTGTGCCGGAACCCCAAAACGATTTTATCTTTTCCATCGTCTGCGAGGAGCTGGGGTTCATCGGGGCCTGCGCGGTGATCCTATTGTTTGTCCTGCTTTTGCTGCGGGGCATCACCCTGGCGGTCAACGCCCCCGACCGGTTCGGGGCTCTGTTGGTGGTGGGGTTTGTGGTCCAGGTGGCCCTTCAGGCGGTGCTGAACATCGCCGTGGTCACCAATACCATCCCCAACACCGGCATCAGCCTGCCCTTCTTTTCCTCCGGCGGAACCAGTTTGATGATGCTGTTGGGGGAGATGGGAATTGTCCTCTCGGTCTCCCGCGGAGAAACCTAGTTTTACCCCCTGAAATTCGACAAATTACACAAGAAATGCGCCCCCGGTTTGTACGGTGGGCGGTTTGTGGTCCATTTGGCACAGAATTCCCCCGTTTTGCATACCGTAGGGTATCTTTTGCGAAACGGGGGATTTTTCTATGAGTGGGACGATGACAGTGGTGGGCGGTCAGCCTTTGTATGGAACAGTGCGGATACCGGCGGCCAAGAACAGTGTGCTCCCGCTGCTGGCGGCGTCCCTCCTCTGTGAGGGGACGGTGCGGCTGTGCGGGGTGCCCCGCCTGTTGGATGTGGAGGCCAGCCTGGCCCTGCTCCGTGGGGTGGGCTGTGAGGCCCGCCGGAAGGGCAGTGATCTGGTGGTGGAGGGGCCGCCCCAGCGCTGCCGCCTGCCCGAACAGGAGGCCGGGCAGATGCGCGCCTCCATCCTGTTTGCCGCCCCGCTGCTGGCCCGGCTGGGCCGGGTGGAGACGGTGTTCCCCGGGGGCTGCTGCATCGGCGCCCGGCCCATTGACCTGCACATCGATGGGCTGCGGCAGATGGGGGCCCAGATGCAGCCCGGCGGAGCAGGGCGGCTGGTGCTGACGGCCCCCGGCGGGCTCCACGGGGTGGAGTACACCCTCCGTCTGCCCAGCGTGGGGGCCACCGAAACGCTGTTGCTGGCGGCGGCCACAGCCCGGGGGCGGACCACCCTGCGGGGGGCTGCCTGTGAGCCGGAAATTGTCGATCTGGCGGATTTTTTGAATCTCTGCGGCGCACGAATCGAGGGAGCGGGCAGCCCGGTGATCCGGGTGGAGGGACGCCGCTGTCTGATGGGGACGGTGTTTGCCCCGCTGCCCGACCGGATTTTTGCCTCCACCATCGCCTGTGCGGTGGCTGCCGCCGGGGGCCGGGTGAAGATGGAGGGCTGCCGCCCGGTCACCTTCCGCCCGGTGCTGGGGCTGCTCAGTCAGATGGGCTGTACCGTGGAGCGGGCCGGCAGCCGGGCGGAGGTCACCGTCGCCCGGCTGGGCCGGCTGCACGGGGTGGGTCAGGTGAGCACCGGGGTCTACCCGGGGCTCGCCACCGACGCGGCCCCCCTGCTGGCGGCAGCCCTTTTGCGGGCCGACAGCCCCAGCAGCATCCGGGACCAGATTTTCGAGCGCCGGTTCGGCTGCGCCGAGGGGTTCGCCCGGATGGGGGCCCGGGTGCGGGACGAGGGGCGGATCCTCCACATCGAACCCACCCGAACCCTCTGCGGCGCCCGGGTGGAAGCGCCCGATCTGCGGGGCGGCGCGGCCCTGGTGGTGGCGGCTCTGGGGGCCCGGGGAACCAGCCGGATTGAGGGAATGGAATACATCCAGAGGGGTTATGCAGATTTGGGGGATACTCTGTCGGCCCTTGGGGCACGAATTGCCTGAGTAACCCCGCCGGGGCCACTTCAATTCAAAAAAAGAATTTCAAAAAGGAAAAAATGGCTTGCAATCAGAGTCAAAAGATGATACGATACAACTATATAGCTGTACTATGATAAAAAATCTGTGCCATTTAGGGGCAGTGCGCAGTTTGCGATATTCTCACATGGAGGACAAAATTATGGCTTTGATGCTTGATGAAGAATTGGACGAAAACGTTACCACAATTAAGGTAATCGGCGTGGGCGGCGGTGGCGGCAACGCTGTGAATCGAATGGTTGCTGACGGTCTGCAGGGTGTTGAGTTCATTGCGATGAACACCGACCAGCAGGCCCTGGCCAAAAACCACGCTACTGTGAAAGTTCAGCTGGGTTCCAAGCTGACCAAGGGCCGCGGTGCGGGCGCAGACCCTGACGTGGGCCAGCGGGCTGCCGAGGAGAGCAAGGACGAGATCGCCAACGCGCTCAAGGGCTCCCAGATGGTGTTTATTACCGCCGGCATGGGCGGCGGCACCGGTACCGGCGCCGCCCCGGTGGTGGCTGAGGTGGCCCACGACCTGGGCATCCTGACGGTGGGCATCGTCACCAAGCCCTTCTCTTTTGAGGGCAAGCGGAAGATGGGCCTGGCCGAGCAGGGCATCGCCAACCTGCTGATGCACGTGGACAGCCTGATCGTGATTCCCAACGAGCGGCTGAAGATGATCAGCCAGGAGAAGATCACCCTGATGAACGCCTTCCAGGCGGCCGATAACGTCCTGCGCCAGGGCGTCGAGTCCATCTCGGCCCTGATCAACGTGCCCGCCTTCATTAACCTGGACTTCGCCGACGTGCGCTCCATCATGAAGGACGCCGGCTACGCCCATATGGGCGTGGGCAGCGCCAAGGGCGCGGGCAAGGCCGAGAACGCCGCCAAGGCTGCTGTTTCCAGCCCGCTGCTGGAGACCAGCATTGCCGGCGCCCACGGCGTCATCATCAACATCACCTCCAGTCCCGACATCGGCCTGGAGGATGTGGAGACCGCTGCCGGCCTGATCACCCAGAGCGCTCACCCCGATGCGAACATCATCTGGGGTACTGCCTTCGATGAGAACCTCTCCGACGAGATGAAGATTACCGTGGTGGCCACTGGCTTTGAGAACAAGGTCAGCGACGCCCTGCGCTCCACCATCAGCAACGCTGTCAGCAGCCAGACTGCGTCTACCGGCGCGGTCTTTACCGCCGACGGCACCGCGCCCGGCTCCGCCAAACCGGCCAGCCAGCCGGTGGAGGAGGAGAGCAGCGACAACCGTTACTACGACGAGCTGCTGGCCATCCTGAACAAGCGCAAGTGATCTGACGCCCGGAGGCGCCTTTGCGGCGAGGCGGGAGGAAATGGCTATGGCACGAGAGGAATTGCGGTTCCGGACGGCGTTGTTCGGCTACCGGAAATACGACGTGATCCGCTGTGTCAGGAACCTTCAGGCCGTCGGCGACGCTGAGCGCCGCCTCGCTCAGGAGAAATTTTCTGCATTGGAGAGGAGGATGGCGTTGGTGGAACAAGAAAACAGCGCGCTGCGGCAGAACCTGGCCCAGCACAACGCGGTAGAGACCATCGCGGCCGCCAATGCAGAGCGTGCCGAGAGCGAGGTTGAGGTCCTGACCCGGAAACTGGCCGCCGCCCAGGCGGAGATTCGCCGGTACCAGACCCAGCTGTTCGCCTACGAGCGGGCGATGCTGTCTCTCCGGCGGGAAAACGCCGAGATGGAGGAGCTTTGCGAGCAGGCCCGGGAACGAGGCGTCTCCCTGAAACAAAAGCAGGAACTGCCCCATTTTGAGGCCATCGAGGAAGAACCGCGCCGTGCGGTGGCGGAACGTGTCGAAACGCCCCGTTGTACCCAGGCTCCGGCGGCCCGGCCCGCAGATTCGCAGACACCGGCCAACAAAAGCGAGCTGGAGGATCTCTCTCTCCAGCTGCTGGACGAGATGGAGCGGCTGATGGAGCAAGAGGGCATCCCCTTACATTAAACGAAACCCAAAATACCCCCCGGCAGCCTTGGGCGCCGGGGGGTATTTTTTGCGTGTTGGGGGGCAGGTCAGCGGGCAGCGCTGGTGCCGTGCTCCATCAGATAGGTGGCCTGAAGATCGGCGATGTGGAGCTTGACGGCCAGGGGGTAGCGGTCGTAAGCCTCTGAGATGGCGTAGCAGCCGCCCCGGGCCGCGTCATCGAAGCCGCCCATATGCCAGCGGATGGCCACAGCCTCCTCGACCCGCAGATGCATGAACCGTTCGATCAGAAAGACGCTCTTCTCCCCGTGGCCATAGGGGAACAGATCCTCTACGGTGTAGGTGGGAACCTTCTCCCACTGGCCGGTGGCCTCGTTTTTGACGTTTCGGGTGCCGGGCTTGTAGTAGTTGGCCTTGCACAGGTCGTGGAGCAGCGCGCAGATGGCGAAGCTCTCCTCGCTGTCTCCCTCCTGGAAGAAGGTGTCGTGCAGCGCATGGTAGACGTTTAAACTGTGCATGCACAGCCCGCCCTCACAGGCCCCGTGGAACCGGGTGGAGGCCGGCGCACGGAAAAAGTCGGTCTTGTTCTCCAGCCAGTACAGCAGCTTGTCGGCCCCGGGGCGGGTGACATGCTGGCGGAAAATCTGGAGGAATTCTTCCCGGTCCGTCATCTCACGGCTCCAGATCGTCCAGGTCGTTGAGGATGCCCTTCAGGATGGCCAGCTCGTCGTGGCTCAGGGAGATTCCCTTGCCCATCCGGGTGCCGTCCGGCGACCAGTCGCGGATGTCATATTTCGGCTCGGCGTCGTTCCAGCTGATGAGATTGAGCTGGCGCTCCCAGCCTCTGGGGCGCTGGGACAGCACAGCGATGCGCTGAACCACTTCGTATTTGATCTCTGCCATAATGCGGTACCTGCCTTTTATTGTGATTTTATATCATAATAAAAGAAGCGCCGCGAGATTGCAACCGGAAAATCAAAATATTCAGAAAAAATTCCTTTCATCCGGCGGTTTTAGCCGTAGGGGGCCTCCTCCCGCCATTCCACCAGCCGCTGGACTGTCTCGTCGTCCTGCTGGGCGGGGCGGGCCCGGCGGGGGTCGGTGTCTTTGGACTCCACCCGGTTGTTCTCCGGCATATAGGCGGCCATGACGCCGGGGGTGGTCCCGGCCAGGAAACTCTCAGCGTTTTTCTGGCGGCTGGCGGCGGGGGTGCCGTCGGTATAGGGCACGGCCCCCCGGGGAATACTGTCCGGCCCGGGGTGAGGGGTCTGCCCGGGCCCTGCCGGGGGATGGGGCGCCGGGGCCGGAGCGCCGCCGGGCTGGTTGGGATCGGCCGGAGCGGCAGAAACCGGGGCCCGGCCCAGGGGCGGGCTGTTGCGGCTGCTGGCGGCCCCTGGGCGGGCCTTGGGGCCGGGCAGGTTGTCCATTTCGTGGCGGATGAATGGGGTCAGAGAATTCATAGCATACACCTCCGCCTTTAGGTTGCCCGGCATACGGGCGGAAATACCCCCGAACAAAAAGGGCCGCGGATGCAGCGCATCCGCGGCCCGCCTGCTCACTCGGAGCAGGCAGAAGGGAAAATCTTAGGCGTAGAGCTTCGCCCAGGTGTTCTGGCCGATGACGCCGTCCACACTCAGACCATTGATGCTCTGGAAGTTGCGGACCGCCGTAGTGGTTTTGGAGCCGAACTTGCCATCGGCGCTCAGGGTGGCGCCCTTGAGGTTCAGCCGCTGCTGGGCGCTCTTAACAGTGGCGCCGGCCTGGCCGTTCCGCATGGCGATGCCGGGGTACTGCTCGGCGCTGCTGTGGTTCTGGATGTACCGGTTGTACAGTGCATTCCAGGTGTTCTGGCCTACTTTTCCGTCTGCGGTCAGGTTGTTCTGGGTCTGGAACTGGCGGACCGCGTCGTTGGTTTTGGAGCCAAAGCCTCCGTCCACGGTCAGAACCGGGTAGTTGAGGCAGTTGCCCCGCACGCCGTTCAGCCAGATCTGGACCAGAGCGACGTCGGGGCCGTTGGAGCCGTTTTGAAGCATTGCGTAATATTCAGGTTTTGCCATAGTGTAAACACACCTCCTATGCCCCAGTGTATGCGGGGCCGGGGCGGGATGTGCCGATTCACTCCACCACCAGGAGGGGACGGTCTTCCCGGGAGGCGGTCAGGCTCTGCCACCAGTCCACCACCCGGAACCGGATAACATAATCCCCGCAGACCAGATCGTTCTCGGCGGGGGTGTCGTAGCTGGCGCAGGCCGAGAGGCAGAGCCCCGGGTAGAGCACACACCACCAGTTCCGGCCGTAGGTGTCCGGGGCACCCAGATCCACCCGCAAAGCGTCGTACCGCCCCGCCGGCAGCCGGAAGCTGCCGTAATCCGCGGCGTCAAAGTACATGTTCTGGAGAGAGACTTTCACCGGTACTGATACCCCCAGCCGGGCCAGGGCATGGCGGGCAGTCAGCTGGAACCGAACCAGGTTCCGGGAGGCACAGATCAGTGCCTCCTGCTGGGTGTCTGCATCCCCCCAGAGGGTTTCGGTGAGCTGGAGCAGGGCGTCCCGCACCATCAATTTAAGGGTCTGGTCCCGCACCCCGTCGCTGTCGGCCCGGACGTGGAGCCGGAGGGTGTCGGCCCGGAGCGCTTCGCCGGTGGATTGCTGGGCCGCAAACCAGCGGCCCGGGGCGGCTGCCAGCAAAAGACCCAGCAGCAGGGATGTACATAAAAGACCCATCTGCCTGCGGGACAGAAGGTGGGAGGAATCAAAGGGCAGAGCAAACATAAAAACGGCAGATCCTTTCTTCGGTGTTGTTACCGAAAGTCTGGGTCTGCCGTTTGGGCTTTATACAATTTCTGGAAATTTCAGCGCCCGGCGCGGTACGCCCGCAGAACCCGGGCCCCGCCCCGGTCGGGCCGGGCGATGTACACCTGAGGGTATTGTTTTTTCAGCTGTTCCGCTGCGGCCCGGGCCTGGGACTCCTGGGCGAAGATGCCAAACACCGCTGCGCCGCTGCCGGTCATTAGGGCGGTGAGGGCGCCGTTTGCCCGCAGGGCGGCCTTGATGGCGGCGGTATCCTTAGCGCCGCTGCACTCTTCCAGGGCGTTGCCCGCGGCCTCACAGAGCCCGGCCAGATCCCCGGCCCGGATGGCGGCTTCCTGAGCGGCGCAGTCGGGGTGGACCGAGGAGCCCACCCGGTCATAGGCCGCGAACGCCTCGGGGGTAGAGATGCCGTAGTCGGGCATAACGACGGTGAACCAGCAGTCGGGGCAGGGGGGCAGAGGTTTCAAAAGATCTCCCAGCCCCTGGACCCGGCAGGTGCCCCCCATCAGGGCAAAGGGAACGTCTGCCCCGATCCCCGCGCCCAGGGCGCAGAGCTCGCTCATGGAGAGGCCCGCCCCATACAGGGCGTTCATCCCCACCAGCACGGCGGCGGCGTCGGCGCTTCCGCCGGCCATCCCCGCCCGCACGGGGACGCTCTTATAAATGGTAATGTCCACCCCGGCCAGCAGTCCGGTGTAGTGGAAGAAAGCCATGGCCGCCTTGATGGCGGTGTTCTTGTCGTTGACGGCCACCCGGCTGCCCGGCATCTGCAAGGTCAGGTTCTGGCTGCGGTGCAGGTTGACCCGCTCATAGAGGGTGATGGCCTGCATGGTCATGTCCAGGTCGTGGTAGCCGCTGGGCAGAAGGCCCACCACGTCGAGAGCCAGGTTCAGCTTGGCGGGGGCCAGCACGGTGACGCTTTGGCAGGGTTTCATAGAGGGGCCTCCTTTGGCGGTTTAATGGCGGAAGATGCTGCTCTGCTGGACGGCGATGGCCTTGACGGGGCACATCTCGTGGCAGCAGAAGCAGCGGATGCAGTCCCGGGAGCGGATGTGAGCCCGGCCGTTCAGGATGCGGATGGTGTGCTGGGGGCAGATCTCGGCGCACTTGCCGCAGCCGATGCACTTGTCCGCCCGGATCACCGGGTGGGGGGCCAGCAGATGCTCGGCGGCCTTGGCCGCCGGGCGGAGCAGCCCCGGGAATCGCATGTCGGCAAAATCGGTGCTCCCTTCGCCCCCCTGGGCGAAGCTGACGGGCAGCTTCCAGGCCGGGGTGGGGGGAACAAAGGCGGCGGTGTCCCCGGCCAGCTGGCCGGGCTCAAAGGCGGTACCGCAGAGCCCCCGCCGCTGGGCGGCCGCCAGATAGGGCACCCGCATGGGGTCCAGGCCGATCAGATAAGCCGCCGCCAGGTCCAGGGCGGGCAGGTCCTCGCTGGCCAGCAGCAGACCCAGAGAGCGGGGCTCGCCTCCTGAGGGGCCGTCCCCCTCCATCCCCACGACGGCGTCCAGAAGGGCCATCCGGGGCTTGACGGTCTCCAAAAGGTCGATCAGCATCTCACCGAACCGCTCCCGGTCGGGGTAGCGCATATGCCACTCGGCCTTTTTGAGGCCGGGAATCACCCCGAACAAATTTTTGCAGGCGGCGGTCAGGCCGGTCATCACATGGGTTTTCAGCTTGGGCAGATCGATGATGAAATCTGCCTGGGCCACCGGCCGCAGAATCTCGAACTGCTGGGCCGCCTTGCCCTGGGCGGGGACGATCACCGTCTCGCAGGTGGTGTAGGCGCAGACCCCTTCTTCGGCGCAGACGTCGGCCAGCCCGCTGACCCGGTAGAGGGCCTCCATCTGGCCGGGGTTATAGATGCCGCCGGCCGAGTCGGCCACCGTGATATTCTCGCACAAAGCGCCCCGCCGCTTGCAGGCTCGGATCACCGCCCGCACAATCTCGGGGTGAGTGGTGACGGCCTGGTCGGGGTCGGCCTTGGCCAGGAGGTTCGGTTTCAGCAGGATTTTGGTCTCGGGGCCGATCTCCCGGGTGCAGTCCAGGGAGGCAAAGAGGGATTCCACCGCCGCCTCACAGAGGGCGGGGTCGTACCGATCCGCCCTCTGGACCCATACCGGCGCGCCGGTCATTGCTCTGCGCAGGGGGCGCCGATCTCCTGCAAAAATTCGCCGATCCGTTTCAGGGCTTCTTTCAGGTGCTCCACCGAGTAGGCGTAGGACACCCGGCAGTACCCCTCACCCGAGTCGCCGAAGGCGTCGCCGGGCACCAGGGCCACATGCTTTTGTTCCAGCAGCCGAGTGCAGAACTCCTGGCTGGTCATGCCGGTGGACTGGATGCAGGGGAAAGCGTAGAACGCGCCCTTGGGCTCAAAGCAGGTCAGGCCCAGGTCGTTGAACCCCTTGACCACCAGGCGGCGGCGCATGTTGTACTCGTCCCGCATCTGCTCGATTTCCTTGTCGCACTCTTTCAGGGCCACGATGGCGGCGTACTGGCTGGTGGTGGGGGCGCTCATGATGGCGCTCTGGTGGATCTTGGTCATGATCTGGATGATGGGGGCCGGGCCGCAGGCGTAGCCCAGCCGCCAGCCGGTCATGGCGTAGCTCTTGGAGAAGCCATTCACCACCACCGTCCGCTCCTTCATCCCGGGCAGGGAGGCAATGGAGATATGGCGGTTGGCGCCATAGGTCAGCTCCGAATAGATCTCATCGGACAGGACGATCACATTGGTGCCCCGCAGCACCTCGGCAATGGCCTCCAGGTCCTCCCGCTCCAGCACTGCGCCGGTGGGGTTGTTGGGGAAGGGCAGGATCAAAAGCTTGGTGCGGGGGGTGATGGCCTGGCGCAGGGCCTCGGCGTTCAGGCGGAACTCATCCTCCAGCCGGCAGGGCAGGTGGACCGGCACACCCCCGGACAGGGTGGTGATGGGCTCATAACAGACAAAGCAGGGCTCGGGGATGATGACCTCGTCCCCCGGGCTCACCAGGGCCCGGACGCACATATCAATGGCCTCGCTGCCGCCCACCGTGACCAGCACTTCGTGAAGGGGATCATAGTCCAGCTCGAACCGGCGCTTGAGGTAGCGGCAGATCTCCACCCGCAGCTCTTTCAGGCCGGCGTTGGAGGTATAGCGGGTGCGGCCGT
The DNA here is from genome assembly GCF_022180365.1 of Faecalibacterium gallinarum. GTDB lineage: Bacteria > Bacillota > Clostridia > Oscillospirales > Ruminococcaceae > Faecalibacterium > Faecalibacterium gallinarum. The sequence goes on from NZ_BQKV01000007.1 coordinate 14,631, forward strand.
GTTCCAGACTGTCGATGCCCGCTTCCCGGATGGCCCAGGGGGTTTTGAAATCCGGCTCGCCCACCCCCAGGCTGATGCACTCAGGCATCTCGGCGGCCAGATCAAAGAATTTGCGGATGCCGGAGGGGCGCATGGCCGCCGCAGCAGGCGCAATCAATTTTTCGTACTCCATTACAGCAGCTCTCTTTCGTCAATTTCATCCATCTGATACAGCTTGCCCTCCCGCTTGTAGGTGCGGAGCACAAAGTGGGTGGCGGTGGACAGAACGTCGTCCAGGGGGGACAGGCGCTTGGCCACAAAGAGGGCGATCTCCTGGAAGGTCTTGCCCTTGATGACCAGCTGCAAGTCGTAGCCGCCGCTCATCAGAAGGACGCTCTCCACTTCGTCGAAGGAGGCGATGGTGTTGGCGATCTCATCAAAGCCGCGGCTCTTTTTGGGGGAGACGTGGAGCTCGATGACGGCCTCCACCCGGTCGACGCCGGCCTTCTCCCAGTCCACCAGGGTCTTGTAACCCTTGATCAGGCCCTGGGCCCGGGCCAGGTCCATCATGGCCGAAACCTCGGCCGGGGATTTGCCCAGCATGGCGGCGATATCCTCCACAGGGAGCCGGGCGTTGTTTTCCAGAATCTTCAAAAGCTGTTCCATAGCACAAACACTCCTTGTATTGCATCGATCGTATGCCCCAGTATAACACAGCCCGCGCGGGATTGCACCCCCTGTTTTTAGGAGCATGAAGCGGCGATCCGCGCTTTTTTCCAAAAAGAGTGTTCAAAATTCGTCAAATCTGCTATACTGTAAAGACATGGGGCGGGCCCCATGCCAAAGCCGCAGAACATCTCGCCGTTACAGGCCCAAAAAACAGAAAAGGGATGGGAATTATGAAAGCGTTTATTACCGTTGTTGGCCGTGACACCGTGGGTGTCGTTTCCAGGGTGTCCACCCTGTGCAGTGAGCTGAACATCAACATCGAGGATATCTCCCAGAGCATTCTGCAGGGGATGTTCGCCATGATTATGCTGGTGGATCTGGCCGGGTGCAACGTCACCCACGAGGAGCTGCGGGCCCGGGTGGAGGCTCTGGGCCAGGAGATGGAGATGCAGATCAACCTCACCCGGCAGGAAGTCTTTGACGCGATGCACACCATTTGAGGGAGGGCACAGAAGGAATGAGCATGTTTAACAAGGGGGACATCCTCGAAACCATCGAGATGTTCACCCAGGAGAATTTGGACGTCCGGACCGTGACCATGGGCATCAGCCTGCTGGACTGCATTGACCCGGACCCCGAAAAAGCCTGCCAGAAAATTTACAATAAGATCATCGCCAAGGCCGCCAACCTGGTGCCCGCGGTGGAGCACATCAGCGCCGAGTACGGCATCCCCATCATCAACAAGCGGATCAGCGTCACCCCCATCGCCATGCTGCTGGGGGCCTGCCCCGACGCCGACCCCGTCAACTTTGCCAAGGCTCTGGACGCCGCCGGCAAGAAAGTGGGGGTCAACTTTGTGGGTGGCTACACCGCCCTGGTCCAGAAGGGTTTCTCGGCCGGCGACCTGCGGCTGATTGATTCCATCCCCCGGGCCCTGGCCCAGACCGACATTGTGTGCAGCTCGGTGAACATCGGAGCCACCAAAGCCGGTCTGAATATGGACGCCGTCAAGCGGATGGGCCAGGTGGTCCGTCAGACCGCCGAGATGACCGCCGACCGCCAGTGCATCGGCGCGGCTAAGTTGGTCATCTTCTGCAACGCGCCGGAGGATAACCCCTTTATGGCGGGTGCTTTCCACGGCCCCGGCGAGCCCGACTGTGAGATCCATGTGGGTGTCTCGGGGCCCGGCGCAGTCCGCGCCGCTCTGGCCCGCCTGCCCAAGGACGCCCCGGTGGACCAGGTGGCCGAGCTGGTCAAGCGGACGGCCTTCAAGATCACCCGGGTGGGCCAGCTGGTGGCCCGGCTTGTCTCCCAGGAGCTGGGAGTGCCCGCCGGCATCATCGACCTGTCCCTGGCCCCCACCCCGGCCATCGGCGACAGCGTGGCCAACATTCTGGAGGAGATGGGCCTGGCCCAGTGCGGCTGCTGCGGCACCACCGCCTGCCTGGCCCTGCTGAACGACGCCGTCAAGAAGGGCGGCGTCATGGCCTCCAACCATGTGGGCGGCCTGTCCGGCGCCTTCATCCCCGTCAGTGAGGACGAGGGGATGATCCGGGCCGCCGAGTCCGGCAGCCTGACCATCGAAAAGCTGGAAGCCATGACCGCCGTGTGCAGCGTGGGCATTGATATGGTCATCATCCCCGGCGACACCAGCGCCGCCGTTATCAGCGGCCTGATTGCCGACGAGGCGGCCATCGGCATGGTCAACTCCAAGACCACTGCCGTCCGCGTCATTCCTGCCATCGGCCGGAAAGCCGGCGAGGTGCTGGACTTCGGCGGCCTGCTGGGTTACGGCCCCATCATGCCGGTGAACCAGCGTGACCCCTCGATCTTTATCAACCGGGGCGGCCGTCTGCCCGCCCCCATGCAGTCCCTGAAAAACTAACCGCTCGGCGGCAATGAATAAACTTCCTTCCCCCAGGGTATCCTATCTGCGGGAAGGAGGTCTTTTTTGTGCAGACCTTTTATAAAATTTGTATCCTGCTTACGATCGTCGGCGGCATCAACTGGGGCCTGATCGGGCTGTTCCAGTTCGATTTTGTGGGCTGGCTGCTGGGCGGCAGCGCGTCGGTGTGGTCACGGATCGTGTTCACACTGGTGGGCGTGGCGGCCATCTGCGGCATCCCCACCCTGTTCTCGGAACAAGTCGGCGAGGAATAACAAAAAAACCGGCACTGCCCCACGGCCAGGGGCCGCAGACAGTGTCGGGAAGTACATGGAAAATATCAATCAGAAAAACAGGGAGGACATGGCGTCCGATTCCTCTTCTTCCGGGGAGCGGCCCAGCGCCTGGGCCAGATCGGGCAGGGTCAGGGTTTCGTCCGAGCGGGCGGGGTCGGATTTTTTGCCCGCAGCTTGAGACACCCGGCGCACCTCCTCGCAGATGGAGCGGATGGTGCCGCAGTCTTCGGGCAGGTCGGTGAGGCTGCGGCCGTAGTGGGCGAAAAGGATTTTCCCCTCCGGGCCGATCACCAGGGTCAAGGGCAGCATCTGGGGAGCGTTTTTGTCGTAGGAGAACCCCTGGGCCCGGGCGTTTTTGAAGATCCGCTGGGCCGCAAAACTCCAGCTCTGGAGGATGCCCGCCTGTTCCACCCCCATAAAGTTATACAGCACCCCCTGGCCGTCGCAGATCAGCGGGAAGGGGAAGTCCCGCCCTTCCAGCACCGAGGCAACCTCCTGGGAGCTGGAGCGCACCACACAGGCCAGCCGCACCCCTTTGAGCTGGCCGAGGCTTTTCAGGTAACGGGCGATGTACTCCCGGGCGATGGGGTGGCCGAAGGCAGGCAGGAAGATCATGGCCAGCAGCTCGCTGCCCTGGCACAGGGCATAGAAATCGTTGCCCGGCGCAAGGGGAGTGTCGTAGGTGAAACGGGGGATGGATGTACCGATCAGGTGTTCTGACCGCATGGCCTTGCACTTCCTTTCCGGCCTGCGCCGCCGCAACCGGGCGCGGGCCGCCATATTATAAAAAATCCGTCCAAAACTCCCGGGGAGCCTTCGACGGGTTCCGAGTCAAAAGGTACAGAAACAACAAAAAAACAAACAAATAAAAAGAAAATCCCGCCCGGTCGTCTGCGGCTAATCAAACCTACCCTTACGGACAGGTGGGTGCCCTGCCGCCGGTTTCGCGCTTCCTCATCGAGCCTCTAGGGTCGAGCCCTAACGGGGAGGTCTGCAATCTGCCGGCGGACGCCAAGCTCCCAATGATTGATTAGTAGGATCATATAAACCGCAACAAGTCGAGCCGGGCAGGATTCTGCCATAGGGATGTTACTCGATATCGAAGTTCTCGCTCAGACGCTGCTCAAACAGCTTGCTGACCTCGATCAGAGTTTCGTCGTCTTCCACGACGTCGAGATATTCGCCGTTCTCGTCCTCGCCGACGCTCAGGATAACCAGCTGAGCATCCTCGTCGAGCTGGGATTCATCTTCCACATACTCGACCACGGCCAGGTAATGGACGCCTTTGTGGTCCAGCGCGTCGATCACCTCAAAGGTGACCTCGTTGCCGTCCTCGTCTTCCAGCGTCATGAGATCGGGCTCGTATTCCTCTTCGGGAGTGATATTCTTGTTTTCCTCTGCCATAAGACAATTCTCCTGTCCTTGTGGGGGATTGGGCCTTTGGCCGGCCCCTGTTACGAGTATAGTGTAGCGTTTTTTGTTCCGCTCGTCAAGATGGGAATTGCGGAAAAACCGGCCCTCAAATTTTACCGGGACAGACCCTCGCGTCCCACCGTTTTTTATGCTATACTAAAAAATACACCGGCTTTGCGGGGCGCTCCCGCCGGGCCGGGCGGGTCCGCTTTCTGGCGGACACAATACAAGGATATGAAGCAAGGTGAAAATTATGCATCCTAAAATTCGCTGGCTGGCCCTGGGGCTGGCCCTGGCGGCGGCGCTGGCCCTGGCCGGCTGCGGCAAAACCAGCGAGGGGAATACCAAGATCGACCGCCCGACGGTCCAGTCCGCCGAGCGCCAGTTCGCGGGCCCGTCGGCGGGGGATACCATCGCCATTTTTGATACTTCGGCGGGGCAGTTCCGGGCGGTGCTCTACCCGGATCTGGCGCCCCAGGCCTGCGAAAACTTCATCGGCCTGGCCCAGGGGGGCTACTACAACGGCCTGACCTTCACCCGCACCGAATCGGGCTTTGTGATTGGGGCCGGGCAGACCGCCGACGGCCAGGTGACCACCCTTTGGAACGGCAAGGGTTACCCGGTGGAGGCCACCGACCAGCTCCACCACTATTCGGGGGCCCTCTGTGCGGCCACGGCGGAGGACGGGCTGGGGTACAGCGTCTTTTATGTGATGCAGACCCTGCCCGGCGGGCTGGATCAGGAACTCACCGACCAGATGACCGCCCAGGGCTACCGGCAGGAGGTCATGGACGCCTACCAGGCCGCGGGGGGCGCGCCTTATCTCGATTACACCGACACCGTTTTTGGTCAGGTATATGAGGGGATGGAAGTGGTGGACGCCATCGCCCAGACCCAGCTCCAGACCGATGAGTCGGGCCAGACCACCGGGGTGGTCACCATCAACAGCGTGACCATCGCGTCCTATCAGCCCGAAGGATAACAAAAGACAAAGCAAGGGGCCGCCTGGTGAATTTTCCACCGGGCGGCCCCTTGTTGGTTGAAAAAAGCTGGGGTTATTCCTCGCCGGGGTGATTCTTCCGCCAGGCGAGATAATTTTCCAGGATGACCGAGGCGCTCACCGCGTCCAGAATGGCCTTCCGTTTTTTGCCAAAGGTGCCGTTCTCGCTCAGGATGCCTGCGGCGGTGATGGTGGTTTGGCGCTCGTCCCACATCCGGACGTGCAGGCCGCTCATCTCTTCCAGCATGGCCCCCAGTTTCCGGCTCTTTTGGGCCCGGGCGCCCTCGGTGCCGTCCATGTTCCGGGGCAGGCCCAGAACGATCAGCTGGGCCCGGTTTTCCTTGGCGGCCTCGCAGACCTTGGCGGCCACCTTGGCCATGGATTTTTCTTCAATCTGGGGTTTCAGGGGGGTGGCCAGCAGCTCGCTGGGGTCGCACACCGCCAGCCCGGTGCGGCTGTCGCCGTAATCTACTGCTAAAATCTTCATGGATGTCCTTTCTGTCGCTGCCGTTGCGGCGGGGGAAATATAGTTTTATCTTACCACAGATAAGCCCCGGGTGCAAAGAAAAACGGGTGTTTTTCTCCGCTTTGTGGTACAATAGGGGCCGAAATTGATTTCTCAGGGAGGGCTGTTATGTTAAAACTGGTTTTGGGCGGGTCTGGCAGCGGAAAAACCACCCACCTCTACGCCCAGCTGCGGGCCCGGGCCGAGGCGGGGCAGCCCAGCATCCTGCTGGTGCCCGAGCAGTTTACCTCCAGCACCGAGGCCCGGCTCTACCGGGAGCTGGGGGACGAGCTGTCCGGCTGGGTGGAGAGTTTCTCCTTCACCAGCCTGGCGGAGCGGATTCTGGAACAGGAGGGCGGCGCGGCGGTGGAAACCCTGACCGACGCGGGCCGGGCGGTGCTGGTGCGCCGGGCGCTGGAGGAATTGCAGGACAACGTCCACTACTACTACCGTCACCGGCGGAGCGCAGCCTTCTGCCAGATGGCGGCCCAGACCATCGACGAGCTGAAAAGTGCCGGGCTCACCGGGGGCCAGCTCTACGATCTGGCCCAGAACTGCGGCGCCGAAAAAACCAAACTCACCGAACTGGCCCTCATTTTCCAGGGATACGAAACCTTACTCTCCCAGACCGGCATGGACCCTTCCGACCGGCTGGAGTTGGCCGCCCAGCGGCTGGAGGATGCGGCGGGCCGGGGTCAGCTGCCCGAATTCCTCGAAGGGCGGGCGGTATTCATCGATGAGTTCGATACCTTCAACGCCCCCAAAAAGCGACTGATGGGGGCCATGCTGGCCGCCCTGCCCGAGGTGACGGTGGCCCTCTGCGACGATGGCGCCCCCCTGGCCGAGGGGGACCTGAGCCTTTTCTCGGGGGCCAAGCGGGTGGCGGCCCAGCTGAAAACCCTGGCCCGGAAAAACGGGGCCGAGGTGGCCGCTCCCCTCTGCCTGCGGGAGGATCTGCGCCACAGAGAGGCCCCCGGTCTCGCGGCAGTGGGCCAGCTGATCGCCTGGGACAGCTGCAATCCCGTCCCCACCCCGGCGAAGGAGATCCGGCTCTACCCGGCCCCCAGCCGGGAGGAGGAAGCCCGGGCCGCCGCCGGGGCCATCCGCCGTCTGATGCGGCAGGGGGTTCGGTGCGGCAAGATTGCGGTGGTCTGCCGGGATCTCGAAAAATACCGGGCCGCCCTGCGGTATGAGTTCCGGATGGCGGAGATCCCCCTCTATTGTGACGAAGCCACCACCCCCGAATTCAGCGCCCCGGCCACGGCGGTGCGGGCGCTGCTGGATCTGGTCCGGGGGATGGATTACACCGAAAATCTCACCGCTCTGGCCAAAACCGGCCTGTGCAAGCTGGAAGAGGCCGAGGTCTGCGCCCTGGAAAACTACGCCTATACCTGGTCCCCCGGCGCAGCGGCCTGGCGCCAGCCCTTCGAGAAAAATCCCCGGGGCTTTGGGGCGGCGGACAACCTGACCGAAGAAGAACTCGAAACCCGGGACGCCGCCGAAAGAGCCCGGGCCTTCCTCATCGAGCCGGTGGAGCAGCTGCGGGCCAAAGCCAAAAACGGCAACGCCGAGCAGTTGAGCCGGGCGCTCTATTTCTGCCTGACCGCCCTCGGGGCCGAGGAGCAGCAGGCTGCCCAGGTAGAGGAGATCCGCCGCCTGCGAGGGATTCCCGCCGCCGAGGAGGCCGCCCGGGAGTGGAACGTGGTAATGGGCCTGCTCAACCAGATGGCGGGCCTGCTGGGGAGCCAGACCGTGACGGTGGCCGAGTACGCCGATTTGTTCGGGCTGCTGCTCCGATCCTCCGACCTCGGGCACATCCCCCAGAGCCTGGACGCAGTGATCCTGGCCTCGGCGGGCAAGATGCGGCTGGACGAGCCGGACTATGTCTTTGTGTTGGGCCTGGCGGAGGGGGAATTCCCCGCTGCCCCGGGGGAGAGCGGCCTTTTGGGCCACGCCGACCGGGACGCCTTAATCCGCCAGCAGATCGAGCTGCCCGACTGCTTTGAAAACCGGGTGGTCCGGGAACAGGTCTGTTTTTACAAGGCCCTCACCGCCCCGGCCAAGGGGCTCTGGCTCAGCTGGCCCCAAGGGGCCGGGCTGACCCTCTGCGCGGCGGCCCAGCCCATCGTGGAGACCCTGGCCCCGCCGGCCCCGACTCTAGAATTAACGGACATGACGGCCACCCCCGCCGCGGCTCTCGACTGCCTCGGGGGTGGCTGGCCCCTGGCGGGGGGCGAAAAGGCCAGCCTCACCCAGGCGCTGGAGGAATACGCCCCCGCCCGGGCGCGGGCGGCCTCGGGCCTCGCCATGCTCCGCCGGATGGAGGAGAACCCGCCCCGCCGGGTCCAGAACCTGCCGGCTCTGGCGGGGCTTTTGGGGAGCCGGATGCAGGTTTCCCCCAGCCAGATGGAACAATATTACAGCTGCCGCTACGGCTATTTTCTGCGGTATGTGCTGGGCTTGCGCCCCCGCAAACGGGCTGAGCTCTCCGCCGACCAGAGCGGCACCCTGATGCACTGGGTGCTCCAGATGGCCCTGGACCCCGACCCCCATCCCGGCCCCGACGGCCCCTGCGAGACCCGGCGGCCCGGTCCTTTTGCTGAATTGGACGACGGCCAGATTGCCGATCTGGCGGCGGCCCTGGTGGAGGAATACGCCCGGAAGTTTCTGCCCGAGGACACCGCCCGGCTGCGGTATCTGCTCTCCCGTCTGGTCAAGAGCATGGCCTCGATTCTCTGCTACCTGCGGGACGAGCAGCGCCAGAGCGGCTTTGCCCCGGTGGCCTGTGAGCTGAAAATCGGGGAGGGGGGCGTCACCCCCCAGGTTTACCAGCTCTCCAACGGCCGGACGGTCCGGCTGGTGGGCACCGTGGACCGGGCCGACGAGTGGGTGGAGGCCGACGGCACCCGCTGGGTGCGGGTGGTGGATTATAAAACCGGCACCAAAAAGCTGGACCTGAAAGAGGTCTACTGCGGCCTGAACTGCCAGATGCTCCTGTATCTCTTCAGCCTGACGAGGGACGAGAGCGGACGGTTCACCGGCGCACAGCCTGCGGGGGTGCTGTATCTCTTGGCAGACCCCGCCCCCAAACTGGCCACCCGGGCGGATGCGGCCCGGGCCGGGGGCTGCGAGCTGGACGGCCTTTTGCTGGACGAGACCAAAATCTTTGAGGCCATGGACGCCGACCAGACCGGCCGGTATCTGCCTTTCAGCTGCAAGGACGGCAAACCCAGCTCCCACCCCAGCCACAAGGCCAAGCGGGCCGACAGCGCCAAGCTCGGCCGGATCGAGGAACACCTGGACGAGCTGGTCCGCCAGATGGGAGAGCAGCTCTACGGCGGTCAGATCGAGGCCGCCCCCCTGGTGGGGAGCCGTTCTCCCTGTGCCTGGTGCGATTACAGCTTTATCTGCTGCCACGAGGAAGGGGTGGGCGAGCGGGAGCTGAACGCCCCCGACCATCCCTTTGAGATTACACCCGAGACGGAGGAGGAAAAACAGCCATGAGCACCCCCAACTGGACCCCCGCCCAAAAGGCTGCCATCGAGGACCGGGGCGGCGCGCTGCTGGTCAGCGCAGCGGCGGGCAGCGGCAAGACGGCGGTGCTCACCGAGCGGGCCGTCCGCCTCATCACCGACCCGGAGCGCCCTCTGGACGCCGACCGGCTTTTGATCGTCACCTTTACCAACGCCGCCGCCGCCGAGCTCCGAGCCCGGATCGGCGAGGCGCTGTTTCAGCGCAGCCTGGCCCAGCCCGGCAGCGCCTGGCTCCGCCGCCAGCGGATGCTCTTGCAGCGGGCCCCCATCTGCACCATTGACGCCTTTTGTTTGGATTTGCTCCGCCGGTACTTCCAGGCCCTGGACATCCCCCCGGACTTTACCCCCGCCGACCCGGGCAGTGTCCAGACCCTGCGGGCGGCGGCCCTGGCCGACACCCTGGAACAAGCCTACCAGGACCCCGACTTCTGCGCCTTTGCCGACCTCTACGGCAAGGGCCGCACCGACCGGGCAGCCGGGGAGGCCGTTTTGCAGGTCTACGATTTCCTTCGGGCCCTGCCCGATTACCGCCGGAGGTTAGAGGAATACCTGGCTCCCTGGCAGGCGGAAAACGGCTTTTCTTCCACCGGCTGGCACGACCTGCTTTTAGCCGAGGCGGCCCGGTGCGCCCGAGCTGGGGGCGAGCTGGTGGCAGCGGCCCTGGCCGACTGCAAGATGGATTTCGCCCAGGCTCAGCTGGACGCCGCCGAGAGCAAAAAGACCCCCGCCGCCAAGGAGAAAGCCGTCCGGGCCGAGAACGAGCGGTTCGCCGAGCCCCTGGAACGGCTGGAAGCAGCCCAGCAGCTTCTGGGCCGGGTGGCCCGGCTGGCGGAGGGGGGCCAGTGGGAGGAGCTCTACGATCTGTTGACCCCCTATGTGCTGGGGATGAACCCCCTGCCGGGGCTGAAAGGGATGAAAAAGCGGCTGGTCGGGGAACACAAAAACGCCGTGAAAACCCGGGCCGAAGAGGCCGCCGGGCTGTTCGGCCAGATTCTCGAGCTGATCCCCTGCAGCCTGACCGAGGCCGAGGCCGACCGTCAGGCCGCCCTGCCCCGGCTGCGGGCCCTCTTCGCCGCGGTGCGGGATTTCGACGACCGCTTCACCGCCAAAAAGCGGGAGCGGAAACTATTGGAGTTCAGCGACTTCGAGCACCTGGCCCTCCGGCTTTTGCGGGGGGAGGACGGCCAGCCCACCCCCCTCTGTGGAGAGATCCGGGCCGGGTTCGGCGCGGTGATGGTGGACGAATACCAGGACACCAACGCTTTGCAGGATGCCATTTACCGGTGCCTCGCCAGCCCCTCGGGAGATAACCGCTTTTTGGTGGGGGACCTGAAACAGAGCATCTATCGCTTCCGCCAGGCCGACCCCAGCATCTTCCGGGAAAAACTGGATTCCTGGCCCCTGCTGCCCGGGGGCTTGGCCCGGCCCCGCCCGGCGGAGGGGACAGAGGGCGAAAACGCCCTGCTGGCCCTGGACGCCAACTTCCGCTCGGCCCCCCGGGTAGTGGCCGGGGTGAACTATTTCTTCGAGCAGCTTATGAGCCCCGAGCTGGGGGACACCGCCTACGGCGACGGCCAGCGGCTGGTCTGCGGTGCGCCGGGGGAATACACCGGCGGGGTGGAGGCCCAGTTCCTGCCCGACGACACCCCCGAGACCGACGCGGCCTGGATTGCCGACCGGATCGCCGCTCTGGTGGCGGAGGGATTCCCGGTGCGGAGCGGGGGCTCTACCCGCCCGGTCCAGTACCAGGACTGCTGCATCCTGCTGGCGGCCCGGGGAGAGTTCGCCGCCTACACCTCGGCGCTCGAGGCCCGGGGGATCCCGGTCTATGCCGACACCCGGGAGAACCTGATGGAGGCGGCCCACATCCGGCCCCTGATCGCCCTGCTGCGGGTCATCGACAACCCCGCCCAGGACGTGTATCTGGCGGCGGCCATGCTGGGGCCTTTGTTCGGCTTCACCGAGGACGATCTGGTCCGGCTGCGGGCTGCCCGGCGGAAAACCAGCCTCTACGGCGCGGTGGTCCAGCTGGCCCAGCAGGAGGACCCTGACCCCTTCGCCGAAAAAATCCGCATCTTTTATGAGCGACTGCGGGAGCTTCGGCGGCTCTCCCACAGCGTCCCCATGGAGCGGCTTTTGGAGGAGATCTTCGCCTCCACCGGCTACCTGGCGGCCCTGGGGGCCATGCCGGACGGCATCCGCCGCCGGGAGGACGCCCGCCGGTTCGCAGCCTTCTGCGCCGGGACCGGCGCCGGGGGCGTGCCCGCTTTAGTGCGGGCCATCGATGCCGCCGAGGCCGCTGGGGGCGAGACCGGCCAGGACACCACCCCCGGTTCGGCCCGGCCCGGCTGTGTCACCATCATGACCATCCACCGTTCCAAGGGGCTGGAATTCCCGGTGGTGTTCCTGGCCAACACTGGCCGTCGGTTCAACAGCGCCGACACCCGCCAGCCGGTGCTGCTCCACCGGGAATATGGCGTGGGCCTGCGCCTTCGCCCCGAGGAAGGGGAGGGCCTTTACAAAACAGCAGCCTATACCGCCCTTTCCGCCGTCCACACCCGGGAGCTCAAGAGCGAGCAGATGCGGCTTTTATATGTGGCCCTGACCCGGGCCAAGGACCGGCTGATTCTCACGATTCCTCTGGGCATCTCGAAGGCCGCGAACCCCCTGGCGAGGGCGGCGGCCTTCCTGGCGGCGGGGGCCGGGCCCACCCTCTACCAGCAGGGGAATAGCTTTGCCGACTGGCTCCGGGTGGCGTTGCTGGTCCACCCCTGCGGCGGCAAACTGCGGCGGCTGGCCGAGGACCTGGAACTGTCTTTTGTCCGCACCGACAGCGTCATCGAGATCACGGTGCAGGAGGACGCCGCCGAGCCCGGGGAAGAAGCCCAGCCCGCCGCCCCCGAGCTGGCCCCCGCAGACCCGGCCCTGACCCGGGCACTGCTGGAGGGCTTCGGCTGGCAGTACCCGGCGGCGGGGTTGGCCCAGGTGCCCGCCAAGGTCAGCGTCACCAGCATCGTCCACGCCGCCGACGAGACCACTCTGGAGCGCCCGGCCTTCCTCTCGAAAGACGGCCTCACCGCCGCCGAGATGGGCACCGCCCTCCACGCCTTTTTGGAGCACGCCGACTTTTCCGCCCTGGCGGCGGGGCTGGCGGGCGGCCCCGAGGCCCTGGCGGAAGCCATCCGGGCCGAGGGGGAGCGGCAGGTGGCCGAAAAGCTTACCCCGCCCCAGATCGCCGAAAAGCTGGACGAAAAACGGATCGCCGCCTTTGTCCGCAGCGAGGCCTTCGACCGGATTCGCTCGGCGGAAAAGGTGTTACGGGAATATGCCTTCATCACCGCTCTGCCCGCCCCGGCGGTGCTGGCGGCCCAGGGCAAAGAGCCCCCCGTCGGGGCCGAGGGGGCCCGGGTGCTGGTCCAGGGCATCGCGGATCTGTTGCTCATCTACCCCGACCACCTGGAACTGTTGGACTACAAGACCGACCGGCACAAGACCGAGGCGGAGTTCCTCGCCGCCTACCGCCCCCAGCTGAACCTCTACGCCCTGGCCATTGAGAAGCGTTTTGCCCCCAAAAAGATCACCTACAAGGGGATCTACGCCTTCTCCCTGGGGCGGCTGATCGATGCGGGCGGCCCGGCGGAGGAATAAACAGCGATTTTTGGCCGCAGAACAGCAAAAAAGCCCTTGACAGAGCGTGCCCGGCGTGGTAAAATCATCGGGTAAAGAAAGCAGCTACGGCCTCTGCCGCGCTCGCCTTGTGGGTTCCATCGCCCCGGGCTATACCGAAATGACAGCCTCTTGAGGCTGCACTTTTCTGTGAATTTTGTGCGCGGCTGCCCGTTTTGTGGGTGGCCGCGTTTTCTATGCCAAGAAAGCAACTATGGATTCATTGTTTGGAGGTGCATTTACAATCGCTACCACTGGAAAGTCGAAGGAACTGGAAATCAACGGTCAGATCCGTGATCGTGAAGTTCGCCTGATCGGTACCGACGGCGAGCAGAAGGGTGTGGTCACCATTCAGGCGGCCATGCGCGCCGCCGAGGAGGCTGGCCTCGATCTGGTCAAGATCGCGCCGCAGGCAGTTCCGCCTGTATGTAAGATCCTGGATTACGGCAAGTATCGCTTTGAACAGCAGAAGAAGGAGAAGGAAGCCAAGAAGAACCAGAAGGTGGTCGAAGTTAAGGAGACCCGCCTCTCGCTCAACATTGACACCAACGACTTCAACACCAAGGTGAACCAGACAGCCAAGTTCCTTGCTGCGGGCCACAAGGTGAAAGCCTCGATCCGCTTCCGTGGCCGCGAGATGGCGCACAGCGCCCTGGGCGCCGATGTGCTCAAGCGCTTCGCCGAGGCGCTGCCCCAGGCGAGCATGGATAAGCCGCCGGTGCTCGAAGGCCGGACAATGTCCATTCTGCTGATCCCGAAACCCAATAAGGACTAATCTTTAGGAGGAAACTTAAAATGGCTAAAATGAAACTGAAGACGCATTCCGGCGCAAAGAAGCGCTTTAAGCTCACCAAGAACGGCAAGGTCAAGCGCGGCCATGCGTTCCGCAGCCATATCCTGACCAAGAAGACCACCAAGCTGACCCGCGGCTACCGCCAGCCCAGCTATGTGGACAGCACCAACGTCGCTGCCCTGAAGAAGATGCTGCCCTACGGCTAATCTTTCCGGAATCTGAGCGACTACACACCAACACAGACAGTTACGTTAAAGGAGATATAAAAAATGGCACGTATTAAAGGCGCTACGATGACCCACAAACGTCGTAAGAAGATTCTGAAGCTGGCCAAGGGCTTCTACGGCTGCAAGAGCAAGCATTTTAAGATGGCCAAGCAGCAGGTCATGAAGAGCGGCAACTACGCTCTGGCTGGCCGCCGCATGAAGAAGCGTCAGTTCCGCAACCTGTGGATCTGCCGCATCAACAACGCAGTTCGTCCTCTGGGCATGAACTACTCCACCTTTATGAACGGCCTGAAGAAGGCTGGCATCGAGCTGAACCGCAAGATGCTGAGCGAGATGGCGATCAACGATCCCAAGAGCTTTGCCGCTCTGGTCGAGTCCGTCAAGAACGCCTGATAAATGATCCTGACCGACGCCCGCGCGTGTATACACGCGGGCGTCCCTTTTGTATATGGGCCACGCGGCAGGCAAACACGAGGGGCAGCGCCCTGCCGCGGGTTTTTTCCGCATGGCAGACGCGGCCCCTTTTTGTTTTGCAGGCAGGAGGTACAGCATGGACGAGATCATCACCAGCCGGGAAAATGCCAAAATCAAATACGCCTGCCGTCTGGCTTCCAGCGCGGCGTTCCGCCGCAGCGAGGGGCGGTTTTTGGCCGAGGGTCGGAAACTCTGCCCCGAGCTGGCCAAGGGCGCACAGCTGGAGACTTTGTTCTATACCGCCCAGGCCGCCGAAAAATGCCCCGAGCTGGCTTCCCTGCCCGGGGAGCACTACCGGGTGGAGGACCATGTGGCCGATAAACTGGCCGATGTGGGCACCCACCAGGGGGTGTTCGGGGTGTTCTGCACCCCGGCCCATACCCTGGAGGAGGTCCGCCCCGGCGGGCGTTATCTGGCCCTCGAGCGGGTGCAGGACCCCGGCAATGTGGGGACCCTGGTGCGCAGCGCGGCGGCCTTCGGCTTCGACGGGGTGATCCTGTCGGAGGGGTGCGCCTCTCCCTTTGCCCCCAAGACCCTCCGGGCTTCCATGGGGGCGGCGGTGCGGCTGCCGGTCATCGAGACCGGGCCCATGCCCGGGGCGGTGGCCGCCCTGCGGGCCAAGGGAATCACCTGCCTGGCGGCAGCTCTTTATAATTCCCAGCCCCTGAGCCAGGCGGCCAGCCGCTACCCCGGCGGGGTCTGCGTGGTCATCGGCAGCGAGGGCCAGGGCCTGGCGGAGGAAACCATCGCCGCCTGTGACGCCGCCGTCCGCATCCCCATGACCGACCGGGTGGAGAGTCTGAACGCCGGCATTGCGGGCAGCATCCTGCTCTGGCATTTCCGGGAGGAAACCCTGTGACCGGCGGGCGGATGAATTTCTATCCGCCGGAGGAGCAGCCCGACCCCCTTTTGTGCTGGCTCTGGCTGGTCCATACATTGGGCTATGCCAGCCCCTGCGCCGGGCGGGTGCTGGAAACCTTCGGGGATGCCCAGACCGCCTGGGAAGAGCGGGCGGGCCCGGAGTTCCGCCGGGCGGCGGGGGCCGCGGCCACCCAGCGGGCCAACCAGCCGGGCAATACCCCGGAATCCTGCCGCCCCCTGGCGCTTCGGTGCCGGGCCGCCGGGGTGAAAATCCTGACCTATGCCGACGAGGATTACCCCCTGGCCCTGATCCGCACCCCCGATCTGCCGCCGG
Organism: Faecalibacterium gallinarum; assembly: GCF_022180365.1. Lineage (GTDB taxonomy): Bacteria > Bacillota > Clostridia > Oscillospirales > Ruminococcaceae > Faecalibacterium > Faecalibacterium gallinarum. Next base: position 30,266 of record NZ_BQKV01000007.1, read on the forward strand.
TGCTCTACTGCACCGGGGACACGGCCTACTTAAACGCCCCCGGCGCGGTGGGGGTGGTGGGCAGCCGCCGCCCCGACGGTTACGGCATCCAGGCGGCGGGGAACTTTTCCCGGGCGCTGGCCCAGCAGGGGGCGGTGATCGTCAGCGGCCTGGCCGACGGGCTGGACAGCGAGGCTCACCGGGCCGCGGTGGAAGCCAGCGCCCCCACCATCGGGGTGCTGGGAGTCTCCATCGACCGGACCTACCCTGCATCCAACCGGCTTCTCCGCCGGAAAATCGAGGATTGCGGCTGTGTCATCAGCGAGTATGGCCCCGGCGAGGTGGTCCAGCCCCGGGCGGGCTTTTTGCAGCGCAACCGGCTGATCGCCGGGCTGTCCAAGGCGCTGCTGGTCATCCAGGCCCGGGAAAAAAGCGGCACTATGTCCACCGTGGGCCACGCCGAGCGGTATGGCCGGCCCATCTTCGCCCTGCCGGGGAATGTCTTTTCCGACTACTGTACCGGCACCAACGGGCTGATTCAGTCGGGACGGGCGAAACTGGCCCTCCGGCCGGGGGATCTGTTCGAGACCCTGGGCCTCGGCGACCGGCCCGCCGCGGCGGTGGCCCCGGCCCAGCCCAGGAAAGAACTCTCTGACCGGGAACGCCGGGTGCTGGGCTGCATGGGGGCCGAGCCCGCCAGTGTAGAAGAACTGGCCGCCCGCAGCGGTCTGCCCACGGCGGCCCTTTTGAGCGCCCTCATGACCCTCCAGCTGGGGGGCCGGGTGCGGGCTCTGCCCGGGCAGCGGTATATTTTGCGCTGAAAGGGCGAACAACACTGGGGAGCCGCCCCGGTGGGGGCAGAAAAGCCCCGATCAATCATGACAGAGGATGATAAAGCATGGCAAAACTGGTTATTGTGGAGTCGCCCGCAAAGGCGAAAACCATTGGCAAATATCTGGGCAAGGACTATGAGGTCACGGCCAGCATGGGCCATATCCGGGACCTGCCCGCCTCCCAGCTGGGCATTGACGTGGAGCACGGCTACGCGCCCCAGTATATCAGCATCAAGGGCAAGGAAAAACTGATCCGGGAGCTCAAGAGCAAGGCCAAAGCCGCCGACGGCGTCCTGCTGGCCACCGACCCGGACCGGGAAGGCGAGGCCATCAGCTGGCACCTGGCCAACATCCTGGGCCTCGACCCCAAACAGCCCAACCGGATCACCTTCGACGAGATCACCAAGAAGGGCGTGCAGGAGGGCATGGCCCACCCCCGGGCCATCAACGAGGATCTGTTCAACGCCCAGCAGGCCCGGCGGGTGCTGGACCGTCTGGTGGGCTACAAGCTCAGCCCCTTCCTTTGGCGGAAGGTCCGGCGGGGCCTGTCGGCGGGCCGGGTTCAGAGCGTGGCTGTCCGTCTGATCGACGACCGGGAAAAAGAGATCGAGAACTTTAAACCCGAGGAATACTGGAACGTGGACGCCGTGCTGGGCGCCGGGAACAAGAAGTTTACCGCCCGGCTGGCCACCGACGCCGCGGGCAAAAAGCTGCTGCCCCGCACCGAGGCCGAGGCCCGGGCCATTGAGGCTGGGCTCCAGGGCGCGGAGTACACTGTGGGCGAGCTGAAACGGGGCAAACGGGCCAAACAGCCCACCCCGGCCTTTATCACCAGTACCCTCCAGCAGGAGGCCTCCCGCCGGCTGGGGTTCACGGCCACCCGCACCATGCGGGCCGCCCAAACCCTCTACGAAGGCGTGGACATCGCGGGCCACGGCACTATGGGTTTGATCACCTATATGCGTACCGACAGCCTGCGGATCTCGGACGAGGCCGTGGCTGCAGCGAAGGAGTATATCGCCGGGGCCTATGGCGAGGCCTATATCTGCCCCTATAAGCGTACCTGGAAGACCCGCAGCGCCACCGCCGCCCAGGACGCCCACGAGGCCATCCGCCCCTCGGTGCCCAGCTTGACCCCCGACGAGGTGGACAAGAGCATCAGCGGCGACACCGCCAAGCTCTACCGGATGATCTGGAGCCGCTTTATGGCCAGCCAGATGGCGGACTGCCAGCAGGACACCGTCTCGGTCACCGTCTACGCGGGGGATTACCGGTTCAAGGCCAGCGGCTATACCGTGACCTTCGACGGCTTCACCGCCCTGTACGAGGAAGCCACCGACGAAAAAGAGAAGAAAGAGACCAGCCTGCCCCCTCTGGAGCAGGGCCAGGTCCTGAAATTAAAGGAGCTCAAGAGCGAGCAGAAGTTCACCCAGCCCCCCGCCCGGTACACCGAGGCAACCCTGATCAAGGCGCTGGAAGAGAACGGCATCGGCCGCCCCTCCACCTACGCCCCCATCATCACCACCATCATCGACCGGGGCTATGTGGAGCGGGACAACAAAAAGCTGAAACCCACCCTGCTGGGCCGGACGGTGGACGGCCTGATGCTGGAACAGTTCCCCCACATTGTGGACGTGGATTTCTCCGCCGAGATGGAGAAAAACCTGGATAAAGTCGAGAGCGGCCAGGCCGACTGGCGCAAGACGGTGGACGACTTCTACCAGAGCTTCGACGCCAGCCTGAAAGCCGCCGAGAAGAATATGGAGGGCAAAAAGGTCAAGGTGCCCGATGAGCCTTCCAGCGAGGTGTGCGATCTCTGTGGCCGCCCCATGGTCATCAAGGTGGGCAAGTACGGCAAGTTCCTGGCCTGCAGCGGCTTCCCCGAGTGCAAGGGCACCAAGCGTCTGGTGAAGGACACCGGCGGCATCTGCCCCAAGTGCGGCCAGGGCCGGATGCTGGAGCGGAAGAGCTCCAAGGGCCGGATCTACTACGGCTGTGAGCGGTACCCCGACTGCGATTTTATGACCTGGGATACCCCGGTGGCCACCAAGTGCGAAAAGTGCGGCTCGACTCTGTTCCGCAAGGGGCAGAAGCTCTACTGCGCCAAAGAGGGCTGCGGCTTCGAGATGCCGGTGCCCAAGAACAACGGGTGAAATGAATGAATCAGACACAACTTCATGTCAAAGTCCTGGGCGCGGGCCTGGCGGGCTGCGAGGCTGCCCTCTGGCTGGCGGGCCAGGGGGTCCAGGTGGACCTCTACGAGCAGAAGCCGGTCCACTTCTCCCCGGCCCATAAAAGCGAGGGCTTCGCCGAGCTGATCTGCTCCAACAGCCTGAAAGCCGAGCGGCTGGACTCCGCTTCCGGCCTGCTGAAAGAGGAGATGCGCCGGATGGGCAGCCGGCTCCTGAAGGCCGCCGAGACCGCCCGGGTGGCGGCGGGCGGTGCTCTGGCGGTGGACCGGGACGCGTTCAGCGCCGAGGTCACCCGGATGGTCTGCGACTGCCCGGGGATTACCGTTCACCGGGAGGAGGTCACCTCCATCGACGAGTCCGAGCCGGTGCTGGTGGCCACCGGCCCCCTGACCGAGGGGGCCCTGGCGGACGAGATCGGTCGGCTGACCGGGGACGAGCGGCTGCATTTTTATGACGCAGTGGCCCCCATCGTCACCGCCGAGAGCCTGGACTACGACAAGGTCTTTGCCGCCTCCCGCTATGGCCGGGGGGAGGCCGACTACCTGAACTGCCCCTTTAACAAGGCAGAATACGAGGCGTTCTACGAGGCCCTGGCTTCGGCCGAGCGGGCCCCCTTGCACGACTTCGACGAGGGGGCCGAACAGGCCCAGCCCGACCCGGACGCCCACGGCAAAAAGGCCGACACCGTCACGGTTTACGAGGGCTGTATGCCCATCGAGATCATGGCGGCCCGGGGGGCGGATACCATGCGGTACGGCCCCCTGCGTCCGGTGGGCCTCACCGACCCCCGCACCGGCCACCGCCCCTGGGCCAACGTCCAGCTGCGGGCCGAAAATCTGGAGCGCACCCTCTATAACATCGTGGGCTTCCAGACCAACCTCAAGTGGGGGGAGCAGAAGCGGGTTTTCTCCATGATTCCGGGCCTCGAGCACGCCGAGTTTGTCCGGTACGGCGTCATGCACCGGAATACCTTTTTGGATTCCCCCCGGGTGCTGACGGCCCAGCTCTGCCTCAAGGAGCACCCCAATGTTTTCTTTGCCGGCCAGATCACCGGCTTTGAGGGGTATATGGAGAGCGCGGCCTGCGGCCTGCTGGCAGCCCGGAGCATCTACGCCCGGCTCACCGGCCGCACCCTGCCCCCGCCCCCGGCGGACACCATGTGCGGCGCTCTGGTGCGGCACCTGACCACCGAGAATAGAAACTTCCAGCCCATGGGGGCCAATATGGGCATCCTGCCCCCGCTGGAAAACCGCCCCCGGGACAAACGGCTGCGGTACATGGCCCAGGCCGAGCGGGCGGTGGCCAGCTTCCAGCGGTGGGTGGAGGAGAACGCCCCCACACAAGAGAGCCTGTAAACAGGCGGAAAGGAACGGCATATGAAGATTATTCTGGATATGATGGGCGGCGACAACGCGCCGCTGTCCAACCTCGAGGGCGCGGCCCAGGCCGTCAAGGAATACGGCGTGGAGATCATCGGCCTGGGCGACGAGGCCGCCTGCCGCAAGGCTGCCGCCGAGAAGAATATTTCTCTGGACGGCATCCAGCTGGTGAACTGCACCGAGAACATCGAGATGTGCGATGAGCCCGCCCGGGCCGTCCGCACCAAAAAGGACTCTTCCATCGTGGTGGGCCTCAATATGCTGAAAGAGGGCAAGGGCGACGCCTTTGTCTCGGCGGGCAGCACCGGCGCCCTCCATGTGGGCGCCAGCCTGATCGTCCGCACCCTGCGGGGGGTCAAGCGCCCGGCCCTGGCCACCATCATCCCCGCCAAGAATAAGGCCTATATGCTGCTGGACAGCGGCGCCAACGTGGAGTGCCGCCCCGAGATGCTGGCGGCCTTTGCGGTCATGGGTTCCTGCTATATGGCCCGGGTGGAGGGGCGGAAAAACCCCACCGTGGCCCTGGCCAACAACGGCGCCGAGGAGAGCAAGGGCACTCCCGTCCTGCGGGAGGCTCATCAGCTGCTCAAGACCACCCCGGGCATTAACTTCGTGGGCAACATTGAGCCCCGGGATGTGCCCAATGGCGACGTGGACGTGGTGGTCTGCGACGGCTTCACCGGCAATGTCATCCTCAAGCTCACCGAGGGCGTGGCCAAGATGATCCTAGGGATGCTCAAGGAGATGTTTATGGCCAATGTGGGCAGCAAGCTGGCGTATCTCCTGCTCCGCAGCGGGGTGGCTGACCTGAAAAAGAAGATGGACAGCGAGGAATACGGCGGCGCACCCTTCCTGGGCGCGCGGCAGCCGGTGATCAAGGCCCACGGCTCCTCCAAGGCGAAGGCCATCAAGAATGCCATCCGCCAGGCCAAGATCTGTGTGGACAACGATCTGTGCGGCACCATGCAGGCCGCACTGGACGAGCTGGCCGCCCAGTCGGCCGGGGAATAAGCCACATACAGCGGGGCGGCCCTCGGGCTGCCCCGCGCCGGAAAGGGAGCAAACACCATGCGTCATCCACTGGAAAAAATCATCGGATATACCTTTAAGAACCCCGAGCTGCTCACCACGGCCCTGACCCATACCAGCTACGCCAACGAGAGCCGCACCCGGGTGCAGCACAACGAACGGCTGGAGTTTCTGGGGGACAGTGTGCTCCAGATCGTCTCGGCGGACTATCTCTTCCACGCCTACGCCGACCGGCCCGAGGGCGATCTGACCCGCATCCGGGCCAGCCTGGTCAGCGAGGGGGCCCTGTTCCAGTTCGCCCAGGAGATCGGCCTGGGGGACTACCTCCGCCTGGGCAAGGGGGAAGAGCGGTGCGGCGGCCGCACCCGGCCCAGCGTCGTTTCGGACGCCTTTGAAGCGCTGATCGCCGCCCTCTATCTGGACGGCGGGATGGAGGTGGCCCGGAGTTTCATCCTGCCCTTCATCACTGAGCGCAAGCACGCCGAGGCCGACTACAAGACCCGTTTGCAGGAGATTGTCCAGCAGAACCCCGAGGAAAAGCTGAGCTATGTGGTGGAGCAGGAATCCGGCCCCGACCACGACAAGCACTTCGTGGTGGCGGTGCGGTTCAACTCCGACTGTGTGGCCCGGGGCGAGGGCCGCAGCAAAAAAATGGCCGAGCAGCACGCCGCCCGGGAGGCCCTCAAGCTGCTGGGCGTGATTAAGGAACGCTGAAATGGTATTAAAAGCGCTGGAGATCCAGGGATTCAAGAGTTTCCCGGATAAAGTCAAAATCACCTTCGGCGCAGGGGTCACCGGGGTGGTGGGGCCCAACGGCTCGGGCAAGTCGAACCTGTCGGACGCGGTCCGCTGGGTGCTGGGCGAGACCAGCACCCGGGAGCTGCGGAGCGCCGGCAAGATGGAGGATGTCATCTTCGGGGGCACCCGCCGCCGGGGGGCCATGGGTTATGCCTCGGTCCGCCTGACGGTGGACAACCGCGACCACGCCCTGGACCTGGACGCCGAGGAGGTCACCATCGGGCGGAAGTATTACCGCTCCGGCGAGAGCGAGTACAGCATCAACGGCAAGGTCTGCCGTTTGAAAGATGTCTACGAGCTCTTGCTGGACACCGGCATCGGCCGGGACGGCTATTCCATCATCGGCCAGGGCCGGATCGCCGAGATCGTGGCGGCCAAAGGGGCCGAGCGGCGGGAGATCTTTGAGGAAGCCTGCGGCATCGCCAAATACCGCTACCGCAAAAACGAGGCCGAGCGCCGCCTGGCCGCCGCTCAGGAAAATCTGGAGCGGCTGCGGGATATCCTGGACGAGCTGGAAAGCCGGGTGGGCCCTTTGGAAAAGGAGAGCCAGAAGGCGGAAAAGTTTTTAAAACTGGCCGCCCGGCGCAAAAGCCTGGAGGTGACCCTCTGGGTGGAGGAAGTCCACGCCGCCCGGGAGAACGCCCGCCGCCAGCAGCGGGACTATGAGACCGCCGAGGCCGAGTACCAGCGGTTCGACCGGGCCGAAAAAGCTGCTCAGCAGGAGGCTGAGGAGATCCGGATGCAGGCGCAGCGGCTGACCGTGGCCGTCGAGCGCCTGAATGGGGATATCCGCAGTATCACCGAGCAGATCAGCGCCAGCGAGAGCCGGGTGGCGGTGCTGGAAAACGACATCGAACACGGCCTGCGGAACATTGAGAGCCTGCAAGCCGAGCTGAACGAAGGGGCCGCCGCCCAGGCGGCTGAGGCCGATGCCTTGGAAAAGGCCCAGGCTCAGGCCCAGCGGCTGGAACAGGAAGCCGAGGCCCTTTCCGCTGAGATCGAGGCCTTGAGCCAAAAGCTGGAGGAGATCCAGACCGAGACCGCCGCCTCGGGCACCCGGCAGGAGAAACTGCGGGCCGCCCTTGCCGAAAAGACCGCCCGCCAGACCGAGGCCCGGGTGGCCGCCGCTGCCGCCGAGGCTGCCGCCTCTGCCGCCCGGGAGCGGCTGCCCGCCCTGCGGGAGAGCGCCGCCGCCGGGGCCGCCCAGCGGGCCGAGCTGGAAGAAACCTTGGCCGACACCGAAAAATATCTGACCCTGCTGGCCGAGAACGAAAAGCGGCTGGCCAACATCCGGGCGGGGCTTGAACTGAAACTCCAAACCCGGAAAAATCATCTGGCCCAGGCCGACGAGGCCGAGCAGAAACTGAGCCGGGCCCTGGATGGCGCCTCCCAGCGGCTGGCCGTCCTCCGGGAGCTGGAAAAAAACATGGACGGCTACCAGAACTCGGTCAAAGCCGTCATGCGGGCTGCCGCCAGCCGCCGCCTGCGGGGAATCATTGGGCCGGTGTCCTCCATCCTTACGGTGGAGCCCGGCTGCGAAGTGGCGGTGGAAACCGCCCTCGGGGGGGCGCTCCAAAATATCGTGGTGGAGAACGAGGCCGCCGCCAAAGCAGCCATCGCCATGCTCCGGGCCGACGGCGCAGGCCGGGCCACCTTCCTGCCGCTGGACACCGTCCAGCCCGGGGTATTCCGGGGGCAGCTAACCGGCACCGCCCGTCTGGCCAGTGAGTTGGTCGGGGCGGACAAGCGGTACCAGAACATTGTCTCGAACCTCTTGGGCCGGATCGTGGTGGTGGAGGAGATCAACGAAGCCTCCAAGGTCGCCCGCTCCCTCGGCTACCGGAACCGGGTGGTCACCCTGGACGGCCAGGTCATCAACGCGGGGGGCAGCTTCACCGGCGGCAGCGTCCAGCGGTCGGCGGGGCTTTTCACCCGAAAACAGGAGATTGAACAGCTCCACAGCCAGATTGCCCGGCTGGAAAAAGACTACGCCGCCGCCCAGGACCGCACCGACGAGTGTAAGGCCCAGGCGGATGCCCTGGCCGCGGAATTGACCGCCACCAGCAGCGAGCAGATCACCGCCGGGGGCGACCGGGTCCGGGCCGAGGCGGAACAGAAGCGGCTGACCGCCGCTCTCGCTGAGGCACGGGAAACCGCCCGCCAGCGGGCCGGGGAGATCGCCGCCCTGGAAAACCAGGCAGCCGCCCAGACGGCGGCTGCCGAAAAGGCCGAAGCCCTCTGCAAAAAGCTGGAAGAAGAGATTCAAGACCTCTCCGATCAGCTCACCCGGCTGGCCCAGGGGGACGACGGCTTCTTAGCCGCCCGGAGCCGCCTGGCGGAACAGCTGGCGGCCAAACGGCTGGAACAGCTGGCCCGGCAGAAGGACGCCGAGCTCTGCCGCAGCCGGATCGAAGCGGCCCGGCAGCACACCCAGGAACAGGACGCCCGCCGGGCCGGGCTCGAGGAGAGCATCCGGGCCCAGGAAGCCCAGAACGAAGCCAGCCGGGCCGCCATCCAGGCCATCCGGCAGGAAAACGAGGCCAGCCGGGCGGCCATCCAGGAAAAAGAGGCCGCCATCCGCCAGAGTACCCAGCAGCGGCTGGAACGCCAGAAGGCAGAGACCGAGGCCCAGATAGCCGCCCGCCACGCCGCCGAGAGCCGGGAGGAGCTGGCCCGGGAGATGGCGCGTCTTTCGGAGCGGAAAACCGCCGCCGAGGCCGAGTACGACCAGAGCATCGCCCGCCTGTGGGACGAATATCAGCTCACCCTCACCGGGGCCGAGGCTCTCTGTGTGGACTATACCAGCCTGCCCGCCCTGCGGGCCCAGGTGGCCGAGGTGCGGGGCAGCATCCGGGCCTTGGGCAGCGTCAATGTGGGCGCGGTGGAGGAGTACAAAGAGGTCAAACAGCGGTACGACACCCTGAAAGCCCAGGTCGAGGACGTGGAGGGGAGCAAAAACCGTCTGACCCGGATGATTGCCGAACTCAGCGGCCAGATGCGGGAGATCTTCTCCGACAGTTTCCGGGCCATCAACGAGCACTTCAGCCAGACTTTCCGGGAGCTGTTCGGCGGGGGCGAGGCCCATCTCACCCTGGAGGACCCCGAGGACGTATTGACTGGGGGCATCGAGATCCATGTGGCCCCGCCGGGCAAGGTCATCAAAAACCTGGAAGCTCTCTCGGGCGGCGAGCGGGCCCTGGTGGCCATCAGCATCTATTTCGGGATTCTGGCGGTCAACCCCGCGCCCTTCTGCATCCTGGACGAGATCGAGGCCGCGCTGGACGACGCCAACGTCACCCGCTTTGCCCAGTATCTGCGGCGGATCAGCGATAAAACCCAGTTCATCGTCATCACCCACCGCCGGGGCACCATGGAGGCCGCCGACGTGCTCTACGGGGTGACCATGCAGGAGGACGGCATCTCGAAACTTCTGAAACTGGATCTGGAACAGGTTGACGCGACCCTGATTTCCTGATACCATAAAACTGAAAAATTGCCGCCATACGTATTACTTTGAGAAAACAAACAGGAGACCACTATGGGTTTGTTTGGCAGAAATAAAGACAAAATGCAGAACGGCCTCAAAAAGACCCGCACGGGTTTTTGGGGCAATATCTTCAACACCCTCACCGGGGCCGAGATCACCGACGATCTCTACGACGATCTGGAAGAACAGCTGATCCTGGCCGATGTGGGCGCCGACATGGCCCTGCGTCTGGTGGAGCGGCTCCGCCGTGAGGTGGCAAACCAGCACCTCAAGACCGGCCCCCAGGCCATGGATGCCCTGCGGGAGATCCTGCGGGAAGAGATGGAGCCCTTCGGGGATATGGAGCTGGACGGCCATCCGGCGGTGATCCTGGTCATCGGGGTCAACGGGGTGGGCAAGACCACCAGCATCGCAAAGCTGGCCAACTACTACCGCAGCCAGGGCCGCAAGGTCATGCTGGCAGCGGGCGATACCTTCCGCGCCGCAGCCAGCGAACAGCTGGACATCTGGGCGGGCCGGGCCGGGGTGCCCATCGTCAAGGCCGGCGAGGGCGCAGACCCGGCGGCGGTCATCTTCGACACCGTCAAATCCGCCCAGGCCCGGGGCTACGATATGGTCATCGCCGACACGGCGGGCCGCCTGCACAACAAGGCCAACCTGATGGCGGAGCTGGCCAAGATCAGCCGCAGCGTCCACAAGGCCGCCCCCGAGGCGAGTCTCGAAACCCTGCTGGTGCTGGACGCCATCACCGGCCAGAACGCCATCAGCCAGGCCCGGGAGTTCTGCAAAGCCGCCAACGCCTCGGGCGTCATCCTGACCAAGCTGGATGGCACCGCCAAGGGCGGCTGCGTGGTGGCGGTCAAGCAGCGTCTGGGCCTGCCGGTCCGGTTTATCGGGGTGGGCGAGGGGATCGACGATCTGATCCCCTTCGATCCCGCCAGCTTTGCCGAGGAACTTCTGCCCCGGCAGTAAAAGGAGGAGCTGCACCATGAAAATCTGTGCTGCAACCGGCAACCCCGGCAAGCTCAAGGAGCTGCGCCGGATTCTCGAGGCCCAGGGCCACCAGGTCCTGAGCCAGAAAGAGCTGGCCCTGGATCTGGAACCGGAGGAGACCGGCACCACCTTTGCCGAAAATGCAAAGATCAAGGCTGAGACCCTCTGCAAGGCCAGCGGCCTGCCCACCGTAGCGGATGACTCCGGCCTCTGTGTGGAGGCCCTGGGGGGCGCGCCGGGGGTGTACAGCGCCCGGTACTGCGGCCGCCACGGGGACGATGAGGCTAACAACGATAAACTCCTGGCCGAAATGGCGAACGTCCCCGCCGGGCAGCGGGGGGCCAAATTCGTCTCGGCGGTCTGCCTGATGCTGCCGGACGGCCGGAGCCTGACCTGCCTGGGGGAGTGCCCGGGCCGGGTGGCCTTTGAGCGGTTGGCGGGGGATTACGGGTTCGGATACGACCCGCTTTTTATCCCCGACGAGTGCGGCGTGCCGGGGGGCAAGCGCCCCAACACCGAGGGCCGCAGCTATGCCCAGCTGACCCCCGACGAAAAGGACGCCATCAGCCATCGGGGCCGGGCCATGGAACAGCTGGAAGCCCGGCTGCCGGGCTTTCTGGCTGAAAAGTAAATAAAATCAATCCATTCGATCAAAACTAGAGGAGAATTCTTATGCTGACGAGCAAACAGCGCGCGATTCTGCGCGGCAAAGCAAATACCATGGAGCCTGTTTTCCAGGTGGGCAAGGGCGAAATCGACGAGACCCTGATCCAGGGCGTCAAGGACTGCCTGGCCGCCCGGGAACTGATTAAAGTGAAAGTGCTGGAAAACAGCATGTACAACGCCCGGGAGGCTTCCATCCTGCTGGCCGAGGCCACCGGCGCCGACTGCGTCCAGGTCATCGGCTCCAAGTTCGTGCTGTACCTCCAGAAAAAGAAGGACAGCGCCTACGCCGATCTTCTGAAATGAGGCTGCTGCTCTACGGCGGCACCTTCGACCCGCCCCACAACGGCCATTTAAACAATCTGGCCGCGGCGGCGGCGCGGGTGGCGCCGGATCAGGTGGTGGTGATGCCCGCCGGGGTGCCCCCCCACAAGCGGGCCAGCGCCACCCCGGCGGATCTCCGGCTGGAGATGTGCCGCTGCTTTTACGCTCTGGCCCAGGGGCCGAACCCCGTGGTGCCCCGGCTGGAAGTCAGCCGGTGGGAGATCGACCAGGCCGAGGCCGGGCGGCGGAACTACACCGTCCTGACCCTGGAAATGCTGACCCAGGCTTACCCGGGGGCGGAGCTCTATCTCGCAGTGGGCAGCGATATGCTGCGTACCTTTGACGAGTGGTACCGCTGGCAGGATATCCTGCATCTGGCCCGTCTGGTGGTGGTCAGCCGGGAGATCGGGGACGACATGACCCTCCACGCCGCCGCCCGGCGGCTGGACCCCATGGGCGGGCGGATCCTCTTTGCGCCGGTGCAGGCGCTGCCCATGGCCAGCAGTCAGCTGCGGGCCCGGCTGGCAGCGGGGGAGGAGTGCGCCGAGGCCCTGCCTGAGGAAGTGCGGCAGGTGATCCGCCGCGACGGGCTTTACCGGTGAACTGAAAACATCCAAGGGGGAATGGAAGATGGATCTGAAAGAGGCGAAAGCCCTCGCCCGGAGCCGGATGGGGGACAAGCGCTTTGAACACACCCTGAACGTAAAGAAGATGGCCGTCAAGATGGCCAAACACTATGGCGTAGACCCGGACCAGGCCGCCCTGGCGGCCCTGCTCCACGACACCGCCAAGGAGATGCCCGCCGCCCGGCAGCTGGAGCTGCTGCGCAGCCACCCGGACCTGGCCGAGGACGCCGAGAACCGGCCCGCCCCGGTCTGGCACGGCATCTGCGCGGCCATCCTGGCCCGGACCGAGTGGGGCATCACCGACGAGGCGGTGCTCTCGGCCATCGGCTGCCACACCACCGGCAAACCCGGCATGGGGGCGCTGGATAAAATTATCTTCCTGGCCGACATGACCAGCGCCGAGCGCAGCTGGGAGGGGGTCGAGGAACTGCGGAGGCTGGAGATGGTGGACCTGGACGAGGCCATGCTCTCGGCACTGGAACAGACGGTGGGGTATGTGATCCGCTCGGGCAAGCCGGTGGACCCCATGTCGGCCCGGACCTATGAAGATTTGAAACGTACATTCGCGCCGGCCGCGCGCTGAGAGGGCGGGGTTTTTGCCGCCCGGCCGCGAAAACCGATTGCGGATTCTGCCCGGGAATGTTATACTAATGCGTATGACGCAAAAGATCCGGGCGCCCGCCGGGCTGCCCGGCGGAATACAAAAGATCTGGAGGACACAAAACCATGAGTGAAACGCCGCGTCACATCAAGACAGACCGGTCGCTGGGCGGCTCCTACGCCCCAGCCGGGGGCGCAGGCTCGCCTCGGGGCGGGCCGGGCCGGGGCCGCAGCGGCGGCGAACCCCCGCGCCGTCGGCGCAAGAAGAAACGCAGCCCCCGCTGGGTGCCGCTGGCGGTCACCCTGGCGGTGATCGCGGTGGTTTCCTGCGCGGTGGTCTACGCGGTGCAGTATGTGGCCCGGGTGGAGGAGAGCATCCGCCCCGAGTCGGACGCGCCCTCCATTGTTGAGGAGATCCAGACCATCGAGGAGTACAAGGGGGATGTGGTAAACATCCTGGTCTGCGGCCTGGACTATGAAGAGGGCCGCAACTACTCCGACGACCCCACCAGCAACGACGGCATGACGGATATGATCCTCTACTGCCAGTTCGACATCAAGGGCGGGGCGCTGCGGATGCTCCAAATTCCCCGCAATACCCTGGTGACTACCAAGAACCGCACCGTCACCCTCTCCAGCGGCAAGACCTATGCCGCCTCCAACTACCAGATCAACTCGGTGGCCCTGTCCAATGGCGGCAGCATCGCCGCCCTGGCGGAGGTCATCTACGACCAGTACAAGCTGCCCATCGACTACTATGTCACCATCGACATGCAGGCCCTCAAAGAGGTGGTGGACAACTTCGGCGGCATCGAGGTCTATATCCCCCACGATATGGAGTTTGCGGGCAGCTTCCTGGCGCAGGGGTACCGCAACCTGGACGGCGCATCGGCGGAGTTCTTCGTCCGCAACCGCCACGGCGAGGGCTACCAGAACTCGGACATCGACCGGCTGAACATGCAGCGGTATTTCTACGCGGGCCTGTTCAAGCGGGCGCGGTCCATGTCGGCCACCGATATCCTCAACCAGATGCCCATTATCTTCAATAACTATATCCACACCGATATGGATCTGGTCACCCTGGGCAAGCTGGCCATGTCCTTCCTCAAGATTGACAGCGCCAACATCATGATGGCCCAGACCCCGGTGTTCATGGGCGGGGATATCCCCTATGTGGGCGCCACCGACAGCTTCGCGGGTTACTCCTGCGTGGTGCCGGACGCTGGCTCCATCGCCGAGCTGCTGAACACTTATTTCCGCAACTATACCGGGCCGGTGAGCGCCGAGGAGCTCAACCTCTGCACCGACGACTGGCCCCACGGCAGCTACTCCACCAACGCCAATGTGCAGTTTGTGGGTCAGCTGGATAAAGAGGCCGACGACGCCATCCTGGAGGGCAACACCGACGTGGAGGGCGCTGTGACCACCGACGGCCAGGCCGCAGGCGGCCAGCCGTAAACCCCGCTTATCCCGGCCGCCCTGGGGGCGCCGGTACATTTGCTGAACATGACAAGGAGCAACACAAATGGAAAAGCAGATTGACAGCAAAACCCTTGCCATTGAGATCGCCAAGATCCTGGACGGCAAAAAAGCCCAGGACGTGCGGGTGCTCAAGGTCGAGGATCTGACCGTTCTGACCGATTATTTCGTCATCGCCTCCGGCACCTCCACCACCCAGGTGGCGGCGCTGGCCGATGAGGTGGACTACCAGCTCTCCCAGCGGGGGATCAAGCCCTACAACACCGAGGGCTTTGACTCCAAAAACTGGGTGCTGCTGGATTATTCCAGCGTGATTGTCCATGTGTTCGTGCCCAACACCCGCACCTATTACGATCTGGAGCACCTGTGGGCAGACGGCGAGCCGGTGGATATTTCCGCCTACCTCAAGCCCGAGGAGGGCGCTGCGGAATAACCCCCGCGCCCCGAAAAGAAAAAAACGAATTCCTCCCCGCCGCCTTTCTGGCGGCGGGTTTGGGTTGCGGCGGGGCAGCCCCTGCCGCAGTGATAGAAAAAAGTCTGGAGCTGATAACGAGATGAAATACGATTACAAGGCCGTTGAGGCCAAGTGGCAGAAGGTCTGGGAAGACGAAAAGACCTTCCACGCCGAGATCGACCACAAAAAGCCCAAATTCTACGCCCTGGTGGAGTTCCCCTACCCCTCCGGCGCGGGCCTGCATGTGGGCCACCCCCGCAGCTATACTGCGCTGGACGTGGTCTCCCGCAAGCGCCGTCAGTGCGGCTACAACGTCCTGTACCCCATGGGCTGGGACGCTTTCGGCCTGCCCACCGAGAACTTCGCCATGAAGAACCACATCCACCCGGCCATCGTGACCAAGCAGAATGTGGACCACTTCCGCAGCCAGCTCAAGGCCCTGGGCTTCTCGTTCGACTGGGACCGCGAGGTCAACACCACCGACCCCTCTTACTACAAGTGGACCCAGTGGATCTTCCTCCAGCTGTACAAGCACGGCCTGGCTTACAAGAAGGAAATGAACGTCAACTGGTGCACCGGCTGCAAGTGCGTTCTGGCCAACGAAGAGGTGGTCAACGGCGTCTGCGAGCGGTGCGGCAGCGAGGTGGTCCACCGGGTCAAGAGCCAGTGGATGCTCAAGATCACCGAGTACGCCGACAAGCTGATCGACGGCCTGGACGGCCTGGATTACATCGAGCGGGTGGCCACCCAGCAGAAGAACTGGATCGGCCGCAGCTACGGCGCCGAGGTCAACTTCACCACCACCTCCGGCGATACCCTGACCGTCTACACCACCCGGTGCGACACCCTGTTCGGCGCCACCTACATGGTCGTCTCCCCCGAGCACAAGCTGGTCAAGGAGTGGCTGGAAAAGGGCGTCATCAAAAATGCCGACGAGGTCAAGGCCTACCAGGCCGAGGCCGCCCGCAAGAGCGACTTTGAGCGCACCGAGATCAACAAGGAAAAGACCGGCGTCAAGCTGGAGGGCGTCCGGGGCATCAACCCGGTGAACGAGACCGAGATCCCCATCTTCATCTCGGACTACGTCCTGGCCACCTACGGCACCGGCGCCATCATGGCCGTGCCCGCCCACGATACCCGCGACTGGGAGTTCGCCAAGAAGTTCGGCCTGCCCATCGTGGAGGTCGTCAAGGGCGAGACCCCCTCGAACCTCGATGAGGCCGCCTTTACCGACGTGGCCACCGGCACCCTGGTGAACTCCGGTTTCCTGGACGGCCTGTCCGTCACCGACGCCAAGGCCAAGATGGTGGCCTGGCTGGAAGAGACCGGCAAGGGCCGCGAGAAGGTCAACTACAAGCTCCGTGACTGGGTGTTCAGCCGCCAGCGTTACTGGGGCGAGCCCATCCCCATGGTCTACTGCGAGAAGTGCGGCTGGCAGCCCCTGCCCGAGAGCAGCCTGCCCCTGACCCTGCCCGACATCACCGACTTTGAGCCGGGCCCCGACGGCGAGAGCCCCCTGGCCCGCCACACCGACTGGGTCAAGACCACCTGCCCCTGCTGCGGCGGCCCCGCCACCCGCGAGACCGACACCATGCCCCAGTGGGCTGGCTCCTCCTGGTACTTCCTGCGGTATATGGACCCCCACTGCGAGGACGCCCTGGCCTCCAAGGAGGCCCTGGAGTACTGGTCCCCGGTGGATTGGTACAACGGCGGCATGGAGCACACCACCCTGCACCTGCTGTACAGCCGGTTCTGGCACAAGTTCCTCTATGACATCGGTGTGGTTCCCACTGCCGAGCCCTACCAGAAGCGGACGGCCCACGGCATGATCCTGGGCCTGAACCCCCACAGCTTTGTCAACCTGCCCGCCGAGGAGAAGGAGCAGCTGCTGGCCCAGTACGGCAGCCAGAAGGCCGCCGAAAAGGCCCTGGAGGAGAAGTACGGTGAGATGGTCCGCCACCCCATCGTCAAGATGTCCAAGAGCCTGGGCAACGTCATCAACCCCGACGAGGTGGTGGACACCTACGGCGCCGACACCATGCGTCTGTATGAGATGTTCATGGGCGACTTCGAGCAGGCTGCCCCCTGGCAGACTTCCGCCATCGCGGGCTGCAACCGGTTCCTGGACCGCGTCTGGGCTCTGTCTGAGAAGCTGGTCCCCGGCGAGGGCTACCGCCCCGAGATCGAGACCCTGATGCACCAGACCATCAAGAAGGTCAGCGCCGACATCGAGGGCCTGAAGATGAACACCGCCATCGCCCAAATGATGACCCTGGTGAACGCCCTGTACGACAACGGCGGCGCCACCAAGGCCGAGTTCGAGACCCTGGTTCAGCTTTTGAACCCCTTCGCTCCCCACATGACCGAGGAGCTGTGGGAGAAGCTGGGCCACAGCCACAATGAGCAGCTGGCCTACTACCCCTGGCCCACCTACGAGGAGGCCAAGTGCGTCGAGGCCATGGTGGAGATCGCCGTCCAGGTCAACGGCAAGGTCAAGGCCCGCCTGAAGGTGCCCGCCGACGTGACCTCGGAGGCCGCCATCGCTGCCGCCAAGGCCGACCCCGCCGTGGCTGCCGCCCTGGAGGGCAAGACCCTGGTCAAGGAAATTTACGTCAAGGGCCGCCTGGTGAACCTGGCTGCCAAGGGCTAAGCGCATCGCCCCGGATCGTTCACGGAATTTTTAAAATTATACTCCAAAAATCTTTCCAAAAAGGTTGACGAACCAAAGAAAATGCGCTATACTGTCTACTGTTAGTTACCATGTAACAACGAAATTCCTGCCTCACGGTCCAAGGGAGGGAATAAGATGTCGGAAATTCGTGTTAAAGAGGGCGAGTCGCTGGAAAGCGCACTGCGTCGCTTTAAGCGCAGCACTGCTCGCAGCGGTGTGCTCGCAGAGGTTCGTAAGCGCGAGGCTTACGAGAAGCCCTCTGTTCGCCGCAAGAAGAAGTCTGAAGCAGCCCGCAAGCGCAAGTTCAAGTAATTGAACCCTTCGTTGCTTTTAGATCCTTCGCGTTGCTAACGCCGATGTGGGAGAACCTGTTCAGGTTCTCCCATTTTTGTTTCTAAGCCCCACAGTCTGGAAGGAGCTTATCTCTATGCTGATTACCCCGGAATATGTTTTCAAGGACGTCACCCGCATCACCCCGGCCTTTCTGGCCGAAAAGGGAATCACCGCCCTGGTGCTGGACATTGACAACACCCTCACCGGCGACGGCAGCCAGGAGCTGACGGATGATGTGGCCGCCTGGCTGGAAGAAATGAAAGCCGCCGGCATCGGTCTGACCCTGGTCTCCAACGGCGCTCCCAAGCGGGTGGCGCCCTTCGCCAAAAAGCTGGGCATGCAATACGTCTGCAGGGCGGCCAAACCTCTGACCCTGGGCCTGCGTGTGGCCCGGCGACGGCTGGGGGTGCCCCGGAAGCAGATGGCCATGGTGGGGGACCAGCTCTACTGTGACCGGCTGGCCGCGGCCCTCTACGGCATCCCGGCCTTTATGGTGGTGCCCCGGGGCCCGGACATCGGCCCCCAGGTCAAGCTGAAACGCAAATGGGAGCGCCGCCACTGGCAGGAGTACTACGACCGGGGAGGGAAGCTGCTGTGAGCGGAACAGACTGGAAGATTCGATTCGGCACCGCCGGCGAGAGCGACAGCTTCGCCGCCCAGGGGTACAAGACCAGCCTGGACATCCCCGCCTATACCGCCGGGATGGGGCTGGACGCTTTCGAGTACCAGTGCGGCCACGGCGTCCGCCTGGGGGTGGAAAAGGCCGGCAAGATGGCCGCTGCCGCCCGGGAGAGGGGGATCCTCTTCAGCGTCCACGCGCCCTATTATATCAGCATGTCCAGCCTGGAGGAGGAGAAGCGTCTCAACAGCATCCACTATCTGCTCCAGAGCTGCGAGGTCTGCCGGGCCCTGGGAGGCCGCCGGGTGATCTTCCACTCGGGCAGCTGCGGCAAGCAGAGCCGGGAGGCCGCCCTGGAAAAAGCCCTGGACACCATGCGCCGGGCCGTGGAGGCCCTGGACGAGGCGGGCTATGGGGATATGACCCTCTGCCCTGAGACCATGGGAAAGATCGGCCAGCTGGGCACCCTGGAAGAAGTGCTGGCCCTCTGCGGGGTGGACAAACGGATCACCCCCTGCATCGACTTCGGGCACCTGAACGCCCGCACCCTGGGGGGCATCCAGACCAAAGCGGACTACGCCGCCATCCTGGACAGGCTGGGCGAGGCCCTGGGGGATGAGCGGGCCGCCCGGTTCCATGTCCACTTCTCCCGCATTGAGTATTCCGCCGGGGGCGAAAAACGCCACTGGACCTTTGCCGAGACCCAGTTCGGCCCCGAGCCTGAGCCCCTGATGGAGCTTTTGGCCCAGCGGGGGCTGGAGCCAGTGGTGATCTGTGAGAGCGCCGGTACCCAGGCCGAGGACGCCCAGACCATGCAGGCGCTCTACCGGGCCGCTTTAAAGGGTTGAAGGAATGCTGCTTTTCCCGCTTTTTTGCCCAAACCCCTTGCCAAACCGAGCGTGATTGGGTAAAATAAATTAAGATATGCGTAAGCATCAGACACTAACACTTAATGGAGGAATTCCGTATGATTTCTGCAGGCGAGTTTCGCAATGGCGTGACCTTTGAGCAGGACGGCCAGGTTCTTCAGGTCGTTGAGTTCCAGCACGTCAAGCCCGGCAAGGGCGCTGCCTTTGTTCGCACCAAGACCAAGAACGTGATTACCGGCTCTGTGGTTGAGACCAGCTACAACCCGACCGCTAAGTTCCCCCAGGCTTTCATCGAGCGCAAGGACGTCACCTACAGCTACGCTGACGGCGATCTGTACCACTTCATGGACAACGAGACCTACGACGATATCCCCGTCAACGCCTCCGATGTGCCCGATAACTTCAAGTTCTGCAAGGAGAACGAGGTCTGCAAGCTGCTGAGCTACAAGGGCAAGGTCTTCAGCGTTGAGATCCCCAACTTCATCGAGCTGACCGTCACCGCTACCGAGCCGGGTGTCCGCGGCAACACCGCCACCAACACCCTGAAGCCCGCTACTGTGGAGACCGGTGCAGAGCTGCGCGTGCCCCTGTTCATCAACGAGGGCGACGTCATCCGCATCGACACCCGCACCGGCGAGTATATGGAGCGCGTCTAATTGGAATCCCGAACCGGGCCGACGGGGTGCCGTCTGCCCGGTTTTTTAAAATCAATCACTTTTTTGGGAGGAACAGAGTATGGAACTGACCGAAAAGGCTGCCTATCTGAAGGGGCTGATCGAGGGCCTGGGCGTGGATGACTCCACCAAGGAGGGCAAAATCATCCGGGCGATGAGCGAACTGCTGGGCGAGATGGCCGCGTCCATCCATGAGATCGACGACGACCTCAGCCAGGTGTACGACGATGTGGATGCTCTGTGCAACGAGGTGGAGGATCTGGAAGCCGACCTCTACGAGGATGAGGACGAGGACGACGAGGATGACGATTCCACCGACCCCTGCTATGAGGTGGATTGCCCCCACTGCGGCGAGACCGTCTATGTGACCGAGGAAGATCTGGAAGAGGGCGAGGCCTTCTGCACCAGCTGCGGCAAATCTTTTGAGATTGCCCTGGCCCCGGACGACGAGGACGAGGAAGAAGCCGAGGAGGCCGACGAGGAGCCGGCCCGCTATGAGGTCACCTGCCCCAGCTGCGGCGCCGTAACGGTCCTGGACGAGGATACCCTCATGGAGGGCAAGGCCTTCTGCTCCGGCTGTGGCCAGCCCCTGGAGCTGGAGGTCACCGAGGAGTAATTCCTCCGCCTTGCAACAAAACCCACAAAAAAGAACCCCTGCCGTTTGGCAGGGGTTCTTCTGGTTTATTTGGCAGGCTGCGAGGATTTGATGGCTTTTTCCAGCCAGATGCCGCCGATGTCCAGCGCGTTGTACAGGCCGTGCTTGGTGGTCTGGCGGGCGATGCGCTCCTGCGGGGCCTTGGTGGTGTCGGTGGAGAGCAGCATCAGATGCACTTTGTCGGCTACCTGCTGGTCGCCCATGGAGGCCGTGGTTAAAATCTGCAGGTAGAGCACATACGGATCGGTCATCTTGCCGTAATACAGCTCGTTGTCCTTGCGGACCAGGGGCTTGCCTTTATAAGTCAATTTCGGAGTAAATGGCATCGAAAAAACCTCCCTGTCATAAAGATTCTTTTCTAGTATAACATAAAACAAAGAGTAATACAAACTTAAATTTGGCCCGCCGCTGGGCAGACTGTGAAGTTTTTCCTTATCTCTTGAAGGGTACCGGGGGGTGCTGTATAATGGTTATACTAAGACCGGGCGGGCCGGCTGTGCCCCGGCGCAGCCGGCCCCCACCCCCCAAAGGAGGTTTGTCTGCCATGGCGGATTATCAGGAATATCGTCGCCGGGTGCTGCACCGGCGCTGGCGCAGAATGTTTATGTCGGCAGCTTTGTTTTTGGTGCTGCTGCTGCTGGTGATGCTGGCGTTATTGTGGCGCCGGTTTTTCCCGGTGCGGCTCCACTCGGCCCAGGCGGAACAGACTCTGCTGGCCCGGACGCTGCCCAGCAGCGACTGGAGCACCCTCGACTACACCCGGCAGGAGGGGCTGGTGGTCCAAACTCTGGCCGACGGCTCTACGGCGATGGATTTCCGGCTGGCGTCCCTGCCGAAGAACGAGGGGGAGCCGGTGGATCTGAGCTATTTCAACGACGTGACGTTTTTGGGCGACAGCCTGACCCAGGGGTTCCAGATCTATGACACCGGGCTGCCTAACGCCCACTACTGTGCCTACCGCGGGGTGGGCCCCAACGCAGTGGTCAACGGGACAACCTGTACCCGGGTGGACGGCCAGACCGAGATTCCCATGGAGGCCCTGGTGGCCAGCCAGCCCAAGGCGGTTTATATCCTGCTGGGCACCAACGTCCTCACCCGGGACACCGATTATTCGGGCTTCCTCTCCTACTATGGCCGGATGCTGGATATGATCCGCCAGGCTCTGCCCGATGCGGTCATCTATGTCCAGTCCATCACCCCGGTCCGGCCCGAGGTCCGCACCAAGGAGAACCACGACGGAATGTACGGCGAGCGGTTCTGCCGGGTGAACAATGACCTGGCGGCCCTGGCCCTGGAAAAGGGATGTATCTTCCTGAATCTGTGGGAGTTCCTGGCCGACGAGAGCGGGAACTTGAAGGTGGAGTACGCCCAGCCGGACGGCTACCATCTGACCAGCGCCGGCTACGCCGCCTGGGTGGAGTACCTGCGGACCCACGCCGTCCCTCTGCCCACCGCCAGCGCTCCGGCCCCGAATTTAGGGGGCTCTGCGCTGGATGAGACCAACCTCGAGCAGGCAGCTTCCGCAGACGCTGCGGCCTCTGCGGCGGCCAGCAGTTCAGCGGCGGCCTAACTGAAAACACAAGAGGGCAGCCCCCACTTCGGGGGCTGCCCTCTCTTTATGGGTAATTTTTCAGAAACAGGATCAGAACAGGCCGCTGATCTTACCCTCGGCGTCCACGTCGATGTTGACGGCAGCGGGCTTCTTGGGCAGGCCGGGCATGGTCATGATGCTGCCGCAGATGACCACCACAAAGCCGGCGCCGGCGGACAGCCGCACCTCCCGCACCTCCATGGTGAAACCGGTGGGGGCGGCCAGGAGCTTGGCGTTATCCGAGAAGCTGTACTGAGTCTTGGCGATGCAGACGGGCAGGTTGCCGTAGCCCATCTCGGTCAGTTCGGCCAGGGTCTTGCTGGCGGCGGCGCTGTAATTGACCCCGTCGGCCCGGTAGATCTTGGTGGCCACCGCGTTGATCTTGTCCTTCAGGGACATTTCCAGGGGGTAGGTGTACTGGATGGGCCGGTCCTCCATGATCTCCAGAACCTTCTCGGCCAGAGCCTTGCCGCCCTCGCCGCCCTTGGCGAAGACCTCGCTCAGGACACAGGGCACGCCCTGCTCGGCGCAGTACTGCTCGACGAAAGCCTGCTCCTCAGCGGTGTCGGTGGGGAAGGCGTTGATGGCCACCACCACCGGCAGGCCAAAGCCGTTTTTCAGGTTGTCAATGTGGCGGCCCAGGTTGGCGATGCCCTTCTGAACGGCCTCCAGGTTGGGGGTGTTCAGGTCGGCCTTGGCCACCCCGCCGTGGCTCTTGAGGGCCCGGACGGTGGCCACCAGGACGCAGGCCGAGGGGGCAATGCCCGCGTAGCGGCACTTGATGTCCAGGAACTTCTCTGCGCCCAGGTCGGCGCCGAAGCCCGCCTCGGTGATGACGTAGTCCGCCAGAGAGAGGCTCAGTTTGGTGGCCAGCACGCTGTTGCAGCCGTGGGCGATGTTGGCGAAGGGGCCGCCGTGGATGATGGCGGGGTTATTCTCCAGGGTCTGGACCAGGTTGGGGTCGATGGCGTCCTTCAGCAGGGCGGTCATGGCGCCCGCTGCGCCGATCTCACCGGCGGTCACCGGCTTGCCGTCGTAGGTGTAGGCGCAGACGATCCGGCTCAGCCGCTCTTTCAGGTCGGAGATGCTGGTGGCCAGGCAGAAGATGGCCATAATCTCGCTGGCCACGGTGATGTCAAAGCCGTCCTCCCGGGGGGTGCCGTTAACCTTGCCGCCCAGGCCGTCCACGATGAACCGCAGCTGCCGGTCGTTCATGTCCATGCAGCGCTTCCAGGTGATCCGGCGGGGGTCGATGTTCAGGGGGTTGCCCTGCTGGATGCTGTTGTCGATCATGGCAGCCAGCAGGTTATTGGCGGTGCCGATGGCGTGCAGGTCGCCGGTGAAGTGGAGGTTGATGTCCTCCATGGGGACAACCTGGGCGTAGCCGCCGCCGGCCGCGCCGCCCTTGATGCCGAAGACAGGGCCCAGCGAGGGCTCACGCAGGCAGAGCATGGTCTTTTTGCCCAGGGCGCACATGGCGTCGGCCAGGCCCACGCTGGTGGTGGTCTTGCCCTCGCCGGCGGGGGTGGGGCTGATGGCCGTGACCAGGATCAGCTTGCCCTGCTTTTCGGCCGAGTGGATCAGCCGGTGGTTGATCTTTGCCTTATAGCGGCCGTAAGGGATCACGTCCTCGTCCTTGAGGCCGAGGCAGGCAGCGATCTCGGTGATGGGTTTCATGGTGGCTTCCTGTGCGATCTGGATATCGGATTTCATAGGGGCAGTTCTCCTTTCCATCGGCCGGGGGCGGGCCCGGCGGCACGAAAAAAGGGCAGCTTTACGCACTTACGGCGTAAGGCTGCCCAGACGGTCGACATTGAATCAAAAACCCTCCCCGCACTGTGGTGCTCCACAAGATTCCGTCAGCGGGCCAGAGTTCCTTACAGGACTAAGATAGCATAGTTGGGCCGAATTTGTCAAGGAGAATTCTGCCGGGAAAAAGCCCCGCCCCTTTTGCATTTTCCGGCGTTTGTGCTATACTTATATACTAAGAAATTCTGCGGATTTTCAAACCCAAGAGAAGAATAAGAAAGCGGAAAACACTATGCTTTATAACCCTGAGTTACATTATCTGGACAACGCGGCCACCACCATTGTCGCCCCCGAGGTGGCGGACGTGATCGACAAGGCCATGCGGGAGCACTGGGCCAACCCCTCCAGCCTGTACGGCCCCGGCGCCCGCAGCGAGGAGGCCCTAAACGCCGCCCGGGCCGCCGTGGCCCGGACCCTGGGCTGCAAGAGCCGGGAGCTGTATTTCACCTCCTGCGGCTCAGAGTCCAACAACCTGGCCATCTTCGGCGGGGTGCAGACCAAGACCTTCGGCAAAGGGGTGGTGGTCTCGGGCTTTGAGCACCCCAGCGTCCAGCGCCCTATGGAGCGGCTGGCCGAGATGGGCTACGATGTGACCGTCGTCCCCCCCGAGCCGGACGGGCGGCTGAACGTGGACAAAATGCTGGCCCACGTCAACCGCTCCACCGTCCTGGTGGCCTGCATGATGGTCAACAACGAGACCGGCGCCCGCTGCGATGTGGAAAAGCTGGCCGCCGGGGTCAAGAAGATCAGTTCCCGGACCATGGTCCATGTGGACGCCGTCCAGGCCTGGATGCGGCTGCCCATCAAGCTGGCCAACATCGACTCCATGGCCATCAGCGGCCACAAAATCCACGCCCCCAAGGGGATCGGCGCGCTGTATCTCAGCGACAGCCTGGCCCAGAGCTTCCGGCCGCCCTACCTCGGCGGCGAGCAGGAGCGGGGCAAGCGCCCCGGCACCGAGAACCTGCCCTATGCGTTGGGCCTGGCTGCGGCGGCCACTCGTCTGGCCGGGAACATGAAGGCCCGGCAGGAGAAGGTCCGGTCCCTGAATGAACAGCTCCGGGCGGGGCTGGCGGCCTTCCCTGAGATCGAGATCAACAGCCCCGAGGGATCGGTGCCCGAGGTGCTGAATTTCAGCGAGAACTGCATCAAGAGCGAGACCATGCTGGCCTTCCTGGCGGAGAAACAGATCTATGTCTCCTCGGCCAGCGCCTGCGGGCGGGGCCAGCCCAGCCACACCCTGGCCGCCATGGGCCGCTCGCCCCTGGCCATCGACACTGCCATCCGGGTGTCTTTCTGCGCCGACAACACCCCCGAGGATGTGGACGCCTTCCTCAACCGGCTGGAGGACGGGATGAAGCACCTCCAGAGAATCCACAAGTAAACATTCAGGAGAAATACCATGCATGAAGTGATTATGGGCTACCAGGGGGAGATGTCCCTCAAGGGCCTCAACCGCAACCAGTTTGAATCGGCGCTGATGAAGATTCTGCGCTACCGCCTCAAGACGGTGGGACAGTTCAAGATCTACTGTGCCCAGTCCACCTTCTATATGGAGCCAGAGGAAGAGGGCATCGACATGGACCTGGCCTTCGAGCGGGTGTCCAAGGTATTCGGCCTGGCCGCCGTCAGCCGCAGCGTGGTCTGTGAGAAGGACTTTGACACCATCTGCCGGACGGCGGAGGAATACCTGGGGGAGAGCCTGCGGGGCATCCGCACCTTTAAGGTGGAGGCCCGCCGGGCGGACAAAACCTTCCCCATGACCAGCCCCGAACTGATGCGGGAGCTGGGCGCCTATCTGCTGGGCAAACACAACTACCTGCGGGTGGACGTCCGCCAGCCCCAGTTTAAAGTCATCGTCGAGATCCGGGACCATGGCGCCTACATCCACGGGCCCAAGGTCCCCGGCGAGGGCGGCCTGCCGGTGGGCACCAGCGGCCGGGCTTTGAATATGCTCTCGGGCGGCATCGACAGCCCGGTGGCCGCTTACCGGATGGCCAAGCGGGGCCTGGGGCTCGATCACATCCACTTCGCCTCGCCCCCCTATACCTCCGAGCGGGCCAAGCTCAAGGTCAAGGCCCTGGCCCAGCTGACCTCGGTTTACACCGGCAGCTGCAACCTGTTTGTGGTGCCCTACACCCGGCCCCAGGAGTACATCCGGGACAACGCCCCCGCCATGCTCTTCACGGTGCTGATGCGCCGTAGCATGATGCGGATTGCCAATATCATCGCCAAAAAGCAGGGCTGTGAGGCCCTGATTACCGGTGAGAGCCTGGCCCAGGTGGCCAGCCAGACCGTCAAGGCCATCCAGTGCACCGACGCGGCCCAGGATCTGCCCATCCTGCGGCCCCTGATCGGCATGGACAAGACCGAGATCATCGAGACTTCCCGGCATATCAACACCTTCGAAACCAGCATCCTGCCCTATGAGGACTGCTGCACCATCTTCACCCCGCCCCACCCGAAGATCCGCCCCGAGCTGGCCGAGATTCTGGAAGCCGAGGCCCAGATGCCCGAACTGGCAGCCCTGGAGGCCGAGGCGGCCCAGCAGACCGAGCGGATCCGGATTCGGATGGACGACGTGGTGGATTTTGAATAAGGGAAGGGGAGCGCAGCCAGAATGACCGCAGAGATTATCAGCGTGGGGACCGAGCTTCTATTGGGGAACATCCTCAACACCAACGCCCAGTATCTCAGCCGGGAGCTGGCGGCCCTGGGCATCACGGTCCAGCGCCAGAGCACCATTGGGGACAACCACGACCGGCTGGCCGACTGGGTCAAGGACGCAAAACAGCGGTGCGACCTGCTGGTGTTTACCGGGGGCCTCGGCCCCACCGCCGACGACCTGACCAAGGAGACGGTGGCCGCCTGCTACGGGGACAGCTTGGTCTTTGACCCCGAGGAATGGGAGAAGATCACCCGCTATTTTGCGGCCTCGGGCCGGGCCACCGCCCCCAACAACCGCAAACAGGCCATGGTCCCCGCCCGGGGCCAGAAGATCCCCAACCGCCACGGCACCGCTCCCGGCGCCTGGTTTGAGCAGGAGGGCCGATGCGCGGTGCTGATGCCCGGCGTGCCCCGAGAGATGAAAGCCATGTGGGAGGAGGAGGTCCGCCCCCGGCTGCTGGCGCGGCAGAACTCCACCCTCCACTCCCTGACCCTGCGGGTGCTGGGAGGCGAGAGCGACATCGAATACCGGGTGCGGCCCCTGCTGGAGAACGCCGACCCCACCGCCGCCATCTACTGCAAGACCGGCGAGTGCGAGATCCGGATCACCGCCCGGGCTGCCACCGACGCCGAAGGCCAGGAAAAATGCCGGGCCTATGCCAAGAAGTTCTATAATATTCTGGGGGATGCGGTGTATGATGAGGACGTGGCCGGGCTGGAGGAGACAGTGGTCCGCACCCTGAAAGAACAGGGGCTGACCATCGCCGCCGCCGAGAGCTGCACCGGCGGGCTGATCGCCCAGCGGCTGACAGCGGTGCCTGGTTCCAGCGAGGTGTTCGGCTATGGGTTCGTCACCTACTGGGCCGAGGCCAAAACCCGGCTGGTGGGGGTGGACCCGGCGGTGATCGACCGCTATAACGTGGTGTCGGCCCCGGTGGCGGCCCAGATGGCCGCCGGTACCTTGGAGGCTTCCGGGGCGGATATCGCCCTGAGCGTCACCGGCATCGCGGGCCCCACCGGCGGGGATGAAGTCCGGCCGGTGGGCACTGTCTATCTCGGCGCGGCCCGGGGGGATACGGTTTATCTGAAAAAGCTGCACGTCTCCCGGCCCGACCGGGCACTGGTGCGGGCCCGGTCGGCCCAGGCGGCCCTGGAATTGGCCCTCCGGCTGGCCCAGGGGAAGATCCCCGCAGGGACCCGGGCACTGCCCCGGGCAGCCTGCCGGGACGACCAGGCCCTGGCCGAGCTGGACGCAGCATTTTTGAGCGAATAAAGGCGGCCCCTGGGCCGCGGGGGTGGAGAGCAATGAGTGAGGAAGCAAAACAGATCGGCTGTGTGCTGCGGATTTTTGGTGCGCCGCAGATGGCGGTACAGCAGGCGGTGGCGGGCTTTCCGGCGGGGTGGAACCTCTGCCGGGTGCGGTGCATGAGCCGGGGCGGCGAGACCCTGGTGGCTCTCACAGCCGAGGATAAGGCCGGGCTGACCCGGGCCGAGCAGAGCCTGCGGACCTGTTTCCCCGGGGACCTTTACGCCCAGGGGGACACCGATCTGGCGGCCTGTACGGTGCGGACCCTGGAACAGCACAAGCAGCTGCTGGTCTGTGCCGATGCCGCCGCCGGGGCCCTGGTGGAGCCCCGGCTGGAAGCCATCGCGGCGGCCGAAAAGATCTTTGATTTTGGCTCCGAGAGCTACACCCACCCCCAGCGGGGACCCCGGATTCGGGAGTTGGCCGAGAAGATCGCCGCCAAGACCGAGGGCGGCCCGGTGCATCAGGCCGCAGCCCGTCTGCGGGCGGCCTGCCGGGTGGCCGAGGCCGATCTGGCGGCGGCCTGCGTGGAGAAGGAGGGCGGGGCCCTGCTTCTGGTGGGGGGCCGGAAAAATGGATATTGGCTCCGGGCGGTTTGGGAGAGCGAGAACCCCGGCCTCTGGCTGCTGGATATGATCCGGCGGGCGGCGGCGGGCCTGCCCCAGGCCCAGGGTACCCGCTGGGTCAAGTATGGCGCAGACTTGCCGGAGGAACTCTCCCACCTGCCCCAGCGCCCCGTCGATGCCCCGGAGCAGGGAGAGAAAACCCCCGCCCCGGCGGCATCGGAGGAAACCCCGGCGGAAGGGGACAAACCCTCGGAACCCTCAAAAGAGGCCCCAAACCCGGAAGCCTGGGTGCCGGAGCGCAACGAACCCCTGCCCCGGCCCGACCCCGCCCCAGCGGCGGTGGAACCGCCCAAAAAGGGCAGCGGCCGGAAATGGCTGGGCCGGCTGCTGGTGCTGCTGTTGCTGGTTGTAATGGCGGCCCTGGGGGCGGCCTGGTACTACACCGGCGGCGACCTGACGGCCCTGCCCGAGCTTTTGGGCATCAAGGAGTTCAGCCTCTCGGGGGCGTCCCTGATGGAGATATTCTTTATAAGATAAACGAACCGGAGGCCCGGCAGCGTCTAAAGCTGCCGGGCCTCCGGTTTATCATTTGATTGGATTAGCTGTTCTGGCCCTGTTCGGGGTGGTACTGGGCGCAGGTGCACTTTTTCCACTTCAGGCCGCTGCCGCAGGGGCAGGGGTCGTTCCGGCCGATCTTAATGATCCGCACCGGCTGGCCCTTGGGGGCACCCTGGGCCCGGGGCGCGCCGTTGCCGGGCACAAAGCCCTCGCCCACCGGCCGGGCCACCTGCTCCCGCTTGGGGGCCACGCCTGCCTGGCGCACCTCGATCATCAGCAGCATCTTGATGCTGTCCTCCCGGATGGAGTCCACCATCTGGTCGAACATGTCAAAGCCCTCGATCCGGTATTCCACCACCGGGTCTTTCTGGCCGTAGCCCCGCAGGCCGATGCCCTGGCGCAGCTGGTCCATGTTGTCGATGTGGTCCATCCAGTAACGGTCCACGCATTTCAAAAGGCAGATGCGCTCCAGCTCCCGCATCAGGGGGGTGCCGTAGCGGGCCTCCTTGTCGGCCAGGATCTTCATGCCCCGGTCATAGAGGGCATCGGCGATCCCCTCCCGGGAGATGTGGTCGTAGTCCTCCACCGTGTAGCGGAAGTCCTCGTCCTTGGTCAGCCAGCCCGCATAGTGGCGGCGCAGGGCGCCGAAATCCCACTCGTCCTTCACGTCCCCGGCCAGGAACTGCTTGCAGCTGGAATCGATGTTCTCCCGCAGCATGTTGTGCATCTCGGCGCTGATGTCCTCGCCGTCCAGCACCTTCCGCCGCTGACCGTAGATGATCTCGCGCTGCTGGTTCATGACGTCGTCGTACCGCAGAACGTTTTTGCGGATCTCGAAGTTGCGGCCCTCCAGCTTCTTCTGGGCGCTCTCGATGGTGCTGGTGACCATTCGGTTCTCGATGGGGGTGTCCTCGTCCAGACCCAGGCTGCCCATCAGGCCCTGGACCCGGTCGCCGCCGAAGAGGCGCATCAGGTCGTCCTCCAGGCTCAGGTAGAAGCGGGAGGCGCCGGGGTCGCCCTGGCGGCCCGCACGGCCACGCAGCTGGTTGTCGATCCGGCGGCTCTCGTGCCGCTCGGTGCCGATGATGAACAGGCCGCCCGCGGCGCGGACTTCCTCGGCCTCGTCGGCGATCTCGGCTTTATACTTTGCGTATAGTTCGTCGAACCGGGCCCGGGCCGCCAGGATGTTCTGGTCCTGGGTGTCGCCGTGGCCGTTGGCCTCGGTGAGCAGCAGCTCCACCTCCTCGGGCAGAGCCTCCTGGGGGGCGTCGGGGTTCAGCAGATTTTCGCAGAAATGCTCTTTCCGCATCTGGGCCTTGGCCATATACTCGGCGTTGCCGCCCAGCATGATATCGGTGCCGCGGCCCGCCATGTTGGTGGCGATGGTGATGGCGCCCTTCTTGCCGGCCTGGGCGACGATCTCAGCCTCCCGCTCGTGGTTCTTGGCGTTCAGCACGTTGAAGTCCCGGGTGTGGCGCTGGAGCATCTTGGCCAGCAGCTCGCTCTTTTCCACGCTGACGGTGCCCACCAGAACGGGCTGGCCCTTCTCGTGGCACTCCATCACCTGGCGGATGACGGCGTTATACTTGCCGTTTACCGTCTTGTACACCGCGTCGGGATAGTCCTTGCGGATATTGGGCCGGTTGGTGGGGACGGTGACGATGTTCAGGCCGTAAATCTCGGTGAACTCGGTGGCCTCGGTCTTGGCGGTACCGGTCATGCCCGAGAGCTTTTTGTACATGCGGAAATAGTTCTGGAAGGTGATGGTGGCCAGGGTCTTGCTCTCGGCGGCGATCTTGACCCCTTCCTTGGCCTCGATGGCCTGGTGTAGACCCTCGTTGTACCGGCGGCCGATCATCAACCGGCCGGTGAACTCGTCCACGATCACCACCTGGCCGTCCTTGATGACGTAGTCGATGTCCTTCTGCATCACGCCGTAAGCCTTGATGGCCTGGTCGATGTGGTGGGCCAGGGTCATGTTCTCGGCGGCGGCCAGGTTCTCGACCTTAAAGTAGGCCTCGGCCTTCTGGATGCCGCTGGCAGTCAGGGTGCAGGTCTTGTGCTTTTCGTCCACCACATAATCGCCGTCGGCCTGTTCGTCGGCGGCCACCTTGTCTTGAAGCTCGACGACGACGCTCTTGCGCAGGGTGCGGACGAACCGGTCCACCTGGGTGTACAGGCTGGAAGAGTCCTCGCCCCGGCCCGAGATGATCAGGGGGGTACGGGCCTCGTCGATCAGGATGGAGTCCACCTCGTCCACGATGGCGTAGGCGTGGCCCCGCTGGACCATGTTGACCTTGTAGGTCACCATGTTGTCCCGCAGGTAGTCGAAACCGAATTCGTTGTTGGTGCCGTAGGTGATATCCGAGTTATAGGCCTTGCGGCGGGCGTTGCCGTCCATGCCCTGGGCGATCAGACCCACCGACAGCCCCAGCCAGCGGTAGAGTTTGCCCATCCACTCGCTGTCACGCTTGGCCAGGTAGTCGTTGACGGTAACGATGTGCACCCCCTCGCCGGTCAGGGCGTTCAGGTAGGCGGGCAGGGTAGCCACCAGGGTTTTGCCCTCGCCGGTCTGCATCTCGGCGATGCACCCCCGGTGCAGGGCGATGCCGCCGGTGATCTGGACCGGGAAGTGCTTCATCCCCAGCACACGCCAGGCGGCCTCCCGGCAGACGGCAAAGGCGTCGGGCAGGATGTCGTCCAGGGTTTCGCCCCCGGCCAGCCGGGCCTTGAGGGCGGGGGTCTGGGCCTGAAGCTCGCTGTCGGAGAGGGCCTGGTATTTGGATTCCAGATCCAGGACCTTCTGGGTAAGGGGTTTAATCTTCTTCAGCTCCCGGTCGGAGAAGCTGCCAAAGAGTTTTTCGGCAAAGGACATATTGGAACACCTCAAATAAAACAGGTTCCGCGGGCGGCGGTTTTATCACACCCGGAAACGATACTTTTCATTTTTACTTATTTTGGCAGCGGGGCAGAGCCTGTCCCGCACTCTTATTATGATACACCAAAGCACGAAAAAGTGTCAAATCAACAAAGGGAATTCCGGCGTATTTTGCGTGAACTTTCTGTAAATTTGCAAAAAAATGCGCCGCACGCAGAGCGCACAGCGCACAGAAAACCAAAAGGAGATTCAGCCCAGCAGATCCGGCAGCTGGTCCAGCCGGTCGATGACCGTGTCGCAGACCGATTCCAGCCGCTGACGGGACTGGTGACCGCCGGTAAAGAGGACGCATTTTGCCCCCAGAGCGGTGGCCACCTGGGCGTCATGATCGGTGTCGCCGATCATCAGGCAGCGGGCCGGGTCTACCCCGGATTCCGCCAGGAAGTCCAGCCCCAGCTGGATCTTGCTCACCCCATAAATGTCCGAAAGGCCGAGCAACTCGGAAAAATAGCCTTTCAGACCCCGCTGCGATGCCTGCTCGATCAGGTAGTCGCGGCGGGAGGCGGAGAGGATCACCTGGCGTTTGCCTAAGGAACGCAGGGCCTCCAGGGTGGAGGCGGCGGTGGCAGTCGGGGCACATTCTTCCACCCCGGCGTTATACCGGTCCATATAACTCTGGGCCAGTACTGGGTAGGGGTCGCGGTGAAAGTCGAATCCCACCCGGCGGTAATATTCTTCAATCGGGAACCCGAAGATCTCCCGGTAGGCTTCGAGGCTGTACCGCTGGGGGTAGCCGTATTGGGCCAGCAGCCCGTTCAGGCAGCCCAGCGAGTAGTTCACGTCGTCCAGCAGGGTGCCGTTCCAGTCCCAGAAAACAAGGTCGATCGGTTGCACAGTGTGGGTTCCTTTCTTTTGGTTGTTAGTGTGCTTCGGCAAAAACCCGCCGCAGAGCAGGATTGGTCTCGATGAGTTTCACCAGGGCCACCCCCAGAATGCCGCAGCTGATCACCTCGCCCAGGGCGACGGTGGCCGCATTGAAGGCAATCAGGCCGAAGGTGGCCGGCGTGTCCGAAAAGAAGATGGCGATCTCGGGGCCTACGATCACGGCATTCCAGAAGACCGGGGGCAGGGCGGCCGGCAGGGCCAGGCCCTTGACCCGGGCGTTGCGCACCGCGTAGGTGCACAGGCAGGCCAGCAGGGTGGCCAGGGTGCCGAACACCACGTCGATCAGGGTGGAGCCCAGGAAGTTGGCCAGCAGGCAACCCAGGGTCACGGCGACGATGTACTCGGGGCCGAACACCGGCAGAAGGCAGAGGGCCTCGGCCACCCGGACCTGCACTGCCCCATAGGAGAAGGGGGCCAGCGCCAGGCAGAGGGCTACATACAGCGCGGCCACCAGGGCGCAGCGCACCAGTTTGCGGACAGAAGAAGTTTGGTTCATCATAAAACACTCCGGCGGATAGATTTTGACCGCGCGGGGACCGCCAGCCCCCGTGGGTTTGGCCCGGCGTGGTTCGAGGCGCGCCGGGGAG
This sequence comes from Faecalibacterium gallinarum, assembly GCF_022180365.1. Taxonomy (GTDB): domain Bacteria; phylum Bacillota; class Clostridia; order Oscillospirales; family Ruminococcaceae; genus Faecalibacterium; species Faecalibacterium gallinarum. The sequence continues at coordinate 63,830 of NZ_BQKV01000007.1, forward strand.
CCTAAAATCCTAAGTTGCTCATCTGCTGTACAAGCGCACAGCAAATTATATTATACTATAATCCGCGAAAAACCGCAAGATAAGCACAAAAAAAGCCGCCGCGCCCGGCAGGCGCAGCGGCAAAAAACAAGGAATAGGGGGCGGGGTTATCTTCTGGGCTGGCCCAGGTAGACCATAGCGACGGTATCGGGGCCGGTGTTGGCAGAAACAGCGCCGCCCAGCAGGAAGGTGGCCACCGGACCGTGGCCGAACTCCTTGCGGCAGGCCTTGGCCAGATCCTCCACCTGATCAACGGCGGTGTGACCCAGCAGATACTCCACATCGTCCAGGCCCTCGGTGTACTTCTTGCAGACAGAGATCATGGCGGGGACAACCTTATCGTCACCCCGGACCTTGCTCTCCACCTGGGTTTTGCCGTCCACCATCCGGATGATGGGGCGCAGGCCCAGCAGCTCGCCCGCAAAGGCGGCAGCCGCAGAGATACGGCCGCTTTTCTTCATCTGGCGCAGGCTGTAAGGTCCAATGATGATCTCGGCCCGGTTCATCTTGTCGTTGAACTCGTCCAGAACATGGCGCAGCTCGGCGCCGTTCTGGAGCTTGCGGGCCATCTCGCAGAGGTACCAGCCGAACACCATGGAGTAGGTGTGGCTGTCCACCAGATGGATCTTCATCTGGTGTTCGGGGCGCTCTTCCCGCAGCATATTCTGGGCCATAACGGCGTTGCTGTAGGTGGAGCTGCCGGCACTGTTGAGGGTAACGTGGATCACATCGGTATAACCTGCGTCCACATACTCACAGTATTTCTCGCAGAACTGGATGGGGGTCAGGGCTGCGGTGGAGGGCACGCCCTTGGCTTTCCGCATCAGGTCGTAGAACTCCTCGTTGGTGCAGCTCACCCGCTCCAGATAATCCACACCATCCAGGGTGATGTGGATGCTCATAATATCAATGCCATACTTGTCGGCCAGCTCCTGCGGGATGTCGCAGGAGGAGTCGGTCAGGATTGCAATTTTGCTCATAGTGTTCCTCATTTCCATTCATAATCTCGCAGATGGCCATGGTCCAGCAGCTCGGGGAAATCCCACTGGCGCAGAACCTCATATACGCCCACGGCGACGCTGTTGGACAGATTCAGGCTCCGGCAACCCTCACGCATGGGCATCCGGATGCAGCTGTCCTGATTTTGGGCCAGCAGCGCTTCCGGCAGACCGGCGTCCTCCCGCCCAAAGACCAGGTAGGCGCCGTCGGGGTAGGCTACATCGGTGTAGCGCCGGGGCGCTTTGGTGGTGAAATAGTAAAAAGGACCGTTGTTTTTGGCAAAAAAATCAGAAAGCCCTTCATAATATGTTATATCAAGAAAATGCCAATAGTCAAGTCCTGCGTGCTTCAATTTTTTGTCATCGATGGCAAAGCCCATGGGCCCCACCAGATGGAGCCGGCAGGCGGTACAGGCACAGGTGCGGGCTACGTTGCCGGTATTCTGGGGGATGCGGGGCTCCACCAGCACGATGTTGAGGGTGGGTTTTTCGGTCATGGTTCGGGCCTCCCTGGTTTAAAATTCCTGTGCGGGGCAGAGCCGGGGCAGCAGCGGCTCGAACCAGACGCCGAACCGGGTATCCTCGGTGTGAGGGGTCTGCTGGATGGCCAGGGCCACAAACTCGGCGGCGGCGTCGGCAGCGGCGCTCAGGGCGTTGCCCCGCATCAGCGAGCCGGTGACGATGGCGCCGTACAGGTCCCCCGTGCCGGGGAAACTGCGGTCGATGTGGAGCTTGCGCAGAACAAAGCGTTCCCGCCCGCTGCCTGCGCAGCCGATGTACTTGCCCATGGGCAGCCCGGTGACCACGGCCGCGGGGGCCAGGGTGGTCAGCTCATCGGCCAGAGCCTGGGCGGATGCGTCGTCCATCTCGTCGGGCTGGCCGCTGTGGCCGAGCAGCAGGGCGGCCTCGGTGCAGTTGGGCAGGATCAGGTCCGCCTGGCGGCACAGGCCCCGGATCCGGTCGATCAGGGCGGGGGTGACGGTGGAGTAGGGCCGGCCGTTGTCCCCCATGACCGGGTCCACGATTTTGTAGGCGTCGGGCCAGAAGCGGAACGCCTGCTCTACCAGGGCGGCCTGGGCCTCCCCGCCCAGATAGCCCGAATAGATGCAGTCAAACTCTACCCCAAGCGCCCGGTAATGCTCCAGGGCGGCCTGGCAGTAAGCCGCGCTGTCCAGCCGGGCGGGTTCGCCCAGGCCGCCGGTGTGGGTGGAGAGCAGCAGGGTGGGCAGAACCACCGGCTGCAACCCCATCACCGACAAAACCGGCAGGATGACCGCAAGACTGCACCGGCCCATGCCGGACAGATCGTGAATGCAAAGAACTTTTTTCGGCGCAACAGGTTTTAACAACAAAGAAGCCTCCTTCATCCGAGTATAACCAAACCGGCGGCCCAGCCGCGGCCGCAGCAGTAAATGATAAAAATTGCACCCATTAGTATAACACAAATTTCCCTCTAAAAAAAGGCGTATGAACCCACCCCGGCCGGAAATACTGTAAGAGAACCCCCGCCCGGCGTGGGACGGGGGGCCAAGTTTCTGGATAACAGGGAGGTATTTTACCATGAAAGATCACCAGACCAGCAATCTGCTGATTGGGATGGCCGCAGGTGCGGCCCTGGGCGCGGCCGGAATGATGGCGGCCAACCAGAACCCCCGCAAGGTCAAGCGGGCGGCCCGCAAAGTGGCCAAGGGGGCCGAGCAGGCGGTGATGCAGCTGGATAAAATGGTCACCGATTTTATGGGCGAGCATCGATAAGCCGGGCCAACAAACAAGGCTGCGAACCAATCCGGTTCGCAGCCTTGTTTTTGTTTAAGGTTCAGGATTCAACTGGCCCAGACCGACATTCGGGCCGAGACATCCAGCTCGCCCAGCAGACTGAGATCGGTCTCGAGGCTGCAGGTGACGGCGATGGCCTGGGAGACATCTTCGCCGGTCAGGATGGAGTAGGGCAGATTCTGGATGGTGAGCACGGCGCTGCCGCTTTCAAAGCTGCCGCTCATCGTGCCCTCGTACCAGATATCGCCGATGGTCAGCCCCGCCAGGTGGCAGTCCATCCCCAGCATGGTCATGGACTGGATGGGCAGACGCAGGGTAAAGGTGCCGTTGGCCTGGCGGGTCATGGTCGCCCCGCGGGCGGAGTCAATGCCGTTGTTGGGTGCGGCGTCGGTGTCGTTCTTTTCATCCCAGAACTTGACGCTGACACCGAAAGAATTCTGGGGGCCTTCGGCTGCCCACGCGCTGGGGCAGCCTAGGGCGAAGAGGAGCAGCGCAGCCGCCCAGACGGCCAAAAACCGCTGCAAAACACTTCGACGTGTCATAAGAAAACCCTCCTTGCCGGACCGGAGCGATCCGGCTGTTACGGAAAAAGGAAACAGGATAAAATAACCTATTTTCATATCCTAATAATACCATCTTCCCGCCGTCAAGTCAATCACTCGCGGGGCCGAGCTTCTGGGCCATAGAAAAAGCCGCCCCCGGATGGGGGCGGCAGAAAGCAAACGATCGGGTTTAGCCTTCGAAATCAGGGTCGTCCTTGAGGAAGTGGATGCTGGACATGAAGGGACTCTTCTCGGGGTCCTGATAGGGGGCGTCCTTGACGTACTTGTTCAGCTGGGCTGCGGTGCGGACCGGGTCGGCGATGGTGCCGGCGCCGCCGATGCAGCCGCCGGGGCAGCCCATGCCTTCCAGCAGGTAGCCGTTGTACTTGCCGGCCTTGGCCAGCATCAGCATCTTCTTGCACTCGGCCAGGCCCTGGGCGGAAGCAATCTTGACCTCCTTGTCGGGGTACCACTCGTGGATCTTGTCGGCCACAGCCTTGGCCACGCCGCCCGACTGGGCAAAGCCGCGGCCTGCGCCGGAGGCGTAGTGCAGCTCTTCCTCGGTGTTCTCGGACTCCAGAGCGTCGAAGTCGATGTTGCAGGCCTCGATGATGCCGGCCAGCTCCTCAAAGGTCAGGACAAAGTCCACGTCGCTGCGCACATGGCGGCGGGAGGCCTCCAGCTTCTTGGCGGCGCAGGGTCCGATGAAGCACATCCGGGCCTCGGGATCGGCGGTCTTCATCATCCGGGCGGTAAAGACCATGGGGGTCATGGTCATGGAGATGTTCTTGGCCAGGCTGGGGAAGGCGGTCTTGGCCATCATGCTCCAGGCCGGGCAGCAGGAAGTTGCCATGAAGTCCAGCTTCTCGGGCACCTCAGCCAGGAAGTCCTTGGCCTCGTCCACGGTGCACAGGTCGGCGCCGATGGCGACTTCCACAGTGTCGCAGAAGCCCACCGCCTTGAGGGCGGCGCGGAGCTTGCCGGAGGTGGCCAGCTGGGGGAACTGGTTGACAAAGGCGGGGGCCACCAGAGCGTAGACCCGGTCGCCGCGGTTGAAGCTCTGGATCAGCTGATAGATCTGGCCCTTGTCGGCGATGGCGCCGAAGGGGCAGTTGACCAGGCACTGGCCGCAGGAGACGCACTTGCTGTAATCAATCTCGGCCCGGCCCAGGGAGTCGGAGTGGATGGCGCCCATGCCGCAGGCCGCAGCGCAGGGGCGCTCGGTCTTGACGATGGCGTGGTAGGGGCAGACGTCCACACAGCGGCCGCACTTGATGCACTTTTCCTGATCGATGGTGGAGCGGCCGCTCTCCCAGACGATGGCATGCTTGGGGCAGACTTCCATACAGGGGTGGGCGAGGCAGCCCTGGCACAGATCGGACACCTTGACCAGCTTTTCGGGGCAGCGGTTGCAGGCGAACTTGATCACGTTGACCAGGGGAGGATCGTAGTACTTGTCCGCAATCGACGCATCCTCCAGGCCAGAGACGACGCTGTTGTGCTCGTCCATCCGGCGGGTGGGCAGGCCCATGGCCAGGCGGACACGCTCCTCGACGATGGCGCGCTCCAGGAAGATATCCTTGCGCAGCTTGCCTTCCTCACCGGGAATGATGGTGTAGGGGATCTTGCGCATCATGTGGTTTGCCTTTTCGCCCTTGACGTTGGCGTAAGCCATCCGGGCTACCTCGGTGAACACCTGACGGCGGATCTGAATGACCGTGGTGTTGATGCCTCTGAAACTCATTCCAATTTCTCCTTTTATAAGACCATAGATAGGGGGCTTTGACCAGATACGAAACAGCACAGGTTCGCCCAAAACCCGGGCCGCCGGTGCCGCTCCTTTTCAAGGACATTTTAGCATAAACCGAGGGGGTTGAAAAGGGCGCGGCAACAAATTGATATAAAATTGACAAAAAAGAACGTTTCCGGCCGGGGGTCTCTCAGCAGAGCGCGGCCTGCACCCGCTCGCCGTCGTATTTACCCAGCCGGACCCGGACGATCTCGCCGCTGACGTGGCCGGGGGCCGATACCACCACCGGCACATACAGCCGGGTGTAGCCGGTGAAGAGGGTGGCGGAGAGGGCGGTTTCCAGCAAAACCTCGTCCTCGGTACCTTTCAGGGTGGCCAAAACCTGGGCGCGTACCCGCTCGGCCACCTCGTTCATGGTCCGGCTGCGGGCCTGCTTCTCCCGCTCGTGGATCTGATCGGGGAAATCATAGGCCGGGGTGCCGCTGCGGCGGGAGTAGGGGAAGACGTGGACCTTCAAAAAGCCGATCTTTTCCAGAAAACGGCAGCTCTCCTCGAAATCCGCCTGACTCTCTCCGGGGAACCCGCAGATGCAGTCGGTGGTAAAGCTGATGGGCCGGCCCCCGTAGGCGGCCCGGAGCTTGGCCACCACCTCGGCGTACTGCTCGGCGGTGTAGACCCGGCACATCCGGCGCAGGGTGGCGGAGCAGCCGCTCTGGAGGCTCAGGTGGAACTGGGGGCAGAGTTTGTCCACCGCCGCCAGCCGGGCGATGGCCTCGTCCGAGAGCATATCGGGGTCGAGGCTGCCCAGCCGAATCCGCTGGATGCCCTCCACCTGGGCGCATTTTTCCACCAGCTCCACCAGGTTGGTGCCGGTGTCCAGCCCGTAGCTGGGCAGGGAGATGGCGCTGAGCACCACCTCCCGGTAGCCTGCCCCGGCCAGCTGGTTCAGCTCGGCCAGGATGCTGGCCTCCGAGCGGCTCCGCACCGGCCCCCGGGCCCGGGGGATGACACAGTAAGCGCACTGGCGGTTGCAGCCGTCCTCTACTTTAATAAAAGCCCGGGTGTGGGTCTCGAACCGCTCCACCGGCAGCTCCTCGAACAATTCGCCCCGGGTGTGGGGGGTGATGGCCACAATCCGCTCGTGGCCGTCCAGCAGCTTGCGGACGTTGTCCAGAATGGCTTTCCGGTCGCCGTTGCCGCAGACCAGATCGGCCTCCACGAACTGGCCGGCCTCCTCGGGGAAAGCCTGGGGGTAGCAGCCGGTCAGTACGGTGACGGCGCCCGGGTTTTCCCGCTTGGCACGGCGGAGCCATTTGCGGCTCTTCTGATCGCCGAAGTTGGTCACGGTGCAGCTGTTGACAATAAAGACGTCGGCCGCCTCGCCCTCCGGCACGATGGTAAACCCGTTGCGCCGGAACAGCTGTTCCAGTGCCTCGGTCTCGTTCAAGTTGACCTTGCAGCCCAGGGTGTAAAAACAAACGCGCATGAAAGAATGGTCCTTTCCGGTGAAAAAGTTTGGAATCAGGCCCAGTATAACAGATTTCCGCGGGAAAGTACAAGGGATAGCCTGCCCCGGCGGCGCATAAAATCACAGCAGAACCATTTTTTACAGGGCCGGACCACAAGCCGGCGGGACAAAATCTGAGTTTGCGGGAGGCAGAACAAATGGAGCGAAAAAAATTGGCGCTTTTCTCCACAGCGGCGCTGTGTTTCTGGCTGTTTGCGCTGGCGTTTGGTTCGGCGCAGGGGGCGGGCCTGCGGGCTGCACTGAGCGGCGGGGAGGTCGAGGTGGTGGAAGTGGCGGCGGCCCCCGCCCAGGCTGAGCCCCTGGCGGTGGAAGCGGCTACCGACGTGACCCTCCCCCTGAGCTGCCGGGCGGCCATCCTGATCGACCAGAGCACCGGCACGGTGTTGTATGAGATGAATCCGGACGAGCGGATGCCCATCGCCTCCATCACCAAGGTGATGACCCTGCTTTTGACCTTTGAGGGGCTGCACAACGGCAAGTATACCCTGGACGACGTGGTGCCCGTCAGTGAGCACGCCTATCAGATGGGGGGCAGCCAGATCTGGCTGGAGCCCGGGGAACAGCTGACCCTGTGGGAGATGATCAAGGCCATCTGCGTTTCCAGCGCCAACGACGCGGCGGTGGCGGTGGCCGAGTTTGTGGGGGGCAGCGAGCCGGTCTTTGTAGAGCAGATGAACGCCCGGGCCGCCGAGCTGGGGATGACCGGGACCACCTTTAAGAATGCCTGCGGGCTGGACAAAGAGGGGCACCTGTCCACCGCCCGGGACGTGGCCATCATGAGCCGGGAGATCCTGAACACCTGCCCCGAGATCCTGGAATACACCGGCATCTGGACCGACAGCCTGCGGGGCGGCCAGACCCAGCTGGTGAACACCAATAAACTGCTCCACCGGTACAACGGTATCACCGGCCTGAAAACCGGCACCACCAGCGGCGCGGGGGTTTGCATTTCGGCCAGCGCCACCCGGGACGGTTTGAGCCTGATCGCGGTGGTGTTGGGTTCTCCTTCCAGCACCGAGCGGTTCGACGCGGCCACCACCCTTTTGGATTACGGCTTCGCCCACTACGAGGCGGCGGCCCTGCCCGCCATGGACCAGCGGCCCTTGCAGCTGGCGGTCACCGGGGGCGTGGACGAGTGGGTGCCCCTGGATTATTCGGCCCTGCCCGAGAGCCTTCTGCTGGAAAAAGGCAGCCAGGGCGAGCTGACCGCCCAGATCAATCTGCCCGAAGAGGTGGAGGCCCCGGTCTCCCTGGGCCAGACCCTGGGCACGGTGGTGATCTCCAGCGGCGAGACGGTGCTGGGGGAATACCCGGTGACGGCGGCCGCCGATACGCCCCGGATGACCTTTGAGCGGGCGCTGGATCTGCTGCGAGAGAATCTGCTGGGCGGCTGAGGGGTTCTTTCCATCTTAACTAAAACGGCAGGAAAGGGGAAAAACCTCCTTGTTAAAATTGTATGAAGGGTGCGGATTTTGGCCTTGACTTTGAGGGAAGGGAACGGTACACTTAGATAAAGCACCTGTCGTTGGTGCAAGTGCCGGAATATCGGTTTGGAGGTTGTAAACAGTATGAGTGTTTCTTTTAATACCAAACACCTTTCCCATTTTATCCATGAGGATGAGTTCCAGGCGATCTATCCCCAGGTTGAGGCTGCACACAATGCCCTCGAGGCCAAGAACGGCCCCGGTAATGATTTCCTCGGCTGGATGTACCTGCCCCGGGATTATGATAAAGAAGAGTTTGCCCGCATCAAGGCCGCAGCGGCTCAGATCCGCTCCGACTCGGATGTTCTGGTGGTGGCCGGCATCGGCGGCAGCTACCTGGGCGCCCGCGCTGTCATCGAGGCAGTCAAGGGCATGTTCCACAATGAGCTGGAGGACGGCCTGAAGATTTACTTCTGCGGCAACAGCATCAGCCCCAGCTACCTGAACGATATCATGGCCCTGTGCAAGGGCAAGCGCTTCTCCATCAACGTCATCTCCAAGTCCGGCACCACCACCGAGACCAGCCTGGCCTTCCGTGTGCTGCGCAAGCTGCTGGAGGATCAGGTGGGCGTTGAGGAGGCCAACAAGCGGATCTACGCTACCACCGACCGGGCCCGCGGCACCCTCAAGCAGCTGGCCGACAGCCAGGGCTGGCCCACCTACGTGGTGCCGGACGACGTGGGCGGCCGCTACTCGGTGCTCTCGGCTGTGGGTCTTCTGCCCATCGCCGCCGCCGGCATCGACATCGACCAGCTGATGCAGGGCGCTGCCGACGCCATGGAGCGCTTCTCCAAGCTGAGCCCGGACAACGACGCCTACAAGTACGCCGCCGCCCGGAACATCCTCTACCGCAAGGGCAAGTCCATCGAGATTCTCGAGTGCTACGAGCCCAACTTCACCCTGATGAACGAGTGGTACAAGCAGCTCTTCGGCGAGAGCGAGGGCAAGGACAACAAGGGCCTGTTCCCCGCCAGCTGCATCTTCTCCACCGATCTGCACTCCATGGGCCAGTTCATCCAGGAGGGCTCCCGGACCATGTTCGAGACCATCGTGGACGTCAAGAAGCCCGCATCCGATCTGTACATTGAAGAGCTGGAGGGCAACTTCGACGGCCTGAACTTCCTGGCCAACCAGAACATGAGCGTGGTCAACCGCAAGGCGATGGAGGGCACCATCCTGGCCCACACCGACGGCGGCGTGCCCCAGCTGATGATCGAGACCGACGATTTGTCCGCCTACAACGTGGGCTACCTGATCTACTTCTTCTGGCGTGCCTGCGCCTGCAGCGGCTACCTGCTGAGCGTCAACCCCTTCAACCAGCCGGGCGTCGAGAGCTATAAGAAGAACATGTTCGCGCTGCTGGGCAAGCCCGGCTACGAGAACCTGACCGCAGAGCTCGAGGCCAAACTGAAGTAAATTTAGATTATCCTGCCGCAAGGCGTGGAAAATACAGGAGGACTTTACTATGATTAAACTGATTGTTGGTACCAAGGGCTCCGGCAAAACCAAGGCCATGATCGACATGATCAACGACGCCGTCAAGACCACCAAGGGCAACGTGGTTGTCGTGGAAAAGGGCATGAAGCTGACCTATGATATCGCTTCGGCAGCCCGCCTGATCGATGTGGACGAATATAAGATCAGCGGCGGCGAGATGCTGTACGGCTTTGTCGCCGGCCTGCTGGCCAGCAACTACGATATCACCGAGATTTACATCGATGGCATCCTGAAGGTCCTCGACCACGACATCAACCGTCTGGGCGTGGTGCTGGATGAGATCGCCGCCATCGCCGGCGACACCGTCAAGGTCACCGTCACCGTCAGCGCCGACGAGGCCATGCTGCCCCACGACGTCAAGAAATATCTGTAATTCTCCGTGAAGTTCTGGCATTAAGTCAGCCACCCAGGCAGGGAACCGGAAAACCAAAAATTTTTCGGTTTTCTGCCTGTTTTAGGTATTGACAAAGGTCCGCTTTGGCGCTATACTGACAAAGCAGCCTTTTTAGAGGTGTACTATGCAATTTGACCTGAGAAAGTTTATCGCGGCCGGCGCCCGCCCCTACCACGCAGAGTATCAATGTGATCTCTCTGCACGGGATTTCGCCGGCGCACGGATCCCCGAGCCTGTGTCGGTTTGCTTTGATGCACAGCCCGACGGCACAGAGATCCAGATGACCCTGCGGGCAAAAGCATCGGTGCATGGCGAATGTGCCCGCTGTCTCGACCCGGTCGAGAGCGAGGAGACGGTCTGCGCGGAGTGGACGGTCCGGCAGCGCGATCTGGATGACCCGGATTTTGAGCTGCCGCTGGACGAACACGGCCGCCTGGACGTGGATGAGTGGCTCTATCAGGAGTTCCTCTTCCAGATCCCCACGGTGTTGCTTTGCAGCGCCGACTGTCAGGGGCTATGCCCCCAATGCGGGAAAAAGATGGCAGACTGTGTCTGCCAGAGGGCACAGGACAGCAGAGCCCCCGCAGACGCAAGGCTGAGTGTGCTAAAATCACTGCTGAATTGAGAATCCATCAAGGAGGTGCAAAAATATGGCAGTACCTAAGAGACATCTTTCCAAGGCCCGCCGCGACAAGCGTCGCAGCAATGTTTGGAAGCTGGAGGCCCCCGCGCTGGTCAAGTGCAGCAACTGCGGCTCTCTGAAGCTCCCCCACCAGGCATGTGGCAACTGCGGTTACTACAAGGGCGAGGAAGTCATCAAGAAGGCCTAATTTGCGCGGAATTGGTGGCATATTGGTGTATGAAAGAAGGGGAGGGCGTATTGCGCCTTCCCCTTCTTGTTCTATATGGCAAACTTTTTGAATGTTTCGGGGAGGTGACGGCAGCCCATGGCCATCAAAATCCAAACGGTTGAGCCGGGCAGCCCGGCCCAGCAGCTGGGCCTCGGCCCGGGAGACGAGCTGCTCTCGGTGGACGGCAACCCGCTGAACGACACGCTGGACTATGAGTTTTATACCGACAGTTCCAGCTTCCACCTGAAAGCCCGCATCCAGGGCGCTGTGCAGGAGTGGGATGTCCATCGGGAGGCCCGCGGCCCCTTCGGCTGCGATTTCGCCACCTATCTGGGGGACGAAAAACACTCCTGCTCGAACCACTGCATGTTCTGCTTTATCGACCAGCTGCCCCCCGGCATGCGGGAGAGCCTCTACTTTAAGGACGACGACGAGCGTCTGTCCTTTTTGTTCGGCAACTATATCACCATGACCAATATGCAGGACCACGAGATCGACCGCATCATCAAGATGCACATCTCGCCCATCAATATTTCGGTCCACACCACCAATCCCCAGCTTCGGATCCGGATGCTGGCCAACCGCCGGGGCGGCGAGACCCTGAAATACCTCGACCGTCTGGTGGAGGGGGGCATCGAGGTCAACTGTCAGCTGGTGCTCTGCCGGGGGGTCAACGACGGCGACGAACTGCGCCGCACCCTCACCGACCTGCTCAAGCTGACCCCCATGGTCCAGAGCATCGCGGCGGTGCCCTGCGGCATCACCGACTACCGCAAGAATCTCTACCCCCAGGTGCCCTATGACGCGGCGTCCAGCGCCGAGGTCATCGACATTCTGGAAGAGTTCGGCGATGAGTGCAAAGCCCGCCACGGCAAGCGGATCATCTACCCCAGCGACGAGTGGTACCTCAACGCGGGGCGGCCCCTGCCCCCGGCGGAGTTCTACGAGGACTACGCCCAGCTGGAAAACGGGGTGGGAATGTGGCGGCTCTTCGAGCAGGAGTTCCTGGCCGAACTGGACAAGCCCCACCGCATTTATGGCTCGAAGAAAATGGACGTGGTCACCGGCACCCTGGCGGCGCCTTTGATTGAGGCTATGATGGCCGAGCTTCACCGCCAGTACCCCATGATCGAGGTGACGGTCCACCCCATCCAGAACAAATTCTTTGGCGGCAACGTCAGCGTCGCCGGGCTGGTCACCGCCACCGATATCCTGGCCCAGTGCAAGGGCAAGCTGCAAAGCAGCGTCCTCGGGGTGCCCGAGGTGATGCTGCGCAGCGAGCGGGATATGTTTTTGGACAGCGTGACGGTGGACGAGCTGGCCCAGCAGCTGGGGGTCAAGATCGAGATCCTGCCCAGCGGCGGCGGGGACGAGGCCCGGGCCCTGCTGCGGAGCGGGCTGCATATTGCCCGCCGCCGAGAATAATTTTTTCATGAGAGAACCTCTTTTCGGAAAGGAGGACAACCCCTGTGAGCAAACCGATCGTAGCAGTGGTGGGCCGGCCCAACGTGGGCAAATCCACCCTGTTTAATAAACTGTGCGGCCAGCGTCTGGCCATTGTGGAGGACACCCCGGGCATCACCCGGGACCGGATCTTCGCTGAATGCGAGTGGGGCGGCCATTCGTTCCTGCTGGTGGACACCGGCGGCATCGAGCCCAAGGCCACCGAGGGAATCCTGGCCCATATGCGGGAGCAGGCCCAGATCGCCATCGACACCGCCGACTGCATCATCATGGTGGTGGACGTCCGCTCGGGCCTGACCGCCTCGGACGAGGATGTGGCCCATATGCTCCGCCGGAGCCACAAGCCCATCATCCTGGCCGTCAATAAGTGCGACAAGGTGGGCGAGGCCCCCATGGAGCTGTACGAGTTCTACAACCTGGGCTTTGACGAAGTGCTGCCCATTTCCTCGGTCCACGGCCACGGCACCGGCGACCTGCTGGACGCCGTCTGCGCCCACCTGGATTTCTCTGAGGTCGAGGTGGAGGAAGAGCGGATTCCGGTGGCCATCATCGGCCGGCCCAACGTGGGCAAATCCAGCCTGACCAACCGCATCCTGGGCGAAAACCGGATGATCGTCGCCAACGAGGCGGGCACCACCCGGGACGCCATCGACACCCCGGTGGACAACGCCTACGGTAAGTTTATCTTTACCGATACCGCCGGCCTGCGCAAGCGGAGCAATATCACCGAGGGCCTGGAGCGGTATATGGTGGTTCGTGCCCTGGCGGCGGTAGAGCGGAGCCGTGTGGCCCTGATCCTGGTGGATGCCACCGTGGGCTTCACCGAGCAGGACAGCAAGATCGCGGGCTATGCCCACGACCAGGGCAAGGCCTGCATCATTGTCATCAACAAGTGGGACGCTGTGGAGGGCAAGGAGACCAACACCATGGAGCTCCAGCGCCGTGGTTACAGCGAGTGCTTCAGCTTCATGAGCTATGCCCCCATCATCTTTATCTCGGCCCAGACCGGCTACAACGTCAACAAGCTGATGCAGCTGATCCGGGACGTGGACAGCCAGAACGGCGCCCGTGTGCCCACCGGTGTCCTGAACGAGATGCTGGCCCGGGCCACCGCCCGGATGCAGCCCCCCAGCGACAAGGGCCGCCGGCTCAAGATTTTCTATCTGACCCAGGCGTCCACCCGGCCGCCCACGTTCGTGGCCTTTGTCAACGCAAAACATCTGTTCCATTTCAGCTATCAGCGGTATATCATCAACCAGATCCGGGAGAATTTCGGCCTGGAAAATACGCCCATCCGCCTTGTGGTGCGGGAGCGCGGCGCCGGTGAGGTCCGCGCCAAGGACGTCTGATCGGACGGAGATAGGGGAGGAAAGTAATTATGTTGTGGACGATTTTGATCGTAGCAGCAACTGCGCTGCAGGCCTACCTGCTGGGCAGCGTGGACACCGGCATTCTGGTCAGCCGGCTGGTGTATCACGACGATGTGCGCAACCACGGCAGCGGAGCCGCGGGCATGACCAATATGCTGCGCACCTTCGGTAAAAAAGCGGCGGCCATGACCGCCATCGGCGATGTGCTGAAGGGTGTTCTGGCGGTCTGCATCGGCCGGTGGCTGTTCGGTTATTTGCAGGGAGCGGATATTTCGCCCTATCTGGGGGCCTATCTTTCGGGCATCCTGGCAGTGGTGGGGCACTCCAAGCCCATCTACTTTGGGTTTAAGGGCGGCAAAGGCGTTCTGGTGGCCAGCGGCGCCCTGCTGGCAGTCCAGCCGGTGCTGATGCCCTGCCTGTTCCTGATTTTTCTGCTCTGTGTGCTGCCCACCGGTATGGTGTCTCTGGGCAGTGTGACGGTTGCCGGCTGCTATCCCCTGCTGACCTTGGGCTACGGCCTGTGGCAGGGTCTGGAAACCCGGGACCTGATTGTGACGACGGTGGGTGCGGCCATCATCGGCATTATGGTGATCTATATGCACCGCTCCAACATCCAGCGGATTCGCGAGGGTAAGGAGTATCGGTTTGGAAAAAAGCACCAGAAGAAAGACTAATTACATAACCAAAAGCGCCTCCCCGGCCTGAACCGCCCCATATTGTGCGGACAGTACAAAAAAGAGGCCTGCAAGGGGTAGAAGTAAACGAATCAAAGACTGGCCTGGCGAAGCGAGAGCGGAGCCAGGCCAGTCTTTGTCTGGAGCCGCTCGTGGTTATAGAAGTGGATGTACTC
>NZ_BQKV01000008.1 GCF_022180365.1 Faecalibacterium gallinarum
GAAGAGTATCCGATTTGGCGGATGTGCAAATTCTTTGGTGTTTCCCGGAGTGGGTACTACGCCTATACCCACAATCTGAACCGTCCGAACCCAAATCAGTCGATTATAGACCAGATCGCCCGGCAGCAGAAGAGGTGCAAAAATACATACGGCTATCGTCGGATGCATCTGTGGTTGGACAAAAACGGTTGTTCCAGGAATCCCAAAACGATTCTCAGGATTATGAAAACCAACGGTTTGTTGTCTGAAATCCGCAGACGCAGGCAGTGGAAGCAGCTTGGACAGCAGGTTCACAGATATGAAAATCTGCTGAATAGGGA
>NZ_BQKV01000009.1 GCF_022180365.1 Faecalibacterium gallinarum
TCCACAGCGACCAGGGGTTTCAGTATACTTCCCAAGCGTACTTTAACCTGACTAAAGAATACGGCATTACGCCTTCCATGTCAAGACGCGGAAACTGCTATGACAACGCAATGGCAGAAAATTTCTTTGGCATTCTAAAAACCGAATGTATCTACCGCCAAAAGCTCAAGACGTTTCAGCAGGCCAAAGACTTGATCGACGAGTACATCCACTTCTATAACCACGAGCGGCTCCAGACAAAGACTGGCCTGGCTCCGCTCTCGCTTCGCCAGGCCAGTCTTTGATTCGTTTACTTCTACCCCTTGCAGGCCTCTTTTTTGTACTGTCCGCACAATATGGGGCGGTTC
>NZ_BQKV01000010.1 GCF_022180365.1 Faecalibacterium gallinarum
AATAGGGATTTCCACACAGAAAGACCTAACAGCAAATGGGTCACAGATATCTCTTATATCCATACGGAACAAGGTGTCCTGTACCTGTCCATGATCCGGGATTTATACGACAACAGCATTGTGGCCTACAAGACTGCAGCCCAGCAAACAGTAAATCTGGTTCTGGATACCATTCGCCTTGCCATGAACAAAGAGAAAGTCGCTGGGGAGTTGCACCTCCACAGCGACCAGGGGTTTCAGTATACTTCCCAAGCGTACTTTAACCTGACTAAAGAATACGGCATTACGCCTTCCATGTCAAGACGCGGAAACTGCTATGACAACGCAATGGCAGAAAATTTCTTTGGCATTCTAAAAACCGAATG
>NZ_BQKV01000011.1 GCF_022180365.1 Faecalibacterium gallinarum
AAAATCTGCTGAATAGGGATTTCCACACAGAAAGACCTAACAGCAAATGGGTCACAGATATCTCTTATATCCATACGGAACAAGGTGTCCTGTACCTGTCCATGATCCGGGATTTATACGACAACAGCATTGTGGCCTACAAGACTGCAACCCAGCAAACGGTGAATCTGGTGCTGGACACCATTCGCCTTGCCATGAAGAAAGAGAAAGTCGCTGGGGAGTTGCACCTCCACAGCGACCAGGGCTTTCAATATACCTCACACGGATATTTTAAGCTGACTCAATCTTACGGCATTACGCCGTCTATGTCAAGACGGGGAAATTGCTATGACAATGCAATGGCAGAAAATTTCTTTGGCATTCTAAAAACCGAATGTATCTACCGCCAAAAGCTCAAGACATTTCAGCAGGCCAACGATCTGATCGACGAGTACATCCACTTCTATAACCACGAGCGGCTCCAGACAAAGACTGGCCTGGCTCCGCTCTCGCTTCGCCAGGCCAGTCTTTGATTCGCTTGTTCTACCCCTTGCAGGCCTCTTTTTGTACTGTCCGCACAATATGGGGCGGTTCACAGCGGCGGGGCCATTTTTATACTAAATTTTACATCGATTCGGCAAAGACCAGCATGGCAATCTTGAAGTAGAGGATCAAGCTGCATGCGTCCACGATGGTGGTGATGAAGGGGGTGGCCATGATGGCGGGGTCCAGGCCCACTTTCTTGGCGGCCAGGGGCAGCATGCCGCCCACCAGTTTGGCCAGCACTACGCTGAAGAAGAGGGAAACGCTGACCACGATGGCGTAGCCCAGAACATTCTCATACTGGCCCGCATAGATCACGCTGTACATGATATAGATGCGCAGACCATTCACCAGGCCCAGGATGGCGCCCACAATGGCCGAAATCCGCAGCTCTTTGCCCACCACCTTCAAAAAGTCGGAGGGGGAGACCTCGCCCAGGGCAAGGCCGCGGACCATCAGGGTGCTGATCTGGTTGCCGCAGTTGCCGGCGGTGTCCATCAGCATGGGCATGAAGGAGACCAGCAGGGGCAGGCTGACAAAGGCGGCCTCGTACCGGGTGGTAACCATGCCGGTAAAGGTGGCCGACAGCATCAGGATCAGCAGCCAGGGAATCCGCTGCTTGGCGTGGGTCCAGACGCTGGTGCCGAAATAGGTGGTGGCGTCCTCGTCGGGAAGAATGGCCGCCATCTTCTGCATATCTTCGGTGGACTCGTCGGTCAGGACGTCGATGGCGTCGTCGATGGTGATGATACCGACGAACATTCCCTCGTTGTCCACGACGGGCATGGCGGTGAAGTCGTAACGCTGCATCTCACGGGAGACAAACTCCTGGTCATCGGTGACCTTCACGGTGACCACGTTGTCCTCCATGATCTCGGTGATGGGGGTGTCCATCTTGGCCAGCATCAGGCTGCGGGCCGAAACAACGCCCAGCAGGCGGTTGTGCTCCACCACATAGCAGGTGTAGATGGTCTCGGCGTTCTCGCCCTGCTGACGGATGGCCTCAAAGGCCTGGCTGACGGTCATATCCTTCCGCAGACGGACGTACTCGGGGGTCATCAGGCTGCCGGCCGAGCTCTCGGGGTAGTTCAAGAGCTTGTTCAGGCTCTCACGGGTCTGGCGGGAGGATTTTTCCAGAATCCGCTTGACCACGCTGGCGGGCATATCCTCCAACAGGTCGGCGGCGTCGTCCAGGCTCATCTCCTCGATGGCGGCGATGAGCTCCACATCCGAGAAGGCTTCCACCAGGTCGGCCTGGGCGTCCTCGGACATATAGGTAAAGGCCTCGGCGGCCACCTCTTTTTTCAAGAGGCGGAACACCACCAGGCGGTTGTTCTCGTCCAGCTCTTCCAGCAGCTCGGCCAGGTCGGCGGGCTGTTCGTCCTCGGTGACCTCCCGGAGTTTGACGTACTGCTTTTTCACCAGCAGCTTGAGCAGGCGGCTCTTGGTCAGCCGGTCGGGGTCGGGGGCCTTTTCGGTCTCACGGGCAGCCTCCCGGGCTTCCTCTTCTTCGGCCTCCCGGACGTCTTGTTTCAGGTCCTCGGTGGCCTCCTCGTTCAGGTCCTGCTCCAGCTGGCGCCGCACCTCGGCGGGGATATCGGCGGGCAGCTCCTGGGCGGGCATCATCTCAAAGTTTTCCAGCTCCTCGCCAGCGGGGAGCTTCTTTTCTTCCTTATCCATTGGGTGTTACCTCCTTAATGTACAGTATGGGTCAGGAGGGTGCAGCCCATCGGGAAACAAAAAACGCGCCGCCTGCTGGGCAGGGAGAAGGGCAATTCTCCGCACAGCAAGCCGCGCCTTTCCAATCCGTCCGGCAAAAGGGGGCATTAACCCCGCAACGCGCGGACAGCCAAAAAGGCGAACGCAGAATCTTTTGTTGTCCGATGCGCCGCACCGGCTGGTCGACTGTGATCCGGGTCCATTGTTCTGCGTTCACCTCCCAAAGTACTTTATTCCAACTGAATTATAGCGCCCAAATGGGGGAGGGTCAACCCCGAAGTTCATTTTTTACAAAGATTTGCCGCCGAATTTTCCTCACCGGAGAGGCAAGGGCGGAGCCGGCTTCCGCCCCCTCAGAGATACCGAACGGCGGTGCCGTAGGCGATGATCTCCGCCGCTCCCTGCATCACCGAGGAGGAGCTGTAACGGAGGTTGACCACTGCATCGGCCCCCAGGGCCTCGGCCTCGTCCACCATCCGTTTGACGGCAATCTGGCGGGCCTCGTTGAGCATCTCCGTGTAGCTGACGATTTCGCCGCCCACCAGGGTTTTCATACTGGCCATAAAATCTTTGCCAAAGTTTTTGGACTGAACCACCGTCCCCTTGACGACGCCCAGCGCCTCGAACTCTTTCCCCGGGATATAATCAATGTTTACCAGCAGCATAATTTATTCTCCTTTTTCCAAAGTGGTTCCGACCCACCGGAACCTCCGGCGGACCGGACTACAATTCAATACTTTTTGGCTTCTTCTTCCTCGCCCCGGCGGAGCTCCTTCAGCCGTTGAGCCATGGCCCAAAGCACCCCGACCACCACGGCCGCCGCCAACAGGCCATAAACCAGCGCCATCCCCGCCACCGCCGGGAGGGGACCTTCCTCCAGCATGAGCCAGAGCAGAGAGCCGAAAAACAGGACCGTCACTAAGGCGGCGCCCACCCCGGCCGCCACTACAGCGCCCCAGCCGGAAGGTTTAGTATTTCTTTGCATCCTCAGCCTCTCCTTTCTCGATCTCCCGCACCCGCTGGAGCAGGGCCAGCAGCACCCCCGGGATCACCACCCCGGGGATGGCCACCAGAATCACCGCCAAAGGCAGGGGAGGCGCCTCCTCGGCATCCACCGTAAAAGCCCAGATCATTAAAATCATCAGCCCCGCCATCAGCCCCACCGTAAGGGCGGCGGCTACCACCGGGGCAACGTACCGCCGGCGTTTGGTATCCTCCACCTGTTTGTCCAAAAAGGTTGTGCCCTCCCGTTCCATCCGATCCATCTGTTCCAGCAGGGCAGCGGCGTCCAGGGCATCCAGCCTCTCTTCCCGGCTGCTGAGGGAGCGGCAGAGCTGGATGGACTGTTCCAGATTTTTCTTTTCCCGCTCCAGGCTGACCAGATGGCGGCGCATCCCGTCTCCCACCGTCCAGGCCCCGGCCTGCATCTTGCGGATCTCCTCCAGGGAAACACCGAGTTTCCGCATCAGTTTGATCTGCCGCAGCTGCTCCACCTCGTGGGGGCCATACTCCCGGTATCCATTTTCGCTGTTTCGCCGGGGCGCCAGGAGTCCCTGTTCCTCATAAAACCGGATGTTCTTTTTGGTGATGCCCACCTGGGCCTCCACCTCGTTGATTTTCAATGCATTATCCCCCTTTATCGCCAACCTTCCACCAGGGGGAACTCAGGATTTTTGGGCGATGCCGCACCAGTTTTTGGATTCCTGCTGATAGACCTTCCAGGCCACCAGACCCAGGCCCAGAGCGCAGGCCAGAGCCACCAGCTCGATCCCTGCCACCGGCAGGAACGCCGATGCCAGGATGGTGCAGGCATCCACTGCGGCGTGAAGGAGGATCGCCCCCACAAAGAGGGTCACCCCCTGACGGCCCCGGCAATAGGCCAGATACACCAGCACCGAGAGAGCCAGGTGAATCCCGATGGCGATGATCCGTTCCACGCCGCCCCAGAGATAGGTGGTCGCAGGGGCCGCCACCATCTGGGCGACGGTCTGGAGGGTAGCTTCATCCAGGGCGCCCACGTTCTGTTCCAGGGTCCCGGCGTTGATCCAGCTGGAGACCAGCAGGTTGCTGATATAGGTCAGGCCCACCACCATCACGGCCTCCATGCCGCCGTGGCCCGCGCCATACATGAGGGCCCGGGCGGTCTGGCCCGGGGCAGGGCGGAGGAACCGGAAGGCCACCAGACGGCCCACCTCTTCAAAAAGGCCCGCCATCACCCCGCCATAGAGGGCATAGAGAATCAGGTTTCCGCTGATGGTCTGACCCAGCGGACTGCCCAGCACCAGGGCATGAACCCCCTGTTCCAGCACCAGGACAAAGAGGAAGAACACCGCCGCCCCCAGGAAAAAATCCCGCCACCGGCCGCCCTGGCGGCGGAAGAAGATCGCCAGCCCCAGGGGCAGCAGAAAGCAGATCGCCATCGAGATCGCCATACAAACCATGCTGGCCATGGGCATCGTTCCGAGTTCACTCATAAACCAAATACAACTCCCTTCTTTGCCTGCCGTCCCCGGCGGGCCATTGATTGCCCTAACTGTACCACTTCCACCAGGGGGAAAGTCAAGAGATTTTTCAATTTTTTGAAAAATCACCCGGGATAGCCCTTGCAACCCATCCAATCTTTTCAAAATCGCATTCTGCGATTTTGGATTGAAAAGTTTTTGCGCCGCTTTTTTCAAAAAGCGGCAAAAGCGGCATAAAAACGCGCCCCGCTCACCGTTGCCAGTGAGTGGGGCGCTAAAACTTTTCAGTTTTTCCTGGTGCAAGATCCCCGCGGGGCGG
Source organism: Faecalibacterium gallinarum (assembly GCF_022180365.1). Taxonomy (GTDB): domain Bacteria; phylum Bacillota; class Clostridia; order Oscillospirales; family Ruminococcaceae; genus Faecalibacterium; species Faecalibacterium gallinarum. Next base: position 5,023 of record NZ_BQKV01000011.1, read on the forward strand.
GTCTTATGCAGCAGGTGGAGCAAGGTATCCGGGGCCGGACCTTATGCTCCCGGCACGCGCCGGGCGTGCTCTCAAGGGCCCTCGCGGGCGCTCTGGTATCTCAAGCCGCAAGGCGGCTCAAAATCAGATTTTGTACAATTACTTGTACAGCTCGACCAGACGGGTCAGGTGCTCGTAACGAGCCTCGGCAGCCTTCTGGTTCTCCTCGAACAGCTTCTTTGCACGATCGGGGAAGGCACGGGTCAGACGGCTGTAACGGGTCTCGGTAGCCAGCAGGTTCTGGTACTTCTCGCCGTCGACGGCCTTGGAGGTCAGGGTGAAGGGGTTCTTGCCCTGGGCCTTCAGAGCCGGGTTGAAGGTGAACAGGTTCCAGTAGCCGGACTCGACAGCCTTCTTCATCTCGACCTGGCAGTTGGTCATGCCGCCCTTGATGCCGTGCAGCTCGCAGGGAGCGTAGCCGATGATCAGGGAGGGGCCGGGGTAAGCCTCAGCCTCGGCGATGGCCTTGACAGCCTGGTTCATATTGGCGCCCAGAGCAATCTGAGCGACGTAGATGTAGCCGTAGGTCATAGCGATCTCGGCCAGGCTCTTCTTGCTGATCTCCTTACCGGCAGCTGCGAACTGGCAGACCTCGCCGATGTTGGAAGCCTTGGAAGCCTGTCCGCCGGTGTTGGAGTACATCTCGGTGTCGAAGACCATGACATTGACATCCTCGCCGGAAGCCAGGACGTGATCCAGGCCGCCGAAGCCGATGTCGTATGCCCAGCCGTCGCCGCCGAAGATCCAGATGGACTTCTTGGCGATGAACTGCTTGCTCTTCAAGATCTCAGCAGACTTCTCGCAGCCGGCAGCAGCAGCCTTCTCCAGCTCAGCGATCAGGGCCTTGGCGGGAGCGTCGTTGGCCTTGGTGTTGTTCTTGGTCTCGATGAACTTGGCGTAAGCAGCCTTCAGCTCGTCGGAAGCCTTCTCGGAGTTTGCGACCTCGTCGATCCGCTTGATCAGGTTGTCGCGGACGGTCTTCTGGCCCAGATACAGGCCCAGGCCGTGCTCGGCGTTGTCCTCGAACAGGGAGTTGCACCATGCGGGGCCGTGGCCGCTGTCCTTATTGACGGTGTAGGGAGAGACAGAAGCGGTGCCGCCCCAGATGGAAGAGCAGCCGGTGGCGTTGGAGATATACATCTTCTCGCCGAACAGCTGGGTGATCAGACGAGCGTAAGCGGTCTCGGCACAGCCTGCGCAGGAGCCGGAGAACTCCAGCAGGGGCTGATTGAACTGAGAACCGATGACGGTGTCGTCAGCAAACTTGCTGGGCTTCTTGGAGATGTTGGCGACGCAGTAGTCGAAGACCTCCTGCTCGGCAGCCTGGCTCTCCTGCGGGACCATCTGGATGGCCTTGGTGGGGCAGACGGTGACGCACTCGCCGCAGCCCATGCAGTCCAGCGGAGAAACAGCCATAACGAACTTGTACTCGTTGGCGGGCTTGTTGTCGCGGCTCTTGGTCTGAGCGGGAGCAGCAGCCAGCTCCTCAGCGGTCAGCTGGAAGGGACGGATGGTAGCGTGAGAGCAGACGAATGCACACTGGTTGCAGCCGACGCACTTGGAAGCATCCCACTCGGGGACGTTGACGGCAGTGCCGCGCTTCTCGTAAGCGGAAGCACCCTGCTCCCACTCGCCGTTGGCGTTGTGAGCAAAGGCGGAGACGGGCAGGCTGTCGCCGTCCATACGAGAGATGGGCTCCATGACGTCGCGGATCTGCTTGACCAGATCGGCGCGGCCGGTCAGCTCCTTGGGAGCGGGATCAGCCTCGGGGTTGGACCAGGAAGCGGGGACCTCGACCTTGTGGATGGCGTCGACACCGGCGTCGATGGCCTTCCAGTTCATCTCGACAACGTCCTGACCCTTCTTGCCGTAGGACTTCTGAGCAGCCTGCTTCATGAAGGTGATGGCGTCGTCGATGGGCATAACGTCAGCCAGCTTGAAGAAAGCGGACTGCAGGATGGTGTTGGTGCGCTTGCCCATGCCGATCTCGATGGCCTTGTCGATGGCGTTGATGGTGTACAGCTGGATGTTGTTGTCCGCGATGTACTTCTTGGCCTCGGCGTTCAGGTGGTGGCCCAGCTCCTCATCGGTCCACTGGCAGTTGATCATGAACACGCCGCCGGGCTTGACGTCCTGGACCATCTTCATGCCCATGTTGACGTAAGCGGGGGTGTGGCAGGCGACGAAGTCAGCCTGGTTGATGTAGTAGGGGCTGCGGATGGGCTTGTCGCCGAAACGCAGGTGGCTGATGGTCACGCCGCCGGTCTTCTTGGAGTCATACTGGAAGTAAGCCTGAACGTACTTGTCGGTATGGTCGCCGATGATCTTGACGGAGTTCTTGTTTGCGCCGACGGTGCCGTCGCCGCCCAGACCCCAGAACTTGCACTCCTTGGTGCCCAGAGCTGCGGTGATGGGAGCGGGCTTAACCTCGGGCAGGGACAGGTTGGTGACGTCGTCCACGATGCCGATGGTGAAGCGGGCCTTGGGCTCGTCCTTGGCCAGCTCGGTGAAGACGGCGAAGATGGAGGACGGCGGGGTGTCCTTGCTGCCCAGGCCGTAGCGGCCGCCGGTCAGGACGATGTCGTTCTTGCCAGCCTCACGCAGGGTAGCAGCCACATCCAGGTACAGGGGCTCGCCCAGAGCGCCGGGCTCCTTGGTGCGGTCCAGAACAGCGATCTTCTTGACGGTCTCGGGCAGAACCTTCAGCAGGGAAGCGGAGACCCAGGGACGGTACAGGCGAACCTTGACGATACCGACCTTCTCGCCCTTGGCGTTCAGGTAGTCGATGACCTCGTCGGCGACATCGCAGACAGAACCCATAGCGACGATGACGCGGTCAGCGTCGGGTGCGCCGTAGTAGTTGAACAGATCGTAGTTGGTGCCGATCTTGGCGTTGATCTTGGCCATGTACTTCTCGACCACGGCGGGCAGAGCCTCGTAGACGGGGTTGCAGGCCTCACGGTGCTGGAAGAACACGTCGCCGTTCTCGTGGGAGCCGCGCATCTTGGGGTTCTCGGGGTTCAGCGCCTTCTTGCGGAACTCCTCGACAGCCTCCATGTTGCACATTTCCTTCAGGTCCTCGTAGTCCCACTTCTCGATCTTCTGGTACTCGTGAGAAGTACGGAAGCCGTCGAAGAAGTTCAGGAAGGGAACCTTGCCCTCAATGGCGCACAGGTGAGCGACGGGGGACAGGTCCATGACCTCCTGGACGGAGCTCTCGACCAGCATAGCGAAACCGGTCTGGCGGCAGGCCATAACGTCGCTGTGGTCGCCGAAGATGTTCAGCGACTGGGTAGCCACGGTACGTGCGGAAACATCGAACACGCAGGGCAGCTGCTCGGCAGCGATCTTGTACATGTTGGGGATCATCAGGAGCAGGCCCTGAGAAGCGGTGAAGGTGGTGGTGACGGCACCTGCACCCAGAGAGCCGTGGACAGCGCCAGCAGCGCCGGCCTCAGACTCCATCTCGACGACCTTGACCTGGTTGCCGAAGATGTTCTTCTGGCCTGCAGCCGACCACTGGTCGACCGAGTCAGCCATCGGAGAAGACGGGGTAATAGGATAGATGGCGGCTACGTCCGTGTAGGCATATGCTACATGAGCGGCAGCGGTATTGCCATCCATGGTTTGCTTTGCTCTAGGCATTTTTCTTCCTCCATGTTGTTGATTTAGGCACCTTTGCCCGGGGCAATATGCCCCGGCAGGGCATATTACCCCCAAAAAGGCACGATTGCTTATATATTATAATAGCAAATTCAACTCCCAAAGTAAACGCATACCCTCTGGTAAAACACACCAAGAATTCGGATAAAAATTTGTTATTTTTTTCGCTTTTCTCCCACGCAAGCCCTGCTGTCCCGGGGGGCGGGGGAGGGATTTTTCCGGCCCGGGGGGCGGTTTTGCGTTGACAGGGCCGCCCCCATGCCGTAAACTGGGGGCAGAGAATTTATGCCGCAGGGCATGTATAAAATGGTTTTATTTTTAGAAAGGATCTGGGGCTATGGACGTACATTTTGAGAAAACCCTTTCCAGCGAGGAGATCTATGTGGGCAAGGTGTTCACAATTACCAGGGATCAGGCCCTTTTGGAAGATGGCAGCACTTCTCAGCGGGACGTGGTGCACCACCACGGCGGGGCCTGCATCCTGCCTTATTTTGAGGACGGCACCATCTGCATGGTGCGGCAGTTCCGCTACGCCATGCAGAAAGAGCTCTGGGAGCTGCCCGCCGGAAAACTGGAAAAAGACGAGAACCCCTTCGAGGCGGCCAAACGGGAGCTGAACGAGGAGTGCGGCCTGACGGCGGATGAGTACATCTCCCTGGGCGAGCTCTACCCCACAGTGGGCTACGACACCGAGGTGATCTATACCTGGATCGCCCGGGGCCTCCACTCGGCCCAGATGCACCTGGACGGCGACGAATTTTTGACCCCCGAGCGGGTCCCCCTGGAAAAAGCCTATCAGATGGTGCTGGCGGGGGAGATCTGCGACGCCAAAACCGTGGCAGGCATCCTCAAACTGAAAGCCCTCATCGCCGAGGGGAAGATCTGAGGCGGGGAGTGGGGATGCGATGCCGCTTTTTCGAGAAAAAGCGGCGCAAAAAGCGTTTCAGACAGAAATCCTTCCTCGTTTTTTAAAATTCCTCACACTATCTTAAACCACCGCTGGATAAAACAGCACGGCAGCCATTACGCTGCCGTGCTGAACTCTATTTTTCTTTAGAATGTAAACCAGCCTGCAAGGGATTGATTCGCTTTCATCAGGTCTTTAATGACTGCCATATCGCTTTCCCATTGATTAAAGCTCAGCACACCATCAATTTTTGTGTGCTCCACATCGTTATCATTATAGAACAGTCCGCAGTATTCCCAATTTTCCACTCGGTTGAGCCTCTCGATCAACTGCGCTTCTGTCTCGACGCCTGTGCCGTAGTACACATATACTTTGTCCGCTGCGGTCGCCAGGGCATCCGATGCAACGGTCTTTACCGAATCAGAAAACCGGATATAAGTCAAACCGCTTTGTTTAAATGCGCCAAGGCCAAGATGAACGATGCTCTGCAAGTCGGCAATTTGAAGGCTGGCGCACTGATGAAACGCCCTTTCTCCGATGGAAGCCACCTTTTCCAGATTGATGTCTTTCAGTTTGGGGCAATTATAAAAGGCATCCTCCAGGATGTTCATAGAGCGGTCGGGCAGCACAACGCTTGTCAGCTCCGAACAAACGCCAAAAGCAAATTGAGGCAAATCGTTTTGCAGACCATTCAGATCCATTTCCGCCAGACTGGAGCAATTATAAAACGCATATTCGCCAATGCTGGAAATATTTTCGGTACCCTGGATTGTTTTCAGCGATGTGCAGTACTGAAATGCACTTTCCCCCACGTTGGTGGTATCGGCCAAAATCACCGTGTCCAGGTTTTGGCAATTATAAAATGCATTTTTACCAATGTTGGTTGTACCAGTACCGACAAAAATGACCTTGTCCAGGTTATAGCAGCCAGAAAATGTGCCTTCTACCACGGTGCTTCTCCCCAAATTACTCCCGCTTCCGTCCTGAATCGTGACATTTGCGGGCAAATAAACTTCTTGCAGAGAGAGCACGTCCTTAAATGCGTTTCCTTCAATGGTCAAATTCAAGCATTCGCTCATGTCCACTTTTGGGATGGTATTTCCCATCTGATCCACAATCTCTGCCGTTATTTCCTGAACTTCACCTGGCACTTTGATTGTGTTGCCGTCAATCCAGGTAGATGGGTCACTGGCATCGGGGGCGTCGGCATCGCTGCCTTCATTGTCTTCGCCTGGAGAATCTGTATCGCTGCTGCCCGGCGTATTTTGATCCGAATCACCGGATGAGCTGCCGCCCGAGCTGCCGCATCCCGTCATCGTAAAAACGAGGCCAAGCACCACCAGCATCACCGCAACTGCTTGCAAGAGATCTTTCCATTTTTTCATGATTCATTCTCCTTTTTTTTCTTTGACATCCTTGTGTATAGACCGCTGCCTTGATCGGCGGCGTCTTTGATAATAATATAACATTCTCTTTTTTCTCCTGCAATGCAGAAAACGCGCCTTTATTTTGTACGTATAGACGATTTTTTAGAAATTTAGCCACTTCTTTCAGAAAGGATATTTCGCCATGTTTGACCCCAAAGAACTCCCCCTCCTCTACGAGGACGAGGCGCTGATCGTCCTGAACAAACCCGCGGGCCTCACCAGCGAGGAGGGGGTTCCCGCCCTGCTCCGGACCCTCTGGGGGAAACCGGAAGCCTATGTGGGGGTGGTCCACCGGCTGGACACTGGGGTGTCGGGGCTGATGGTCTACGCCAAAACTCCAGCCGCCGCAGCAGCCCTGGGCCGTCAGATCACCCAGAGCCAGCAAGCCTACACCCAGCGTGACGGGGGTGAATCAGCCGGAGAAAATCCCCAGTTTGTCAAGCGGTATCGGGCGGTGATTGCCGGCGGGCCGGACGAGGCCCTGGCCAAAGAGGGCGTTCTACGGGATTACCTCTTTAAGGACAGCCGCAAGGGCCGGGTTTACCCGGTGTCTCGCCCCCGCAAGGGGGTGCGGGAGGCGGTGCTGGAATACCGGATCGCCGCCACAGCCCCCGGCCCGGAGGAGAACACCCGGTTCAGCCTGGCAGAAATCACCCTCCACACCGGCCGCACCCACCAGATCCGGGTCCAGTTTGCCAGCCGGAAACACCCTCTCTGGGGGGATGGAAAATACGGCAGCCGCCAGAAAGGCTCCCTGGCCCTTCAGAGCGCGGGGCTGGCGTTTCGCCACCCGGTGAGCGGGAAAGAGATGGTTTTCACCCTGCCCGCCCCCGCCGGACTGCCCTGGGAGTTGTTTTAATTCGCTCTTTCCCAGGGAAAACTTCTCTGGACAGGTCCCGCTGCATATGGTATAATGGCAGAACAATCAAAACCCGTGAGGGAGTAGCAAACGCCTTTTGAAAGGCGCAGCAAGTCAACATACTGGCCCTGGTCCGGCCTGGCTTTGCTTTAAATTGCGAGACTCATGTACGATGTTCAGCGCGTGCGCGGCAGGGTACATGGAGTCTGTCCAAAAATGGAATCTCTAAACCCGGATGCCCCGCTGCATCCGGGTTTTGTTCTGCCCAGAAATCTGCTTTGGAACGTACATCGGAGGAAACAAAAATGGAATGGAGCTTAGTCTTTTTTGTCAACAGCACCCTTTTGGGGGTGGGGCTGGCCATGGACGCTTTCTCAGTGTCCCTGGCCAACGGCCTCCACGAACCCAGGATGAAACAGGGCAGGATGGCCCGGATCGCTGGGGTGTTCGCGGGGTTTCAGGCAGCCATGCCCCTTTTGGGCTGGCTCTGCGTCCGAACGGTTCTGGAGTGGTTCAGCGCCTTTGAACAGTTTATCCCCTGGATCGCCCTGCTTTTGCTGGGGTACATCGGCGGCAAAATGCTGCTGGAGGGAATCCGGGGCGGGGAGGAGGCCGAGCCCCCGGCCCTGGGGATGAAAGCCCTGCTGGTGCAGGGGGTGGCCACCTCCATTGACGCGCTGTCGGTGGGTTTCACCATCTCGGAATACGGTCTGGTGATGGCCCTGGTTTGTGCGGCCATCATTGCGGCGGTGACCTTTGTAATCTGTATGGCCGGCCTCCAGCTGGGCAAGACCTTCGGCACCAAACTTGCCGGCAAGGCTTCGGTGCTGGGGGGCGTGATCCTGATTGGCATCGGGATCGAGATTTTCCTCACCTCGCTGTAAAAATTCATCTACAAAATAAAACAGGAGCCTCCCCGCAACGGCTGGGAAAGCTCCTGTTTTTCATTTATTTTATTTCAGCTGAGGGATTATTCCTCGTCGGTGGGGTCGTCCTGGGCGGGGGCCTCGGCAGCGGCGGCTGCGTCGGCGGCCTCCAGGGCGGCCAGCTGCTCGGCGGTGGGCTCAGCGTCATCTCCGGCCTCTACCTCCGGCTTGACCGTCTCGGCCTCATCGTCGTGGTCGGTGCGGGCCACAACCATGACCTTGTCGGTTTCGCCCAGGCGCATAACCCGGACGCCGCTGCCGTACCGGCTCTGAACGGTGATGTCCGCCGCGTGCATCCGGATGATGATGCCCTCCTGGCTGCTCAGCAGCACGTCGTCGGTCTCATCCACAATCTTAACGCCGGCCACCTTGTCCTTGGCGGAGTCGTAGTTGCGGATGCCCTTGCCGCCCCGGGCGGTGACACGGTAGCTCTCGATCTCGGAGCGGCGGCCCTTGCCCTGTTCGGTGACGGTGAGGACGGTGCCGCTGGGACGGCAGATGCAGACACCCACGACTTCGTCCCCCTCGGCCAGACGGATGGCTCGGACGCCGTGGCCGCCGCGGCCCATGGGCCGGGCGTCGCTCTCGGCGAACCGGATGGCCTGGCCGTTCCGGGTGGCCACGATCAGCATATCGCTGCCGGTGGTCAGACGGGTCCAGGCCAGGGCGTCGCCCTCGTTCAGGGCAATGCCGATCAGGCCGTTTTTGCGGATGTTGGCGTACTGGGCCAGGGGGGTCCGCTTGATCAGGCCCTGTTTGGTCACCATGGTGACAAAGCCGCCCTCGCCCGCCTCTTCGGTGTTCTGGCGGAGCATATTGGTGACCTTTTCGCCCTCGGCCAGGGGCAGCAGGTTGATGATGTTGGTGCCCTTGCTGGTGCGGCTGCCCTCGGCGATGGTGTAGCCCTTCAGCCGGAAAACACGGCCCCGGTTGGTGACAAAGAGAATGTGGTCATGGGTGGAGCCCACGAACAGCTCCTTGACAATGTCCTCTTCCTTCCGGGTCATGCCGGCAATGCCCCGGCCGCCCCGGTGCTGGGCCTGGTAGGTAGCCTTGGGCTGGCGCTTGATATAGCCCGCCTCGGTGAGGGTGTAGACGCACTGTTCCTCGGGGATCAGGTCCTCGATGTCCACCTCGCCGGAGACCGACTGGATCTCGGTGCGGCGGTCGTCGGCAAAGCGGCGCTTGATGTCCAAAAGCTCGTCCTTAACGATGGCCAGAACCCGGCTGTCATGGGCCAAAATGTCCTTCCAGTCCTCGATCTTGGCCCGCAGGGTGGACAACTCTTCCTCGATCTTGAGGATTTCCAGACCAGCCAGACGGCCCAGCTGCAGCTTCACGATGGCGTCGGCCTGGGGATCGTCGAAGCCGAACTTTTCCATAATAGCCGCCTTGGCCTCGGCCATGCCGCCCTTGCAGGAGCGGATGGTGGCGATCAGCTCATCCACGATATCGGTGGCTTTCTTGAGGCCCTCCAGAATATGGGCCCGCTCCTCGGCCTTTCGCAGGTCGTACTGGGTGCGGCGGCGGATGACCTCGTCCTGGAACTCCACATACTTCTGGATCATCTGCTTGAGGGTCAGCACCCGGGGGACCTTGTGGTCAATGGCGATCATGATGACGCCTACGGTGTCCTGAAGCTGGGTGTACTGATACAGCTGGTTCAGCACCACCTGGGGGTTGGCCTCTTTGCGGACGTCAATGACGATCCGCATCCCCTTGCGGTTGGTCTCGTCGTTCAGGTCGGTGATGCCCTCGATCCGCTTGTTCTTGACCAGCTCGGCGATGCTCTCAATCAGCCGGGCCTTGTTGACCATATAGGGGATCTCGGTAACCACGATCTGGTACCGGCCGTTCTTCTTTTCCTCGATGGTGGCCCGGCCCCGGAGGGTAATCTTGCCCCGGCCGGTGGCATAGGCGGCCCGGATGCCGCTGCGGCCCATGATGATGCCGGCGGTGGGGAAGTCGGGTCCCTTGATGTGCTCCATCAGGCCCGCCAGGTCGATGTCGGGGTTTTCGATATAGGCCACGCAGCCGTCGATGACCTCGCCCAGGTTATGGGGCGGAATATTGGTGGCCATACCGACGGCAATGCCCTGGCTGCCGTTGACCAGGAGGTTCGGGAACCGGCTGGGCAGGACGCTGGGTTCCTTCTTGGTCTCGTCAAAGTTGGGGTCCCAGTTGACGGTATCCTTGTCGATGTCGGTGAGCATTTCCACCGCCATCTTGCTCATACGGGCCTCGGTGTACCGGTAAGCAGCGGCGGGGTCGCCGTCCACAGAACCGAAGTTACCCTGGCCATCCACCAGCGGGTAGCGGAGGGAGAAATCCTGAGCCAGGCGAACCATGGCGTCGTAGACTGAAGCGTCGCCGTGGGGGTGGTAAGAGCCCAGCACCGCACCGACGGTGTCGGCGGATTTGCGGTAGGCGTGGCTGGGGTCGTTGCCGCGCTCGTGCATGGTGTAGAGAATGCGGCGGTGGACGGGCTTCAAGCCGTCCCGGACGTCCGGCAGGGCGCGGGAGACGATGACCGACATCGAATAATCGAGGAAGGCCGTCTCGATCTCCTTTTTCACATCACGGATGATTTTCTTTGTACCCGTGCCGGGGATCATGACATAATCTTCTTCCATAGTTCCTCCAAGTATACGAGAAGGTTTATTTTACGCGTTGTATTTGAAAAAGTAAGGACCAAACGGGGAGGATAGGGGTTTTTTATCTCCAAAACCTTCTCAAAACCACAGAATGTAGTTTGGGTTTGAAAAGTTTTTGCGCCGCTTTTTTCAAAAAAGCGGCAATTCCCCGCGGCAAACCGTTTTTTCTTACACGTCCAGATTCGCGTACTGGGCGTTGGTCTCGATGAACCGGCGGCGGGGCTCCACCTGGTCGCCCATCAGGATGGTGAACGCCTCGTCGGCCTTTTCGGCGTCCTCGATGGTGATCTGGACGATGACCCGGTTGTCGGGGTTCATGGTGGTCTCCCAGAGCTGCTCGGGATTCATTTCGCCGAGGCCCTTGTACCGGTTGACCTTGGCCCCCGGCATTTCCTGGGAGAGGATCGCCATTTCGCGGTCATTATAGGCATACTTGATGACGTTGCCCTTCTGCACCCGGAAGAGGGGCGGCTGGGCGACGTAGACGTGGCCCTGCTCAATGAGGGGCCGCATATACCGGAAGAAGAAAGTCAGCATCAGGGTGCAGATGTGGGAGCCGTCCACGTCGGCATCGGCCATGATGAATACTTTGTCGTACCGCAGTTTGGAGAGATCGAACTCCTCGCCGATGCCGCAGCCCAGAGCCAGCACCACCGGCATCAGCTTGTCGTTGCCGTAGATCTTATCCGCCCGGGCTTTCTCTACGTTCAGCATCTTGCCCCACAGGGGGAGGATGGCCTGGAAGGCCGAGTCACGGCCCATCTTGGCCGAGCCGCCAGCCGAGTCGCCCTCGACGATGAACAGTTCGGTGCGGGTGGGGTCGTTCTCGCGGCAGTCGGCCAGCTTGCCCGGCATCCGGCTGGATTCCAGGGCGCTCTTGCGGCGGACCAGCTCCCGGGCCTTCTTAGCGGCAGCACGGGCACGGGCCGCCTGGGTAGCCTTTTCAAAGATGGCTTTGGCCACGGCGGGGTTCTCCTCAAAGAACTCCATCAGCTTGGAATAGACCATGCTGGCCACCAGGGACCGGATCTCGGTATTGCCCAGCTTCGCCTTGGTCTGGCCCTCGAACTCAGCCTCCTGCAATTTCACCGAGATGACGCAGATCAGGCCCTCCCGGACGTCGGATCCCGAGAGGTTTTCGTCCTTGTCTTTCAAAAGGCCATGAGACCGGCCGTAATCGTTAAACACACGGGTCAGGCTGGCTTTGAACCCCTCTTCGTGGGTGCCGCCGTCGGGGGTGTGAACGTTGTTGGCGAAACTGAGCAGCAGCTCGTTGTAGCTGGAATTGTACTGCAGGGCGATTTCGGCCACTCCCCGCTCGGTCTGGCCCTTGAGGTAGATCACGTTGGGGTGGAGGACTTCCAGCTTCCGCTTCTCGTTCAGGTAGCTGACAAAGCTGCGGATGCCGCCCTCATAGCACATGACCTCCTGGCGGTAGCAGGGCTCGCCCTCCTGGCCGTCCTCCAGCACCGGGGTATAGAGCTCCCGCTCGTCGGTGAGGGTGATCTTCACGCCTGCATTGAGGAAACTCTCCTCCCGCAGCCGCTTTTCCAGAGTCTCAAAGTCGTAGACCGTGGTATCCCGGAACATCTCGGGGTCGGGCTTGAAGGTAACCTTTGTGCCGGTGCTCCCCTCGGGAACGGGGCCCAGGCATTTCAGATCCCCGTCGGGTTCGCCGCGGCGGAAGGTCTGCTCGTACTCATAGCCGCCCCGCCGGACGTTGACGGTCAGCCACTCGGAACAGGCGTTGACCACCGAGGCGCCCACGCCGTGGAGGCCGCCCGCGACCTTATAGCCGGAATTTTCTCCGCCGAACTTGCCGCCGGCGTGAAGGACGGTGTAAACCACCGTGACAGCGGGCAGGCCGGTGTCGGCCTGGGTGTCTACGGGGATGCCGCGGCCGTTGTCGGTGACCTCGATGATGTCGCCCTTTTTGATGGTGACGTTGATCTGGTCGCAGTAGCCGGCCAGAGCCTCGTCGATGGCGTTGTCCACGATCTCATAGACCAGATGGTGCAAACCCCGCTCACCGGTGGAGCCGATATACATGCCGGGGCGCTTGCGCACCGCTTCCAGGCCTTTCAGGACCTGGATCTCACTGGCGTTGTACTCGTGGTCGGTGACGGTTTCGGCGTTGGTGCTGGTAATGATTTCCTCTGCCATTCCTGTTTCTCCCTTTTCTTGTAGTGGCCCCTGCCGGATGCAGGGGCGGTTTGGTTGTATTCAAACGGTTCCGCTTGTTTTAAAAACAGGCGAACCGGAAGTGATCTGTATGTTCTTTTTTCCCTCTCAGTGTAAATCCCCGAAGGGCGGGGGAGGAGTATGTCCTTTTACCCTCGGTTTTTCGGGCGATTCACCCCGGCCGGGGAGCAGCGCCTCCTCGGGCAGCTCCCGCTCGGCGCGCCGCTTCAGCGCCGCGGAGGAGAGCTCGGACAGATAGACCGTATCCACCGGCGCATCCGCCAGGACAAAACTCTGGGGCAGCTCGTCCGACAGGCTGACCACCGCACCGTTTTTCTGGGCATAGTCCAGAAACTCCCGTCCCCGGGGGGAGACGGTGGTGGTTTCCAGATTAAAAATCCCCAGAATCGCCCGGGTGTTCAGGACATAATCCCGGCCCAGATGCAGATACATGGTCTTTCCCCCTTTACAGCCGGGTCAGGACCCCGGCTTCCATCCGGTAGACTTCGCCGTCGGTTTTCAGAAAATCCGTGTCATCGCAGCTGGTGACAAAGGTCTGGCGGCCCTGCATCCGGGTCAAGAGATAGGCCTTCCGGCTTTCGTCCAGCTCGCTGAGGACATCGTCCAGCAGCATCACCGGGTGTTCGCCGGTGATCTGGGCCGCAGCGGCTGCCTCGGCCATCTTGAGGCTGAGAACAATGCTCCGCTGCTGTCCCTGGCTGGCGTACACTCGGGCAGGCTGACCGTCCAATAAAAGCTCCAGATCTTCCCGGTGGGGGCCGCAGAGACTCTGCCCGGCCCGGATCTCCTCGGCCCGGCACTCCGCCAGGGCATCGGCCAGGCCCCCTGGCTCAAACCGGGGCTGATAGAGGACTTCCAGCTGTTCGGCCCCGTGGGATATCTCGGCGTAGTTGGCCGTGGCCAGGGGCCCCAACAGCTTTAAATACTCCCGCCGCCGGGCCTGGAGGGCTTCGCCCTGTCGGGAAAGCTCGGCGTTCCAGACTTCCAGCTGCTGGATCTTCTGGTCATAGGGCAGCTCGGGCCGGGCGCATGTATGCCGCAGCAGCGCGTTTTTTTGCTGCAAGGCCCGGACATACCGCCGGTAAACCGCCAGATACCCGGGGTAGAGCTGGCAGAGGGCGGCGTCCAAAAACCGCCGCCGCAGCTCGGGGGCGCCCTTGACCAGGCTCAAATGCCCGGGGTCAAAGGCCACCGCCGGGAAACTGCCCGCCAACGCCGCCGCCCGCTTTGGGGGGGCGCCGTTCCAGGCGGCATACCGGCCGGGGCGCGGGCTGCCGGGGGCGCCCACCGTCAGCCGGACGGTGTTCTGGCGGCCGTCGTCCTGTTCTGTGACGGCGGACAGCACCGCAAAGGGCTGCCCCCGCCGGATCAGTTCGGCGTCCTTGCCGCCCCGGAAGCTCTTGCCCCCGGTGAGCAGCCAAATGGCTTCCAATAAATTGGTCTTGCCCTGGCCGTTGTTGCCCGAGAGGACGGTCAACTCCCGCCCGGGGGTGAGGCTGGCGGCGGCGATGTTCCGGTAATCGGTTACTTCCAGCGAAATCAGCCGCATTTTACTGGCCCCCGGCCACCTCGACCGCCCGGCCCTCCAGCTCGACCCGGTCGCCGGGGCGGCATTTCTTGCCCCGCATGGTGCAGACCTCGCCGTTGTAGAGGACCTGCCCGGCCTGGATCAGCTCCTTGGCCTCGCCGCCGGTCTCGCAGAGGCCCGCATATTTCAGCAGGGCGTCCAGCTTGATGAATTCGGTATGAATGACGATCCGTTCCATCCTCTGGCCCTCCTTTAATCGTTCTTGAAGCGGACGGGGAGCACCAGGTAAAGGAAGTCGTTGCCCTCCACGGGCAGGACCTTCACGGGGCTCAGGGGGCCGCTCATCTCGATTTTTACCTGTTCGGTGCGGGCGTTCCGCAGGGCGTCCAGCAGATAGCGGTTGTTGAAGCCCACTTCCACTTCCTCGCCCTGGCACTGGGCGGCGAACTCGTCCACCACACGGCCCAGGCTGGTCTGGCAGCGGACCACCACCTTCTCGCCGGTGAAAGCGATCCGCAGAGGGTTCTTTAAACGCTCTGTAATAATTAGCGAAGCACGTTCGATCGTGCTAATAAAGTCTTTGGTATCAATAACCACCTGAGTCCGGCTGCCATCGGGGATCACATTGCGGTAGTTCAAGAACTCGCCCTCGATGAGGCGGCTCATAATGGTATAACCCGCTGTAATAAAGACCACATACCGCCGGTTGGCGCAGATGTGTACGTCCTCCTCCTCATCGTTGGGTAAAAGGTGGCTGACCTCGGTCATGGTCTTGCTGGGGACAATGATCCGAATTTCCTTGGCCGCCTGGACGGGGCGCTCCACTACCGCCAGACGGTAGCCGTCCAAAGCCACCACCGTCAGTTTGTCGGGGGTAATCTCAAACAGCTCGCCGGTGTGGGCGGGTTTTTTCTCGTCCTGGCTGACGGCGTAGAGGGTGCGGTCGATCATCTCCCGCAAAACACCGGTTTTAATCGTCAAAGTCTGTTCGGCGCCGGCGTTGGGCAGCTCGGGGAAGTCGGAGGCGGGCATGCTCTGGATCTCAAACTGGGCCACGCCGCTGCGGATGGAGGTTTTTCCCGTCTCACCGGCAGAAATTTCCACCTGACCGGAGGGCATCCGGCGGACCATATCGCTGAGGAGCTTGGCGTTTAGGACCAATTCGCCGGGCTCGGTGACGTTGGCTTCGATGGTGGTGACAATGCTCATTTCCATATCATACCCGGTGAGGGTAAGCTGGAATCCCTCGGCTTTCAGGAGGATACCCTCCAGCACGGGGGTAGCAGAGCGAGGGGTAACGGCTTTGGATACGCCGTCGATGGCTGCGCTGAGGAGTGTTTTGTCGCAGAGGATCTTCACTTTTATCTTCTCTCCTTTATCATCCTGTTCGATCGGGCACTTTTTCGATAAGCAGGGCAGTTTTTCCTTTTGATATAATAAACTTGTTGTAGGAGTCGTAGTAGGGAGTGGGGAAGATGTGGAAAACTCATTTTTTCCGGATCCTTCCAAGGGTTTTTAATTTCCACCCTCTCGTGAATGATCTGTGGATAGTTTGTGGAAAGGGGCTTTCCTTTTTCTTTTCCACTTCCGCTGTTTAAATCCGGTGTTGAATGTTGAAAACTACGTGGAAAAAGTGGATAACTACCGATTTCTCCCACAAGATATGGGCTAAAAACCAACTTTTGCCGGGGAAAATGTCTATATTTTGCGGGGAAAGAGGGATTTTTGGGGTGAGTTTTGCACCGGAGGAGGGCCCTGTGGGGGAAAAGTCGCCTGTTTTTTTATAACCCGCCCTCCCACCCATTAGAGGTTCCCCCGGGTCTGCGGCCCGCCCTCGTGGGGGCTCTTAGCGGAAAGTGTCTGTAAAAGGGCCGCCGCTCGGATTTGCCCGGCAGGCCCCGCTCCTTGCTTCATTCGCCGGCAGCCGCCAGCCGCCGCGGCGCCCCACTGTATGGACCCGCAAAAGGTATCTCGCGGTTGAACCGTTTTTGCGCCGCTTTTTGAAAAAAGCGGCATTGCGTCCCCGTCTTACGCCCGGACGTTCTTGATGATGTCGTCCACCGTCTCCTGGAGATGCTTGTCGTTCTTCATGTCCCGCTCGATGGTCTTGAGGGAATAGACGATGGTGGAGTGATCCCGGCCCGAGAACTCCCGGCCGATCTCTTCCATGCTCATGCCGGTGACCTCCCGCAGGATGTAGATGGCCACACGGCGGGCGCTGGCCACGTTGGCGTTCCGCTTGGTGCCCCGGATGTCCGAGGGCGCCACGTTGAAGGTCCGGGACACCTCGCCGATGATCTTCTCAATGGTCACCGGCACCGGCTGGGTCTCGTTCAGGATGTCCTTGATGGCGTTCTGGGCCACGCTGATCACCGGCTGGATGCCCTCCAGCATGTAATAGGCGTTCAGCTTCTTGACGGCGCCTTCCAGCTGGCGGATGTTGTTTTTCAGGTGATTGGCGATGAACTCCGCCACATCTTCGGGCAGATCCAGGTGGAGCAGCTCGGCTTTCCGCTTCACGATGGCCACCCGGGTCTCAAAATCGGGCGGCTGGACGTCGGCGGTCAGGCCCCACTCGAACCGGGTACGCAGCCGCTCTTCCAGGCTCTTGATCTCCTTGGCCGGGCGGTCCGAGGCGATGACGATCTGCTTGTGAATATCATGCAGGGCGTTGAAGGTGTGGAAGAACTCTTCCTGGGTGGACTCTTTGCCCGCGATGAACTGGATATCGTCCACCAGCAGCAGATCCGCTGCCCGGTACTTCATCCGGAAATCCTCGGTGCTGCCGGCACGGATGGCGGCGATCAGCTCGTTGGTGAACTGCTCGCAGGTCACATACATGATGACGAAATCCGGGTGGGTCCGCTTGATCTCGATCTGAATGGCGGTGAGCAGGTGGGTTTTGCCCAGGCCCGACCCGCCATAGATGAACAGGGGGTTATAGGCTCCCGAGGGGTTGGCCGCCACCGCCTGGGCCGCCGCAAAGGCGAACTGGTTGGAAGCGCCCTTGATGAAGTTCTCGAAGGTGAACTCATAGTTGCCCTGGGGGCTGGCGGGGTTGGCCTCGTACTGCTGGGCCAGCACCACCTCGTGGGGCGGGGTGCTGGGCACCACCAGGTTGATGTCCACGTCAAAGCCCAAAACCGCCTTGAACGCCTCTTTCAAAAGCGCAAGGTACCGGTCCGAGACGATCTTGCGGATGAAGTCGTTCCGCACCGACAGGGTGATGTGGCTCGAGTCCTCAAAGCTCACCGGCTCCAGCCCGTCGATGTAGAGGTTGTAGGTCGGCTCGGCCATCTGCGCCTTGCAATAGCTCTGCGCCGCCTCTAAAACGTCCTTGAAAGAATCCATATAACATCTACTCCATTGAAGTTTTCAACAAGGATAACGATACCATCGTAGTATACCACATTTTCGCCCAAACGTCCACATTTCTATAATGTATTTTATAATACATAAATATACCCCGCCTGGGGGCCTTGTATACTGCGTGCCGCCCGGCCACCAGATCTGGGGTTTAAAATGTTTTCCACCGCCTTTGGGTGAAAAAGTGGAAAACTTTTAAACCAAAAACTTTCAGCAAAAGAAGAAAAAAAGCTTGACAAGACCCGATTCCCTGCGATATACTGTTGAATTGCAAGCCTGTCCCCGTTTTTGAGGGGCGCAATCACGCACAACCCCATTACCCGGGGGCGAGTTTTTATGGAGGATACCGAGCATGAAAAGAACTTTTCAGCCGAAGAAGCGTCATCGCAAGGAAGTCCACGGCTTCCTGGCTCGTATGAGCACCAAGAATGGCCGCAAGGTCATCAACGCCCGCCGCGCTAAGGGCCGCAAGAGCCTGACCGTCTGATCTGATTTTTGAGATCAAAGGGCGGCGCTAGAACTGAACAATGCGCAAAAAAGGCCACTGATGGAAATTGGTGGCCTTCTTTTTTCAGGAAATTTTCATTTTTGTACGGAAAATTCGGGCGGCGGCCTTTCAAAGCCGCCGGTTTTTTGCTATACTGGCAGAGTAGACGTTTTGGAAGGGGAGGCGAAGGGCCGTGCGATATCGTCCGCTGCACCACAACAATGAGTTCGGGCGGGTGTACGCCAAAGGCAAATCCTATGTGGACCCGGCCCTGGTGCTTTATGTTCTGAAAACCCGTTCCAAACGGACCCGGGTAGGCCTGACCGCCACCAAAAAGATCGGCCACGCCGTCCAGCGCAACCGTGCCCGCCGGGTCATGAAAGCCGCCATCGACGAGCATCTGGACTACAACATCGGCGGATATGATCTGGTCTTTGTGGCCCGGGCCCAAACCCCCCGGCTCAAGAGCTGGCAGGTCAGCCGGGCGGTGGCCCGGCTCTTCCACAAAGCGGGGCTGCCGGACAAGGCCCTGGCACCCGATGCGCCGCCCCCCGCCACCCGCCCGCCTGAGGGCTGGGCCGAGGGCAAGTGAACCGCCTTCAGGCGGTCTGCCGGGGGTTGCTCTGTCTGCCCATCCGGGGCTATAAGCGATTCATCAGCCCCGGGCTGGGGCTTAACTGCCGTTTCACCCCCACCTGCAGCGAGTACGCCATGGGGGCCATCATGACCCACGGCTGCATCAAGGGCCTGATTTTGACGGCCTGGCGGCTGGCCCGGTGCCAGCCGTTCGGGCGATGGGGGTTCGACCCCGTGCCCGAGCCCGGCCGCTGGCGAAGTGACAAACGGGTGCTCCACCCGGCCCAGGCTTTTGCCAAACGGAGGCCCCGCCGCCCCGGATGACCGGGGAATCTGATTTTGCTTCTTGTGACGTTCCGGTTGCTGTGAGCGGGATGTCCCACCCTAAAAATAATTTAGTCCTGCGCTCACAGGCAGGGCGGAATGGAAGCGCGTATGAATTTTCTCTACATCCTTGGCTGGCCTCTGGGCTATGTCATGCAGTGGATCTACAACCTGATCCCGAACTACGGCTGGGACATCATTATCTTCACCGTCCTGATCCGGCTGCTGAGTATCCCCCTGACCATCAACCAGCAGAAGAACATGACCCGGATGTCGGCATTCCAGCCGATGATCATGGAGATCCAGAAAAAGTACAAGGACAAGCCCGAAAAGCAGCAGGAGGAGCTCAGCCGCCTGCAGCAGGATTTCGGCTATAACCCCACCAGCGGCTGTTTCCCCATGCTGCTGAACTTCTTTGTGATGTTCGGCGTCATCGAGGTCGTGTACCGGCCCCTGCAGCGAATCTTCCACATCAGCGAGGCGGCTCTGACCGCCGCCGGCGAGGCTCTGACTGCCCTGGGCATCAGCTTCACCACCGTCACCCGGGACACCAACATCATCGCCCAGGTGGTGGCAGGGGAGTCCAGCGTCCTCAGCGCCTTCACCGCCGAGCAGGTGGAGACCATCACCGAGTTCAGCCGGCACATGGATTTCTTTGGCATCGACCTGACCAGAGTGCCCCAGTACAGCCTGGCCGCCGATAACCTGCCTCTGCTGATCTTCCCCATTCTGGCCATTGTGACCATGTTCCTGTCCACCCACCTGAGCATGAAGTCCTCCGGCCAGCAGCTCCAGGGCAGCATGAAGCTGACCATGTACCTCATGCCCCTGATGTACGTCTTCTTCTGCTTTACCGTGCCCACCGCGTTCTCCCTATACTATGTGGTCGGCAACGTGCTGATGGCTGTCCAGAGCGTTCTGGTCAAGAAGCTCTACGACCCCGAGAAGGTCAAGGCCGAAGTGGCCGCCGAGATTGAAGCCAAGCGGAAAGAACAGCGCCGCGGCGTCAAGAACACCACCATCAAAGTGGTGGACGAAAAGACCGGCAAGACGGTGGAGAAGAACCTGTCGGCCAGCGAGATGAACAAGCGCCGCCTGGAGTACGCCCGTCAGCTGGACGCCGAGCGGTATAAGGACGAGCGGACGGTGCCGCTGTCCGAGCTGGAGAACAAAAAGGAGGATTGACGGTATGATTCGTACCAAGGAAGCCACCGGTAAAACGGTTGAAGAGGCCCGCGCTGCTGCCTGCGCGCTGCTGGGTGTCTCGGCGGACGACCTGAACGTCCGCTATGAAGTGCTGCGTATGCCCCAGAAGAGCGGTTTTCTGGGCCTGAAGCTGACCCCCGCTCTGGTGCGGGTCACCGTTGAGGAGCCGGACGCTCCGGTCCCCGCACCCAAGGCTGCCCCCGCAGAGCAGCCGGCCCCCGCCTCCGCGCCGGTGGAGAAGGCCCCGGTGGAAGAGGCAGTCCCCCAGGCAGAGGAGGTCTCTGCTCCCGAGGCTGAGCCCCAGCAGGAGACCGAGGCCCCGGCCCAGCAGCCGGAGGCAGAGGCAGTGGAAGAAGCTGCCGCCCCCGCCGCTGAAGATGAGGAAATCCCCCTAGACATCGAGTCGAACCCCAAGGTCAAGGCGGCCGTGGAGTACCTGAAAGAGATCATTGCCCTGATGGGGGTGCAGGATGTCCAGTTCAGCGCCCTGCAGAAGGGTGAGGCTACCATCATCCGTCTGGACGGCGAGAAGCTGGGCGTCCTGATCGGGCGCCGGGGCGAGACCATGGAGAGCCTGTCCTACCTGGCCAGCCTGGTGGCCAACCGGCTGGAGGGCGACTACATCAAACTGGGCCTGGATGTGGCGGGCTACCGCGGCAAGCGGGAGAGCGACCTGACGACTTTGGCTCAGCGGATTGGTGCCAAGGTGCGCAAGACCGGCCGCAGCTTTGCCATGGAGCCCATGAACCCCTACGAGCGCCGGATCATCCACTCGGCCATCAGCCAGATGGAGGGTCTGCGCAGCGAGAGCAAGGGCGAGGGCAAGGACCGCCGTGTAGTGATCTACTCCACCGCCCCCGATGCCCAGAACACCACCACCGAGCGCCGGGGCCGTGGGTCCCGCCGCGGCGGCGCACCCCGCAGTGGGGAGCGCCCGGCTGGCCGGTCCGGCAATGGCCGTGGCGGCCGGGGTGGGGATCGGGGTTCCCGTCGCGGGCCCCGGCCTTCCAGCGTGCCCGAGCGCAGCTACGTCACCCGGGATGCCGAGGACGCCGCCCCGGTGGCGCCCAAGCGGACCGAGCGGGTGGATGATTTCGCCGATCTGAGCTTCGGCAAGATCGAGCTGTAAGAGCCCGCCGAACGAAAAGCATCTTCCCAGCCTCCCGGTTTTGGCCGGGAGGCTTTTTTTGGCCGCGAGATACCTTTCGTGGGACCATAAAGCGGGGCGCCGCGGCGGCCAACGGCTGCGGATGGATGGGGTTTTAAAATACCCTCTGAAAGTTCCGATTTGGAGCAATTCTGTTTGGACATTGTTTTCCACTGGATTTCAAAAGTTTGTGGAAAACCCGCGTGTTTTCTTTTTCCCCCAATCGTGGTACAATAAATTCGAACTGTTTTCGGCAAAAGGAGGGCCAACCATGCAACATTCCACCATCGCCGCCATCGCGACTGCCCCGGGTCAAGGGGGGATTGCGGTGGTCCGCCTCTCCGGCCCGGAAAGCTACCTTGTGGCCGAGCGGGTATTTACCCCCGCCAACCCCAAAAAGACGGTGGCCGGGGCCAAGGGGTATACGGCCCTCTTCGGCCGGTTCTGTCAGGCGGGGGAGTGCTTTGACGAGGGGGTGGCCCTCTTTTTCCGGGCACCCCACAGCTATACCGGCGAAGATGTGGTGGAACTGTCCTGCCACGGGGGCGATGCCGTCGCCCGCCGTCTGGTGGAAGCCTGCATCCAGGCCGGGGCGGCCCCCGCTGGGCCGGGGGAATACACCCGCCGGGCCCTCCTCAACGGCAAACTCAGCTTGACCCAGGCCGAGGCGGTCATGGACCTGATCTCGGCGGGTGGGCGGCAGGGGGCAGCCCTGGCCAATGCGGCTCTCTCGGGGGCTCTGGCCCGGAAGATCGAAGCCCGCCGCCAGGCTCTCACCGCCCTTCAGGCCCATTTGACGGCCTGGGTGGATTTTCCCGAAGAGGATGTTCCCGCCCTGGAACAGGATCACCTGAAAGAAGAACTCACCGCTGCCGCCGAGGAATTGGACGGGTTGATCGCCGGATATGGCGCTGGGGCCGTCCTGCGGGAAGGGGTGGACTGCGCCATTGTGGGCCGTCCCAATGCGGGCAAGTCCACCCTGTTAAACTTGCTGGCCGGGTTCGACCGTGCCATCGTCACCCCGGTGGCGGGCACCACCCGGGACGTGGTGGAACAGAGCGTCCAGCTGGGAGAGATCCGTCTGAACCTCTTTGATACGGCGGGCCTCCGCCAGACCGAGGATCCCATCGAGGCCGAGGGAATCCGCCGCAGCTGGCGAAAGCTGGAAGAGGCCGGGCTGATCCTGGCCGTCTTCGACGGGGCAGAGGACCTCTCCGACGAGGATCGGGAGCTGGCCCGCCGGTGCGCCGGCCGTCCGGCCCTGGCCCTCATCAACAAGGAGGACAAGCCCCCCCGGCTGGACCCGGCTGAGATTGCCCCCTGTTTCCAGAAGGTGATTTCGGTCTCCTGCAAGGAGGAAAGTTCCCGCCCCCTCATTGAGCAGGGGGTGAGCGAGCTGCTGGGCACCAACCGGGTAGACCCCCACGCTGCCAGCCTTTCGGGCCAGCGGCAGCTGGCGGCAGCGGTCCGGGCCCGGGACGCCCTGCGGGAAGCCCTCTCCGCCATCGAGATGGGTTTCGGGCTGGATGCGATTTCGGTCTGCATGGACGATGCCCTGGCCGCCCTCTGCGACCTGACCGGCGAGAACGCCAGCGAGGCGGTCATCAACGAAGTGTTCGAGCGGTTCTGCGTGGGGAAATAATGATTTGAACCCACCCACCCCGCCCTTTAGAGGTGCCCCCTTGCCGCTGCGCGGCGTTCCCCCTCTGGGGGAATAAACCGAAAGCGGCTGCTGCATCGCAGGAGGTGCCAGCCGGCAAACAACTCCACAAATAAAACATCACAATTCGATAAAAAACAACGATACAAAGAAGAATATCAAAATCTATCTCAGAGAAACAACAGAGAGGAACAACACCATTTATGATTCAACTTGGCGAGTATGATGTCATCGTCATTGGTGCAGGCCACGCTGGCATCGAGGCCGCCCACGCCGCGGCGGTGCTGGGCGCAAAAACGGCGGTCTTTACCATGAGCCTGGACGCCGTGGGCAATATGCCCTGCAACCCCAGCATCGGCGGCACCGCCAAGGGGACCCTGGTGCGGGAGGTGGACGCCCTGGGCGGCCTGATGGGTCTGGCCGCCGACGCTACCTATCTCCAGAGCCGGATGCTCAACCGGGGCAAAGGTCCCGCCGTCCATGCTCTGCGGGTTCAGACCGACCGCAAGCGGTACCATATGTATATGAAGCACGCCCTGGAGCGGACCCCAGGCCTGGCCATCCACCAGGCCGAGATCACCGACATCCTGGTGGAGCAGGGGAGAGTCGCCGGTGTGGTGACCCAGCTTCATGGCGTTTACAAGGCCAAGTGTGTGGTGATCGCCACCGGCACCAACCTGGGGGGCAAGATCTTTGTGGGGGATGCCTGGTACGCCTCCGGCCCCGACGGAATGCACGCCTCCACCGCCCTTACCGAGAGCCTGAAAGCCGCCGGGCTGCCCCTCCGCCGGTTCAAGACCGGCACCCCCGCCCGGGTCCACCGCCGGAGCATTGACTTCGACAAACTGGAGCGCCAGCCCGGGGACCCCGACGACCAGCTCCAGCCCTTCAGCTTTATGACCGACGCCCCCATGCACAACCGGGTGGAATGCTGGGTGGCTTATACCAACCCCGAGACCCACAAAATCATCCTGGACAACATCCACCGCAGCCCTCTGTACGGCGGCATGATCGAGGGGGTGGGGCCCCGGTACTGCCCCTCCATTGAGGATAAGGTGGTCCGCTTTGCCGGGAAGGACCGTCACCCCCTGTTTGTAGAGCCCTGCGGCGAGGACACCGAGGAGATGTATTTGCAGGGAGCTTCCAGCAGCCTGCCCGAGGATGTCCAGAATGCTTTCTACCACAGCATCCGGGGCTTTGAACATCTGGAAATCATGCGCCCGGCCTACGCCATCGAATACGACTGCGTAGACCCCACCAGCCTGGAGCCCACCCTGGAGAGCAAGATCGTCCGGGGGCTCTACGGCGCCGGGCAGTTCAACGGCACCTCCGGCTATGAGGAGGCTGCTGCCCAGGGTCTGCTGGCGGGTCTGAACGCCGCCCGGAACGCCCTGGGTCTCTCCCAGCTGGTGCTGCCCCGGCAGTCCAGCTATCTGGGTACCCTGGTGGACGACCTGGTGACCAAGGGGGTCATGGACCCCTACCGGATGATGACCAGCCGGAGTGAATACCGGCTGACCCTCCGGCAGGACAACGCCGACCAGCGGCTCACCCCCATCGGCCGGGAATACGGCCTGGTAGGGGAGGACCGGTGGGAAAAATACCAGCACACCCAGGCTCTGTTGGAGGCCGAGCGCCGCCGGCTGCAGGAGAGCCACCTGAAAACCGAGCCCTTGCGGGAGGCGATGGTGGCCGCGGGATTGACCCCGGCCCAGCAGGGCGGTGTGGCCGCCGAGCTGCTCCGCCGCCCCGAGATCAGCTACCCCCTGGTGGCGGGGATCATCGGCTGGGGCGAGGGGATCACCCCGCTGCTGGCTGAGCGGCTGGAAACCGAGATCAAATACGCGGGCTACATTGCCCGGCAGGACCGGATGATTCACGAGGTGGCCCGGCAGGAGAAAACTCTGATCCCCGCCGACTTCGACTATCAGGGCCTCACCGGCCTGACCCTCGAAGCCCGGGAGAAGCTGGCCCAAATCCGACCCCGAAACCTGGGCCAGGCGGGGCGGGTGCCCGGGGTATCGCCCTCGGATATTGCCCAGTTGAGCATCGCCCTGGCCGCCGCCCGGGCCCAACAAGCAAAAAAGGAGGAATCCCCCCGTGATTGAGAAAGCACGCCTCGCGGAAAAGTGTTCCACATGGAACATCAACCTCACCCCCGAACAGCTGGATCAGCTGGATCGGTACGCCCAGATTCTGGTGGAGTACAACCAGAAGGTCAACCTCACCGCCATCACCGACCCCGAGGGGATCGAGGACAAGCATTTCCTGGATAGCCTGCTCTTTGCCAGCCAGCCCGAAGTGGAGGGCCGGATGGTGGATGTGGGCACCGGCGCCGGGTTCCCCGGTGTGGTGACCAAGATCTATAAACCCGAGATTGAATTGACCCTCATGGAGCCCACCGGCAAACGGGTGGATTTTCTGAAATACGTCTGCGCCGAGCTGGGCCTGACCGGGGTGGAGTTCGCCAAGGAGCGAGCCGAGGAAGCCGCCCGAAAGATCTGGCGGGAGCAGTTTGACCTGGCCAGCGCCCGGGCGGTGGCGGCTCTGCCGGTGCTGGCGGAGTACTGCCTGCCCCTGGTGAAGGTAGGGGGCTGCTTCCTGGCCATGAAGGGGGCCAGCGGCGCCGAGGAACTGGCCGCCGCCCGGCCCGCCATCCGGAAGCTGGGGGGCGAGTACGCCGAGACCCGGACCTTCCATCTGCCGGGGGGAGATGCCCGGACCCTGATTTTATGCAAAAAGATTTCGCAGACTTCGACCGTTTATCCCAGAAACGGCGGCAAAATTGCGAAATCGCCCCTGAAATAACGATAGAACGTAAAACACGGACGCGAATCCGGTCGAACGATTTTTCTGGCAGAACGGGTGTTTCTGTGGTAAGCTCTCTGTAACAGGCGAGTTTTCCACCGGAACACCCGTTCTTTGTGGAAAAATTCACTCAAAAAACAGGAAAAGCCCGCCCGGCGGGCCGAAGGGGGCAGGGAACGCAGGTGTTTGAGCGCAGAAAGACCGAGGGAAAAGTGTATGCTTTGCCCATCGACAAGATTGACCCGTCGCCCTATCAGGCGCGGCGGATCTTTGACGAGTCGGAGCTGGCGGGCTTGGCCCGGAGCATCCAGGAAAACGGCCTCTTGCAGCCGGTGACAGTGCGGCGGCTGGAGGGGGACCGGTATGAGCTGATCGCAGGGGAGCGGCGGCTGCGGGCCTGCCGACTGGCGGGGATGGAGACCATTCCCGCCATTGTCCGGGAGTACGAGGATTCCCAGACGGCAGCCCTCGGGCTTCTGGAAAATTTGCAGCGGATGGATTTGAACCCCTTCGAGCAGGCCCAGGGGCTGCGGGATGTGATTGCCCTCTGGGGCTGCACCCAGGCGGAGGCAGCCCGGCGGTTGGGGATGGCCCAGCCTACTTTGGCCAACAAGCTGCGGCTGTTGCAGCTGACCCCGGATCAGCAGCAGTTTGTGCTGGACAATCACCTGACCGAGCGCCACGCCCGGGCGGTGCTCCGGCTGGAGGAGGGGAGACGGTCGGAGGCTCTGATCCACATCTGTCGGTATCATCTCAATGCCCGGGCCACCGACCAGTACATCGACCAGATGCTGAATCAGAAGGAGACGGCCAAAGCCAAGGTGCGCCGCCTGCCCATGGTGAAGGACGTTCGGATTTTCATGAACACCATTGACCACGCCATCCGCCTCATGACCGACCACGGGGTGCCCGCCACCGCCCGCCGGGAAGAGAAGGACGGATACATTGAGTACACGGTCCGGATTCCCACCGGAGCGGGGACCAAAGGGTGAGGGGCCGCTTTTTGAAAAAAGCGGCGCAAAAACTTTTTAAACAAAAAACCGTAGGGTTGTTTGAATCTACGGGCGGCTGCGGCAGAGAGAGCCTGTGTTTCGATTTTGTTCCATGTGGAACACTCCCCGCCCGGCCAAAAAACTGAATTGCGTCCCCCAGGGCTGCTTTCTTCTCCCGGAGCAGCCCTGTTTTGTTATTTTTGGGGGATTTTGGGGCCAAAAAACCGCAGATAAGGTTTGACGCGCCCAGTAGGATGGATTATAATAGACCTGTATCGAGAGAAAATGAATCCACGGTTGTTCCACGTGGAACAACTACATAGGGGAGGAACATATATCAGTGGGTAAAATTGTGGCTATCGCAAACCAGAAGGGCGGCGTGGGCAAGACGACCACCGCCGTCAATCTGTCGTCCTGTGTGGCGGCCCTGGGCAAAAAGGTTCTGATTGTGGACCTGGACCCCCAGGGCAACACCACCACCGGTTACGGCATCGCCAAGCGGAGCGTGGAGGTGGGCACCTATGAACTGCTGGTGCAGGACGCCGAGACCCGCCAGGCCATCCGCAAAACCGAGTTCCGTACCGACGTCATCCCCTCCAATACCCGGCTGGCCGGGGCTTCTCTTGAAATGGTGGATCTGCCCGGCCGCGAAAGCCGGCTGCGGAAGGCCCTGGCCCAGGTGCAGCAGGACTATGACTTCATCTTCATCGACTGCCCGCCCAGCCTGGACCTGCTCACCCTGAACGGCCTGTGTGCCTGTGACAGCGTCCTGATCCCCATTCAGTGCGAGTATTACGCCCTGGAAGGCTTGTCCGAGCTCATCAGCACCTTGAAAACCATCCGCAAGAAGTACAACAGCTACCTGGACATCGAGGGCGTCGTCTTTACCATGTACTCCGGGCGGTACAACCTGACTTTGCAGGTGGTGGAACAGGTCTGCAAATACTTCGGCCCCAAGGTCTACAAGACTACCATTCCCCGGAGCATCCGCATCTCGGAGGCCCCCAGCTACGGCCAGCCCATCAACTTCTATGAGCCCAAGGGCAAGGGCAGCGAGGCGTATATGGATCTGGCCATCGAGTTCGTCAAGAGCAACCGGCCCCACGACGCCGCGCCCCGGCGCAAAAAAGCCAAAGCCGCCGCGCAGTGATCCGGGCCGAAACCATAGAGGAGGGGAGAAGTGTCAATGGCAAAAGGAAGAGGGGGCCTGGGCCGCGGGCTGGAGAGCCTGTTTGAGGATGCCGCGCCCAGCTTCGAGACCGACGGCAGCGTTCAGACGCTGCCCTTGCGGGAGATCGAGCCGGACCCCAACCAACCCCGTAAAACCTTCGACGAGTCCAGCCTCGCCGAGCTGGCCGCCAGCATCGCCGAACACGGGCTGCTCCAGCCCATCGCGGTGCGGCCCCGGGTAGCGGGGGGATACACCATCGTCGCCGGGGAGCGCCGCTGGCGGGCCTGCCGGATGGCGGGCCTGGCCGAAGTGCCGGTGATTATCAAAGATGTCTCCGATCAGGAGGCCATGGAGCTGGCCCTGGTGGAGAACCTCCAGCGGGAGGATCTGGACCCTGTGGAAGAGGCCTGCGGTATCCGGGAACTGATCGCCCGGTGCGGCCTTACGCAAGAACAGGCCGCCCAGCGTCTGGGCAAAAGCCGGAGCGCTCTGGCCAACAGCCTGCGGCTGCTCAACCTGCCGCCGGATGCGTTGGAGCTGCTCCGGAGCGGGTTTCTCACTGCGGGCCACGCCAAGGTGATTCTGGGCCTGCCCACGCCGGAGCTCCAGAACCAGGCGGCTCAAATCATTGCGGACAACCAGCTCAACGTCCGCCAGGCCGAGGCCCTCTGCAAAAAGCTGGCCAAGGCTCCCAAGGAGCCGCCCCCGCCCGAGTTCCAGAGCAGCCTGCCCGCTGAGGTGGAGCTGAGCCTGAAAGAGGTTCTGGGCAACGAGGTGTCGGTGAACTACCGCAACGGCAAAGGCAGTTTGACCGTCCGGTTTTATTCGGACGACCAGCTCAAGGCCTTTGCCAACCTGCTGGGCCGGTACGACAAGACCGGAGCCGAGGGGCCCGAATTTTAATTGAATCAGTCGATCCAAGGCCGGGCCGGGGGAGAAAAGAGGAACCTCCGCCGCCCGCCTTTGAACGCCCCGGAGGGCCGCCCCCGGGGGGAAGAAATCGAGGATAAGGAGAGTTAGTATCATGCTCGATATCAAATTTGTCCGGGACAACCCGGAGGCCGTGAAGGAAAACATCAAGAAGAAGTTCCAGGACGCCAAGCTCCCCCTGGTGGACGAGGTCGTCGAACTGGACGGCAAGTACCGTGACTGCCTGAAAGAGGTGGAGAACCTCAAGGCGGCCCGGAACAAGCTCAGCAAGGCCAATGGCCCTCTGTTCGCCCAGCTGAAGAAGTGCACCGACGAGGCCCAGAAGGCCGAGATCCAGGCCCAGATCAACGCCAACAACGAAGCTGTCAAGGCGGACGCCGACAAGATGGCCGCCCTGGAGGCCGAGCAGGAGAAGATGGCCGCCCGCATCCAGGAGATCATGTACACCATCCCCAACATGATCGACCCCAGCGTGCCCATCGGCCCGGACGACAGCTACAATGTGGAGGCCCAGCGGTTCGGCGAGCCGGTGGTGCCCGATTACCCCATCCCGTACCACACCGAGATCATGGAGAGCTTTGACGGCATCGATATGGACGCCGCAGGCCGCGTGGCCGGCAACGGTTTCTATTACCTGCTGGGCAACATCGCCCGCCTGCATGAGGCGGTGCTGGCCTACGCCCGGGACTTCATGATCAGCAAGGGCTTCACCTATGTGATCCCGCCCTTCATGATGCACGGCGACGTGGTCAAAGGGGTCATGTCCTTCCCTGAGATGGACGCCATGATGTACAAGATCGAGGGCGAGGACCTGTACCTGATCGGTACCTCTGAGCACACCATGATCGGCCGGTTCATCAACCAGACCCTGGACGAGGCAAAGCTGCCCCTGACCCTGACCTCTTACAGCCCCTGCTTCCGCAAGGAGAAGGGCGCCCACGGCATTGAGGAGCGGGGCATCTACCGCATCCACCAATTCGAGAAGCAGGAGATGATCGTGGTCTGCCGCCCTGAGGAGAGCGCCGACTGGTACGAGAAGCTCTGGCAGTATTCCGTCGAGCTGTTCCGCAGCATGGAGATCCCCGTCCGCCAGCTGAACTGCTGCTCCGGCGATCTGGCCGACCTGAAGGTCAAGAGCTGCGATATCGAGGCCTGGAGCCCCCGCCAGCAGAAGTACTTTGAGGTGTGCAGCTGCTCCAACCTGGGCGACGCCCAGGCCCGCCGCCTCCACATCCGTGTGAAGGGCGCCGACGGCAAGAGCTATCTGGCCCACACCCTGAACAACACCTGCGTGGCGCCTCCCCGCATGCTGATCGCCTTCCTGGAGAACCACCTCCAGGCCGACGGTTCCGTTACCATCCCCAAGGTGCTCCAGCCCTATATGGGCGGCCTGGAGGTCATGGTGCCCACCAACAAGAAGTAATTCAAAATACCCATTGCAAAAACGGCAGAGCCCTGGGGGCTCTGCCGTTTTTGCATTCGCGCCGTAGGTTGGGTGGGGGCTAAAACGTATCAGTCGCGGCAGCCGCAGGTTTGATCGCGCCGAAAGGGGAGGGAGCCTAAACGGGTCCGGGAGTGTTAGCCCCCGGGCTCCTGAAAAGGGCGGGCGGGAGTATAAATCAACCGCGCAGAGCCTGGCGGTTTCCGGCAACGAAGGACGATACTGACGCCCCAGCGGGCAAAAGGGAACCCCCCGCAGCCCAGCGGAATTGCAATTGGTAATTACCTCATTCCTAAGCCTATAAAAACCCATTGAGAAGGGGGTGAAAAGAAAGAAAAATTTTTTTAAAAAAGTTATTGACAAAATCCATCGAATTGCATATAATAATAAAGCACCGTGCGGTGCGAATCAAATATGGCGGTATAGCTCAGTTGGCTAGAGCATTCGGTTCATACCCGAAGTGTCACCGGTTCAAATCCAGTTACCGCTACCATTTTACAGAGTTTCGCTAAGATATGGGGGACGGTCGCCCGCAATAGTGGGTGATGGAAGTCGGAGGTTTTAGCGAAGCTCTGTATTTATAAGGCCCGTTGGTCAAGCGGTTAAGACACGGCCCTTTCACGGCTGTAACATGGGTTCGATTCCCGTACGGGTCACCAAAACGAAAAGCTCTGCAAGATGCAGGGCTTTTTCTTTTTTCATATCCCGGTCAGATTCCGGCCCGCATTACATCAACCCAAGAAAAAGGAGGAATCCCATGCAGATCCGTCCCTACCGCCCCGCCGACCTGGCGGAGATGGCCGCCCTCTTTTATGATACCGTCCACACCGTCAATGCGGCAGATTATACCCCCCGCCAGCTGGACGCCTGGGCCACCGGGCAGGTGGATCTCGATGCCTGGGACGGCTCTCTCCGGGCCCATCTTTCCCTCGTGGCAGAGGAGAATGGCCGGATCATCGGCTTCGGGGATCTGGATGCCGCCAGCGGCTATTTGGACCGGCTCTATGTCCACAAGGACTACCAGCGTCAGGGTGTGGCTTCGGCCCTCTGTGACCGGCTGGAAGCCGCCGCAGAAGGACGGGTGTATACCCACGCTTCCATCACCGCCCGGCCCTTCTTTGAAAAGCGGGGCTACTGTGTCCAGAAACAACAGCAGGTGGAACGGCGGGGAGAGCTGCTGACGAATTTTGTGATGGAAAAAATCTGTAAAGAGTAGCCCCGCCCGGCAGAAGAAGACAAGAAAAAGGGAGCAGAAACCAAACCGGTTTCTGCTCCCTTTTGTCATTGGACGGGTTGGGGAGATTACCCCTTTTGCTGGTTTATGTAGTCCAGGATATCCCCGGGCCGAAAAGCCAGAGCCTCGGCCCCGGCGGCGGTCAGCTCCCCAGCTCCCCGGAAGCCCCAGACTGCCCCCATGGCGGGCAGCCCCGCGTTGTGGCCGGTGAGGATATCCACGTCGCTGTCCCCCACAAAAAGGGTGGTGGCGGGGTCAGCGTTCAGCTGCCGCATCAAATCCCATAGGCCGGTGGGGTCCGGTTTGGTGGGCACCCCGGGGCGGCTGCCCCGCACCGCCGAAAAGGCCCCCGGCCCAAAGTAATGCTCGATGATTTTTCCACAAAGGGCGTCTGCTTTGTTGGAAAAAACCGCCGTCTGGATGCCCGCGGCTTTCAGTTCCTTCAAAAGCTCGGGGATGCCGGGATAAGGCGCAGTTTTGTCCTCCTTGTGGGCGTCGTACCGGGCCGTGAACTGGGCCAGGGTTTCGGCCAGCCGGTCGGGGGTCCGGGCCTCGGCGGGGGAGAACCGCTCCACTAGTTTGGGGATGCCGTTGCCCACCATATATTTGTACTCGGCCACCGTGTGCTGGGGCCAGCCGTTCTGGGCACAGACCCAGTTGGCCGCGTCGGCTAGGTCGTCGATGGTGTTCAGCAATGTTCCGTCCAGATCAAATAAGATGGTATGAATCACAGGAAAAGTCTCCTTTGTGTTATGGTTTATTCTTCCAGAAATTGGGCGCAGCGTTCTCCGTCGTCCAGGGGGATGCTCCGCACATTCCAGCGGGTGCCGCCCGGCAGTACCAGGGTCAGGTCTGCCCGGCGCTTGACCACCGCCCAGGGGTTCTGGCTCATCACCAGGCCGGGGGCGGGGGAAAAGACACACCCGCAGTGCATCCGCAGCCCTTTCTGCCGACGGAAGGTCAGCCGCCCGTCGCTGGGCCAGGCTCCCTCCCGGAAAAAGCCCTCTACCGCCGCCAATACCCCTGCGAAAAAGACCAGGGCCGGCAGGGCCAGCAGGACAGTCAATTCCGGCATCACCTGCCGGGAGACCAGGGCCAGCAGCGCAAACAGGGCGCAGGGGATCCCCGCCGGCAGGAAAAAGGCCAGGCTTCGCCCCCCGATGGGGACCCGTCGGGCGGGAGGCATCCGCAGCCCGGGCAGCAGCTCTTCCAGGAGTTTTTCCTGCCCGGCCCGGTAGACGAAGAGAGGTGTCTCTGTGCCCTTATAGCAGCCCGCCGAGAGGTAGACCGGGTATCGCCGCAGCAGCCGGGCCACCGGCGAGAGCCGCACATCGGCGCAGCTCACCCGATCCAGCCGGAACCGCCGCTCCACCCGGCGGAAAAGCCCGCCCCGGCTGGCCAGAACCCCGCCGCCCCGCCAGACCCGATAGTGGACTGTGTGACCGAAACTTCGGGCCAGGCTCAGCCCAAAGAGGACGGTCAAGCCGGTCAGCAGCCAGGCCAGGCCCGCGGGCAGCCACCGGGCTACCCAGGCCGCCGTCTGGCTCAGCTGGGTCAGGGCCAGCAGCTCCGCCGAAGGGGTATAAACCCGTCCCTCCCGCAGAGAGAGAAAAACCAGCAAAAGGGTGGAAAGGCTGTTGGTACCCAGCAGCACCAGGGCCAGACGCTCGCCGCCCCGGGGGTGATATTCCTGCTCCGGGGGCGCGGGCATGAGGGTGTCCGCCAGCAACGCTGCGTCCCGCCGGGTCAGATAGAGCCGGGCGGTTTTGCCCTGGCCCCGGGCGGCGGGGTAGAGGGTCACAAGGTTTGCTCCCGTCAGCCGGGCCAGCAGGGGCCGCTCGATCTGAACCACCGCCAGCTCCCGGCTGCGGATCAGCCGCCGGCGCTCTACGATGAGATTCCACCGTAGATGGAGCGCGCCCTCTTGATCCAGCTCCCAGCGGCTGGCGTGGAGGATTACCCCGCTGACTGCGGTCAGAAATGCAAAGAGGGCCAGATCCTGTTCCAGGGCGGTGCGCAGAGCGTCCCAATCCCGCTCAAACAAAACTTGTACCAGGGGCAGCAGATAGAGCAAAAGGGTTTTGCGAAGAAACCCCACCGCATGGAGCGGGTGGTACCGCCGGAGCCCGGTCATGACGGGGCCTCCTCTGGGGGAGGAGCAGCCAGCAGGGCCCTGCAGAGCAGATCTGCCTGACGGGCCGGGATGCCCGGCAGGGCCGCCCACATCCCCGGGGAAAAGAGGACCAGCACACTGGCTCCCGCCAACCGGAGCAAAGGGGTGCGGAAGACCAGAGCCGAGGTGATCCCTCGGCGGGGCAGAACCCGCCGCACCGGGAACACCACCCCCAGCCGGATGGTCAGGGCCCGGGGCCCCAGCTCCGCCGTGAAACTGGCCGCCCGCAGCCCCAGCAGAAAGACCAGAAGGGCCCATCCGGCGCAGAAGGCTGCTCCCCAGATCAGCCCCTGCCAAAAGACAAAGGGCGCAGCAAACACACCGGGCAGCGCCGCCCAAAGGCAGAGCACCGCCCGGGCCCGGGGGGTCAAGGTGACCCGGAGGGGATGCGGTTCGGCAGAGTTGTTCACAGGTTATTCAGGCCCCATTCTTCGGTCAAAAGGTGGAGGGTGTCGTCCTGGGTCAGGCAGAGAATCCGGTCCCAGGGCAGCAGCACAGTGTTGCCGTGGGGGATGATGAACTCGGTGTCCCGGGTGATGCTCACCAGAATCGAGTCCCCGGGCATGGGCACATCTTTGATGGGCTGGCCCGCGTACTTGAAGTTCTCGGGCAGCAGAATCTCGTTCAGGCTGGCGGTGCCGCCGCCCAAAGAAAGCAGCTGCCGGATGGTGTTGGTCTCGATCTCCCGCTCCAGGATATGGCTCAGGTTGTCGGTGCCGCAGACCACCGTATCGACGCCCAAAATGTGCAGAAGCTCCCGGTTCTTGGGGTTGGAGGTCCGGGCCACCGTCCGGCTCACCCCAAACTCCTGTTTGGCGATCTGGCAGGCGATGAGGTTGTCCTCGTCGTTGCCGGTCACCGCCACAAAGGCGTCGCACTGCTCCACCTCGGCGGTGCGCAGGGTGTCAAAGTTGATGGAGTCGCCGCAGATCACCGGGATATCCAGCTGGTCGGCCAGCTGGCGGCAGATGGCCTCCACCGGCTCGATCAGGGTGACTTTGTGGTGGTGGGCCAGCAGGCTTTTGGCCAGGTACATCCCGACTTTGCCGCCGCCCGCAATACAAACTTTCATAACAATACCTCTTTATACAGATAGTTGATGTGCGGGCGGGTTATTTTGCCAGCGCGCGGAAGACGGCTTGCTCGGTCAAGATGGTGGGGCAGATGGTTTCCAGCCCATAGATCCGGTGGTAGAGCAGCTGCAAATGGGAGTCGGAGACCCGACAGATCACCTTGTCCTTGTGGAACATCTTCTTGGCGATCTGGGCGGCCATCAGATTCACCGAGTCGTCCTCGGTGACGGCGGCCACTGCGTCGCAGCTCTCGATGCCTCCCCGGCGGAGGGTTTCGGGGTCGGTGGGGTCTCCCACCAGGGCGGTGCCCGCAAAGGAATAATCGTCGAAGGTTTCCAGCCGTTTGAGCTGTTCGCCGTCTTTTTCGATCAGGGACAGATCGTGGCCGATCCGTTCCAGATCCCGCACCAGGGAGGCGCCCACCTGGTCGCAGCCGATCACCAGAATATTCATTCGATTCACCTCGTTGGTCTAAGTAAACTCGCGTTCAAAATCAAAGGAACCGGCAGGGCCTTATCGCCCCGCTTCAAGGCTTATTATAGCCCATCAGCGGGGCAGCGTCAAATCCGGCAGGCGGGGGATTCCTCTTAGATTTTTCACCGCCCGGCGGGGGGAAAATTCCCGCCCCCGGGGCGGAATTTTGATTTTTTCCGTGCGCTGGGGCGCATAGTATGGTATACTACAAGGTACATTGGCCGGTCCCCGGAGGGGCGGCGGAATATGGGAGGGACAAAATGGTTCTGGAAATTCTCAAAGCGATCCTGATGGGGATAGTGGAAGGCATCACCGAATGGCTGCCCATCTCCTCCACCGGGCATATGATTCTGCTGGAGCAGCTGGTCCAGTTCGACGCCAGCGAGGAGTTTATCTCCATGTTCCGGGTGGTGATTCAGCTGGGGGCGATCCTGGCGGTGGTGGTGCTGTTCTGGGATAAGCTGTGGCCCTTTGGGGTACGGCACGGGCGGCTGACCTCCAAACCGGCAGTCTGGTCCCTCTGGATCAAGGTGGTGGTGGCCACCCTGCCGGTGCTGATCATCAGCCCTCTGGACGACTGGATGGAAGAAAAATTCTACAATTACATCACCGTGGCGGCTATGCTGATCCTCTACGGCGTTCTGTTTATCCTGGTGGAGGCTCGGGGGGCCAGCACCCGGGTGAGCCGGCTGGAACAGATCACCCTGCGGGAAGCCTTTATCATCGGCCTGTGGCAGACCCTGGCCATCATCCCCGGTACCTCCCGCAGCGGCGCCACCATTGTAGGTGGGCTTCTGCTGGGGCTCTCCCGGGCCTGCGTGGCGGAGTTCACCTTCTACCTGGCCATCCCGGTGATGGCAGGGGCCTCGGCCCTTAAGGTGGCCAAATTCGCCCTCTCCGGCGTGGGGATGACTGGCACCGAGATCGCCATTCTGGCGGTGGGGTGCCTGGTGGCCTTCGGCGTCAGTATGGCGGCGATCCGCTTTTTGATGGGTTACGTCAAGCGCCACGATTTCCGGTTCTTCGGCATCTACCGGATTGTGCTGGGCCTGGTGGTCCTGGGAGTGGCGGCGGCCACGGCCCTGGGCTAAGAAACTTTTTTAAAATTCAGAGAAAGCCGCTCCCGGCCGGGGGCGGCTTTCTCTGTGCAAAACAGGTTTGGCGTTGGGCCGGGTTTGTGCTATAATGGGCCCAAAGAGAGTAGGGGCCGCGGGATTTGGCGGCCCGAACACTGCCCAAAAAGGGAGGAAACACAATGGACGCATCGACTGTTTATTTTACCGACTTCCGCTGCCCGGTGGGCACCAGCCTTACCGAGAAGCTCCGCCGGCTCTGCCTGGTGGCCGGTATCAAGAACATTGAGATGGACGGCAAGTTCGTCGCCATCAAGATGCACTTCGGCGAGCTGGGCAACCTGGCTTTCCTGCGGCCCAACTACGCCAAGGTGGTGGCCGACCTGTGCAAGGAGCAGGGGGGCCTGCCCTTCCTGACCGACTGCAACACCCTGTATCCCGGCAGCCGGAAAAACGCCCTGGAGCACCTGACCTGCGCCCAGCTCAACGGCTTCTGGCCCATGACCACCGGCTGCCAGGTGCTGATCGCCGACGGCCTGCGGGGCACCGATGAGGTGGAGGTCCCCGTTCCCAATGGCGAGTACTGCAAGACCGCCAAGATTGGCCGGGCCATCATGGACGCCGATATCTTCATCAGCCTGAACCACTTCAAGGGCCACGAGGCCACCGGTTTCGGCGGCGCCATCAAGAACATCGGCATGGGCTGCGGCAGCCGGGCCGGCAAGATGGAGCAGCACGCCTCCGGCAAGCCGGTGGTGCAGCAGGAACTCTGCCGCGGCTGCCGTCACTGCGCCAAGGAATGCGGTTCCGACGCCATTACCTACGGCGCCGACCACAAGGCATTCATCGATGAGGACAAGTGCAAGGGCTGCGGCCGCTGCATCGGCGCCTGCAACTACGACGCCATCTATAACCCCAACAGCAGCGCCAACGAGGAGCTGGACCGGAAGATGGCCGAGTACGCCGCTGCGGTCTGCAACGGGCGCCCCTGCTTCCACATCAACCTGGTGCAGGATATCAGCCCCAACTGCGACTGCCACGGGGAAAACGACGCGCCTATCCTGCCGGATGTGGGTATGTTCGCTTCCTTTGACCCGGTGGCCCTGGACCAGGCCTGCGCCGACGCCTGCCTGTCCGCCACCCCGCTGCCCAATAGCCAGCTGAGCGACAACCTGGCCCGCCCCGGCTGGAACTGCCACCACGACAACTTCAAGGACTCCAACCCCAACATCGAGTGGAAGGCTACTCTGGAGCAGGCCGAGAAGATCGGCCTGGGCACCCGCAAGTATGTCCTGAAGAAGATCTGAGATTTTTCATATCCCGCGAAATAAAAAAGCGGCCTGCACTCCCCACAAAGGAGGCGCAGGCCGCTTTTGGTTTGGTTTGGATGTAACTATGGGGAGCTTAGGCCTCGCCGCCCAGAGGCACCCGGGCGTCCACTACATCCCGCAGAGTCTCCCAGTCGGCGGTGGTGTAGTCGGGCAGGGAATTGGTGTCGATGCCGGCGTCGGACAGCAGGGGCTCCATGTCCCCCTCGCCCGAGAGGATGGCGTCGGCCTGGGCCCGGACGATGGGCCAGACGGCGGAGAAGTTCTCCTGCTCTTCGGTGCTCAGGGCTTCATACCAATCGGTGAAGCTGGAAACCACAGCGGCGCCGTCCCGGCGGGCCAGGGAATTTTCCTCCGACCAGTTCAGCAGCTCCACGGCCGCCTGAACCGATTTCAGCGAGCTGCCCGCGGTGCCGGGGCCCCAGCCCAGGCAGGAGCCCAGAGCACCCGAGGGGCTGGTGATAGCGCCCAGCATGT
Organism: Faecalibacterium gallinarum; assembly: GCF_022180365.1. Taxonomy (GTDB): domain Bacteria; phylum Bacillota; class Clostridia; order Oscillospirales; family Ruminococcaceae; genus Faecalibacterium; species Faecalibacterium gallinarum. The sequence goes on from NZ_BQKV01000011.1 coordinate 43,168, forward strand.
TATTTTCATCCCCGTCCACCGAAGGGGCCGGGATCTCCGAGTCATCGGGCAGGGTGGGGTCCATAGCCGCCACGCTGGAAGAGGCGGGGGCGGAGGGCTCGCTGGCCGAGGAGGCAGAGGAGTCCTTCTTGCAGCCCGCCAGGAGCAGAGCCCCGCAGAGGCAGAGGGCGAGGAGCGGAACAAAACGGATATTTTTCATTGAGAAACCTCCTTTGCGCCCGAGGGCGCGGATGAGTGGTGATGTATCCAGGATGGGAAAACGCCGCTGGGGCGTCTGGCTTCTGACACAAGTATACTGTCCCGGGGTGGGGTTGTCAATTCTGGGCTTTTGGGGGGCGGTTGACCCGGCCCGCCCAAACCGCTATAATGAAACTTAGTACCGGACAACGGCAACAGAAACAGGGGAGAGCGGCCCGCCGGGCCGCCCCCATCGCGGAGGCGTTAGAAGATGAATACAAAAGAAGTTTTTTCCCTGGACGGTCTGTTCGATTTCCTCGATAAGAGCGTCAGCCCCTACCACGCAGCAGCAGCGGCCGCTGAGATTCTGGAACAGGCGGGTTTCCAGCACTGCCCCGAGAGCGCGCCCTGGGCTCTGACCCCCGGCGGCAAGTACTATACCACCCGCAACGGCTCGGCGGTGCTGGCCTGGCGGATGCCCGCTGCCGGCGGCCTGACCGGCTGGCACGTCACCGCCAGCCACAGCGATTCTCCCTCCTGGCAGATCAAGAATCCCGATGTGGAGGACAAGATGTACGCCAAGGCCGAGACCGAGGGCTACGGCGGAATGATTATGCCCACCTGGATGGATCGTCCCCTGAGCGTGGCGGGCCGCCTCCTGGTCCGGACCGAGAAGGGGATCGAGACCCGGCTGGTGGCCCCCAACCGGGCCCTGGTCTGCATCCCCAATCTCTGCATCCACTTCAACCGGGAGGCCAACAAGGGCTATGTTTATAACCCCCAGGTGGATCTCCAGCCCATCTGCGGTGCAGCAGGCGGCAGCCTGCTCAAGACCCTGGCCGAGGAGGCCGGTGTAGCCGTGGAGGACATTGTGGCCCACGACCTGCTCCTCTGCGTCCGCCAGAAGGCTGAGCGGGTGGGCCTTTCGGGCGAGTACTTCATGTCCGGCCGGATCGACGATCTGGAGTGTGCCTACACCACCCTCTGGGGCTTCCTCCAGGGCCGGGGCGAGGAGCCGGGCCGCTGCGACGTCTGGTGCATGTTCGACAACGAGGAAGTGGGCAGCTCCAGCCGCCAGGGCGCCCAGGGCACCCTGATGGCCGACGTCATGGCCCGGATTGAGGATGCTCTGTCCGTTAGCCGGGAGGCCAGCATCCGGGCCCGGTCGAACAGCCTGCTGCTGAGCGCCGACAACGGCCACGCCAACCACCCCAACCACCCCGAGAAGAGCGACCCCCGCAACCCGGTGCAGATGGGCGGCGGCGTCCTGCTCAAGTACAACGCCAACCAGAACTACACCACCAGCGGCTTCACCGCGGCGGCCTTCAAGGAGATCTGCCGCCGGGCGGATGTGCCGGTGCAGGCTTTCGCTAACCGGGCGGATGTGCCGGGCGGCCGTACCCTGGGCAACCTGCTGGGCCACCAGATCGCCATCCCCATGGTGGATACCGGTCTGGGCCAGTTGGCCATGCACTCCGCCGTGGAGACCGCCAGCTGCGCCGACGCCGAGTACATGGCCCGGGTCTGCGCTGAATTCTACAACACCCCCATCTTCCAGCCGGCAGACGGGGTATGGCAGCTGGGCCAGTGAGCGGCGGGCCGGTCGGGCGGTTCGCCCCCAGCCCCAGCGGGCGGCTTCACCTGGGGAACCTGGGGTGCAGCCTGCTGGCCTGGCTCTCGGCCAAGAGCCGGGGCGGGAAGATCGTTCTGCGGATCGAGGACCTGGACGCGGCCCGCTGCCCCCGGGTCTACGCCGACCAGCTGGAAGAAGACCTGGCCTGGCTGGGCCTTGTCTGGGACGAAGGGGGCTCCCAGGGCGGCACCCACGGCCCATACTACCAGAGCGAATGTTCCGAGATCTATACTCAAAGTTATAAAAAACTGGAAAAAATGCATCTGGTATACCCGTGCTTTTGCTCCCGGGCCCAGCTCCACGCCGCCAGCGCCCCCCACACTTCGGATGGGAATGTGGTTTACCCAGGCACCTGCCGGGATTTAACCCCCGCCGAGGTAGCGGCCAAGGCCCAGGTAAAAGCCCCGGCCTGGAGGCTCAAGGTTCCGGACGAGGTGATCTCTTTCGAGGATGGCTGCATGGGCCCCCACGCCGAGAACTTGCTTACCGACTGCGGGGACTTTTACCTCCGGCGGGCGGACGGGGTGTTCGCCTATCAGCTGGCGGTGGTCGTGGACGACGCCCGGATGGGGGTCACGGAAGTAGTGCGGGGGGCAGACCTGCTCTCCTCCACCGCCCGGCAGCTCTATCTTTACCGGCTGCTGGGGCTGAAAGCTCCGGCCTTTGCCCATTGCCCGCTGCTTTTGGCGGCGGACGGGCGGCGGCTCTCCAAGCGGGACGGGGACCAGAGCCTTGAGAACCTGCGGGGAAAATACACCGCCCCCGAGATCGTGGGCAAACTGGCCTGGCTCTATGGCATCCAGCCCGAGCCCGCCCCCCGCACCCCCGAGAGCCTGCTGGCAGAGTTCGACTGGGCCAAGGTGCCCAAAGCGGATATCTGCATCCCCGAGGGGCTATTCTAAAAACGATTCAGAAAGACAAAAAAGTGCGCCGCCGCAGGCCGTTTGGCCTGCGGCGGCGCTGTTAATTTAGTCGGGAATGAGATACAAGATCATGAAGAAAGACCAGACGCTTTCCGTAGGATCAGAGGGGTTGGTAATGTACATCGGATAAATAAAATAATGAGGGGTTCCAGTAAATTGGTTTTTTTCAATGTAATCATTAAAGCGATCGATGGCGCGGTTGATTTGGTCTGTATAGTACTCAATTGCGTACTCTTCAGAATTGGTGCCAGAAAGAGGCGAGATGCCCCAATTGTTTCCTTGACGTCTTGTAGAAAAAACTCCTTTGCAGTCGTCTATCCAGTCAGTTTGTAAGGACTGAAGAGCTTGTTTGTTAAGGTCATCATAAGAGGTGGGAGAAAGTGCAATCTTCTGAGCGTATTTCTCCGCAATCTTGCTTAAAGAGTCAAAATCCGGGCTTTGGGTAAAATTGTTATCGTTTAAAATTTCGATGACACTAGAAGCGATAGCCTCGTTCTTTTCATAAGGAAGGGGGCCGCTATCACTGCCTCCCCCGCCGCCGCAGGCGGTGAGCATAGCCAACATCATCATGCCGGCCAGGAAAGTGGCAACCAGTCGTTTCATTTTTTTCATAAAATTTCCTCCGTCTTATGGATGCAGAGAAGATTTAAAATTGCCGCCGCAGGTGCAAACAAGCTGCGGCGGCTTTTTTACAGAGAAAAATACGAATTAAGATAGTTCGTAGTAAATGACTCCAAAGATAGCCCACAGATTATCATCGGCGTTGGCCGGATTAGCGATGTGATAAACACGGACGCAATAATAAGGAGTGGAGGAAGGAGCACCGAAAGTCGTGTTACTGCTGTTAAGAGAGCTAATTATCTGCTCCTCGGTCATAGAACCGTCCATGAAAGATAGCACGACCCCCAGGTTTTCTTCCAGGGATTTGTTAAGAGCGGTTTCACAGTTTTTGCCCAGCTCGTCCACCAAATTAATAAACAATGTAGCAGCGGGAGCAGACTCGTTATCCTTATAAGCTAAAGCCGACTCGTAGTACTCGCCGGGCTTCTCGGAAATTTTTTGTGAAATGGCTTCAATAATCGCATTGACATCGCCATTGTTAAAAGGCGTGCCGCTTGATGCCATCCGAGCATTCAGGGCTTCTTCAATGCTAGAGCTGCGGTCAATAAAATCATTGCCGCCTCCGCTTCCACTCCCGCCGCCGCAGGCAGTCAGCATGGTCAGCGCCATCACACCGGCCAGAAGGACTGCAACGAGTCGTTTCATTTTT
>NZ_BQKV01000012.1 GCF_022180365.1 Faecalibacterium gallinarum
ACGAGTACATCCACTTCTACAACCACGAGCGCCTCCAGACAAAGACTGGCCTGGCTCCGCTCTCGCTTCGCCAGGCCAGTCTTTGATTCGCTTGTTCTACCCCTTGCAGGCCTCTTTTTTGTACTGTCCGCACAATATGGGGCGGTTCAAGGGGCGGGGCCTTTCTTGTTGGGGGATGCGATGCCGCTTTTTCGAGAAAAAGCGGCGCAAAAAGCGTTTCATTCCAAACCCGCTGTCTGCGGATATAATACAAACCATCGGAGGGCAGGGCTGACAGGACTGCCTTGCATCCGGTCAAAACCCTGTTTATAATGGATGCAGCCCCGCAAAACAAAAAGCCCGACCGTGTGCCAACGCACACTCATCGGGCCTTCAGTTGCGCCAGCAGGAGTCGAACCTGCGATGGGGGAGTCAAAGTCCCCTGCCTTACCGCTTGGCGATGGCGCATGATCTATTCCGTGGAAATCTTTCACACGGTACAAGTTAGTATACCATATTATATCCGAAATCTCAAGGGCATTTCTGTCCGGCCAGGACGGGCCGCATACAATTTGTAATACAGCAGGAGGTCGTTCCATGGAAAAAGCAGTGGTTATCATGCCGGATATTACTTTGGGGAAAGGGTCTTTTTCCGACTGGGAAGCCCTCTGGCAGAATATTTGGTCCTTTCCCGAGAGCGCCCGGTATATGCAGTGGGAACCCACACACTCTGCCGAGGCCGCCCAGGACCGGATGGAGCGGACCCTCCGCTGGCAGGCCAGCCACCCGGCGTTTACCATCTACGAGAACGCCACCGGTCAGGCCATTGGTTTTGCAGGGCTGCTGGAACACAAACCAGGGCTCTACATGGATACCGGCCTGGCCCTCGGCCCGGCCTACACCGGGCGGGGCTACGGACGGCAGGCCCTGCGGGCCCTGATGCAGGTGGCCTTTGAACAGCTGGGGGCCCAGAAGCTGGTCTGCGGCTGCCGCACCGAGAACGCCCCCTCCCGGCGGCTCCAGCTGAGCTGCGGGCTGCGGTATTCCCACACCGAGCCATCCATCGACCCCCACACCGGCGCCCCCTGTGAGATCGAGTTTTACGCCATGACCCGGGAGGAATATTTTTCCAATCTGTAATATTGTGTATAAAAACGCCCCCGAGGAATCATCCTCGGGGGCGATGCTTTTTAAATGATCACTCGATCAGGCCGTTGAGCAGGGTCAGGCACTTCCGGCTGTGAAGCTTGCGGATGGCCTTGGCCTCGATCTGGCGGACACGCTCGCGGGTGACGCCGAAGTCGCGGCCCACTTCCTCCAGGGTGCGAGGGCGGCCATCGTCCAGGCCGAACCGCAGGCGGATGACCTTTTCCTCACGGGGGGTCAGGCTCTTGAGGGCCAGGTTGATCTGCTGGGCCACCATGGCGCGGTCTGCGGCCTTGCCGGGGGCCTCGGCGTTCTCGTCGGCCACGAAATCGCCCAGGGAGGAATCCTCTTCCTCGCCCACCGGGCTCTCCAGGCTGGCGGGCTCCTGCGCCATCCGCTGGATCTCCCGCACACGCTCCACGCTCATATCCATGGCCTTGGCCAGTTCCTCGGGGGTGGGCTCGTGGCCGTTCTGGTAGACCAGCTGGTTGGTGGCCTGGCGCATCCGGTTGATGGTCTCCACCATATGCACCGGGATGCGGATGGTCCGGGCCTGGTCCGCGATGGCGCGGGTGATGGCCTGGCGGATCCACCAGGTGGCGTAGGTGGAGAAGCGGAAGCCGCGGTCACAGTCGAACTTCTCGGCGGCTTTAATCAGGCCGATGTTGCCCTCCTGGATCAGATCCAGGAACGCCAGATTGTGGCCCACATGCTTCTTGGCAATGGAGACCACCAGACGCAGGTTGGCCTCGCTGAGGCTGCGGCGGGCGTTCAGGCCGTCCCGGCGGGCTTTGAGCAGCTCCTCCCGGCGCTCATCGGTCAGAGGGCCGTTCTGCAGGGCCTCCAGGGCTTCCTCCTCGGCGGCCTTCTCCTCGGCGTCCTCGGGGCTGCTCTCGCCGCTGTTTTCGCCGTCCAGATCGTCGCTGTACTCCCGGGAGCGCTCGTCCTCCTCAAAGGAGAAGCGGGCACTGTTCTTCTTGATGTACTCAGCGCCGCCGTACTTCTGGCGGTCTGCCTGCAGGATGTGGGCCGCCTCGGCGCCCGCATGGATCCGGCGGGACAGCTCCACTTCCTGCTCGGCGCTCAGGAGCGGAATCTGGCCGATCTGCTTGAGGTAGTTTTTGACGGGGTCGTCCAGCAGCTCATCCATGGCCGCCTTCAGGTCGGCGGGGTTCTCCTCCATGGGTTCGTCCTCCTGGTCGTCCAAAAGGCCCATCTCGGAGTTATTCTCAGCGCTCTCCACTTCGGCGATGATGCTGTCCACGTCCAGGCTGGCCTCGGCTTCTGCCTCCTTCTGGATCTTGATCCCCCGCTCCTCCAGCAGGGTATACAGGCTCTCGACATCCAGACCGCACTCGGCGGCCAGAGCCTTGACCTCCTTGGCCGGCACTGTCCCCTCAGAAGCGCCCTTCTTCAACATTTCCTTCAAAGTCATGCCCATTTCGCTCTCTCCTTTTCACTCCAGAGGATGATCGGATGCAGGGATACCCATCCTATAATTATAACGCGGAGTGCCTTTCCTATGATATCCTGCGGAATTTTGCATTGCCCGTTTCAGATGACCAGCCCGCCGTTGACGCCGAACACCTGCCCGGTGATATACCCGGCGTTCTCCCCGGCCAGGAACAAAAGCATCTGGGCCACCTCGTCGGCGCCCCCCAGCCGCCCCACCGGGGTTTCCTCGGCCAGGGCATCTTTATCCTCTTGGGTAAAGGACGCCATCATGTCGGTGTCGATCACGCCGGGGGCCACACAGTTCACGGTGATGCCGCTGGGGCCCTCCTCCTTGGCCAGGGCTTTGGTCAAGCCGATCAGCCCGGCCTTGGCGGCCGAATAGTGCACTTCGCAGCTGCCGCCGGTCTGGCCCCACATACTGCTGACGGTGAGAATCCTCCCCCACTTGCGGCGGATCATCCCGGGCAGGGCCAGCTGGCACAGGTGGAACGCGCCGCTCAGGTTGACGTCCAGCATCTGCTGCCACTCGGCGGGGGTAATGTCGGTGAAGAGTTTCTGCTGGGCGATGCCGGCATTGCACACCAGCACATCCACCCGGCCCAGAGCTTCCTCAGCGGCGGCGAACGCCGCCTCACAGCTGGCCCGGCTGGCCACATCGCACTGAATCGCCGTACAGCCCGGCAGCTCCCCGGCCAGGGCCTGGGCCGCCGGGGCGTTCTGGTGGTAGAGAATGGCCACCCGGTACCCCGCCCGGTAAAACGCCCGGGCCGCCGCCGCGCCGATGCCCCGGTCCCCGCCGGAGATCAGCACGGTATGGCTGGCGGCGGGTGCCGCCTCGGCCAGGTCAAAGGTCAGTTCAAAATCTTCACACAAGAGTCCGATCCCTCCTGCCTGCCAAAATACCGCCCTGCCGTGCCGGCAGCGCACGGCGGCGGGCTCTGCCGAAGCCTCCTCCCTCAGTGAAACAACGCTCTTTCCCATCCTATGCCGGCGTCTTCCGGCAGTGCAGCGTTTTCGACGGGATACGGACGGCTTTCGACAAAAATCCATTAAGTATAATATCACAATTCGACGCAAAATGGAAGAGGGAGATCCTGCTTTTTCTGCGCAGATCTCCCTCTTTTTGCTTGGATTTACCGGACCGGGGGCTTCCACTTGGGTCGGCTGGCCCGCTGGGCCCGCAGCCGGGCGAAAAACTCCTGTAAAAGGGCCTGGGCCTCCTCGGCCCGGAGCCCCTGTTCCACCGCAGGATGATGGTTGAAGGGCAGGGCGAACAGGTCGGTCACCGACCCGCAGCAGCCCGCCTTGGCGTCGGCGGCACCGTACACTACCCGGCGAATCCGGCTGTTGAGGATGGCCCCGCTGCACATGGGGCAGGGCTCCAGGGTGACAAACAGCTCGCACTCCCACAGCCGCCAGCCCCCCAGCGCCCGGCAGGCCTTGTCGATGGCCAGCAGCTCGGCGTGGTGGAGGGCGTTTTTCTCAGTCTCCCGGGTGTTGTGGGCCGCGGCGATGATCTCCCCCCGCCGGGCCACCACGGCCCCCACCGGCACCTCCCCCAGGGCCGCCGCCTTGGCGGCTTCCTCCAGGGCAGCCCCCATCAATTCATAATCGGTCAAATCGGTATCCCCCTTTTCGGTCATCCGCCCGCCAGAAGCCCGGCGAACACAATGGTATTGTTCAGCAGATGGAGCGCCGCCCCCGGCCAGATGCTGTGGCAGCGGCTGGCCGCCCAGCCGAACACCAGCCCCATGGGCAGGGCAAAGGCCATCCGGGCCGGGCTGCCGTGGAGGGAGGCGAAAACCGCCGCCTGTCCCAAAACGCTGAATCCCGGGCCGCAGGGGGCCAGCAGGCCCTGGATCGCCCCCCGGAACACCAGCTCCTCCGCCACCGCCGAGACGATGCAGAGCTGGAAAAATGCCAGGACCCGGGCGGCAGGGTCGGCGGGCAGAAGCATCCCCCCTGCCGGGTCCCCGGGCAGTTTCTGGCTCAGCCAGGACAGGGGGAACAGCAGGCCGACATAGAGCACCATCGGCGCCACAGCGCCCCGCCAGCGCCACCGCAGCCCCGGTATCCGCCCCAGCATGGGCCGGGCCGCTGCCAGCACCGGAAGCGCCGCCAGAACAGTCCCCAGGGCCAGCCCGCCCCAGTGGAGCCGGGCCAGACCCGCCGGGCTTAGAGACGCCGCCCCTTCCAGCAGGGCCAGAGCCTTCTCGGTCAGCAGCCCCGCCGTCAGGTAAAGCAGCCCGCAGCCTGCCGCCCACAAAACGCCCCCCATCCGGCGGCTGGCGCTGGTTTGGTTCAAATTTTCTCTCTCCCTTCGGTGTGATCGTATGTAAGATATAGTGGTATCTTAGCACATCCGGCGGCAGGGGGCAACCGGTTTCTCCCCGCTGGCAGACCTTAGAGTGAAACTTTGGCAAAAGTGGAGTGAGATTCTTTTGTTCAAAACATTGACATTTCGTGACAGGCTCTGTTATACTACTTGTAACTTTTCGTTGGAACGAAATTTTACTGCGGCGTTCATCTGATTGCGGGTGTTCCCCGCCTATGGAGGTTTTGCTTTATGATCCGCATTCTCACCGATTCTGCATCTGACATCCTGCCGGCTGAAGCGGAGCTGCTGGGTGTTACCGTAATCCCCCTCAACGTTACCTTTGAGGACGGCGCCGTCATCCGGGACGGTGTGGACCTGACCCCCAGCGAATATTATGCCCGCCTGGCCCAGTGCCGCAAGCTGCCCACCACCAGCCAGCCCAGCCCCGAGCTGTTCGAGGCCTATTTCCGGGAGGCTGCCGAGGCAGGCGACACTGTCATCGGCATCTTCCTTTCCAGCCAGCTGTCCGGCACCAGCCAGGCCGCTCATCTGGGCGCCGATCTGGCCGATGTAGACAACGTCTTTTTTGTGGACAGCGAAACCGTCTGTCTGGCCGAGGCCCTGCTGGTCCGTCTGGCCGTCCGTCTGCGGGACGCCGACAAGACCCCTGAGACCATTGTCGCCGCCCTGGAAGAGGCCAAAAAACACCTGCACCTGGTGGCCGTCATCGACGATTTGAAGTATCTGCGCAAGGGCGGCCGCCTGCCCGCTGCCGTGGCTGTGGCCGGCGGCATGCTGGGCATCAAGCCCCTGATTACCGTCAAAGAGGGCAAGATCGCCATGGCCGGCAAAGCCCGGGGCCTGCCCGGCGCCTATGTGGCCATGTTCAAACAGCTGGACACCCTGGGCGGCGTCAACACGGACTTTGATTATGTGACCGCCTACTCCACCTCCCCCCGGGAGGTAGAGCCCATCCTGGGCTATCTGGACCGGAATCTCCATCTGCCCAAACCCCTGGTGGGCCAGATCGGCTGCGTCATCGGCACCCATGCCGGCCCCGGCGCCTTCGGCATTGCTTTCTTCGACAAAGCGCTGGAGCTCCATATCTGATTCTTCCCTGCAAAACAAAAGAACGGCTGCATCCGCAGCCGTTCTTTTTTGTTGGGCAATTTCCTTAGCCGCCCAGCAGGGCCAGCAATTCCTCCGGCCGCATGGACAGGATCGCTCCGTCTGCGCTGCCGGTGACCGTCTCGGCCAGATCCTGCTTTGCCTGCTGCAGCTCCAGGATCTTTTCCTCGATGGTGTCCTGGGCGATGAGCTTATAAACCTGTACGGCGTTCCGCTGGCCGATCCGGTAGGCCCGGTCGGTGGCCTGGTTCTGGGCCGCCACATTCCACCAGGGGTCGTAGTGTAGGACGATGTCGGCGGCGGTCAGGTTCAGACCGGTGCCCCCCGCCCGCAGGGAGATCAGGAACACGCTGGCCTCGCCCCCATTAAATCGACGGACCAGCTCCGCCCGCAGAGGTTTGGGGGTAGACCCCTGGAGGGTGAAATGGCTCACCCCCATCTCGTCCAGTTTGGCCTCCAGCAGGGAGAGCATGGAGGTGAACTGACTGAACAAGAGCACCCGGTGGCCGCCCTCCACCGCCGCACTGATTAAATCGGCGCAGGCGTCCAGTTTGGCGCTGCTGCCGGTCCAGTTGTCAACGGTCAGGCGGGGGTCACAGCAGATCTGCCGCAGCCGCATCAGAACGGCGAACACCGCCACTCGGTCCTCAGGTTTGGCGGCCCGCAGCTTCTCCTTGGCGTCCAGCACCGCCGCCAGATAGAGCTTGCGCTGTTCAACCCCCAAGGCCACCCGGTAGACGTTCTCGGTCTTGGGGGGCAGCTCCCGCAGGACCTCGGCTTTCATCCGGCGGAGGATAAAAGGCCCGGTGAGCTGGTTGAGCCGCCGGACGGCGGCCTGGTCCTTCTCCTGCACAATGGGCCGCTCGAACCGGGTGGAGAAGGTCTTATACGGGGGCAGATACCCCGGCATCAGGAAGGTAAAGATGCTCCACAGTTCTCCCAGACGGTTCTCCACCGGGGTACCGGTGAGGGCAAAGCGGACCTTGCTCTGGACCCGGCAGACGGCTTTATACTTCTGTGTGGTGTGGTTTTTGATGGCCTGTGCCTCGTCCAGGATGCAGGCATAGAATTCCTGCTCGGTGTAAAGGGCCTCGTCCCGGCGGAGCAGGTCGTAGCTGGTGACGATCAGGTCATACTCTGCAAACTGGGCTGCCAGCTCCGCCCGGTGGGCCGCTGTGCCGTCCACCGGCAGGCACTTGAGCTGTGGGGTGAACTTTTCGCACTCCTCTGCCCAGTTCAGCACCAGGGAGGCCGGACAGACGATCAGGCTGGGCAGGGTCTGCCCCTCCTCTTTGAGGGCCAGCAGATAGGCCAATACCTGCAAGGTCTTGCCCAGGCCCATATCGTCGGCCAGGATGCCCCCCATCCCGTAGCCGTCCAGGGTGCGCAGCCAGCGGTAGCCGTCCCGCTGGTATTTCCGCAGCACCTTCTGCAAGCTGGGAGGCAGGACGTATTCGCTGTCCTTGACGGCGTGGAAACTCCGGCTGATCCGGCGGAACGCATCGTCCCGGCGGAAGTGGAGCCCGCTCTGGCCCGCCAGCGCCCGGTCCAGGCTGGGGGCCCGGTAGAGGGGCAGGGTGGTATGGCCCTGGGTCAGCTTGGCCCCCGAGAGGGCCAGGGTTTCGTTCAGTTCATCCAGCGCCTGGAGGGAATCGTCCAGCCGGAGAATCCGGCCGTCCCGCAGGCGGTGGTACCGCTTTTTCTGGTGGAAGGATCGCAGCATCGCCCGCAGTTCCTCCGCCGGAAATTCGCCGGTATCCACTTCCAGATCCAGCACACTGCCGCTCACCGAGACTCCGACGCTCACCCGGGGCGGCGGCGCCTGGAAGTTGCGGAAGGCTTCGCTCAGATAGACCTCTCCCGCCGCCATCAGCGCCGGGACGCCCTCTTCCAAAAAGCGGTAAACCTCGTCATCGTCGGTGGTCTGGTAGAAGGTAGGGCTATTGTTCCGGTCCGGCTGGAGGTACTGTTTCAGCAGGCGGTCGGCCCGGTGTTCGGTCCGAGGATCCCGCCGCAGGTTCAGGGGCGCGCTTTCGGGAGTAACCCGATCCTCTCCGTAGAGAAACTCCACCCGCACCGAAATCATCATCTCCTGGGGCAGGTCCAGATAAAACTGGACCACGGGTTCCAGGGCAATCTGATCCATCAGCAGCCGGTCGGGGTCCTGAATCTGCATCTTGGACCCGAATTCCGGCACCACATAGCTGCAAAAGGCGGCCAGATCCTTCTGGGCAAAAAAGAGGCTCTCCCCGCTCAGCAGCTGCAAGACCGGCCGGACTCGGGCAAAATCCGCCCGGCTCATCTGCCAGAGGGTTTCTTCGCTGAAGGCGTAGGCGTAGTCCATCCCCTCAAAAAACCCCAGCTTAGGCCGGGCTGTGAGCTGGGCGCCGCCCTTTTTCTTCTCTACTTCCAGCTGAACGGCGGGGATGCCCTGCCGCAGCTCGTAGCCGCCCACCATTCCCTCCGACTGGCACAGGGCCACAAATTCGTCAAAGAGATCTCCGGTCAGGGCCATGGCTCCGGCCTGGCGGGAGGCCGGTTCCAAATAACTGCCCAGCCCCCGGCCGGTCTGGTTCAGATACCGCTTAAAGGCCAGCGGGCGGCGGAGCAGAGCCAGCAGTGCCCGGGCCTGGTCGTTGAAGGCCTCGGGCCGGTGGAGGAAAGAAAGCTGCTGCCCATAAGAGACGGTCTGCCCTTTTTCGACAGCTTCCAGCAGGGCCGGGATGCTCTTGACGATGTATTGCCGCCCGCCCCCCGAGATCCGCAGCCGAATCTCCGGCAGGCTGTTCCGGGCCAGGGTCAGCTCCGGTTCCAGGGAAACGGTTCCTTTATACTCCGGCTCCAGGACAGGCTCTTCCAGCAGGACGGCGTCCTGGTCCATATACTCTTTCAGCAGAAGCCGCGCTGCGTTGTCCGACTCGGGCTCCATATCCCGCCATTTCCGCCCGAAGAGCATTTCCAGGCTGGAAGTATAGCTGTCCTTCCGGGCCGCATGCTGGGCGGCGTATTCGCTCCCCCGCATCACCCCGGCAATGGGGGCGGCCGGAGAGGCCGGTTCTTCGGTTAGTGTGCGGCCCAGGTTCTCCCGCTGAGCGTCCTGCAGCAAAACGGCGCCGATGTGCTTGCACAAATCCCCTTCGCCCCGGTTGTTGTAGGCGCAGTCGCAGCTGGCGCTCACAAAGCTGCCGTTGGCCCGCAGCCAGACCTGTACGTGATACCGGCTGCTGCCGCCCTGGACCACTGCTTCCAGATGGCGGACCCCTTCTGCGCCGCTTTCCGAGGAAAATTCCTTGATGGCGTCTTTGGCCAGATCCGAGCGGGCCTGGGCATAAATTGTCCCGCCCAAAAGATAGCGTATTTCCTCCCGGTCCATTTTGCTCTCCCCTTTTCTGCCGCCCCATTGGGTTAGAATCCGTATTCTTTTATAATAACCTCTTTTGCCAAGGGGCGCAAGAAGAATTTTGGGTTTTCCTTTCCTTCCCGCGTCCCACCAACTGAAGATTATTTGAACACAACGAAAAACCCCCTGAAGCATTACTGCCTCAGGGGGTCTTGAGAGAAGCCGGCGACTACCTATTTTCACAAGCCGTTTCCAGCTAACTATCGTCGGCACAAGTGAGCTTAACTTCTGTGTTCGGAATGGGAACAGGTGGATCCTCACCGTCATCGACACCGGCCATATTTACTGAGTTACCTCAGCGC
>NZ_BQKV01000013.1 GCF_022180365.1 Faecalibacterium gallinarum
GAATCCGCCAAGCTGACACCGGGCGACCGGATGCGGGCTATGATCTACGGCGGCGACCCGGAGTGCATGGCCTTCCTCAAGGCCACTGAATCGGTTGGCTTGAATTTGGATTACGCACAGCGGCGCGGAAAGTTACGGATCGGCTGCATTGGAACCGCTTTTGAAGAATTCAAACGGGTGGGAGCCGACCTTTATAAAGAAGCACTTTCCCTGGTCGTGGCCGCCTGGCAAGGTGATCCTGAGTCCCTGCGGGCCGAAACGATCCAGAGCGTGATCCGCTTCATCGAGCTGTACCGAAATGAATATGACCCCCGGCGTCTGGTCACCCGCCTGCACAAGACCGACCCCCTGACCATCTACCGGGAGGGGCGAGCCATGGGTGTCAACATGGCCGGGTATAAGAAGTACCTCTACCAGGTCTTCTGCATCTACAACGGCAGCAGCAAGAAGAACGTGCTGCCCATGAAGTTCTAACCTGCCATTCTAATCCCCCTTTTTACACAGAAGCCGCCTGTAAATTAACAGACGGCTTCTTACATAATGAAGCACAAGGGGGTGCATAGCCTATGATTCCCAAGAACTGGCGATACAGCCGGGGTGACATCTACTACGCCAACATGGACCCCAATGTTGGCTCCGAGCAGGGCGGAGAGAGGCCGGTAGTGGTGCTGCAAAATGACGCGGGTAATAAACATTCGCCCACACTCATTATTGCCACCCTTACATCCAGGGTGGACAAAAAGCGTCACCTGCCCACCCACGTCCTGCTGGACCACAACCCGGGACTGAAAGTTCCGTCTATCGTACAGCTGGAACAAATCTTCACCATTGACAAGCGCCGCGTACAGCGGTTCGCCGGTCAGACCAGTGAAGAAGAGATGAAGCAGATCGAGACGGCCATAAAGATCAGCCTGGGGATGAGCTGAGAGGAGGAATGCAGAGAAAATGTCTGGAAAGTCTCTTTCCCTTCGGGTGGATGGATATGAAGTCCTGGCCACCTTTGCGGATACACCAAATAGAACCATCACCCATCACCTGAAGCAGATTCTGATGGCATCCTTTGTGAATAACACCTCCAGAACTGCCTCTGGCGACATCCTTGCAACGGTCTCAAAACGGCGATACAATCAAGACGGTGATTATCACTGTGCACCTTGAAAACTGCATAGGATTCGTATTGATGCATCTTCCTTTTGACCGTATAACAAAATGAAAGGAAGAAAGATCATGGAAAATAGAGTTTGCACATTGTATCGCGTATCCACTGATAAGCAGGTGGACCACAACGATAAAAACCAGGCCGACATTCCCATGCAGCGGAAAGCCTGCCATGCCTTCTGTGAAAGGATGGGCTGGGTGATTGTTCATGAGGAGCAGGAGGAAGGTGTCTCCGGCCACAAAGTCCGGGCGGAAAACCGGGACAAGCTGCAAATCATCAAGAATCTGGCCAAGCAGAAGAAGTTTGATATCCTGCTGGTCTTCATGTTTGACCGGATTGGCCGTATTGCAGATGAGACACCATTCGTGGTGGAATGGTTCGTTAAGAATGGAATCAAAGTGTGGAGTACCCAGGAAGGGGAGCAGCGTTTTGACAGCCATACAGATAAACTTACCAATTACATACGGTTCTGGCAGGCAGACGGAGAGAGCGAAAAGACCTCGATCCGTACCAAGACCGCCCTGGGACAGCTCGTCGAGGCGGGCGGATTCAAGGGCGGGCTTGCCCCGTATGGTTATGACCTGGTAAAAAGCGGCCACTTCAACAAGCGCAAACATGAACTGTACGAACTGGTGGTCAATGAGGCCGAGGCCGCTGTGGTTCGGATTATCTTTGACAAATATGTCCATTCGGGCTATGGGGCACAGCGCATCGCTACTTACCTGAACAATCTGGGTTATCGGGCCAGAACAGGGAAGATGTGGCACCACGCCAGTATCCGCGGCATCGTCTGTAATCTGACTTATACGGGGGTCCTGCGGTGCGGCGAAAGCCGTTCCCAGGAGTTGCCCCATTTGCAAATCATTGAGCCGGAACTGTTTGAAGCCGTCCAACGGATTCGTACCAACCGTGCCAATGAAGCAGAGCGTACCGTTCCCCGTAACATCGGGGGGCAGTCGCTTCTGTCTGGCAATGTATTCTGTGGACACTGTGGGGCAAGGCTGTCCCTGACCACCAACGGTAAATCCTATCCCTGTAAAGAAGATCCCCACCGTGTGGTCAAAAGGATACGGTATATCTGTTACGGCAAAACCCGCAAGCAAACGGACTGCAATGGCCAGACAGGCTATACAGCCCACATTCTGGACGGCATCATCGACAAACTGGTGCGTCAGATCTTTGCAAAGATGAAGGCGGTCCCCAGAAGCGAGATTGTCGGCATCCGTTACCAGGAAAAGATGGCAGAGCGGAAAAACTTGCTCCAAAGTGTCCGGGCGGATTACACCAAGGCCGCCAATGAGCTGGATATGCTGAAAGCAGAGATCATCAAGGCTCTGCGCGGAGAAAGCGCCTTTCCAAAAGAACTGCTGGGAACGATGATCTCTGAGTCGGAAGCAAAATGCGCCAAGCTGCAAAAACAGTTTGAGGATGCTCAGGCTGCTTATGAAGAAGGGCAGAGCCTTCTTCGATCTTTAGAAAAACAGTACAACAATGTGATCTCCTGGGCGGAGATATATGACACAGCTGACCTGGAGACAAAGAAAATGATTGTCAACTGCCTGATCCGTCGGATCGAAGTCTATCGGGGCTACAAACTGCATGTTGATTTCAACATCGACTTTACCCAGTTTGATCTGGGGCTGGATATGATAGAAGTAGCCACGTAAAAGAAAAAAATCCGCTTCCTTTCGGAAACGGATTTCTTTTGGTGGAGATAAGCGGGATCGAACCGCTGACCTCTTGAATGCCATTCAAGCGCTCTCCCAGCTGAGCTATACCCCCAAATAAATGTGATGATTCAATTTTGACGGAGGTGTCGCTGCACGCATGAACCGCGCTCCCAGCTGAGCTATACCCCCATATTTGGTTTTCTGTGGCCTTGTCTCTGGGGTGTTCCCCCTGGCGACGTTGGTTATTATAGCAGAGGTTCTGCTCTTTGTCAACCATTATTTTCAAAATAAAACAGAAAAATCTATCCGATTCATAAAAACAAAGATAATACGAGGCTTTTTGTGAGAAAAATTCGTCCCGAACCCCGGCCCCCCGGCGGAGCAGTCTCTTAAAAAGAGCCCCCAGCCCCGCAAAATAAAAAGGGCAGACCCCTTTTTCGGGGGTCTGCCTCGGTTGGTCTTAGGGGATGTGCCACGAAAAAAGCCCTCCCGGGCAAAACTTGCCGGGAGGGCGGCTGCGGTTTTAGAGCTTAGCGGGGGAATCAGGCCACCACGTTCCGGCCAGCGATCCGGCCAAAGACCACCAGGTCGGTGATGGCGTTGCCGCCCAGACGGTTGGTGCCGTGGATGCCGCCGGTCACCTCGCCGGCTGCGTACAGGCCGGGGATGGGGTTGCCGTCGGTGTCCAGAACCTGGGCGTCGGTGTTGATGGTCAGGCCGCCCATGGTGTGGTGGGCGCTGGGGATCACCTTCTGGATGTAGAAGGGGCCCTCAGCCAGAGTGCGCAGGGCGCCGCCGCGGTTAAAGTCCTCGTCCACGCCGTCGGCGATGGAAGCATTGTAGGCGTCCACGGTGGCTTTCAGGGCGGCGGGGTCGATGCCGTAGTGCTTGGCTGCGTCCTCGATGGACTCGGCCACATACAGCAGGTCATCCTTCTGCCACTGCTCGAACTCCTTGCTGTGCTCCTGGGTCATGTTGCCCACGGTCTCCACTTCCTGGCCCCAGAGCAGGTAGGCGTAGCCGTCGGGCTGGTCCAGGATGGCGTTGGAGATCACGTCCCGGCGGCCCATCTCGTCGATGAAGCGCTGGCCCTGGTTGTTCACCAGGATGGCGCCGTCAAAGCGGGAGTTGGCCACATAAGAAATGATGCCGGTCAGGGGGTTGCAGGTGGGGTAGACCTGGATCCACTCCATGTCCCGGACACCGGCGCCGATGGCCTGGGCCATCTTGATGCCGTCGCCGGTGCTGGCCTGGGTGGCGGTGGTCATGAACCGCTCGTCGTAGTTGGGGTTGTACTGCTTGCGCATCTCCACATCGGAGGCGAAGCCGCCGGTGGTCAGGATCACGCCCTTGGAGGCGTTAAAGACGACGGTTTTGCCGTTGTTCTCGGCCTTGACGGCGGTGACGCGGCCGTTGGTCACCACCAGCTCGGTGCCGCGGGTGTTGTAGAAGATCTCAACGCCCTTCTTCTCGGCCTCGGCCTGGAGCTTGGAGATCATCTCCACGCCCTTGTTGCCAATGGGGATCAGAGCGCGGGGGACCGAGTGGCCGCCGAACTGCTGGACGCGGTCGGTCATGAACTCCACGTGGATCTCGTCCATCAGCCAGTCGGCGTCGGCCAGAGCGTTCTCGGCCATCACACGGACCAGCGCGGGGTCGGCCAGGTTGTCGCCGCCCTTGAGGGTGTCCTCATAGAAGGACTCCACCGAGTCCTCGATGCCCATGGCGATCTGCTGACGGCTGCCGGGGACGTTCAGGCCGCCGCCGGACACCAGGGTGTTGCCGCCGGTGGCAGGGGTCTTTTCCAGCACAGCCACGCTGGCGCCCGACTGGACAGCCTCCACAGCGGCCACCAGGCCGGCGCCGCCTGCGCCCACGATCACAACGTCGTAGGTGTAGCTGTCTTCCAGCTCCTCGGACGAAGCCGCGGCGCTGGACTCGGCGGCAAAGTAGGCGTCGTCAGCGCCGGCTTCCCGCAGAGCCTTCTGGACGGCCTCTTTCAGGCCGTTGCTGGAATTGGTGGCGCCTGCGACGGCGTCCACGTTGGTGGTGTTGTGGCTGACCATGGTCTCGATCAGAGTCTCCATGGCGGTGTCACCCAGACCCTTGGTCTCGATGCTGTCGGTCACGGTCACGCCGGCCAGTTTGCCGTCCTTGACGGTGACTTCCACGGCGATGGGGCCGTTGTTGCCGTTGGCTTCGCCGGTATAAGTACCGTCCGCAAGAGCCGCGGCGCTGGCGCTGGTGCTGGAGGCGGCCACAGAGCTTGCGGGTGCCTTGCCGCAGGCCGCCAGGGACAGCAGCATTGCAGCGGTGAGAATCCATGCAGATAATTTTTTCATGTCGGTATTTCCTCCTTTGCTGTTAATTATATCACAAACGATGATTTTGGCATTTTCAAAAAAACGGCAGGCTGTTCAATATTTTGAAGCCGGGCCGTTTTTCTTAAAACTCCTGGGTCAAAACCGGCGGGGAATATGATATGATAGAAAAAACGCCGGAAAAAGGAGAAACCAGGATGCAGAAGCTGTCGGACAAAATCCTGAAAAATGTGCGGGCCGTGATTTTTGCGGCCATGGTGGTGCTGATCGGCCTCTGCTTTGCGGTGACCATGCTGATGGTCCGCCCTCGGATCGACACCCTGTTCACCGCCGTAGCCCAGACCAAGGCCGGGGCCATCGACTACTTCCTCAACCGGCGGCTGAAGGAGCTTGCCCTGCTGCGCCAGGTCTACCAGCCCCAGGGCAGCACCCGGGAGAACCTCGACGCCTTCGACACCTACGGCCGGATGCTGGGGGTCTATGCCTCCCTGGGCCTGGTGGACGAGGAGGGGGTGGTCCACACCACCAGCGGGGCCAGCTTTTCCATCCGGGAGCGGGACTACTACCAAAAGGCCCTGGTCAGCCGGGAGCCCTATGTCCTCTCCGAGGTCCTTTTCTCCCGGGAGGACAACGAGCCCATCGTCATTGTGCTGATGCCCCTCGAGGACGGGCGGTTTTTCAGTGCGGCCATCGGGGCGCAGTATGTGGTGGAAGTGATGGAGGGCAGCACGCCCTTCCCCGCCGTCACCCGGCTGATCGGCCCCGGCGGCCAGACCGACCTTGAGACCGGGCCGCTGCCCTGGCAGGCCCGCACCTACCTGGCCCAAGTACCGGTCCACCCCGGCTGGCAGCTGGAAATCGGGGTCAGCCCCCTCTATGTGGACGCCATCTTCTACCTGCTGGGGGGCTTTCTGCTGGCGGGGTTCGGGCTGATGTATCAGGGGTTGAACCGGGCCCTCACCCGGCGGGTGGAGGCGGAGCTCCGCCCCCTGGAAGCCATCGCCCGGGACATGGCGGCCACCGATCTCACCGACCCGAAACCCCTTGAGATCGACGCCCACAGCGCCGAGACCGCCGGGATTCTCGCGGGGTACAACACCCTCCGCCAGCGGATCGCGGCCCTGCTGGAGACGGTCCAGGCCGAGCAGAAGAGCCGGATGGAGAGCGACTATCAGGCCCTTCTGGAACAGATCAAACCCCATTTCCTTTATAACACGTTAGAGACCATCCAGGTGATGGCCCTGGACTATGAGGACGACCGGATCGGGGACGCTTTGGGGCTGTTGGGCCGGTACTTCCGGCTCTCTTTGGCGGATGGGGCCCAGCTGGTGCCCCTGGACCATGAGCTGGAACTGGTCCGCACCTATGTGCAGCTCCAAAAACTGCGGTACGGGGAGCGGCTGCATCTCAAGATTCAGGCCGAGCTTCGCCCCGGGGAGTACACCGTTCTTAAGTTTATTTTGCAGCCGGTGGTGGAAAACGCCCTCTACCACGGTATTAAGCTGCTGCCCCAGGGTGGCACCATCACCGTCCGGCTGACGGAGGAAGAGGGCTGGCTCCTGATCCGGGTGGAAAACCCCTGCCCGGAGCCGGACACCGCCCGGCTGGACGAGCTGGCCCGGGCCCTGGAAACCGGGCAGAAACTGCCGGGGAGCAACGGGCTGTACAACGTCAACCAGCGCCTGCGGCTGCGCTATGGCCGCCAGTGCCTCTTTGTGGACTATGGCGGAGGGCAAGTCCAGGTGGAGATCCGATTGAAACAGGAGGAGTGCCATGAATATCCTGATCGTGGATGACGAACCGATGATCCGGGCCGGAATCCGGAAACGGCTGGACAAATACGGATTTTTCTACGATGCTCTTTATGAGGCGGAGGACGGCCAGCAGGGGCGGAAGATCCTGGAAACGGACAAGATCGACATTGCCTTTGTGGACATCAATATGCCCCACATGACCGGCCTGGAACTGATCCGCCAGAACCGGCAGCAGGGGGTGGCTTTTGTGGTGGTGAGCGGCTACGATACCTTTGACTATGTGAAATCCGCCTGGAAATTGGGGGTCCACAACTACCTGCTGAAACCCATCGACCGGGTGGAGTTTGTGGAGACCCTGCGGGAGCTCTACGCCGCCAAGAGCAGCGGGAATATGCTGGACAAAATCCTGGAGAACATCCGCCGGAACTGCCTGGACCCGGCCTACTCCTTGACGGCGGCCCGCCAGCAGCTGGATTGCAGCGAGAGCTACATCTGCCGCACCCTGAAAAACGAGCGGAATACCGGGTTCAACGAGCTGGTGAACCAGTACCGGATCGACGCCGCCAAGCGCTGGATCGACGAGGCCCAGGGGCGGGTGCTGATTAAGGACCTGGCCCGGAGAGCCGGGTTCAACTCCCAGCAGTATTTCAGCGTGGTGTTTAAAAAGTACGAGGGGGTCACCCCCGCCCAGTACATCCAGCAGGCGGGCCGTCTGGTGTTGAAAGAAGGCCAGCCCGACCCCGAAACCGAGGAGTGAATAAGCAAAAAGAAAAGGGATGCCAGACTGTGTCTGACATCCCTTTTTGCGCCCTTTGGCGCCGGAGGGTTCGGGCTGATTTGGGTCAGCCCTGTGTGAGAGAGAAAAGAGAGAAATGTGAAACGCAAGTTTAGCCGATCTCGTACCACTTGATCTCGTTGGCTTCCAGATGGAGGTCGAAGCTGTGGCCGTCGGTGGTGTAAACGGTGGTGTCCTGGGGCTGGTAGGTGTTGTTCACCACGCAGTATTTGTGGTTGGCCACATAGGCGTGGACCTCCACATTGTAGTTGGAGCTGAACCAGGTGTGGAGCTGGTCCTCGCTGTGGCTGCTCCAGAGGATGGCCCGGTAGAGGGCGCGGCTGTTGACGAAGCTGTAGGGCAGGCCGCTGATGTAGACCGCCCGGCCCTGGCCGAAGTCGTGGGCCGCCAGCTGGACCTCCTTGTCCCGCTGGATCAGCACCTGGGCGTCCTCCAGGGCGTAGATGCTCTTCTGGCCCTCGCCGAAGTCCATGTCCTGATTGGGGCAGTCCGCCAGGATGAAGTGGTCCCGGTGCTCGTCCCAGTTGTACTTGTCGTAGTTGAGGGTGCAGCCGGTCTCTTTCTCCACGCCCAGAACCCCGGCCAGCTGGAGGAACCGGCCCTGGTACTGGTGGCCGGAGGGCTCGCCCACGCCGATCAGGCCGCCGCCGTTCCAGACGAATTTCTTGACCGCTGCGGCGATCTCGGGGTCCTCCCACCAGCGGCCGCCGGTGTGGGCGGTGTCGGCGTCGCCCACGTTGATCAGGACGTCGATCTTTTCCAGCAGATGGGGGTCGGCCTTGATGTCCTCAAAGCTGATGAACTGGACATCGAAGGGGGCGCCGCTCAACGCCTCGATGACCCCGGCGTAGCTGTAATTCTTCTTATAGTAGAGGGCGTGGTGGACCATGTGGCAGCCCCAGGCCCGCATCTTGCCCCAGCAGTTCAGCACCGCTACCCGCTTGAAACAGTAGGGGGTGGTGCCCTTGATGTTGTCGTACAGCTCCCGGAACTCGTCGCAGACGCTCTGGACGTAGTCGATGAACTCGGGGAACTGGAGGGCCAGTTTCAGGTAGCCGCCGTAGCCGATCCGGTCAATGGGTTTGCGCAGGATGGCCCGCCGTGCGGTGACCCAGTTTTCCTTGGCCTCACGGACCGGGTCGCCCCCCTCGTGGAAGGTGTCGGGGAAGAAGTAGGGCAGGAATCGGCCCTCGGTGTACTTGACCCCCTCGATGTCCGAGATCAGCCGCAGGGTGGAGCCGTTGCCCACGCTGCCCACCACGGCGTCCAGGCCGATGGACTTGAACTCGGGCATAAAGGGCTCGGTGCCGATCCAGTGGTCGCCCAGGAACATCATGGCTTCGCAGCCGCACTCGTGGGTGATCTCCACCATCTCTTTGGCCAGCTTTGCCACCTCCCGGCGCTGGAAAGCCTGGAAGTCTTTATACTCCTTGCTGGGCACCCGGTACTGGTTGTTGTAGTAGCCCTGGTCGATGATGTACTCGGGGCGGAACTTGTAGCCCACTTCCCGCTCGAACTGCTCCAGAATGTAGGGGCTCACCGAGGCGGAGTAGCCGTACCAGTCCACGTACTTCTCCCGCTTCAGCTCATCGAAGATGAGGGTGAACTGGTGGAAGAAGGTGGTGTACCGGATGACGTTGACGTAGGGGTGCTCCTGGATGAACTTGCGCAGCCGCTCCATGGAGTACTTGTGGGTCTTGGGCTGGCGGACGTCGAAGGTGATCTGGTGCTCAAAGTTGGTCCAGCCGTTGGTGGTGGCGTTGTACATGTGGACGGGGTCCCAGATCAGGTAGGCCAGAAAACTCACGGTGTACTCGTGGAAAGGCACCGCCTGGACGGTGACGCTGCCGTCGGCGTAGCTCCACTGGCTGGGGGGCACCGGCTGGCCGGTGGTGCGGTCCATGACCTCCCACCAGCGGGTGATGTCGTCCCGGGTGTTCACCTCCATCAGCTCGGGGCTGATCCCCTTCATCAGGGGGATGGTGACGGTGTCGCCATGGGCGGTGTAAAAGCCGGTCATGATGTAGCACTGCTGGATCTCGTCGGGGTTGGCTTTGGCCCAGGCGTTGTCCTTGCGGGTGGTGTAGTAGGTGGAGTAAATCTTGGCGTCGGCGTCCCGCAGCTGCTGGGGGAAATCGGTGCCGTCGCAGTCACGGATGGCGTCTGCACCCCATTTTTTCAGGATTTCCAGGGTTTCGGGCACTACATCCAGGTCGGTGGGGATGGTTACGCGCCCTTTTTTCTGTGTATCGTTCATGGTTTGCTCCTTTATTCTTTTCCGTATTTCCGGTGAGGGTTATCTGCTCTGGAAGGGCCGGTTATAGATGTAGAGGGCCGCCAGCAGCAGCGCCACGCCCAGGACCATAATCCCCAGACCCGCCAGCTGGCCGGTCATCTGCCAGCCGTTGACCACCAGCACCATCGCCAGGACAAACAGCACCGCAATCAGCACGATGCGCAGAACGGGATGTTCTTTCCAAAATTCCATGGTGTCGCCTCCTTTAGCCCTTCAGGCCGCCCACGGTCATGCCCTGGGTCAGCTGTTTCTGTACGCAGATGTAGAGGATCAGGGTGGGCAGCATCACCAGCACCAGACCGGCGTACATGGTGCCGTACTGGGCGGCGCTCTGCTGGGCCTGCATCAGGTTCAAAAGGCCCACCGGCAGGGTGCGGGGTGCGCTGGTGGAGCTCATCAGGGTCATGGAGATGATGTACTCGTTCCAGAAAGAGAGGAAGTTGAACAGGATGATGGTGATGATGGAGGGTTTCGCCATAGGGAAGATGATCTTGACCATGGCGGAGAAGTAACCCGCGCCGTCGATGTAGGCGGCCTCCTCGAAATCATGGGGCAGGGTGGCGAAGTAGCCCGACAGCAGATAGATGGTGAAGGGAAGGGCCGTGGCGGCGTAGACCACCGCCAGCACCACCAGGTTGTTCAAGAGGAAACCCGAGCCGAAGACATTCTTCAGCCAGGTGTCGCCGTCCCGCAGCATCAGGAAGATGGGCACCACAATGTAGTTGACGTTGATGAACAGGCCCGCCATGAACAGGGTGTTCAGCAGCCCGCTGCCCCGGAAGTGGAACCGGGACAGGCAGTAGGCGGCGGGCAGGGCGATCACCAGCAAAAGCGCCAGGGCCAGGGCGGTAACCATCACCGAGTTGAGCATATACTGGCCCATCTTGGCGCCGTTCCATGCGTTGACGAAGTTCTGCCAGTAGAATCCCATGGGCAGGGACCAGGGGTTGCCGTAGAACTCGGAGTTCTGTTTGATGGAGGCCATAAAGACCCAGGCCACCGGCACCAGGATGGTCACCGCCAGCAGGATCAGGACCAGGTAGATAAAGAATTTGTACAGCCCCTCGGCCGAGCGGGGGGTCTTTTGTTCCTGAGTGTGTTCCATAGGGGTTTCTCCTTAAAATTCCAGGGGCTCACGGCTGGTGGCCTTGTTGACACAGGCGGACAGGGCAAACGAGAACAGGAAGATCACCACGCCGATGGCCATGCTGTAACCGTACAGACCAGCGTTCTTCTGGCTGTACATGTAGTTCAGGGCCACGTCCGACGCGCCGTTGGGGCCGCCGCTGGTCATGGCAGTGACGAACAGGAAAGCCATGTTGATGGTGGAGATGATGAAGAAGGTCAAAGTGGTGCGGATGTTGGTCCAGATCAGGGGGATGGTGATCTGGAAGAACTGGGTCAGCCGGCCGGCGCCGTCCAAGTTGGCGCTCTCGTACAGGCTGGCGGGCACCGAGGCCATGGAGGCCATGTACATCACCATATAGTAGCCCACGGCCTGCCAGACCATGGCGATGATCAGGGAGGGGATGACCAGGCTCTCACCCTTCCAGAGGATGGGGTTGGTCATATCCCGGAACAGGCCGATGATGCTGTTCAGCATACCGTTTTCGGGCTTGTAGATGGCCGAGAAGATGCCCGAGATAACGACCACCGAGAGGATGTTGGGGATGTAGAACACCACGCGGAAGAAGTTCTGGCCCTTGATTTTTTCCCGGGTGAGGATGGCCGCGAACACCAGCGCAAAGGCGAAAGTGACGATGGTGACCACCACCACCAGCAGAATCATGTTCTGCATCGAGCGGATGAACTGGGCGTCGTGGATCAGCTGCTGGAAGTTTTTCAGCCCCACGAAGGTTTCTTCGGGGGAGTAGGCTCCCCGCTCGTACAGCGACATCCGGAAGACGTTCAGGGTGGGCAGGATCATGAAGATGAAAAACAGGATCGTCGCCGGCGCGACGCACAGCACCAGAAAGCGGCTGCGGCGCTTATTGGACTTCATAAAGGGAACCGCTCCTTTCAAAGTAAAAGCGGAGGCGGTTTAACCGCCTCCGCTGGGCAAGTCATTCTTGCAGGGGAGGGTAGATTACTCCACCAGATTGGCGCGCATCTGGTCGCTGGCCGACTTGATGCCGTCGATCCAATCCTGCTCGGTGATGCTGCCGGAGACCAGAGAGTTGACGGGGTCAAAGAAGACGGTGCGGACCTCGATGCCGGGGATGGCGGTGAAGGCGGCGAAGTTGCCCATGGCTGCCTTGGCGCCGTTGTCGTAGATGGAGTAGAACAGCTGGTTGTCGCCTTCCAGGCTGTCGGCGATGCCCAGAACGGGCTGGATGGCGCCGGACTCAGCGAAGAGCTCGCAGGCCACGTCGCTGTACAGGAAAGCCACGAACTGCTTGGCGGCGTCGATGTGCTCGGCGCCGGAGGGGATCCAGGCCTGCTCAAACCAGGTGTAGCTGTACCGGTCGCCGCCCTCCTTGACAGCGGGCAGGGCGGTCATGCCCCACTCGAAGCCCTCGGCGCGGGGAGCCTCGGCCATCTCGCCCACGATCCAGGTGCCGTTGGGCATGAACAGGGCCTTGTTGTCCAGCACCAGCTGCTGGTTCTGGGTGAAGTCCTGGTCGTTGGCCTGGGCAGGGGTGATGGGGTTGGTGTAGGTGGCCAGCTTGGCGACGATGTCGAAGCAGGTCTGAGCCTCGGGGGTGTCCCAGATGCCCTCGGCGTAGTGGGTGGCTTTCTCGAAGAACTCGGGGCCGCCGGCGACGTACATCAGAGCGTAGAAGAATGCGTCAAAGTAGCCGGTGGTGGGGTAAGTAAACAGGTAGGTGCCGGCAGCCAGAGCGGCGTCGCCCAGCTCCCACATCTCGTCCCAGGTCTGGGGGACTTCCCAGCCGTTCTCCGCCAGGAAAGCGGCGTTGTAGAACAGGCCGCAGGGGCTGTAGAACATGGGGGCCAGATAGGTCTTGCCGTCGTTGTAGGGGTTGGTCAGGCTGGTGTCGGTGAAGCCGCCGGCGATCTTGTCGCTGACCTTGACGCTCTCGCCGGGGACGGTCATGCTCAGCACGTCGGTGATGTCGGCGATCAGGTTGCCCTTGATGAACTGCTCGGTCAGGGCAGCCTCGCGGCCGGTGGCCAGGTGGATCACGTCGGGGTAATCGCCGCCCTGCATGGAGGGGCCGATCACGTCTTCCAGGTTCTTGTCGGTGGTCAGCTCGACGGCGATGCCGGTCTGCTCGGTGAAGGCCTCGGCGACCTTCTTCCACATCTCGGAGCCGTAGGCGGTCTCGATGGCGGCGACCTTGATGGTGGTGGCCGCGGCGGCGCCGGAGGAGGCGGCGCCCGAAGCAGCGGTGGTGCTGGAGGCGCTGCCGCCGCAGGCGGCCAGGCCCAGGGCAGCGGCGCCGGCGCCCACGATCTTGATAAAGTTGCGACGAGAAATGCGTTTCATAATGTATCCTCCCAAGATGAAAGTTCCTGTACCTTGCAGGGGCGGGCGGCTGCACAGGCTCAGCCGGTTCCGCCCGATCTCTGAACCCAATATAGAAGATTTTTGCTCTGCCCACAAGCGCTTTCTTGTTCCGTTTTTTATAAATCTTGCTGTAAGTTAAACCGATTGTCCTACGATCGCGGTTTTTGATAAAAAGAAAACGTTTTCTACCCGCAGAAGGGGAGTATTTACAAAATAATTACAGATTAAGGAAATTTTTTTGCCCATCCCGGCAGGAAAAAGCCCTTGCAAAACGCCGCTCCAATCCCTATAATAAAACCAGATTCCAGGGCTGCCCACCCGAAAACGGAACAAACACGGGTTGAAATCTTGCTTTATATTTTATAAATCTTGCGCAATCTTTTTAGAAAAATGCACTGGAAGGTTAAAATCCAGCAGGAGGTACCCCCATGAGCACCGACCGTTTTGACATCAGCTATGCCCCCGCCCCGCGGGAGACCTTTCGGCTTTTGTACATCAGCAAGAGCCGATTCGGCGGCGACTGGAACAGCACCGCCCACACCCATTCCTGCACCGAGCTGTTTTACTGCCTCAGCGGGGAGGGACAGTTCTACATCAGCGGCCATCATTACCCGGTCCAGCCCGACGATCTGGTGATCGTCAACCCCCAGGTGGAGCACACCGAGCTGAGCCTGAACGCCGCCCCCCTGGAATATGTGGTGCTGGGAATTTCGGGCATCGAGCTTCTTTTCGGCAAAGCGGACGCCCCCTATGCCATCCTGAACTGCCGGGAACAGCGGGAGCGGCTGTGCTCCCTGCTCCATATGCTGCTGGCCGAGGCGGACCACAGTCTGGACGGCTACGAGACGGTCTGCCAGGACCTGCTGGAGGTGCTGCTGATCTGGCTGGTGCGCAGCTCCACCCTCTCCCTCCAGATCCAAAAGACGGATACTCGGTCCGAAAACCGGGAGTGCGCCGAGATCAAGCGGTATATCGACGTCAACTACCGGGAGAACATCACCCTGGACAAGCTGGCGGATCTGGCCCACATCAATAAGTATTATCTGGCCCATACCTTTCAGAAAGAGTACGGGGTGTCGCCCATCACCTACCTGAGCCGCCGGAGGATCGAGGAGAGCAAGTATCTTCTGGGCAACACCGGCCACACCCTGGCCCAGGTGAGTGAGCTATTGGGATTTTCCTCCCCCAGCTATTTTTCCCAGTGTTTCCGCAAGGCGGAGGGGATCAGCCCCAACGAGTACCGCCGCCAGGTGCGTCAGGGCCAGCGCCCGGCCTCTGCCGCCCCCCGCACCAAAGGGCCAGATCGTTAAACCCGCACGGAACAATGAGCAATGGGGAATGAAAGCGACGCCGCGACGCAGGTTTTATACGGGCCCCAAACCCTTGGGAGTTCGCAGGGGCTGCGACTGCCGCGGCATCCCACCTTTCGGTTCCCGCGCAGCGTACGGCGCGAACAAACCCCCGTCGCATCAAATGTCGATGCGGCGGGGTTTCTGTTATGGGATGGGGGGTCTCAGGCCCCGATGGCGTTGCCGGTGTAGAGCTGGTAGTACCGGCCCTTCTTGGCGATCAGCTCGTCGTGGCTGCCCCGCTCGATGATCCGGCCCTGTTCCAGGACCATGATGCAGTCGGAGTTCTTGACGGTGGAGAGCCGGTGGGCGATGACGAAGGTGGTCCGCCCGGTCATCAGGGCGTCCATGCCCGCCTGGACCAGGGTCTCGGTCCGGGTGTCAATGGAGCTGGTGGCCTCGTCCAGGATCAGCACCGGCGGGTCGGCCACCGCCGCCCGGGCGATGGCCAGCAGCTGCCGCTGGCCCTGGCTGAGGTTGGCGCCGTCGCCGGTGAGCAGGGTGTTGTAGCCGTTGGGCAGACGGCGGATGAAGTCGTCGGCGTTGGCCAGCCGGGCTGCGTCTTCTTTCCTTTATAAAGAGCTGACCCGTTCTTCCATGGTCTGCCTCTGCGCCGGGGATCACCCGCTGGCGGGCCGGGCCGAGGTTTCGCCCGAGGATCTGCGGAAGGTGCCGCTGGTTTTGCCGGCGCCCTCCCAGGTGCCGCCCGCCGTCCATCTCCAGCACCAGGCTCTGCTGGGGGATCGCCCGCCCTTTGAAATTTATTTCTGCGACACGGTGGACGCCATGGCTGTCCTGACGGCGTCGGGCTATGGGGTGTCGGTGCTGCCGGATCTGCTGGTGCCCGACCTCCCGGGGCTCTGCCAGATCCCCCTGAAAGGGAGCCAGCCGGTTTCCTTTGGGCTTTACTATAAGACGGTAAAGGGCCGCCCCCTGGTCAAAGCCTTTCTCGCCGCGGCCCAGAAAACCTGGCCCGGCCCAGGGAGAGGGGAGGAACCCGGCCCCGGCCGAGAAAAAATGAAGGTTACTTGACTTTCTCAAATGCTGCGGTATTATCTTTTTTATTGGATGAAACGAAAAAAGCCCGCTGCGGGGCGGGCAAAACCCTGGGGGGAAGTTTGTGGAACTGATTTTGCGGTATATGAAAAAGTATTCGGCCCGGATTGCCCAGTCCATGGGGATCAAGCTGCTGGGGGCGGTGACCGAGCTGATGATCCCCTATATCCTGGAGCATTTGATCGACGAGGTGGTGCCCCTGGGCCAGCTGGGCCAGGCGGTGCTCTGGGGCGGGCTGATGATCCTCACCGCCCTGGCCACCCGCCAGCTGAACATTGCGGCCAACCGGATCGCGGTGGACAACGCCCACAACGTCTCCTATGACATCCGGCAGGACCTGTTCACCCGGACGGCCAACCTCTCGGGGGCCCAGTTCGACCGGTTCGGCCTGCCCAGCCTCATCAGCCGGATGACCAGCGACAGCTATAACGTCCAGTCCTGCGTCCAGTCTCTTCAGACCATGTGCATCCGGATGCCCATCCTGCTGTTGGGGGGCATCGGGGTCACCATGGCCATGGACCCGGTCCTCTCGGGGATTCTCTGCGTCATTGTGCCGGTGCTGATCGTGGTGATTCTGGCGGTCTCCCGGTATGGCATCCCTCTCTACCGCAAGGTGCAGGAAAAACTGGACGACGTGGTCCGGATCATGCGGGAGGATATCACCGGCATCCGGGTGGTAAAAGCCCTCTCCAAAACCGAATACGAGAAGGGCCGGTTTGGGGCGGCCAACGATGCCATGACCCGGGCCGACATCAAGGCCAGCGTGATTATGGCCATCCCCGGCCCCCTGATGCAGATGTGCCTGAACATCGGCCTGACCCTGGTGGTCTGGATCGGCGCCGCCCGGGTGAACAACGGCCAGATCAAGCCCGGGGTGATCCTGGCCTTTTTGACCTATTTTAATATGGTGATGCAGGGGGTCATGGGGATCAACCGGATCTTTATGATGATCAGCAAGGCCTCCGCTTCGGCCAACCGGATCGGCCAGGTGCTGGCTGCCCCCATCGACCAGAAGGTTCTGCCCCCCGAAGAGGCCAAAAAGCCCGCCGGAGACGAGTTCATCCGGTTTGAGCACGTGACCTTCAGCTACCACGACGGCGCCGAGGGCTCGGTGGAAGAAAGCCGGCGGGAACAGTGCCTCTACGACATCAGCTTTGCCCTCAAGAAAGGGGAGAGCCTGGGGATCATTGGGCCCACCGGCTGCGGCAAGACCACCATCATCAACCTGCTGATGCGGTTCTACGATGTGGAAAAGGGCGGCGTCTTTGTGGACGGCCGGGACGTGCGCAGCTATGAAAAAGACGAGCTCCGGCGCAAGTTCGGGGTGGTGTTCCAGAACGACATGGTCTTTTACAATACCCTGCGGGAGAACATCCGGTTTGGCCGGGCGCTGAACGACGCCGACCTGATGCGGGCGGTGGAGGACGCCGTGGCCGCTGAATATGTGGACTCTCTGGAAGAGGGGCTGGACTACCAGGCCGACATCAAGGGGGGCAACCTCTCGGGCGGGCAGAAGCAGCGGCTGCTGATCTCCCGGGCCCTGGCGGGACACCCCGAGATCCTGGTGCTGGACGACTCCTCTTCGGCGCTGGACTATAAGACCGACGCCGCCCTGCGGAAAGCCATCTTTGAGCGGTATCAGGACTCCACCACCATTATGATCGCCCAGCGGGTCAGCTCCATCCAGAATATGACCCACATTCTGGTACTGGAGAGCGGCCGCTGCATCGGATACGGCACCCATCAAGAGCTGCTGGAGAGCTGCCCGGCCTACCGGGAGATCTACCAGGCCCAGATGGGCGCCCTGGCCTGAGGAAAGGAGGAGATTGGAATGCCGCCGAGAGGACCCCGCGTAAAAGCAGAAAAACCCCGGGACGCCCGGGGCACCCTGACCCGCACCCTGCGCTATATGGTGGATTATCGGTATCTGGTGCTGGTGCTGCTGGTCTGCACCTTTGCCAGCAACGTCGGCAACCTGCTGGGCCCCTCCTTTGCGGGCAAAGCCATCGGCGCAGCGGTGGGGCAGGGCCAGGTGGATTTTGCCACCGTGGCCCACTACGCCAAATGGATGCTGGCCGCCTATCTGTTCAGCAACATCATGTCCTTCCTGGTCAACCAGGGGATGATGCTCATGGGCCGCCGGGTGGCCAACCGGATGCGCCGGGACGTGTTCCACAAGCTGATGGTGCTGCCGGTGAGCTACTTCGACCGCAACCAGGCGGGCGACATCATCAGCAGGGTCTCCTACGACATCGACGTGGTAACCACCAGCCTTTCCTCCGACCTGGTCCAGATTATGACCAGCGTTGTAACGGTGGTGGGCTCCCTTTTGATGATGTGCATCATCTCGCCCCCCATGACCCTCTGCCTCTTTGTCACGGTGCCCCTGGCGGTGGGGTTCACCCGGTACATGGGCAAGCGGACGAGGCCCCTTTATTCCCAGCGGAGCGCGGCCTACGGCAAGATGAACGGCTATGTGGAGGAGATGTTCTCGGGCCAGAAAACCATCCTGGCCTATGCCTATGAGAACGACGTCTGCGCCGAGTTCAGCGGCATCAATCACGAGGCCGCCGACGCCTACTGCGCCGCCGACACCCTGGGCATGACCACCGGCCCCACCGTCAACATGATCAACAACCTGGGGCTTTCCCTCATCGGCCTGCTGGGGGCCATCCTCTATATGTTCGGCCTGGCGGGGATGGAACAGATCTCGGCCTTCGTTCTCTACTCCCGCAAGTTCAGCGGCCCCATCAACGAGATCGCCAACATCATCAACGAGATCTATTCGGCCCTGGCGGCGGCGGAGCGGATCTTCGCCCTGCTGGACCAGCCCGAGGAGACCGCCGACCTGCCCGGCGCCCAGGCCCTCACCGATGTGAAAGGGGAGGTGGAGGCCCGGCACGTGAGCTTTGGGTATCTGCCGGGGCGGACGGTGCTCCACGACCTGAGCCTGAAAGCCGAGCCCGGCCAGACCATCGCCATTGTGGGCCACACCGGCGCGGGCAAAACCACCATCATCAACCTGCTGATGCGGTTCTATGACGTGGATTCCGGCGAGATCCGGGTGGACGGCAAGGAGCTCCACCAGCTGACCCGCAGCTCCCTCCGCCGGGCCTACGCCATGGTCTTGCAGGATACCTGGGTCTTCCGGGGGACCATCTTCGAGAACATCGCCTACGGCAAGGAGGGGGCCACCCGGGAGGAAGTCATCGCCGCCGCCAAGGCCGCCCGGATCCACGACTATATCATGCAGCTGCCCGACGGCTACGACACCATCATCAGCGAGGACGGCGGCAACATCAGCAAAGGCCAGAAACAGCTTTTGACCATCGCCCGGGCCATGCTCTACGACACCCAGATGCTGATCCTGGACGAGGCCACCAGCAACGTGGACACCAACACCGAGCAGAAGGTCCAAAAAGCCATGCAGGAATTGATGCGGGGCAAAACCTCCTTTGTCATCGCCCACCGGCTTTCCACCATCCAGAACGCCGACAAGATTCTGGTGATGGAACACGGGGACGTGATGGAGCAGGGGACCCACGCCCAGTTGATGGCCCAAAAGGGCGTCTATTATAAACTCTACGCCTCCCAGTTTGAATAAAACCCGGGCAGAATTCTATTTCACCCAAACAAAAAAAGCTCCGGGCCTGCGGCATTTCTGCCGGGGCCCGGGGCTTTCTACGTTATGAGGCACTCGGTCCAGGGGCGGACCTGTGTACATTTGGGGCACAAAGCGGTAAAATAGGGGCAGGATAGCTTTACCCTGGGAGGAACAAACGCCATGAAATGGGATATTTCAAAACTGCAATGGACCAGAGAGCCGGAACACTGCCGGATCACCCCGGAGGAGATCGAGATCACCACAAAACCCCACACGGATTTGTGGCAGCGCACCTATTATCATTTCCGCAACGACAACGCGCCGGTGCTCCAGATGAAAACCAGCGAGCCGTTCTTTTCGTTTGTGGTCAAGACCGAGTTTGGCGGCAGCCATCACCGGTTCGACCAGTGCGGCGTTGTGGTTTACCTGGACAGCGAAAACTGGATCAAGGGTTCGGTGGAGTACGAAAACGACCAGTTCCAGCACCTGGGCAGCGTGGTGACCAACCACGGCTATTCGGACTGGGCCACCACCGAGATTGACGCGGGCATTAAAACCATGTGGTATCGCCTGAGCCGGAGGGAAGACGATTTCCGGATCGAGTGCTCGGAAGACGGGGTCACCTACCGGCAGATCCGGATCTGCCACCTCTGGGAGGGGCAGGGGGAGATCGCCTTCGGGATCTACGCCTGCAGCCCGGAGGATTCCTCTTTTACGGCCCGGTTTACCCGGATGGAAATGACCGGGTGCCGGTGGCTGGCCCACGACGGCCAGGCCCCGGACGCCGACCTTTGAGCGGGGGAGCGTTTGATTTGACATTTCCCCGGGTTTGCTGCATGATAAAATAAAACACCTTTTGGCCCTTCGGCTCTGCGGTGTTCGCCGCCTCCCGGAACAGGGGCGGATGAAGGGCGCAGAGCAAGGGGCCTGGCGGGAAAAATGGAGGAAATCCAAAATGGTTCAATGGGATCTGCACGCGGCACTGGCCCCGGGGGAGGCGCCGGCAGGGGAAGCCCCCGGCGCACTGCTTCTTTTTACCTCGGAGGAACTTTCCCACAAGGCCGCCCAGGCCAACCGGGAGGAACGGATCTGCCATACCCCCCTGGCCCGGGACGCCCGGGTCTGCAAGGCGGAGGCGAGAAGGGAATTTCTCAACGGGACCATCGTAACCCCCCGAAAGGCCAAAAACGGGGAGACCATCGCGTTTGGGTACCTGCTGGCCCGGGAGCTGGTGGTTCTGTGCGATGATACCGGGACGGTGCACTCCATGGTGCAGCACCTGCGGAAAGAAAACCCCCAGAGAGATTACAGCGCCGGCAGCTTTTTCTATGCGCTGTTGGAACTGCTGGTGGAAAAGGACCTGCGCCATCTGGAAAGCCTGGAAGACCGGCTCTCTCAAATCGAGGAGCAGGTTTCGGCGGGCCAGCTGGACAGCTTTAATGCAAAGATGATGGGCCTGCGGAAAGAGATTTCCCGCTGGATCAAGTACTATACCCAGATGGAAGAGCTGGTCTGCGAACTGGAGGAGAGCGGGGTGTTTTCCGATCAGGAGACCCAGCTGTTCCATCGGGTGGAAAAGCGGATCAGCCGCCTGCTGGGGGAGGCCAAGGCGCTCCGGGAATATGGTTTGCAGCTGCGGGAGATGTTCCAGGCCGAAATGGACCTCCAGCAGAATCAGATCATGAAGATCCTGACCATTGTCACGACGATTTTCCTCCCCCTTTCCCTCCTGGCAGGGTGGTATGGGATGAACTTCTCCGGCATGCCGGAGCTGACCTGGAAATATGGCTACCCGGCGATGATCTGCATCAGCGCCTTGATTATGCTGTTGTCTCTTTATCTCATGAAAAAGAAGAAATTCTGGTAAAAGGGTTCCCAGGACCAAAAAAGCAGTGCCTCCCCGGTGGGGGGAGCACTGCCTTTTTTATGGGTAAATTGAATATAGGGCGGCTTGGCCCGGAGGAATCACCGGCCCATCAGGGCGTTTAAAATGTCCTGGCCGGAGCTCAGAGCCCCTTCAATGAACTCCTGGCCGGCGCGGACCGAGGCCTCAATGACCGAGGCCAGGCCCCCTTTGCCCCCGAAGATGCTCAGGATCCCGCGGGCTGCAAGGCTGCCTGCCACCAGAAGGATGGCGGCGCCGCCTACAGCCACAACGGCCTTGACGGCTGTCTCGGCAGCGGTGCCGCCGGTGGTGCCGGCCAGCTCCTCCTTCGTCATGAGAGCGTAATCTGCGGGGAAATGGATGGTCTGTTTTGCGTTCATGGTTTCTTTCTCCTTTTTCGTTCCGATTGAAATACGATGTATCGCCGAGGAAACGGATTAGTCCTTAAACCCTTTGGTCAGAGGAATCAGCATCAGCAGGCCTGCAATGCCCACCAGACCGATTACAATGCCCGAGACCATCTGGCCAAACACCATGGTCATGCACATTCCGATCCCCAGAAAAAGCGCGCCGATCACGGCGACCAGGATCGTTTCCACGGTTTTAACGCTCAGATGGATGGGCGGCTTGCCCTCCATCCGGCGCCAGATGAGCAGGGCGGCCAGCAAAACCGCCAGGCCAACCACGCCGCAGACGATGCCCTGGCGGAACAGCCCCCAGTCTTCGATCAGCGCCATGCACATCCCCAGGGCAAAGAACACGATGCCGATGGTCCCTAAAATCATAGCCGCAAAATTACTCTTTTTCATCTCATTTTCCTCCGGTCAGTTCTCTTGGATGTGGGTTGGATCTTCCGGGTGGGCTTCTTCGGTTTTTTCGAGGAAGCGGTCTACAAAGGCGTTCTCCACCTTTTTGTAGGCGCCCACAGCCCCCTGCTGGATTTTGGCGTAGGCGCGGACAGCCTGCTCTCCGGTTTTCCCCGTCTTTAAACGGTAGCCCGAGGGGCTGTCCGGGTCCTCTTGCAAAAATTTCTCGGCAAACGCCTGCTCGGTTTTTTGGTAGGTGTCCAGGACTTTCCGGCCTAGCCTGCCCGGTTTTAAACGATATTCCGCCATGATGTTTTGGCCTCCTTTGCATCGCGGTTTCTGTGCTTGCAAGAGGGATGAAGAAAATGGGCACCACAGGGTGAGCTGCCCGGTATACAACTTTTGGCCCCATCAATAATTGGCAGGGGGCCTGACAGATCATCTGTCAGGCCCCCTGCCTTTGGTAGAAAAGAATAGTCAAATTGGAGGAAAGGTCAATCCTGATGGGAACAGTCTTTGTTCTCCTTGTCTATGCCATCGTCTATATCGGGAAGATATTGATAGAACACCTTTTTCTCAAGGACCCACCGGGCAAACAGCGCATATCCGGCAGGTGCCAGAAGGATCAGCGGCGGGCAGAATGCTGTCAGTAGGCCGAACGCAGCCAGCACCACCAAAAGCAGCAGACTTTTGTCAAAATGGAGCAATGCCATGGCACCGGACTGCAACACCGTCTTTTTGACCGGGTCGTCGAATCTTGCCACATAGGCTGCGTTGTAGATCATCCAGGCCAGCCCACAGGTACTCAGCACCGTAAAAATGATCCAGAGATTACCCGTCGCTGCCTGTTGCCCCTTGAGGTAATGGGTCATAAAGCAGTCAGCCAGCAGGATGCTCTCCGGCACTGCCAGAGCAAGAAAGCTCAAAGTTGCCTGTCGGAAGCTCCGGCGGTAGGCCCGGAAAAATTCCTCGCTGACCGTTCCCCGGTCCTCAATTAGGGACTTGTTCACTGCATAATAGAGGGCTGTGCTGGAAATGCCCAAGGTAAACAGCGGCAGGCTTCCTATTAGCCACAGCAGGCTGAGAATCACCATATCCGCAACCCGGGTTAAGAAACGGAACAGAGGGGCATCCAGGTCGAAAAAGTCATTCATAGGGTATCACCTGGTTTACTTCTGGAGCACAAAGGCCTCGAAGGGGCGCATGGTCACGGCGCCGTCGGGGGCGCTGCCGGGGTAATTGTCGATCAGGCACCGGGCCCCGGCAAAGTCGGCGGGAATGGCAAAGGCCGCTTCCTGATCCGAGAAATTGCAGGCAATCAGGTAGTCCTCGCCGGTCTCGGCCAGGGTGCGCCGGTAGGCGAAAATCTGGGGATCCTCCTCCGCTAGCAGCTGGAAGGAGCCGTACACCAGCCCCAGATGGGCTTTGCGCAGGGCGATCATCTTCTTGTAGTAGTTGAGCACCGAGTCCGGGTCTTTTTCCTCGGCGGCGGCGTTGATGGCGGTGTAGTTGGGGTTCACCTGGATCCAGGGGGTACCGGCGGTGAAGCCGGCGTTGGGAGAGTCGTCCCACTGCACCGGGGTGCGGGCGTTGTCCCGGCTGCGCAGGGCCAGGCACGCCATCATTTCGTCTGCAGAAATCAAGCCTGCGCCGGTCAGCTCCTTGAAGGCGTTGAGACTTTCGATATCCCGGTACTGGCTGAGATCTTTGAAATAGGCGTTGGTCATCCCCAGTTCATCGCCCTCATAGATGTAGGGAGTACCCTGCAGGCTCAGCAGGCAGGTGGCCAGCATCTTGGCGGAGAGGGGCGAGTCATCGCCCCAGCGGGATGCAGCCCGGGGCTGATCGTGATTGCCCCAGAACAGGCTGTTCCAGGCTTTGCCGTCCAGGCCAGTCTGCCAGTGACTGAGAATTTTCTTGAGCTGCATAAAGTCGTAGCGCTTGGTGGTCCACTTGCCCAGGGGCCCGTCCCCAATGCCGACGTGCTCAAACTGGAAGACCATGTTCAGCTCCTTGCCGTCCAGCCCCGCATACTGGGGGGCGTTTTCCACCGTGGCGCCGGGGGTCTCGCCCACCGTCATGATGTCGTATTTCGAGAGAACCCGCCGGTTCATCTCCTGCAAAAATTCATGGATGCGGGGCCCATTGACATAGTAGGGACCGCCATTGCCATACAGTCCGTGTTTCTCGCCATCCGGAAAGCGCTGGTCCTTGGAAATCTGACTGATGACGTCCATCCGGAACCCGTCGATCCCCTTGTCAAACCACCAGGTCATCATGTTGAACACTTCGTCCCGGACTTTGGGGTTCTCCCAGTTCAGGTCGGGCTGCTTGGGGGAGAACAGGTGCAGGTAATACATATCGGTCTGGGGGTCGTATTTCCAGGCCGAGCCGCCGAAGCAAGCGCCCCAGTTGTTGGGCTCGTGGCCGTCTTTGCCCGGCTTCCAGATATAGTAGTCTCGGTAGGGGTTATCCACCGACTTGCGGCTCTCGATGAACCAGGGGTGCTCGTCCGAGGTGTGGTTCACCACCAAATCCATCACAATCCGGATGCCCCGCTGATGGGCCTCGGCCAGCAGGGCGTCGAAGTCCTCCATGGTGCCAA
Source organism: Faecalibacterium gallinarum (assembly GCF_022180365.1). GTDB lineage: Bacteria > Bacillota > Clostridia > Oscillospirales > Ruminococcaceae > Faecalibacterium > Faecalibacterium gallinarum. Next base: position 24,771 of record NZ_BQKV01000013.1, read on the forward strand.
ACCGGGGGTTGATGGCCCGGTAGTTGGAGATGTCGTAGCCGTTGTCATCCATGGGGGAATCCATGATGGGGCACAGCCACAGCACATTGACCCCCAGATCCTTCAGGTAATCCAGCCGGGAACGGATGCCGTTCAGGTCCCCGATGCCGTCCCCGTCCGAGTCCTGGAAGCTGCTGGGGTAGATTTGGTATACGATGCTTTCTTTCCACCATTTGCGGTCCATGGCAAAGCCTCCTTATTCTGCGGGGATGGTGACCCCGTCGTCATCGTAGCGGTCATAGCTGGCCCCGGGCCAGCCGATCATCCGGATGGTGGCGGGGTCGATTTCGGCCACCGTCTGGGCGGCGTCCGCCACCGGGATGCAGGCGCCCTTGCGGATGAAGAGGGGCACCTCATTCAGGGCCACCTTCACAAAGTGGGTGCCGGCGGGCAGCACTTCCTGTGTGATGCGGCCCTCGGGGCCGAACTTGACAAACAGCATCTCCTCGGGCAGGTAGACCATCCGTCCGATGGCGTTCTGGGTGTAAACCGGGGCGATCATCACCTGGTCGCCCAGCATCAGCTGGTCCTCGGTCTGGGCGGCGATTTCGTCCTCGGGGTAGACAAAGGCCAGGGGCCTGAACATCATATCGCCGTTCAGGGCCGCCTTCATGTATTCGCTGTATAGGTAGGGGATCAGCCGGTAGCGGGTCTCGATGACGCTGCGGAAATCCTCGGGGCCTTCAAACTGGTAGAACTCCTGCCGGCGGGTGTCGCTGCCCGAGTGGTTCCGCATCAGCGGGGTAAACACCCCCAGGGCCAGCCACCGCAGCAGCAGATCCCGGCTGGTGTCGGCGTTGAAGCCGCCCAGGTCGGCCCCCACATACAGGAAACCGCACATATTGAGGGAGGGCAGCATCTTGAGGTTCAGCAGCAGGTGGCTCCACCAGGAGTGGTTGTCGCCGGTCCAGACGCCGCCGTACCGGTGCATCCCGATGCAGGAGGACCGGGAGAACAGCAGGAACCGCTTGCCCGGGGCAATGCGGGCCAGCCCCTCCGAGGCGGCCCGGGTCATGTTGTAGCCGTAGAGGTTGTGGACCTGGTCGTGGCGGACCATTTTGCCGTCCACCTTGTGATAAAAGTGGGCGTAGTCTTCCGGCGCATTGGACAGATTGAGCCAGCCGATGGCCTGGCCAAACTGATCGATGGTGCCGTCTTCATGGGGAACCGGCGGATGATCCAGCCGCTCGGCCAACCCCTCCCGGGAGTAGAAGATGGCGGGCTCGTTCATGTCGTTCCAGAAGCCCTCGATGCCGCAGTCGGTCAGGGCCTTGTACTGGCTGCCGAACCAGGCCCGGGCCTCGGGGTTGAGCACGTCGGGGAAGTGGCTCCACCCCGGCCAGACGGTTCCCTCAAAATCGGTTCCGTCGGCCCGCTTGCAGAAGTAGCCCTTTTCCTTGCCCTCGTCGCAGACCGAATAGCCTGCTTCCTCCTTGACGCCGGCGTCGATGATGGGCACCAGCCGGACGCCCTGCTCTTTCATCTTGGATACAAAGCCGGGGAAATCGGGGAACTCCTCGGGGTTGACGGTGAAGTCCTTGTAGTGGTCCATGTAGTCGATGTCCATGTACACCATGTCCAGGGGGATGCGGGCCTGGCGGTGTTTGGCCACCACCTCTTCAAAGTCGGCCCGGGTCTTGTAGCCGTAGCGGCTCTGGCCAAAGCCGAAGGCAAACTTGGGCGGGATGTAGCTGCGGCCGATGACGGCCCGGAACTGCTTGACCACATCATAGGCGCTGTCACCGGTGATGACGTAAAGGGCCAGGTCGGCCAGGTCACAGGTGACTTCCAGCCAATCCCTGCGGGTGAAGCCGATGTCAAACCGGATCCGGGCGGGGTAGTCGAAGAACAGACCCAGATTCTGCCGGCCCGAGATCACGATGAAGTTGTGGGCGGCGTACATCCGCTGTTTGCTTTCGGTGTGGAGGCCGTCGTCCACATTGTCGCTGACGTAGACAAAGCTCCGCTTATTGATGCCGCGGTTGGCTTCGCCCAGGCCGTAGACCCGGTCGCACTCCGCCAGGGGGCAGGCAAAGCAGAAGCCGGTCTCGCTGGTTTTGACCGTTCCCACAGGGGGTTCGCCCTGGCTTGCAGGGATTGGTGCGACCACCGATTCGGTGTCAAAGGGGATACCATAGAGATACTTTTGAATCATACCGTTCTCCCAAATAAAAGTGACTGAGTGGTTGTTTTGTCAGACAGAGCGCCCCGTCTCCAGAGCGCTCTGAAAGAATATAAATTAGCCCTTGACCGAGCCCACCACAATGCCGGAAACGAAGTACCGCTGCAGCAGGGGATAGATCAGCAGCAGCGGGATAACTGCAACAACGATCTTGGCTGCATTGAGGTTGGTGTTTCCCAGGGCGGCGGAATCCACCACGGCAGACAGATTGCCCTGCTTGATCAGATCTTCCACGTTGATCTGCAGGCTCTGGATATAGGTCATCAGGGGGTAATAGGTGGCTTTGGACATGTAGATCAGGCCGCTGTAGAAGTCGTTCCAGCTGCCCACAATGCTGAACAGGGATACGGTGGCCAGAACCGGCTTGGAAATGGGGATGAAGATCTTGGTTAGAACCTGGAGCGGGTTGGCGCCGTCAATGAAGGCGGCTTCCTCAAGCTCTTTGGGAACGGCAGCAAAGAAGTTCATCCTGGACAAAGGTGTCATAGCTGTTGACGGTCAGGATGTCGGGCAGTTCGCCCGAGGCGATGCAGGTGGCCAGCTGGTTGGTGTAAGCGTCGCCGGATGCTTCAAAGCTGTCCACCAGATCCACGTTGAGCTTGGATTCAATGTAACGGGTGTAGGCGTTGTCTTCAAAAGTCTGCCCTTCAGGGAACAGGGCAGCGGCGGAAGGTTCTGCAAAACGGCCCAGGGTGATGGTCAGGGTGTCCACATAGGCTCCGTTTTCGTCCTTGGCCACAGAAACAGCGGCGGATTCATTGCCGCCTCCGCAGGCGGTCAGTGCGGTGAGTGCGCAGGCAGCGGTGGCAGCCTACAAAAACGATCTGCGCGAAATCTTTCTCATGATAAAACCCTCCACGATGTTCAGCCAGATTTTCAGGAATTTGTTTTTTGTCTGCCCCATCCGGGACCCAAAAAACAAATCCCCTTCCAGTTTGTATATGTCTCGTTCTGACAGGCTGCGCAGCGTGTCTTTTTGACGAGCTCATTATACGAAACCGAAGAGGATTTGAAAAGGGTTTTGCGCGACGTTTCCTACGAAACTGATAAATACCACAAGAATTATTTGTGGGTTTTGTGCAGATCTTTTGACTGGGGCGCGGCGCTGGGGGTTGATTCGCGCACCGAGTCGCGGCGGATCAGCGCGACCGGCTGAACGTAGTTTTTACACGCAACCGGCTCCTGCCGGATCAGACGCACCAGCAGTTCCACAGCTGCCTCCGCTTTGGCCGGGACATTCTGACGCACCGTCGTCAGAGGGGGACGCAGGAGCTCTGCATAGATGCAGTCGTCAAACCCGGTGACGGATACCTGCTCCGGCACCTGTATGCCGTGGTCCTGCAGATAATTCATCACTTCCGCCGCATCATAGTCAGAGGCCAGGGCCACAGCCCCGGCCTGGACAAAGCGATCCAAATAGTGGCCGTACATGACACGGCGCAGAGAAATATCCTCGGGGAGAAGAATATGGCGCTCTTCTCCGCAGTCAATCCCGGCAGAGCGCATCTGATGCTGAAATCCTTTCCAGCGGTAATGGTCTCCGCCGACATCACACTCGGCGGCAAAGATGGCCTGGGTGTACCCGTTGTCCAGCAGATACTTTGCAATCATGGCACCGCCGCCGAAATCATCGATCCCCACGTTGACGTAGTGATACTCTGCCTCGGGATAGGTGTCAATCAAGACCATATATTTGTTGAGCTGCCTGCGCAGCTCCTTGTATTTCTTTTCGTCAAGTCCCAGGACGACAAGACCATCCACATTCCATCGGGAGGCAATCTCTGCCACCTGGTCCGTATTTTTGTCCTGGCCATCGATCAGCATGACGTAATATCCGTTTCGATGGGCTGTCTCTTCTACACCAGACAGAAGTTCTGCCACAAATGTATCGCGCAGAGCAGGAATTCCGTGGACACAGCTGTAGCCCAGCACCAGTCCAATGATGCAGGATCCTTTGCGGGTTAGGCCACGGGAAGATGTATCCGGGACATAGCCCTCCTGGTTCAGAATTTCCGAAATTTTCCGGATCATCTCCTTGGAAACTTTTTTGGTGTTGCCGTGCAGCACATTGGACACTGTTGTCCGGCTTACACCGACTTGATCTGCAATATCCTGCAAACGCTTCATAGCTGTTCACACACTCCCTGTTTGATCAGTTGAAACGCAAATGGTTTTCAACGTAATCATAGCATATTCATACAGTAATTGCAATCCGAATGATCCTTTGATCTTCAATGAATTCTGGACTCAAATAAAGACTTTTTTGATATTAATACCCAGTAGTGCTTAATCATCTGTTTGCAGGATGATGAAAGCAAGAAAAATGCCTGCCTTTTCATAAGCCCGGCAGAATGAATGCAGCATAATGAAAATCGTTTTGATAGAAAATTGTGTGGAACATTCTGCCAATTTCATCATTTATAAAGGAGATGGAGATTTATGAGCGAAAAGCTGGACCGCATGAAAGACCAAAAGGAAAAGGCCGAACAGAAACTACGCTACTACCAGCACCAGGAAAAAATGCTGGAGCACCGGATACCAGAGTTGACTCGCAAAGCCCGAACCCATCGTCTCTGCACCCGCGGGGGAATGCTGGAAAGTTTTCTGATCTGCCCGGGAGAGCTGACCAATGACCAGGTGATGGAGCTGCTGAAACTTTCATTTCGTCAGCAGGAGGTCGTACTGGCCCTGGCCAACAATATGGGAATATCACTTTCGGTCAATACCGAAGGTGACGCTCTCGCTTCTTTTTTGTTATTAGGCTTGGATAAGCAGGGGATTAGCCCAGCAGGTGCTGTGGGAATGTGCATAACTTGTATGTTGATTTTCCGAGAGCCAGGATGTATAATGATTTTAGTTAGTATTAACTAACCTTGATTTCGGCTTCTGAAAGCAGATATGGAATATTAGAGTTTTTTCATCAATAGCTGCAAGCCGGAAGGATTGATGGACAGGTGGATAATTGATGGAATGTGTAGCTCCAATCAAACCTGGCTGACAGCTTTTCTCTCTGAAACTGATTTTCCTAAAGTTATCATCGACTCAAATACGAAAAAGCGCTGTCTTTGTGCGCTGGCGATTCGAGAGAATATGGGGTGTTTGGGCAATAAATAACAGAGAAGTTTCTTATAAAGATAGGAGGATTTCCATGAACTGGACGCGCAGCATTCTGGACGGGTTTGCTATGGCAGCTTACTTTAACCTGTTTGCTGGTTTGGTGGCACTATATCGCCCCCGGCTGATGTTCCCCTGTTATCCATCCGCCATCATCAAGGCGGCGAAAGAGCCGCCCATCAGATCGGAAAAACGTTTTTATTGGCTTTGGATCTGTTTTGGGGAGTTGCTGCCCCTTCTTCTTTATGGCGCTGTCAGCGCTGTGGAGGGCGGAACAACAGGATTTTGGCATCTGGCTCTGACCGGGTATATCCAATGGATAATGATTAATTTCTGTGATCTGTTCTTTCTGGATTTTTGGCTGATCCAAAAGAAAGCAAAAAAACAGTTTATCATTCCCGGAACTGAGGGACACCCCAGTTATGCGTTCAAAGCTTGGATGAAAGGTTACGCTCTGCCGGAGCACCTGCTCCAGTGGACGTTTTTGATGTGCCCCATCCTTGCGGCGGCCCAGGCAGGACTGGGGGTACTTATTGATATGTTTTGGTGAGCTGTAAGAAAAGAAGATACATTGCATCAATATGGGTGGCAAGTACAAACTCGTACCTGCCGCCCATATTTATTTTGCCAGTTGCATTCTGATCTCACGGCTTCCTCGGCGGATACCTCGACAGGCTCAAAGTCTTAAGTCAGGTGTATATTTTGGTCGATAGCTTGGCGGTGTGTCCATTCAAATTAAAGGTTAAAAGTCTCGCGTCACAGCCAAATGAGGGTACTAATAGTTTCCTGATCGTCTTGTTAGGACTGCAGATGTTGTCAATGGCCTCTTTCAGCGTTGACTTAATAGGATGTGTCTTTGTAAGTGCCATATCTGAATCAGCTTTTCCAGCAGAACTCTTCCATATCGGCCTGATAAGCGGAGCATTGACCCGCTTGGCGATTTGGTTTCTGTTCTGGCAAATGGCAGACAGGAACTTATCCATCTCTTTGGTGTGAAAGTATACCTGAGTATACAAGCTTACGCTCTGGATGTTAAACGGATTGGTTGAGAAAGTAGAGGTTTACAATGCAGAGAAATGAACGGTATGTGGGAGTAGAGGCTTCGCATCCACTATAACCATGTGGGAGAAAGCACGCTTTCTAAAATATTACCCCTGCCAATTCCTGATGTGACCGTCAATACCCAGAAGAGAGTGTTCATTAGCTGCATCCCGGCTGAAATCGCTGGATAAAAATAATAAAAACGAGTGTTCTTACAGCTTTTCAAATGCTGTAGGAACACTCGTCATGATATGGGGCGGGAGACTGCAAAGACATCCTTCCTGGTGAAAAGTTTTCCGTTACAGTTGGCACAGTAGACCACGCCCTGGCCCCGAAACTATTTTTCATCCGGAAGCCCGCCATATGTAAGCTGAACCTCAACAACTAACAGAATGCCGAAATGTTTTAGAACTCCAGGGCTGAGTAGAAATGCGCAGTTTTTAAGTTGAATTATCTAAGAAGAAAACGGCTGGATTAGAGACTTTTGCTAATATTACCAGGAATTAAAAGAACTGGTTTTTTATTTTTCGGCAATGAACTCATACTCCGCAGACTGACAGCCAAAGTGGAAAGATTATGAAGCATCGCGGATGTGGCGGGGGAGATTATGCCGGCCATACCCAAAGCGATCAGGGTGCCATTAAAACCAATAACAAAACGGTAGTTGGAGTGAATGCGTGTCATGAGTTCCAAGGAAATTCGACGCAACTCCACCAATTCCCAGAGACTGTCGGCGGCGATGGTAATATCCGCGATTTCCCGGGCTATGGCTGCACCATCGCTAATAGCGATGCCGGCATCTGCTTCCGATAGAGCAGGGGAATCGTTGATACCGTCTCCAACCATCAATACCGTATGGCCAGATTTCCGGAGATGTGCGATAAAATCGGCTTTGTCAGCAGGGAGCACCTCGGAGCGGAATTCATCCACTCCAACCTGAGCAGCAATCGTAGAAGCCGCGCGATGGCTGTCTCCTGTAAGCATGATAAGATTAGTAATGCCCAGTGTGCGGAGCGCAGCAAGAACGCTTTTGGCTTCTTCCCGCAAGGGATCAGAAATACAGATTACTGCAGCTAACTGCCCGCCGATCGACAGGTATAGATGGGAATACTCCGGAGGAAGATTTTCAAAACGTTCGGCCTCTCCAGCTGGAATCACACAATGTTCATCTTCAAATATAAAATGGGCACTACCGATGAGGACACGTTCACCATTTACAGTACTGGCAATCCCATGTGCTACTAGATACTCCACCTTGGAATGATATTCTTCATGAATCAAGCCGCGGATCTTTGCCTCTTCCACAACGGCATTGGCCATAGAATGGGGAAAATGCTCCTCCAGACAAGCGGCCAGGCGCAGCATCTCGGTCTCTGTTTTCCCGCCAAAGGGTATCACCTGAACGACTTTTGGACATGCGTGGGTCAAGGTGCCCGTCTTATCAAAAACGATTGTGTCCGCAGCAGCCACTGCTTCCAGAAATTTCCCGCCTTTTATGGTGATATGGGATTTTCCAGCTTCGCGCATGGCGGAAATTACCGCCAGCGGCATGGCTAATTTTAAAGCACAGGAAAAATCCACCATCAGCACGGATAGAGCCCGAGTAATATTCCGACTGAGAATAAAATTAAGAATACTGCCGGCAAATGTATAGGGAACGAGTTTGTCGGCAAGGTTGGCTGCTTTGCTTTCAACAGAGGATTTTAGTTGCTCCGACTGTTCAATCATGTGGACGATCTGGTCGTAACGGCTTTGTCCGGAGGATTGTTTTACTTCCAGAACGCACTCGCCTTCTTCCAGTACAGTTCCTGCATAGACCATGCTTCCAGGATGTTTTGGTACAGGGATTGATTCGCCGGTGAGGGAGGACTGGTTGACCGTGCATTCACCTTCCAGTATCGATCCATCTGCTGGAATGATTCCCCCTGCACGAACAATCACAGCATCTCCCGGCTGAACTTGAGAGATCGGAACCAGAATTTCACCCTGTGGAGTTCGTACCCACACTCGATCAACATTCAGAGACATACACCGTGCAAGGTCTTCCACCGATTTTTTTCGGGTCCACTCCTCCAGCAGCTCGCCTATTTCCAGAAGAAACATGACCATTCCTGCTGTCCCGAAGTCCCTGCGGCACACGGAAATGGAGATGGAAAAAGCATCCAGAAGATCGACCTTTATTGTTCGATGGAGGATGCAGAGTAGTCCGCGCTTTACAAAAGGGATCATATGCCACAAGACCCGGACAATTCGTACAGGCGGCGGGAGAAACAAGGCGGATGCGGCTTTGCACAAGACTTTGCTCACCAGCTTTTCTTCAAACTCCCGATTTAATGCCCGGGTACTGTGTGCAGAAAGTGTGGGTGACAACTTGGCGTCCGACCAGGAAAAACGGCGGAGTTCGTCCAGGACGGTTTGCCGGGAGCCACTGTAATAAAGAATTACACAGCAGGTACGTTCATGGACAGAGACTTGCCGAGTCCATGGCTTTGCCTGAAGCCAGGCCTCCAGAAGATCCGCCTGTGCGAGGGTCATCCGTTTTTGCCTCAGTTTTAGCCGGATACGGCCACGGCTTTCATGCAATATGGTTGCGTTCATTCGGTTCTCCTTTACAAAAAAGGGGAGCCGCCCATGCAGCTCCCTCTCAGGATATATCAGGTTTCGTCGCTTTCAAGGCTGGCGGCAGTAGTCTCTTCTGCTTCCAAGGCTGCTCTGGCCTCGTTCATATCTTTGGCCGAGGCCAGAATATCTGCGGCATTTTCCTGAACGGTAGTAACGGTTTCCATCACGGAATCCTTCATTCGGAGCCCGGCAGCTGTCACATGTACATACGCCTTTTTGGCGTCCTTGCTGGACAACAGCTTCACGCCAAAAGATCCGAAAAGGGCCCCGCCTACAAAACAAGCCAACTTTGTGTAAATGTTCATTGCAATATATGTCCTCCTTTATTTGCGTTTGTAACCTGTAATCATAACCATGATCATACAGAGGAGCGCACCCCAAGCCCAAAATCGATGCTGTTTCACTGCAATGCCTCCCATCTCAAGTTTCAGGCTGTATTTTAATCATTATACAGACAGATGTTGCAATTGTCTTTATTAAAAAAGACTCGGATCGCCGGAATCGGACATTTTTTTGAACTGGCCCGGTGTCATACCGCAGTATCTTTTGAATACAACGCTGAACTGACTGGCGCTGTCGTATCCTACAGCTTGCGCGACTGTAAGGATGGGCAAATTTGACTGACGCAAAAGTTCGCACGCACGATGAATCCGCTGCTGTGTCAGCCAGCGGTGGAGAGGCTGCCCATACATACGGCGAAATCCAGTTTTCAAAGAAGTGGGGGAGAGGGAGAAACGGTGACATAGAGAAGGAATAGTATGTTTTTCTTCCAAATGGCTTTCCAGATAAGCTCTTACTTGAGAAATTGAGAGGGATGGATAGGCGTTGGATGATGTTTCAGAAAGAACTCCGGCAGTGGAAGTGTTCGCACAAAATAAATACAGTAACTCTACCGTTTTAAACACACAGTATCCCTCACGATGATCCGGTGGCAAACGTCTCAGATCCTCAAATAACGCTTTAGCCCAGGGAATATCTGTGAGAATGGCATAACCATTTTGATTTGTTATTTTTTTGCGTATCGCATGGATGTCCAGTTTCAGCCCCAAGATCTGGCAGATGGAGGACAGACTGGATTGAGCAGCACTGGGGTTCACGGCTATTAGAACGCCTTGCAGATCCTGACTAATCTGAATAGAGCACAGTTTGGATTCATCAGAAAGAAGGAATATTCCCTGTGCTTGAAGTATAATGGGACAGGTGCTTGTGGATTCGACAATCAGTTGCCCGCCTGAGCAAAAGAACGCTTCAAAATGATGTGTGTTGGATAAAACCGAGAGCTTCAAGCGCTTGTCTTGGGAACAACCTTGTAGATGAATCTGGCAAATTTTTACGCCGGGCAGACTGGAATTCCATGAAATATGTTTTTGATTGGATAAGTACTCGTACAACATATCTGCTCTCCCATAGGATAAATAGGACAGAACAAACAAGATGTGTTTTAAAAACTGTTCTAACGAGAATCAATACAACATAAAGCGAACCGGCGGAAAATGGGAGGAATTCAACCGGTTCGCTTTTTTGAAGAGTGCTTGAAATAGGGGAGGAAAACACTCTTACCAGTGTATTTGGGATGTTTATGTCAGAGATGCGCCCAATGCGCGGCAGGCCGACAGGATATCGTCATCCGGAGATTCGTTGCAAATTACGCTATCGCAAATAAGATTGGCTCCGTCATCCTGACAGCGGCTCTCCCAGCTGCGCATCCATTCACCATCGCCCCAACCGTAAGAGCCGAACAAGGCGATGTTCTTTCCGCTCAGCCTTCCTTCGCAGGCACTGAACATGGGCTCGAACTCGCACTCTTCCAGCTGCTCTGCTCCCATAGCGGGGCAGCCAAATGCGATAGCATCATATTCGTTTACCTGTTCTGGAGAAAATGCGGCGGCCGTAACTAGGGATACTTCTGCACCCTTCTCTTTGGCACCCTCAGCAACGGCCGAAGCCATAGCTTCGGTATTGCCAGTGCTGCTCCAGTAAACAACTGCAACTTTACGCATAGAACATAACAACCTTTCTTTTTTTGTTTTTAGAGTTTGAACCATCAAGCTGTGATGAATCCTCGACGGTTTTCCCTCGCTACTACGGCTAATCACAGCGCAGAAAAGCATCTGCCGATTGCTGTCTAATCGCATCGGTTAGTTATGCATAACTAACCGATGCGATTATTATATAGTTGGAATTAGAAATTGTCAAGAGGAAAACATCTGAAGAGTTTGTTTCTTTAAGGCATCTCTAACACAGCAGGAGAGATGGAGAGCTATGGATGTTTACTATGTTGTCTTGGAGGGCTGTTATTCAGGGTGAAAATGAATTGAAAAAGACTTGACCGGTTAACTAGTACTAACTATAATCGTATATAGAGTACCACGATTTTTAAGGAGGGAGTATGGAAAAATACAAAATTGAGAAGAATTCTGTTCAGGAAACGCTCATTATCCCGCTGTATGGCCGACGGCTCTGCTCGCAACGATTTCCCGAACTTTATCAGGATACAACGGCGGCAATGCTGATAGAGGAAGTAGAGTGTGACTTTTCACGGTTGGAACGGCACTCAAACAGCCTGATGCATACCTTCGGTGCTCTGGAGGTTGCTATGCGCCAGAATGACCTCGCCTGGGAGGTGCGAAACTATCTTAAAGTCCATCCCAAAGCTGCAGTCATCAATCTGGGATGCGGTTTGGACAATACCGGGCGAATCTGTGACAATGGCCATTGCAGCATCTGGAACATCGATCTGCCGGAAGTCATTGAGATTCGGGATCGCCTGCTTCCTGCCGGAGAAAGAGAAAAAAACCTGGCCTTTGATTTGAAAAATCCGAGCTGGATGGAAGCCGTCTGCACCGACCCTGCGGAGGGGGCAGTACTATTTGCCTCCGGAGTTTTTTACTATTTTACAACAGAAGCAGTTAAATCTTTGACCATAGATATCGCAAAACGATTCCCTGGAGGGCGACTTGTTTTTGATGCAGCCGGACAAGCAGCAGTTCGACTGATGCTGAAAACTTGGGTGAAGCAGGCGGGTATTCGAGATGTGGGCGCCTATTTTTCCGTAAAGAACGCCAAACAGGAGTTGGAACCTTGGTCGCAGCTTTTTTTGGTTTCCAGTCGGGGCTATATGCTGGGCTATCAATCGCTTCATGCTCCAGCGGTTCGGCCTATCCACCGACTGCTGGCAAAGATGGCCGATGAACTCATGCACCTACAGATCGTCCGGATAGACTTTGCAGAATACATTTACGATTAGATTGGAGTAGGTTATGCTGATTGAACTATGGCAAGGACTGCTGATTCCTTTTGCGGGGACGACATTGGGTGCGTTCTGCGCTTTTTTATAAAAGATAATTTAAAGTGGGCTGGTATAGCGTGTACTTATCGGCTTTGCGAGGTGATAGCAGAGGCTTCCATCTGGAGTCTGCTGCCTGCAATGGAACAAACATCTGACATGGAAAGATGGTCTTTTGTACCTGCAGTTGTTGAGTTCTGGCTCGGCATGGTATTCCTGCTGGGGTTAGAACGGTTAATACCGCATCTGCATCGCGGAGGCTTAGTGGTTGAGAAAATCAAAAGCTGTCTGGGAAATTAACACCAACTGTGGCGCTGGGAGCTTAAATGAACATCGGCAAAGGGGGAGAAAATGGATTTAAAATACTTGCCACAGATAGGGGGTAAGCAAACGTTTTTACGATTCTAAATGAAATCAAACTATTTCGGATCTCTGTTCGTCCGGATCTGAAAGGAGTATTTTTATGACACTTGCAGAATTTCGCCAGGTTTATCCTGAGGATGCTTTTATAGTCAGTAGTGGAAAAACATTTCTCTATCGTTACTATAAAAATCCTGAAGCCAGAGCAACTCTGGTGCTGCTTACTGGCGGTATTGGCTTATCGGATCTGTTTTACCGGCACTTTGACCGATTTTCCAGAGACTTTTCGGTTTTGACCTTTGATTATCAAATTCCCTTTGCGGACAATGGCGAGTTTGCTGATGCTGTAGTGGAACTGCTACACAGTCTGAGGGAAAAAGTTTGGTTGGTGGGACAGTCCTTGGGCGGCGTTGTAGCTCAAATTATTGCTCAGCGTCACCCGGATGTAGTAGAGGGTTTGGTTCTCTCGAATACCTGTTCACTATCCGGCAGCATGAGCGAGGCCGGGTATCGGGACCTGATGAGAATACTTGAGGGCCAACAGAAGTTCAGAAAGTGGCTGTCTATCCTGCCTTTTTCCGTCATTAAACAGATTATGAAGTGGATGGTGCTGAAAAACACAACGGAAGACTTTACGCCAGAGGAAAAGGCAGGAATAAAGGAAATGTGCGATTCCATGCTGGAGCTGCTCACTAAACCTTATGAGGCGCATATGATCGACTTTCTGATAGACGCGAAGCACTACCTTGATTTGACCCGGGATGATTTCGCTACATGGGAAGGTAGGGTGCTGTTGATTCTGTCAAGAGACGATACAACATTCACCCCTGCCTGTAAGTATGACCTAATTAACCTGATGCCCAACCCCACAGTAGTTGAAAGGCTGACCGGTGGACATTTGGCTCTGATGGTGCGGTTGGAGGACTATATAGACTTGGTGACCGAATTTATCAAAACTCGCTCTGATTAACACCCCAACGAAAGATTCAAACAGGAAGTTTTTAATTCTGTCCATGGAATTTTCTTGTGCTGCATTATATATGCTGTCAGGAAGAATCCCTAAAAAGAAGGAGGAGTCGCTATGCCCAAATTAGGTGTTGTGGAAGATACGCTATTTATCCCCATGTTGGGCAGGCTCTACGCCAGTGAGCATTGCCCGCAAATCTTATATGATAAAAAGGCTCTTGAGCTGAAGGAAAAGCTGCCGTCCAATGTGCTGCAACAGGAGAGTCAGAGCCAGTATACCTTGATCGCCTCCGCTGTTCGATCTGCCAATATGGATCGGTTCATCCAGGCGTTTCTGGCGCGCAAACCAAATGGTGTGATTGTCCAAATTGGATGCGGTTTGGAAACAACCTATAATCGTTGCGATAATGGACGAACACTCTGGTATGCTGTGGATCTGCCACAAGTGATGGAATATCGTCGAAAACTGCTGCCAAAGGCAGAAAGAGAAGTCTATCTTGTTGGTGATGCCTTTGCTGAGAATTGGATCAGGAGAGTCCGAGCCGATGTGCCAGATGCCCCCCTCTTGATCATTGCGGGCGGTCTATTTCACTATTTCCAAGATACTAAAGTCCTGGGAATGTTCCGAATGCTCTGCCAGTTTGGAGATATAGAGATTGTTTTTGACACGGTGAGCAAAAGCGGCATGACCATGATGAGGAAGAAGTATATGAAGCAGATGGGGCATGCGGATGCTGAGATGTTCTTCTATGTGAATTCAGCGGTGGAGCTGGCCGAAAAAATCGGCGGCGGGGTCGAGGTTCTTGCTGAGGAAGCCTACTATCGCCATACCCCCAGAAACGGCCTACAATTTTCCACAAGGATCAGTATGTTGTTTTCAGACCGTTTGCGGATGGTAAAAATGATCCATCTGAAGTTGTAAGAATAAAAAGGGCAGGGGGATCCATAGGCAACTACAAAAATTTCTCTTGACGACAGGTTGTGAGTCCTGTATAATCATCACAAGGTTAGTTATAACTAACGAACAAAATAATAAATGGAGGCAAGCCTTATGTCCCTGATTCAGAAAGAAATTGCTGATTTTACCGTTCAGTGCTATCAGAACAACACCTTCCGTGCCGTTAGCAAATCGGATGTTCTGGGCAAGTGGGGCGTATTTTTCTTCTACCCTGCCGACTTTACCTTTGTCTGCCCCACAGAGCTGGAGGATCTGGCCAACCTCTACGAGAAATTCCAGGCGGTGGGCTGCGAGATTTATGCAGTCTCTTGCGACACCCACTTTGTCCACAAAGCTTGGCATGACGCCTCTGAGCGTATTCAGAAGATCCGGTATCCCATGCTGGCTGATCCTACCCATTGCCTATCCAAGGATTTTGAGGTCTACATCGAAGCCGATGGTTTGGCGGAGCGTGGCAGCTTTATCGTGAACCCGGAGGGGAAGATTGTGGCCTACGAGGTCAACGCCGGCAACGTGGGCCGTAATGCCGACGAGCTGCTGCGGAAGGTTCAGGCCTGCCAGTTTGTGGCGGAGCATGGGGACGAGGTTTGCCCCGCCAAGTGGCAGCCCGGCGCCGAGACCCTGAAGCCCAGCCTGGATCTGGTGGGGCAGCTGTAAGCTATGGAACAGATGGAACATCTCTATGATGTGGTGGTCATCGGCGGAGGCCCGGCGGGACTGACTGCCGCCCTCTACCTGGCCCGTGCCCGTTATCGTGTGGTGGTGGTGGAACAGGAACGCTTCGGCGGACAGATCACCATTACCTCGGAGGTGGTCAACTACCCCGGCGTGGAGCGCACCAGCGGTGCTGAACTGACCGAGACCATGCGCAGACAGGCGGAAGGCTTCGGCGCGGAATTCCTGCTGGCAGAGGTCACCGGCCTGGAACTGGAGGGCGATGTGAAAACCGTCCGCACCAGCCGTGGGGCGCTGAGCTGCTTCGGCGTGTTGCTGGCCACCGGCGCCCATCCCCGCATGGTGGGATTCCGGGGTGAGGAGCAGTTCCGGGGCCGGGGCGTGGCCTACTGCGCCACCTGCGACGGAGAGTTTTTCACTGGAAAGGATGTCTTTGTGGTGGGCGGCGGCTTTGCCGCAGCGGAGGAGAGCGTGTTTCTCACCAAGTACGCCCGGCATGTGACCATCCTCATCCGGGGAGATGACTTCAGCTGCGCCCAGGCCACGGCGGACGCTGCCCGGAACCATGAGAAGATCACCATTCTCACCAATACGGTGGTGGAGGAAGTTTCCGGAGATACTGCGCTGCGCAGCATCCGGATGCGCAACACCAAGACCGGGCAGGAGACGGAGCATCAGGCGGCGGACGGGGAAACCTTCGGTGTGTTCGTGTTTGCTGGGTATGAGCCGGCCACCGAACTGGTCCGTGGTCTGGCTGAACTGGACGGACAGGGATATATCCTTACCGACCGCAGCCAGAAGACCACATTGGATGGTCTGTATGCCGCTGGTGATGTGTGTGTCAAGCCTCTGCGCCAGGTGGTTACTGCTGTGGGCGACGGCGCTCTGGCTGCCACCGAGTTGGAGCGGCTGTGCGCTGCCATGCAGCAGAAAACCGGTTTGCGGCCCCAGGCTCCCAAGAGCCGGACACCGGAACCGGAGGCCCAGGCACAGACGAAAGACGGTCTGTTTACTGGGGAGATGCTCTCCCAGCTCCACACGGTATTCGATCGGATGGTTTCCTCCCTGATTCTGCGGCTCTGCTTGGACGAAACACCTGTCTCCGCCGAGCTGGAGCACTATATGCAGGAGCTGGCTGCCCAGAGCGACAAGCTGTCGGTGGAGCAGGGCGATCCGTCCAAGGTCGAGCATCTTCCCTGTGTCCTGATCTGTCGCTCCGACGGCAGCTGGACAGGCCTGGCCTTTCACGGCGTGCCCGGAGGCCATGAGTTTACCTCCTTTGTCCTGGGGCTCTACAATGCGGCCGGACCGGGCCAGGCTCTGGATGAGGAGACTGAGGCGGCCATCCGGGCCATCCGGAAACCGGTGGAACTTCAGGTGCTGGTGTCCCTCTCCTGTACCATGTGCCCGGAGCTGGTGACGGCGGCGCAGCGTTTGGCTGCGGCTCATCCTGATATTTCCGCTCAAGTATATGATTTGAACCACTTTCCCGATTTGAGGGAGCGATATCAAGTGATGAGCGTGCCCTGCCTGGTGGTTAACAGTGGGGAAAAGATCTCCTTCGGAAAGAAGAATATCCGGCAGCTGCTGGAGCTGCTGATGCCATAGGCACAAAACGCGTCGCACGATTTGTGCGGCGCGTTTTTGCAATCGATTTAGAAATTAGAAAAATGATTTAGTAGTATTCAGAATTAAAGCAAATTTTTACAAGAACGAGACCGCCCTGAACAATCGGATGCCGTCCAAAAAGCAAAAAGTATTTTGAATAGTATTCGGTAATTCGCCCAGGCATCTGACTTGAAGTTGTGCAAAAAACCTTTGCCTCAGACCAAAGATTGTTAATCGGATTGAAGTTAGGATAATACCATAGAAGGCCGCACCCCAAGGCAGGAGCTCATTCCATCCAGTGAATCCAATCGGCGGCAAACAGGTTCTCTTTTAGGCACACAAAGTAGAAGGCTCCGCTCATAGGCGTTTCCGCCAGATCAAACCGGGCCAGCACCCCGGAATCCAATTCTTTGGATACTGCTGCCTCGTATAGAAACGAGATCCCCAGACCATCCGCGACCAGAGATCAATGATCTGAGCACACCGCAGCATGTTCTCCGGGAGAATGTTCGGCGAATGGACGGATTTGTACCCACGGTGGAGCCCGCGGAAACAGATCATAGAATGGTTTCGTGCTGTTGGTTTGTTCTTGACGGTAACATGGAAAGGAAGCATATGACTATGTACGATATAATCATCATCGGAGCAGGCCCTGCGGGTATCAGCGCAGGCATTTATGCAGTTAGTCGTGGAAAGCGTACATTGATTCTGGAAAAAGCCCAGGTGGGCGGTATCATTGGCAAAGTTTCCACTGTTACGCACTATACTGCCATTGAGAAGCAGGAAACTGGAGCTACATTTGCGGCTCGGATGAAAAAGCAGGCGCTCCAGGCCGGGGTGGAGATCGTTCAGGCCGAGGCTGTACATGTGGCGCTGACGGGAGAGGTTAAGTCTGTGACCGCGGACAGGGGCGTCTATGAGGCCAAGCGTATCATTTTGGCAAACGGCGGCACGCCGCGGAAACTGGGTATTCCCGGCGAGAAGGAGCTTGCCGGCAAGGGCATGGGCATGAATGCTGCCAGAGATGGCGCCGCCTATGCCGGAAAAAATGTGTATGTGGTGGGTGGAGCCGATGGTGCAGTGAAAGAGGCCCTGTATCTGGCTGGTTTTGCAAAGCAGGTGACAATTGTCCACTTTGAAGAGCAGTTGGGGTGCATTGCGGAATTCCGTCAAAAGGTAGCCGCTGTGGGCAACATCTCGGTGCGCCTGGCATCCCGCCTGCATGCCGTTTACGGGCAGGATCAGGTGGAGCGGCTGGAGATTGCCAGCGAGCAGGATGGCAGCATCGAAACGATAGAGGATCCCGGCTGCGGCATTTTTGTCTATGCCGGTATACTCCCCAACACCGAACTCTATACAGAACTGGCTTTGGAAGGTGGATACATCCCCACCAACGACAAGATGGAGACCGCCATTCCTGGTGTCTATGCTGCCGGTGATATCCGAGTCAAACAGGTTCGTCAGGTGGCTACCGCTGTGTCTGATGGAGCCATTGCCGCCATAAACGCTGCGATGGAACAATAAATATTGTTGTGTCTGGCGAATTGTCGCTGGATTATGATTATAAAACTCCCCAGAACCGCTGCATGGTGGTTCTGGGGAGTTTTGCTATACACTTGATAGATATCTATTATCTATGACCCTCTAAAATGGTTGACTGTATATTGGTACAATACTTGGGGCGTAGTGGCAGCCAGGCTGCTCATTGTCACAATATCTATCGAAAGCAATGCCTATAATTTTAGAAAAGTGCAGTCGGAGTAAGCTGCTGGTAAAAAGGACCCTTGGTACGTTTTGCTGATATGCAAAAATCTCAAAAGAGCCATCGGGAAAGACCTCCGCGCCGGGAATTCGGGAATTGGGGAGGCCTGTTACTCAGAGCATCAACCGAACAACCATCTTTTTTGGAAGGGCTCCTTCTGGATCATGCCGACATCATATCCCGTACCACGGATAGCGGCTGCAATGAGCTCCGGGTCCAGCTCTGCTTCAGAGATGACCACTGTCTGACATTTCGCACGGGAAGAACGAACCTTTTTCACCGGACAAGCTTTGCGTACGGCATCGTTGACATGGGACTCGCACATTCCGCACATCATTCCGTTGACTTCTATTGTATACTTCCACATGGGTTCTCATCCTTTCTCAATTCTGCAAGGTCAAACTGCGTTAGGATCAGCTAAGCGGTTAGGTGATTCTAACTATAGAATACACCTTGTAAGACAAAATTGCAAGGTATTGCCATGTAGGTTTCATACCGGCTCTGTTGAGTAAGATATTTCCAGTGGTAAATGTATTTATTCCAAGATGTTGTTGTCATGCCGGGAGGGGATTTCAGGGCGATACGGCCATTTTAGTAAGGAATCCATTGACTCCTCTTGACAAATCAAGAGGAGTGATTTATGATAACAGTGTTATATAACGATGTTATGCGGAGGGCAGAAATGGAAGAAAAAACTACTGCCACCTTGGAGAGGATCCAACAGGTTGCTATGGAGGAGTTTGCAGAGAAGGGATTTCTGGGGGCCTCCCTGCGTCAGATTGTGAAGCAGGCCGGTGTCACCACAGGTGCGTTCTATGGCTATTTTTCCAGCAAAGAGGCGCTTTTTGCCTCCATTGTGGAGCCTCACGCCGCCGCTCTGATGGGCCGGTTTATGAAGGCTCAAACTTCTTTTGCTGAGTTGCCGGAGCAGGAGCAGCCGGACCATATGGGGCTGGAATCCAGTCAGTGTGTCCATTGGATGGTGGACTACATCTGCGACCACAGGGAGCCAGTAAAGTTGTTGCTATGCAAGGCTGAAGGCACCAGCTATGAGCGCTTTGTTCACAACATGGTGGAAGTGGAGGTGGAGTATACTCTTCAGTACATTGAGGTACTGCGCCGCTTGGGGCGTGTATGTCCTACACTGGACGAGCAACTATGCCATATCATTGCTAGCGGGATGTTCAACGGCATCTTTGAGATTGTTATCCACGATATGCCCAAGGAGCGGGCCATGTGCTATGTGGATCAACTGCGGGATTTTTACACTGCAGGCTGGCTGAAGTTAATAGGCCAGTAACTGCTGTATCGGTTTTTAGTAAGATAGGGGCTTTGCCCTCTTTCTTTTATACTGCAAGTTAGCATGAACTAACCAAAGGGAGGAATATTTATGAAGCAAAAAAAGCAAAATGCCTTGGCTGCCTTGCTAGGGTATGCGGGTAGCCACAGACGGCTTACTTTTCTGGGACTAGGGCTGTCGGGGATATCCATGATGTGCAGTATGGTACCTTATATCTGTATCTGGCTGGCAGCGAGGGATCTGATCGCAGTATCTCCGGACTGGACACAGGCTCAGAGCATCATACGCTACGGCTGGATAGCCTTTGCTTTCGCTGTGGGTGGTATCCTGATCTACTTTTTGGGCCTAATGTGTACGCATTTAGCAGCATTTCGCACGGCGGCCAACATCCGCAAGCAGGGTATGGCTCATGTTATGAGGGCGCCGTTAGGTTATTTTGACACAAATGCGTCTGGTTTGATCCGCAGCCGACTGGATGCCGCTGCTGCCGATACAGAAACCCTACTGGCTCACAATTTGGCGGATATCGTGGGTACGTTCACTCTGTTTCTTTCCATGCTGGCGCTGATGTTGGTTTTTGATTGGCGCATGGGTGTGGCTTGTTTGCTGGCGGCGGTGATCTCAATCCTAGCTATGTTTAGCATGATGGGTGGCAAAAACGCTGGACTGATGGCGGAATACCAGGCGGCCCAAGACCGGATGGCTAAAGCCGGCACAGAGTATGTCCGGGGAATCCCAGTGGTCAAGATCTTTCAGCAGACCGTGTACTCCTTCAAAGCGTTTCAGCAGGCCATTGAGGATTACAGCACCAAGGCGGAGCATTATCAGGGTGATATCTGCCGTGTGCCGCAATCTATCAATCTAACCGTTACTGAGGGGGCCTTTCTGTTTTTGGTGCCGGTGGTGCTATTTCTAGCGCCCGGGGCTCTGGCAACTGGTGATTTTGAGGGCTTTGTAACAAATTTTGCTTTCTATGCCGTATTTTCAGCCATCCTTTCCACGGCGTTGGCCCGGATTATGTTTGCTGCGTCCGGCATGATGCTGGCTGATACCGCCCTGGGCCGCATCCAGCCGGTAATGGACGCTCCTACCTTGCCAGCGCCGGATAAACCTCAGACTCCCAAAGACAACCGAGTAGTGTTTCGGGACGTGAGCTTTACCTATGACGGGGCGCAGACCCCTGCCTTGTCCCATCTTTCCTTTACCGCCGAACCAGGGGAGACGGTGGCTCTAGTGGGCCCTTCGGGCGGCGGCAAGACCACAGCGGCCAGCCTGATCCCCCGGTTTTGGGATGTGGACGAAGGTACTGTGGAAGTTGGCGGGGTGGATGTGCGCCAGATCGATCCGCATGTGTTGATGGATCAGGTTGCTTTTGTATTTCAGAATAACCGACTGTTCAAGGCCAGTATTTTAGAAAATGTCCGTGCAGCCCGCCCCAATGCCAGCCGAGAGCAGGTTCTTGCTGCCTTGGAAGCCGCGCAATGCAGCGACATTTTGGAAAAGCTGCCCCAGGGACTGGACACCGTGATCGGAACAGAGGGAACCTATCTCTCTGGCGGCGAAGCACAGCGAGTCGCCCTTGCCCGGGCTATTTTGAAGGATGCTCCCATTGTGGTACTGGATGAGGCTACAGCCTCGTTCTTTTATACACAACTTTGCGCCTGAAAAATCAGGAGAGGAAAGCCGCTGGTTAGACGGCCTCCGTCCTGACAACACTCAACTTCGGATGGTTCGCTTCGATAAAGTCCAAAATCCGTTGGTGCTGGTCTGCAAAGTTAAATTCTACATCAATTTGTTTTCCCTCGTAAATGTTAATCTGTTTAATCAAGGCAACAACAATACCGCGCTCTAAATGGTCGATGTTCTTGTACTTCAAAAAAGTTTGCAGGTACGGGTCGTCGGAAGTAATACCGTTTGAAACAAAGGTCTGTTCCTCTTGAAGATTAGCAATCGTTTGTCGGATTTCTTCGGCCTGTTCTTCAAACTTCGCTTTCATGCGGTGGTATTCCTCCCGCGTCAAGTCGCCGCTTTTCCAGTCGATATACAGGCTATCACAAAGGTTTGTCACCTTATGAAGTTCCTGCTCTTTGGTTTTAAGCTGCTTCTCGATCCTCGTTGATTGATTACGCACTACGGGGGCTTGGTTGATTTCATCAATAATTTGTGCAAGGGTTTCACAGAGGGCAATTTGTTTTTTTACGGTTTCAAAGACTACCTGCTCCACAAGTTCATCCCGGATGGTGTGGCTGGTGCATAAACCTCTATTCTTCATAATGTACGTTTTACAACTATAATAGGTGTACCCCTTGGAAGTCCGGCGCGTCATGCCTCGCTTGCAATCTCCACAGCGGAGAAAGCCGGAGAACAGGTACACCGTTTTTGCTTTTGGGGAAGTACGCACATTCCGTTCCAAAAGTTCCTGCGCCCGTTCATAGGTTTCTTGGTCGATAATGGCCTCATGGGTGTTTTCCACCCAGAACCAATCTTCCTCCGGGATCGGGACAATGGTATGAACCTTATAGCTTTTTACTTGGTGCCGTCCTTGTACCATATGGCCTAAATACGTCGGGTTTTTCAGCATATTCACAATGGTGCGGTCGCTCCAATAGACCTTGCCTGTCTGCGCGTGGGGATTGTGATAGTTCAATCCCAACTGTTGCTTATAGGCTGTGGGGCTTGGAATACCTAAATCAATCAATTTTTTTGCAATCGCGTTTTTGTTCATGCCCTCATATACATACCATCTGAAAATGTCCTGCACAACAGGGGCGGTTTCAGGATTGACGATCAGCTTATGGTAGTCGTTCGGGTCTTTCAGATACCCATACGGGGCGAAAGCTCCGATAAACTGTCCTTGGCTGCGCTTCATATCCAAAACGCTGCGGATTTTGATTGATGTCTGGTAGCAATGCTGGTCGTTCATGTAGCTTTGCATCTTGGTGGCAATGCTGCTGATTTCTTCGGGCCGCAGGTAGCTGTCCAGTGCTGGAAGCTCTACGGAGATAAAACGAACATCCAGAGAAACGAACACATATTCCAAATAGTGACCGCATTCATAGTCATTTCTGGACAATCGGGAAAGGTCTTTGACGATTACGCAGTTAATTTTTTTTGCGTAGATGTCGGACAAAAGCCTTTGAAAATCCTCCCGGTCGCTGTCGGTTCCCGTCCGGCCATCGTCCTGATAGTCGCCTACCACTTGGATTTCCGGGTGCTGGGACAGATAGTAGTCCAGTATGGCGTCTTGGTTCTCAATGCTGTAACTTACGTCGTGCCCGTCCTCTTTGGAAAGCCGTTTGTATTTTCCGCACTTCCAAATTTTTTTGCCGTTCTCTGTGAATGTGTTGTTAGAAGATTTTCTGCCTCGTTTCACGATACCTCCAATCCTCTATAATCACAATATGATTATAGCATAAAAAGACGGGAAAATCAGCTTCTTTTCAGCCCCAAAAAGTAATTTTTGAGAAGGCTGTCAAGACTGTTCCCCTTGTCGGCAAAGTGAATAGAAACAACCGCATCCCCACAGCGAAAGCAGTAGGGATTTTTGATTTTTTCCAGATAGTCCATCATGCGCTGTTCAGGTGGCAAGGACGTATCAACGACAACAGAACGGATGTCCACAAGGTCGTCCTTGTTGATCTCCTTTATATTTTGCTGACGCATACGGGCCAGCGCGTCACTACTAATCACAGTGTCCTCCTTTCCGAACTGAAAGAGGACGGCATTGTTTGTTGCCAAAAATGGGCCATAACGGACGGCTGCTGGCACAGCTCCACGGGACTTTCACCCCCGCGTGGTTCTCACGCGGCCCTACCCATTGCCTGCAACGCTTTTAACGCTCGGACTGTGGCTATAAGGGAGTATCGCCCGCCTGTACGTTGTCGCCCGCAAGCTGCCACACTTGCTTTACGGCCCTGTGTTTTTCGCTCCGCTTTTCCCGTAGGGAAAAGCCTCATGGCGCACCAGCCGCCCGGCTCGGCACAGACAGAATGTGTCCGTTTTGCCCTATGATGCACCGCCGTTATCTTGCGGGCATATTTGTCAAGGTGCAAGCCTGCGGCCAGCGGGTCGGCGGAAATGTGGAAAGGGAGTAAAAAGCGATTTCCGTTTCCGTGGCCGGGTCGTTACTTCAAATCAACGACGATGGCATGAATGAGCTTGATTTCCAGACGGCGCTTCATGTACTCGTCCACGCACACATAAGGGATGCCGTTGCTGTCGTACAAGGTACGGGTACAGAGCTTGTTTATGTAGCACTCATAGTACCGCAGCACTTGTTCCATAGCCATTGCGTCCCCAGCGTGGGCGGCTTCTATCACCGAAAGGGGCAGAAGCTCCCTGCCGTTGAATGTGGGCTGCTTCATCCGCGTTACCTCCCTCCCGGCATTAACGCCATCAATTTCACGCGCAACTGTTTCAGGGTGCTTGTCCTGTGGCGCTGGACGGCGCTGCGGGACATTCCCATGAGGCTGCCGATTTCTCCGTCGGCCATTTCCAGAACACAGTGCAAAATCAAAATGCTTTGTTCCTGTTCCGGCAGGCTGGCGAACGCCTCGGCCACAAGCTCGTTGTTAATCAGCAAATCATATCCATGCGACGAAAAAATGTAGCTGTCGCTGGGGTACTGATCCACAGTGGAGAGCTTGTCCAATTCCTGCTGGGTCAGGGCGTCTAACGACTTTTCACGGTCGCGCTGCCGTCCCATCTCATGCAGATAATCTTTGGCCTCATTGCGGAGTACCGCCTTGCAAAATGCGTCATAGCGGTTCCGCAGGATAAAGTCATTGCGGGGGATCGTATCCATCTTCTCACCCCCTTTCTGTGGGGGATTTCGGTGGTTCTCTCCCTTTCCGCCAAAGTTACTTTTGAAAGGCCGTCAGCTACCCGGTAAACGCCGCTTTTTGGAAATTTTTTTGAAAAAGTTTTGGCCGGTGGCGCGGGCCGCAGGAAACAACAAATTTCGCCCGGCAGGTCGCAGACCCACCGGGCGAAAGCAGAAGCGATATGCAGTTGATTTACATGGTATAGTGCATATTCGTGGCCGCTTGTCCCCGTTGCCGGGGACGGGCTTTTTTTGACGGTACATACCCCGTCGTATTCTGTCGAAACGCTCTTTGCTTCATGGCGGCTCCCTCCGTGGGCCGCCGATCCCGCCAGCGTCAGGGCGTCGTCAGTTTGAGGGGCAAAGAGAACGGCGGCCTTGATTTTGTCAAAGCCGCCGTAATGTAATCAGGCATGGGAAAAGGGCTGCTGTACGACGGCTTTTTTTCTTTTGCCGTCGTCCGGCAGGAAATAGATATATTTTCTTAAAGTGGTAAATCTTTTCGTCTAAATCCCAGCAATCCAATAATCAGGAAAATAGCAGTTAATCCCAGCAAAACCACAAGACTAATAACCGAAACAATATTTCCATTGACAAGCTGTTGTGGGTTGAACAAACTCAATGGATTGCAGTACAGAAGAATTTTGGCACTATCATATACGGAAAAAAACATCTGCATAATGATGAACAACGAAATGACCCCGGCCCCACAGCCGATTGAATATTTTACATCAGTGAATAAGCAAGCAAACATAAAGCAGAACGCCGCAATAAATAATTGCAGGACGAGTAAGCCTAAATTGAGTATTAAAAACCGGGGTATATCCAACGCACCTTTGAACATCATGGAGCAGCATACAATCATCAATCCTGTATTGAATGAGATCATCACGACTAATCCCAAAAATAGATTGCCCCATTGTGTTAAAACAATTTTCGTTCTTCCATGCTTTGAATTTAGCAGATAGGCAAGTGATCCATTTTCCACATACTTTGCAAGTAGGCGATAGCACATTACGATACTGTAAATGAACGGTGTAACAATCAAAACAAATTTATACAGATATGTAATGATGAAATCCAGCAAGGTCGTCCCCATATCCTGCATTCCGAATGCAGCAAGAACAACCGGCATACTTTCCTCTAATGATTTCAGGCTGTCCTTTAGTGATGGATCATACATTGCCACCAATGTGACAGCATACATTGCGATGATACTCAAAAAAACAATATATAATTTATAGTTTGCTTTTACTTCCTGCTTCATCAATGAGCGGATCATGCTTTAGTTCCTCCATAATACTGCAAAAATACTTCTTCGATTGTTTGGTTTCTTACTGCTATATCTTGCACATCGTAATGTACTAATTCATGCACAAGATCATTGACAGAGCTATCCAGCAGAAAAGATACCTTGTAATTTCCATCGAATGTACTGCCAGCATGAACCTGTGTAAATGCCTTTGCAAGTTCAGGGGTTGCAAAGGTAATCGTGTAATGTTTTTTGTTCGTATCTCGAATACTCTGGATACCTTTATCGGCAATCAAGTGTCCATCCTTAACCATCAGCACTCTATCACAAGTATTTTCAACTTCTTCAAAAATATGGGATGACATAAATATCGTTTTGCCTTTGCTTTTTTCTGATTTTATAAGCTCGACAAACTTATTTTGCATAATAGGGTCTAATCCGCTGGTCGGTTCATCTAAGATTAACACAGATGGATTGTGCATAAATGCAACGACTAACCCTAATTTCTGTTTTGTCCCCTTTGACATTTTTTTGATCTTGATACGAGTATCCAATTCAAAGTAATCTACGAGGTGTCGAACCTGTTCTGCGGAAACATTCTCTTTTATTTCCATCATAAATCGGATGAACTCATTGCCAGTCATTCGATCATTCAAAAATGATATTTCTCCCGGTAAATAGCCAACCTTTGACTGTATTTGCTTTGCCGCAGAGAACGTATCCATATCAAATATTTTAGATATACCCTGCTGGGGATGGATAAAACCCATCAAATGTCTTATGGTCGTTGTTTTGCCCGCACCGTTTGATCCCAGAAATCCAACAACCTCTCCTTGATCAACAGTAAAACTTAAATCAAAAATGCCTCTATGGTTTCCATAATCTTTTGTCAAGTTGTGTGCTTCAATCATCTTCATAGGTATTCCTCTTTATAACTAATCTGTTTAATCATTGCTTTCCATTTTTCAAATTCCGCAATAGCCTCATCAAACACAATCGGTTGATTGGTTCGATGCTTTTCAGACAGATAACCCTCGGATAACCACGAAAACATTTTGTAAATGTACTTCGGATCAATGTCCTCTTTGAATAGCGAAAAGTCAATGTGCTTGAAGTATTCATCGAATGTGGCATTATAATTTTCAGCGAGATAATCATTAACCGAAGCCGAAACTTTTTCGTCTTGAAAAAGAACCATCCGTAGCGAAAAATCATACATATAAGGATAGTCAGACCATATTTTCAATTTGGTTCTTATTCCGAAGTCTAACATATCGAAAAAATCAGTTATGGCACTCATTTTCGCTACATCTACTGCTTCTAATGAAACTTTGCTACAAAAATCGCACAGGTAAAGATAGAACGCTTCTTTATTCTTGAAGTAGTAAAATAACAGCCCTTTAGATATTCCTGCTTTTTCCACAATCAAATCAGTGTTTGCCTTTTTATATCCGTATTGCCCGAAACATTCCAGTCCTGCGTTTATAATCCGCATTTTCTTTTCGGACGGTAATTCCTCAAACTTTTCCGCAGACAATTTTCAAACCTCCTTTGACTATTTCAGTCAACTCTATTCTAATACGTTGACTATTTTTTTCAAGACCCCTAAAAGAGAATCTTTTTGTGCTTCCTACGGAAATGGGATGTTCAAAATGGCTCGGATCAGTTTGCTTTAGTATCGAAGTTTCAGATACTTATAAGCAAAGTGCATGAATTATAAAGTTTAATTTACCTGCATATAGCAACATTCCATTGGGCAAATATGAATTATACAATGTAAATGGGTGATGTTATATGGCGAAAGTAGAAGATTGCCCCGGCTTTGAAACTTTCGGCGCGGATGTAAAGGCAGCGCGGAAAGCCCGGCGTCTGGCGCGTAAGGCGCTGGCGGAAATGGTAGGTATTGAGTGGCGGTATCTCGCCAACATTGAGAATAAAGGGACGATCCCCAGCCTCCCGGTCGTGATCCAGCTTATCAAGACCTGCGGGCTTCCTGTGGA
>NZ_BQKV01000014.1 GCF_022180365.1 Faecalibacterium gallinarum
GTTCATTTTGAATGACCTCCCTTTGCTTGGTTGTGCAGTTGGCAGACCGCACTTCTATTTTAAGCAAAGGGAGTTTTTCTGTCACCATGATCGACATAAGTCTTTTTTAGAACCACTCGCCTAGCGAGTGGTTTTCGTTATACAATAAAAAGCGCCTGTGCGGTTCGCCGCACAGGCGCTTTTGTTCTTTTGGAAAATCAGAAAAGAGGAAATTACTTGGTGCCGTAGATCCGGTCGCCAGCGTCGCCCAGGCCGGGGACGATGTAGCCGTTTTCGTCCAGGCACTCGTCCTCAGCGCCGATGTAGATGTCCACATCGGGGTGAGCCTCGTGCAGGGCCTTGATTCCCTCGGGGGCGGCGATCAGGCCGATGAACTTGATCCGCTTGGCGCCGTGCTTCTTGATCTGGGCGATGGCGTCCACGGCGCTGCCGCCGGTGGCCAGCATGGGGTCCAGAACCAGGACGTCCCGCTCGGCGATGTCGGCGGGCAGCTTGCAGAAGTACTCCACCGGCTTGAGGGTGGTCTCGTCACGGTACAGGCCGATAAAGCCGACCTTAGCCGCCGGGATCAGCGAGAGCATGCCGTCCAGCATACCCATACCGGCCCGCAGCAGGGGAACCAGAGCCAGCTTGCGGCCGGCCAGAACCTTGGTCCGCGCCATGGTGATGGGCGTCTCGATTTCGACTTCTTCCAGCGGGAGGTCACGGGTGGCCTCGTAGCACAGCAGGGTGGCGATCTCGCTGACGAGGTCGCGGAACTCCTTGGTGCCGGTCTGCTTGTTGCGCAGCAGGCTGATCTTGTGCTGCAGCAGGGGGTGGTCAACGATCATGGGCGTCATAACTACACTCTCCTTTGGTGCGATCTATCTTTATGAATTGGAAAGGGAACAGACAATGGTTCAGCGGTTTTCGATGGCGGTCAGCTTGGCGATCCGGCCAATGTGGCGCCCGCCCTCGAAGGGGGTGGAAAGGAACAGATCCACCAGCTGGCAGGCCAGCCCCGGGCCGATGACCCGGCCGCCCATGCACAGGGCGTTGGCGTCATTGTGACGGCGGGTATACTCGCAGCTGAAGCTGTCCGAGCAGCAGCAGGCGCGGATGCCCTTGACCTTGTTGGCGGCCATGCTGATGCCAACGCCGGTGCCGCAGAACAAAAGCGCCTTGTCACACTGGCCCGAAACCACGGCGTCGCAGGCGGGCAGAGCCATGTCGGGGTAGTCCACGCTGGCGGTGCTGTGGGTGCCGAAGTCGATGTATTCGATCCCCTTTTCCTCCAGATGGGCCTTGACCGCCTCCTTCAGTTCAAAGCCGCCATGGTCGGCGGCGAGTGCGATGGGGTTTGCCATAACAGATGATCCTTTCTCCGTTCAGTTTGTGGGGGCTGCGGCTTTTTCTTCCGCAGCCAGACGGGCTGCCCGCTCCCGCTCGGCCTGGCTCAGCCGGTGGTAGTCCGGCAGCAGGGCCTCGGGCAGAACAGCCTGCCCGGCCAGCGCCATCCGGCGGGCCACCAGGGCCACCGCTGCCGCGCGGCCCCCCGTCAAAGCCGGGGGCACCGGCAGAACGCCGGGCAGCTGACCATATTTATTATAGCACAGAGCGGCGCCATCACCAACAAAAAAGAGGGGCTTTTTGCAATTTTCTGCAAAATCGGCCAGGTCGTCCACCGCCCGGGCGTCGTCCTCCATCAATCGCTGGTGGGTGGCCAGGTCGAAGGCGGCGCTGTACACCTGGGCCCGGCGGGCGTCCAGGGCGCAGAGGACGGTGCCCTCGCCCACATGGGCCGCTGCCAGGGCCTCCAGGGTGGAGACCGGAGCGCAGAGGGTCTCCCGGGGGAAGGCCAGACCCTTGACAGCGGCCAGCCCGATCCGAAGCCCGGTGAAACTGCCCGGCCCGGCGTTGACGCCATAGAGATCAATGTCGGCGCAGGTCATCCCGCAGAGTTTGAGGCAGTGGTCGATCAGGGGCAGCAAAGTCTCGCTGTGGGTCAGACCCCCGTCCAGATAGCATTCATAGAGCAGCCGCTCGTCCTGCATCAGAGCGACACCGGCGGTTTTGCCGGCGGTGTCCACGGCCAGAATATTCATAGCGTTACCCCCTCGATGGTGATGCGGCGGGTGGTGTCGTCCAGCCGCTGGATGTCCACCCGGATGGGGTGTTCCAGGGCCAGCAGATCCGCCAGGTTTTCGCTCCACTCGGCGGCCACAATGGCCCCCTGGTCCAGATAGTCGTAAAAGCCTGCCGCGCACAGGTCGTTCTCGGTGGAGATGCGGTAGAGGTCAAAATGGGCCAGGGGCCGGGGGCCCCGGTAGTAATTCACGATGGCGAAGGTGGGGCTCGAAACGGGGTCGGTGCAGCCCAGCCCGGCGGCCAGCCCCTCGCAGAAAGCGGTTTTGCCCGCCCCCAGCCCGCCGGTAAAGGCGATCACCGCGCCGGGGGCCAGGACGCCGGCCATCCGCCGGCCCAGCGCCACCGTCTCCGCGCGGGAATGGGTGATAAATTCAGCCATAAGCGTTTTCCTCACTTGGCAGAGATGATAACAGAAATGCGGCAGCACAAGGGTGCCGCCGCATTCCAGTATAATATAATTTGTAGAAAAGTGCAATCTCCGCCGATGTTTAGGCAGCGTCGATGGTTACATCCCCGGTGGGGTAGAGGGTGGCGTCCCAGTTGCCGCCCAGAACAGGATAGGCGGCAACCCGGTGGGGGAACAATCCGCCCTGAGACAGATACCATTCAATGTCGTCGGATCCATAGGTGGCCACCGCATGTTCCAGAGATTCCCGAATGGTCTTGCCCATAATCATCTGGTTGACCGTGTCCCAAACCAGGTTCCGGGAATAGATGGTGTAAACGGTGTTGACATATCCGATGACCGCCTCGGCTCCGCCCTGGAGCAGGGCATCTCCCATGGTGAAATCGACGTGGTTTTCGACGCCCATGAACTCACAGGCCTCCGAGAAGACGATGGTGCCCTCCAGCTTGCCGCCGGAGTAGGCGCTGCGGAAGAAAGAGGGCAGCACGCTGTACTTGCCGTCGATCTTAATCACCCGGTGGCAGAGCAGATCCACCGCATAGCTCAGATCCTTCCAAAGGTTGGATTCCTCCATCAGGATAACGACCGGAGCGGTCTCGCTCTTCTCCCAGAAAAAGAGATAATTGTAAGTGTAGGTATAGTACAGGCCGTGGGCGCTGAGGATACACAGATCGTAGTCGTCCATGTGCCGCAGATCCCGGACGGTGACCTCGCTGTCCAGATCGGTTTGCAGGCCCAGCTCGTTCCAGTAGCTCTGCATATAAACGTAGTTGGGGTAGCGGGTGCTGTTCACCGTGTCGTCAAAGGCGTAGTAGATCATGGCGTTGCCCAGGTAGCTGTTGGTACCGGCCAGCATGTCGGCGCCCTCCTCGGTCAGGGGCAGGGCCAGCTGCTCGCTGTCGTCGTCATAGTCCGCGACGGTCAAACCGCCCCAAACACCGCAGGTGTAGCTGAAGGAATACATCCCGTTTTCTTCGTCATAATAAATAGAATCCGACAGGATCAGATTCTGGCTGGCCAGTTCTTCCAGCTGGGCGGCCGCGGCGGCCTGGCGCTCTTCCTGGGACATGGCGGCGTACTCGGCGCTTTCGGTCAGGCCGGTGATGGCCTGGTCGGCCTGCTCCATCTCCTGGGCCTGGGCCATGGTCAGCTCACCGGCCGGTTCCGTTTCAGCTTCTGCTGCAAAGGCGGACACGGGGGACATAACCCCCACAAACAAAGACAGCGCGCACAACGCGCTGACAAAACGGCGTAAATGGACAGAATGTAAGAAATGCATGATTTCACCCTCCCAAAGCAGACCCGAGGGTCTTTTGTCAAGATTTTGTTAGGTATTCCCATTGTAGGAGCCCGGTTGGGGTTTGTCAAGCTGACCGATTTTATTTTGCAAAGCTGTCACACCTTGGTCACAATCTTGCGCCCGCCGCCCAACTGCGCTATACTGTACCCGGATAAGAACTCGAAAGGTGGTGCTTTTTTGCTAAAAGGCGTTCAAACATACATGAAACGGACGGATAAATTCTACCTGATTCTCTGTCTGCTCAGCAGCGGTTTGGCGATGCTGACCCTGGCTTCCTGGGCGGCGGAACAGGGCAGCGGCTTTGATCTGGACGAGATCACCGGCCAGATTGTGGGGGTGGGCGACTACCGCAAAGCCCTGGTCCAGGCCGCCGCCGCCGGGATTGGCCTGATCGCGGCCATCATCCTCTCCAACATCGACTACCGCAGCCTGGTCAAGGTCTGGCCCTTCCATGTGGTTTTTACCTGGGGATTGGTCCTGCCCACCCTGGTGATCCGAAACGTGACCATCGGCCCCCTGACCATCGGCTACAACGCCGGAGACACCGACAACTATTCCTGGTACAAGCTGGCGGGCTTTACCTTCCAGCCCACCGAGCTGGCCAAGATCAGTTTTATCCTGACCTTTGCCATGCACCTGAACAACGTGCGGCACCGGATCAACGAGCCCAAAGAGCTGGGCAAACTTCTGCTCCATCTGCTGGTACCTATGGGGATCATCCACATCCAGGGCGACGACGGCACGGCTTTGATCTACGGCTTTATCGGCTGCTGCATGATGTTCGCCGCCGGTCTGAGCTGGAAGTATATTGTCTCGGCCCTGGCGGCCGGCATCAGCGCGGTGGCCATTGCCTTCGGCTTTTTCAGCGACAAGGTGGGCAAGAGCTACCAGTGGTACCGGATTCTGGCGGTCATCGACCCCGAGAATACCTCGGGCTGGGCCCCCAGCGAGGAAGTCTGGAAGAACATCATCTACCAGCAGCAAAAGGGCGAGATCGCCATCGGCGCGGGAGGGATCTTCGGCAACGGGCTCTTTGACGGCACCTATTACAACGTCCCCAACGCCCACAACGACTTTATTTTCTGCTGGATCGGCAACGCCATGGGGTTTGTGGGCTGCGTGCTGGTGCTGGGCATCCTCTTCACCCTAATC
The DNA here is from genome assembly GCF_022180365.1 of Faecalibacterium gallinarum. Lineage (GTDB taxonomy): Bacteria > Bacillota > Clostridia > Oscillospirales > Ruminococcaceae > Faecalibacterium > Faecalibacterium gallinarum. The sequence goes on from NZ_BQKV01000014.1 coordinate 4,986, forward strand.
ATCAAGACCTTTGTGGTGGGGGCCCGCAGCGAGGATCTGCTGGGCAGCTATATCTGCGCGGGCATCGGCGGGGCGCTTCTGGCCCAGATCACCGTCAACGTGGGGATGAACCTGCGGGTGCTGCCGGTCATCGGCGTGACCCTGCCCTTCTACTCCGCCGGCGGCAGTTCGGTGCTGATGCTGTATATCTGCGTGGGGCTGGTGCTCTCGGTCTATATGCACAACAAGAAAAAACTATTCAGCTAGTCTATTTACAAAGAAAGCCCGCGGCCTTCTCCTTTTACGGAGAGGGGCCGCGGGCTTTTTGGAATTGGTTTATGGTCAGGACTGCACCGCGTGATTCTGGAACCCGCTGGAATAGACCAGCTGGCCGTCGGTGGTGCACCAGAGGGCTTCGACCCCGTCCAGGGACTCCACCAGCGCCTGGCCCTCTTCCAGAGAGGAGCAGAACAGGGCGGTGGACAGGCAGTCCGCCAGCCCCGAATCAGGGCAGAGGATGGTGACGCTGTCGAAGTAGGTGGCGGGCCAGAGGGTATCGGGGTCGATCAGGTGGTGGTAGCGCACCCCGTCCACCACATAGAACCGCTGGTAGTCGCCGCTGGTGACCAGGGCCTGGTCGCTGGTATAGACGGCAGCCACCAGGGAGGAATCGGCGGTGTAATAGATCGAGGACTCCCAGGGGTTTTCCACCCCGCCGGTCCACTGCTTGGCGCCGGGTTTCAGGCCGATGGCCCGCAGGTTGCCGCCCACGCTCACCGAGGCGCTGATCAGGCCCCGGGCCTGGGCTGCCTGGCAGACCATCTCCACGGCGTAACCCTTGCCCACGCTGCCCACATCCAGGGACATCTCAGGGTCGGCCAGATAGACGGTGCCCGCCTCCCGGTCGATGATCACGTCGTTGATGTCGCAGTGCTGGGCGGCGGCGTCCAGCTCGGCCTGAGTGGGCAGCAGGTTGTCCTCATCGCTGGGGTCGGCCTCGGCGGCCTCACGATAGTTGTGCCAGATCTCCAGCACGCTGCCCATGGCCACGTTCATCTTGCCGCCGGTGGTGTCATACATCTCGATGGCCAGCTCCAGCAGGTCGATGATCTTCTCATCCACCTTGACCGGGGCAACGCCGGCGTTGTCGTTAATGGTTTTGATGTTGTTGACCCCTTCGTAGTCGTTGTAGATGTCGTACAGCTGGTGATATTCCAAAAGGTCTGCGTGGAGGGCGTCCATCTGCTGGGAGAATTCCTCCTCCGAGTCGCAGTAGGCGATCACCTGGGTGACGGTGTCGAACACATCATAGAAAATGGTGGTGTACCGCTGGGCGTCCTCGTCCGGCACACCGGAGGAGGCGGGGGCGCTGGAACAGCCCGCCAGCAGCGCGCCGCAGAGCACAAGGCTCACCAGGGAAAGTAGCGTTTGTTTGATCTTCATATTAAAGCTTCTCCTGTGTCGGGGCCGCCTGCTGGGTGTAGGCGCGGTGCTCTTCCTCCAGATGGGCCAGCAGATCCCCAAAGACCCAGCGGCGGCTGGTGGGGGTGACCACGGCTTTCAGGGGGATGTTGACCTTGGCGTTTTTCAAAAGATCCAGCAGGGTGTCCACATCTTTGTTGCGGAAATTGGCCAGCACGATGGCGGGCGGGTAGGCGCCGGGTTCCAGCACCAGGGTACGGGGGGCCGTCACCGGCACCTCGCCCAGCAGCTGGGCCACCGTCTGGCCTGCGTCGGCCGGGCTGACCGGAACGACCTTCATCCCGAAGGCGGGGGCCATCCCGTCCAGGACGCCCCGGTCGCCGGGGGCGAGATTCCAACCCAACACCATGGGCACACCGGCGTTTTGGTTGCGGGCGATATGAGCTTTCATCTTTTAAACCTCTTTGTACAGTATGGATTCCATCAGGGGAAATCTAAACTATTATAGCACAAAACAGGACCGAAAAAAAGCGCCGCGGAACCCGAAGCCGGGCTCCGCAGCGCAGGGGGGAGGATACTCTGGGTCAGTTGAGGGTCTTGCCGAAGAACTCCACCTCTTTGGCGATAAAGGCCATCAGTTCGTCGAACTGGTCCGGGGTCAGGCTCTGGGCGCCGTCGCACTTGGCTTTAGCGGGGTTGTTGTGGACCTCGATCATCAGCCCGTCGGCCCCGGCGGCCACCGCCGCTTTGGCCAGCTGGGGGACCATCCAGGCCTGGCCACAGGCGTGGCTGGGGTCCACCACCACCGGCAGGTGGGTCATCTTGTGGAGCATACAGACGGCGGCCAGGTCCAGGGTGTTCCGCATGCTGGTTTCGTAGGTGCGGATGCCCCGCTCGCAGAGGATGACGTTTTCGTTCCCCTCGGCCATGATGTACTCGGCGCTCATCACCAGCTCTTCCAGGGTGTTGGCCAGGCCCCGCTTGAGCAGCACCGGCTTTTTCTGGCGGCCTACGGCTTTCAGCAGCTCGAAGTTCTGCATATTCCGGGCGCCCACCTGGATCAGATCCACATTCTCAAAGAGGGGCAGATGCTCGGTGTTCATGATCTCGGTGACGATGGGGCTGCCGGTGGCCCGGCGGGCCAGCTTGAGCAGGTCCAGCCCCTCGGCCCGCATCCCCTGGAAGGAGTAGGGGGAGGTCCGGGGTTTGAAGGCGCCGCCCCGGAGCAGGCTGGCCCCGGCGGCTTTCACCCGCTGGGCACAGTAGGTGATCTGTTCCTCGCTCTCGATGCTGCAAGGGCCGGCGATGACGGCGAAGTTCCCGCCGCCGATCTTGACCCCTGCCACATCCACCACCGTGTCGTCGGGGTGGAATTTGCGGTTGGCTTTCTTGTAGGGCTCGGACACCCGGCGGACGGTCTCCACCACGGGGTTGGCCAGAATCCAGCTCTCGGCGATGGCCTTGGTGTCGCCGATCAGGCCCAGAATGTGGGTGTCGCTGCCCCGGGAATCGTTGATGGCAAAGCCCATCCCCTCCAGCTCGCGGCAGAATTCGTGGACCTGGGCCTCGGGGGCGTCTTGTTTCAGAATGACAATCATGGTCGGTGTCTCCTTTGCTCTTGCTTGTCTATACGGTGGACCCGGTGCAGGAGGACATCGGCCCCTTTGCCGCGGTCGGAGATTACTTCACTTTCCTGAAGTGGTGAGGCTACTATATCATTTCATTGTCCTGAAGTCAAGAGGGAGAGGAAAATTTTTCTGCCTGGAATTTTAGAGGAAAGCCGCCCCTGTTCTTTGCGCCCGAAACGTGGTACAATAGGGCGAGAAGGAAGGGAAGTTTTTTCTATGGCAAAAGAAGCAAAAACCAATGCAATGCGGATTCTCGAGCGGGCCAAGGTGGCCTATACCGCCCATGAATACCCCCATCAGGAGGGGGTGGCGGTGGACGGCGTCACCGTGGCCGCCAGCATGGGCGAGGACCCCGCCTGCGTCTATAAAACTCTGGTAACCCAGGGGGCCAGCCGGAACTATTTCGTCTTTGTGATCCCGGTGGCCGCCGAACTGGACCTGAAAGCCGCCGCCCGCAGCGTGGGGGAGAAGAGCGTGGCCATGATCCATGTGGCCGATATCAATAAGGTCACCGGCTATGTCCGGGGCGGTTGCAGCCCCGTGGGGATGAAAAAGCAGTACGTCACCGTGTTCGATGAAAGCGCTCTGGCCCAGGAGAAAATTTATGTCTCCGGCGGGCGGATCGGCACCCAGGTCTGCTGTGCCCCCGCCGAGCTGATCCGGGCCGCCAGGGCCACCACCGCCCACATCATTTTCTGAGGGGGAGAGCCCCCGAAATCCTGACCGGAACTTTACCAATTCTTCAAAAAAATAAAGATTTGTAAAGAAAGTCATACTAAAAAGAAAATACCTGGGGAAAATGCACAAAACTTCTGAAAGGTTTTTTCGGCAGGGAGAACACAAGGGAGAAATTGCGCAAACGGCCTTTGCAAAGTAAATGTTTTGCCGTAAACTGTATATGGTACACAAACGCTTCGGGCGTTTTTGTGACGGAAAAACGATACAACCATGGTTCTGCGGGGGGCGCTTTATGCGATACAAGATGCTCATCTCCACAGCCTGCGGGTGTGCAGGCGCTCTGGGGGTCATCGTGTATCTTGCGGGGCGGCGCGCCGCTGAAATTGGGTTGGAAAAATAAGGCCGTGGTGTAGCTGCATCACAGCCTTTTTTGTTTTGTTGAACAGGGCCGCCCGCCGGCCCCCAGCAAAGGGAGGTAAACAGCATGATTCGTAAAGTTGCCGTTATTATGGGTTCGGACAGTGATTGGCCGGTGGTCAAGGGTGCCTGCACCCAGCTCAAGGCCCTGGGCATCCCCTTTGAGGCCCACATCCTTTCGGCCCACCGGACCCCGGCCGCTGCGGCTGAGTTCGCCAAGAGCGCCCGGGCCAATGGCTTTGGGGTGATCCTCTGCGCCGCCGGCATGGCGGCCCACCTGGCCGGCGCTTTCGCGGCCAACACCACCCTGCCGGTCATCGGCATCCCCATGAAGGGCGGCGCCATGGACGGCCTGGACGCTCTGCTGGCCACCGTCCAGATGCCCAGCGGCATCCCCGTGGCGACTGTGGCCCTGAACGGCGCCAAAAACGCCGCCTGGCTGGCCGCCCAGATCCTGGCTTTGTCGGACGACGCCCTGGCGGCCCGGCTGGAGGCCGAGCGGGCCAACATGACCGAGGAGATCGCCGCCAAGGAGGCTAAGCTCCAGCGGGAGCTGGCCGCCCTGTAAGCGCCGCAGGATCGAACGAGCAGAGAGAAGAAACGTTTTAGAGGAGTAAGAATGTCTGAATTTAGCTACCCGCTCCATGAGGAATGCGGTGTTTTTGGTATCTACGATAAAGCCGGCACCGAGGATGTTACTGCCGCCGTCTACTCGGCCCTCTATTCCCTCCAGCACCGGGGCCAGGAGAGCTGCGGCATCGCGGTCAACGACGACGGCGTCATCAGCGGCTACCGGGATCTGGGCCTGGTGAACGAGGTGTTCACCCCCCAGGTGCTGGCCAGTCTCTCCAAGCCGGAGATCCGGATGGCCACCGGCCATGTCCGCTATGCCACCGCCGGCAGCCGGATCCGGGCCAACGCCCAGCCCATGATTGTCCGCCACGGCCGGGGCACTATGGCTCTGTGCCACAACGGCAACCTGACCAACGCCATCCAGCTGCGCACCGAGCTGGAAAACGAGGGCGCCATCTTCCACGGCTCTTCGGACACCGAGGTGATCTGCTACCTCATCACCCGGGAGCGGCTCAAGAGCGGCAGCATCGAGCTGGCCGTCAGCCGCACCATGGACAAGCTGGACGGCGCTTACAGCTTGGTGATTATGTCTTCCACCAAACTGATCGCCGTGCGGGACCCCCGGGGCTATCGGCCCCTGTGCATCGGCACCCTGCCGGGGGGCGGCTACGTCTTCGCCAGTGAGAGCTGTGCCCTGGACGCCGCCGGCGCGGATTTCCTGCGGGACGTGGAGCCCGGCGAGATCGTCATCGCCGACGCCAACGGCCTGCGGAGCGTCAAGGATCACTGCGGCCGCAAGGACACCCAGATGTGCGTCTTTGAGTTCATCTACTTCGCTCGGCCGGACAGCGTCATCGAGGGCAGCTCGGTCCACGAGGCCCGCAAACAGGCCGGCCGCTTCCTGGCCGAGGAGCACCCGGTAGAGGCCGACGTGGTCATCGGCGTGCCCGACTCGGGCCTGGACGCCGCCCTGGGCTACTCGGAGGCCAGCGGCATCCCCTACGGCATCGGCTTTATCAAGAACAAATACATCGGCCGCACCTTCATCCAGGGCAGCCAGAAGCAGCGTGAGAACAGCGTCCGGATCAAGCTGAACGCCGTCACCAGCACTGTCAAGGACAAGCGGGTGGTTCTGATCGACGACTCCATCGTCCGGGGCACCACCTCGGCCCGGATCATCAAGCTGCTGCGGGACGCCGGCGCCAAGGAGGTCCACTTCCGGGTCTCGGCGCCCCCCTTCAAGTACCCCTGCTATTTCGGCACCGACATCCCCGACCAGAAACTGCTGGTGGCCACCGGCCGGACGGTGGCCGAGATCAATGAGATCATCGGCGCCGACACCCTGGGCTATCTGTCCACCGAGCACGTGGTTCAGCTGGCCAAGAACTCCAAATGCGGTTTCTGCACCGCCTGCTTCACCGGCAAATACGCCGTCAAGCCGGACCAGGTGCTTTCCACCAACATCCACGAGCGTCATCTGCACGACCGCCCCAAGGACGAGAAAAAGTTAGGAGAGTAAGATCATGGAAAAGAGTTATTCTGAGAGCTACAAGGCCGCCGGCGTGGACATCACCGCAGGCTACCGCTCGGTTGAACTGATGAAACAGTACGTCGCCCGCACCATGAACGAGCACTGCATCGGCGGTCTGGGCGGCTTCGGCGGCCTGTTCGAGCTGGACTGCACCGGCATCTCCCGCCCGGTGCTGATCTCGGGCACCGACGGCGTGGGCACCAAGCTCCGCATCGCCATGCTGATGGACAAGCACGACACCGTGGGCATCGACTGCGTGGCCATGTGCGTCAACGACGTCATCTGCGCCGGCGCAAAGCCCCTGGTCTTCCTGGATTACATCGCCTGCGGCAAGAACGTCCCCGAGAAGATCGCCGACCTGGTCAAGGGCGTAGCCGAGGGCTGCGTCCAGGCGGGCGCTGCCCTGGTGGGCGGCGAGACCGCTGAGATGCCCGGCTTCTACCCCGAGGACGAGTACGACCTGGCGGGCTTCACCGTGGGCGTGGTGGACAAGAGCAAGATCCTGGACAACAACACCATGGTTCCCGGCGACGTGATCATCGCCCTGCCTTCCTCCGGCGTCCACTCCAACGGCTTCTCCCTGGTCCGCAAGATCTTCGACCTGGAGAACCACCCCGAAGTCCTCAAGACCACCCCCGCCGAGCTGGGCGGCAAGACCCTGGGCGAGGCTCTGCTGGCCCCCACCAAGATCTACGTCAAGCCGGTGCTGGCCGTTCTGGAGCAGGTGGCCGTCCGGGGCATCTCCCACATCACCGGCGGCGGCTTCTATGAGAACATCCCCCGCAGCCTGAAGAAGGGCTGCTGCGCCCGGATCAAGAAAGAGGATGTCCGCACCCCGGGCCTCTTCGCTCTGATGCAGAAAGAGGGCAACATCCCCGAGCGGGATATGTTCAACACCTTCAACATGGGCGTGGGCATGATCCTCACCGTTCCCGCCGACCAGGCCGACAAGGCTCTGGAGATCCTCCACGCAAACGGCGAGCCCGAGGCCTACCGCCTGGGCGTGATTGCAGAAGGCGAGGGCGTTGAGCTGTGCTGAAGATTGCAGTCTTAGTCTCGGGCGGGGGGACCAACCTCCAGGCCCTTCTGGACAGTGAGGCCCGGGGCGAAAACCCCAACGGCAAAATCACCCTGGTGGTGGCCTCGAAACCCGGGGTCTACGCCCTGGAGCGGGCTGAGAAGGCCGGGGTGGAGAGTTGCGTCGTCCGCCGCAAGGACTACGCCGACTCCGCCGCCTTCGATGCAGCCCTTTTGGAGGTGCTGCGGGCTCACGAGATTGACCTGGTGGTGCTGGCGGGCTTTTTGTCGGTGCTGGGCCCCAGCGTGATCGCGGCCTATCCCCGGCGGATTCTGAATGTCCACCCGGCCCTGATTCCGTCCTTCTGCGGCCCGGGCATGTACGGCCTGCGCCCCCACGAGGCCGCTCTGGCCCGGGGCTGCAAGGTCACCGGCGCCACCGTCCACTTTGTCAACGAGGAGTGCGACGGCGGGCCCATCCTGCTGCAAAAGGCGGTGGAGATCCAGCCCGGCGACACCCCCGAGATCCTGCAAAAGCGGGTGATGGTGGAGGCCGAGTGGCAGCTGCTGCCCAAAGCCGTGGCCATGATTTGTAGCGGCGAAGTGGAATAATAACGATGACGTTCCCGCCGCGATTTTTGCGCGGCGAAGGGAGGATAAGATACCATGGAAAAGATTGATCTGAACCAGTACCTGGCGAACAACGAGTACCCCGGCCGCGGCATCGCCGTGGCCCTGGCCCCCGATGGCCGCCAGATCTTCATCGGCTATTTCATCATGGGCCGGAGCGAGAACAGCCGCAACCGGGTGTTTGAGCCGGTGCCCGAGCGGGGCGGCATCTGCACCACCGCGGCCGACCCCGCAAAGCTGGAGGACCCCAGCCTGATCATCTATAACCCGGTGCTGACCCTGGGCAAGACCCACATCGTCACCAACGGCGACCAGACCGATACCATTTACGACGAGATGTGCCGCGGCCGCAGCTTTGCCGACGCCCTGCGCACCCGGACCTTTGAGCCGGACGGCCCCAACTGGACCCCCCGGATCTCGGCGGTGGTCTATGCCGATGGCAGCTACCAGATGAGCATCCTGAAATCCGCCGACGGCAACGGGGAGAGCGTCCAGAGCTATTTCTTCGACTACCCCCAGCCGGTGGCAGGCGAGGGCCACTTCATCAGCACCTATAAGCACAACGGCAACCCCATCCCCAGCTTTGAGGGCGAGCCGCTCCGCTTTGCCTGCCCCCGCACCATCGGGGAGTTTGCCCGGGGCCTGTGGTCGAACCTCAACGAGGACAACAAGGTCAGCCTCTTCGCACGGGTCATCGACCTGGAGAGCGGCGAGAGCGGCGACATGATCTACAACAAATACGAAGCGGTGTGCAGCGACCTGGACGACCCCGAGGAGCCGCCCCTGCTGCCCGAGGAAATGGAATAAAGGAGGATTTTGCACCATGAACGAACTGGCTCTGAAATACGGCTGCAACCCCAACCAGAAGCCCAGCCGCATCTATATGGCGGACGGCTCTGAGCTGCCCGTCACCGTCCTGAACGGCAAGCCCGGCTATATCAACTTTCTGGATGCTTTGAACTCCATCCAGCTGGTCCAGGAGCTGAAAGCGGCCCTGGGCCTGCCTGCGGCGGCTTCTTTTAAGCACGTCTCCCCGGCAGGCGCGGCCCTGGGCCTGCCCCTGACCGACGTGGAGCGGAAGATGTACCACATCGCCCCCGAGATGGAGCTGTCCCCCCTGGCCTGCGCTTACGCCCGGGCCCGGGGCGCCGACCGGATGTCCTCTTTCGGCGACTGGATCGCCCTGTCCGACGTCTGCGACGTGCCCACCGCTAAGCTGATCCAGCACGAGGTGTCCGACGGCATCATCGCCCCGGGTTATGAGCCCGAGGCCCTGGCGATTCTGGCCAGCAAGAAGAAGGGCAACTACAACGTGGTTTCCATCGACCCGGCCTACCGTCCCGCTCCCATCGAGCGCAAGCAGGTTTTCGGCATCACCTTCGAGCAGGGCCGCAACGAGCTGGAGATCAACGCCGACACCATGCTGTCGAACTTCGTCACCGAGAACAAAGAGGTGACCGAGGAGCAGAAGCGGGACCTGATCCTGAGCCTCATCACCCTGAAATACACCCAGTCCAACTCGGTCTGCTACGCTGTGGGCGGCCAGACCATCGGCGTGGGCGCCGGCCAGCAGAGCCGGATCCACTGCACCCGCCTGGCGGGCCAGAAGGCCGACAACTGGCAGCTGCGCCACATGGACAAGGTTCTGAACCTGCCCTTCCGCCCCGATGTGACCAAACCCAACCGGGACAACGCTATCGACGTCTATATTGGCGACACCCCCGAGGATGTCATCGGCGATGATGTCTGGGCCGAGACCTTCACCGAGCAGCCCGCCCCCCTGACCGCCGAGGAGAAGAAAGCCTACCTCAGCCAGGTCACCGGCGTGAGCCTGGGCTCCGATGCCTTCTTCCCCTTCGGGGACAACATCGAGCGGGCCCGCCGCAGCGGCGTCACCGCCATCGTCCAGCCCGGCGGCTCCATCCGGGATCAGCAGGTCATCGACACCTGCAACAAATACGGCATTGCCATGGCCTTCTGCGGGCTGCGGTTGTTCCATCACTAAGCCGGAGGAAAAGTTACAATGAAAATTCTGGTAGTAGGGGGCGGCGGCCGCGAGCACGCCATCATCAAGGCCCTGAAAAAGAGCCCCAGCTGCACCGAGATCTGGTGCGCGCCCGGCAACGGCGGCATCAGCTACGACGCCAAGTGCAAGGACATCAAGGCCACCGATGTGGAGGCCATGGTGGCTTTCGCCAAGGAAGAAGCCTTTGATTACGTCGTGGTGGCCCAGGATGACCCCCTGGCCCTGGGCATGGTGGACGCCCTGGCCGAGGTGGGTATCCCGGCCTTCGGCCCCAACAAGGCGGCCGCCCGGATCGAGGCCTCCAAGGTCTTTTCCAAGGACCTGATGAAGAAATATCACATCCCCACCGCCGATTACGCCACCTTTGACGACCCCTCCAAGGTTATGGAGTACATCCGGGCCAAGAACAAATACCCGGTGGTCATCAAAGCTGATGGCCTGGCTCTGGGCAAGGGCGTTCTGATCTGCGAGAGCGAGGAAGAGGCCGCCGAGGGCGTCAAGGAGATCATGCTGGACAAGAAGTTCGGCGCCTCCGGCAACCATGTGGTGGTGGAGGAGTTCCTCACCGGCCCCGAGGTCAGCGTCCTGAGCTTCACCGACGGCAAGGTGGTGAAACCCATGGTTTCCTCCATGGACCACAAGCGGGCCGGCAACCACGACACTGGCCTGAACACCGGCGGCATGGGCACCGTGGCCCCCAACCCCTATTATACCCCCGCCGTGGCCGAGCGCTGCATGAAGGAAATCTTCCTGCCCACCATCGCGGCCATGAACGCCGAGGGCTGCCCCTTTAAGGGCTGCCTCTACTTCGGCCTGATGATTACCGCCGACGGCCCCAAGGTCATTGAGTACAACTGCCGCTTTGGCGACCCCGAAACCCAGGTGGTGCTCCCCCTGCTGGAGAGCGACCTGCTCACCGTCATGACCGCCTGCACCAATGGCACCCTGGCGGACACCGAGGTCAAGTTCCGGGACGGCGCTGCCGCCTGCGTGATTCTGGCCTCCGGCGGCTACCCCGTCAGCTACGCCAAGGGCAAGGAGATCACCGGCCTGACCGACGGCCAGCTGCCCGAGATGAAGGACGTCACCGTTTACCACTCCGGCACTGCTTTCAAAGATGGCAAGCTGGTGACCGCGGGCGGCCGGGTGCTGGGCGTCACCGCCGCAGCCGACAACCTGCCCGACGCTCTGGCCCGGGCCTACGAGGCCACCGGCCACATTGATTTTGAGAACCTGCACAAGCGCACCGACATCGGTATGCGGGCCCTCAAGGCTCTGGCGGAACTCTAAACGAGAATCCAGAGCGGAATAAAACGACCGATTATTACAGAAACCGCATAAGGAAACTGTATAATACAGAGGAGATAATACCTATGGTATATAGAATTTATGTGGAGAAGAAACCGGGCTGCGACGGCGAGGCCCGCCAGCTCCAGAACGAGCTGAACAGCCTGCTGGGCATCAAGGAGCTGACCGGCCTCCGTCTTTTGAACCGTTACGACGTGGAGGGCATCAGCGAGGCGCTGTTCGACCAGTGCGTCAGCACCGTGTTCAGCGAGCCCCCGGTGGATAATACCTACGTCACCCTGCCCCGGGGCGAGGAGATCGCCTTCGCGGTGGAGTACCTGCCCGGCCAGTTCGACCAGCGGGCCGACTCTGCCGCCGAGTGCATCCAGCTCATCAGCCAGGGCGAGCGGCCCCTGGTCCGCTCTGCCCGGGTCTACCTGCTGGAGGGCCCCCTGAGCGAAGAGCAGATCGCCGAGATCAAGAAGTATGTCATCAATCCCGTGGAGGCCCGGGAGGCCAGCCTGGAGGAGCGCGAGACTCTGAAGATGGAGTACGCCGTCCCCACCGCGGTGGCCACCCTCACCGGCTTCAACGAGCTGGACGAGGCGGGTCTGGCCGCCTTCATCCAGGAGAAGGGCCTGGCCATGGACCTGGGGGACATCAAGTTCTGCCAGGAGTATTTCCGCTCCGAGCAGCGTGACCCCACCATCACCGAGATCAAGATGATCGACACCTACTGGTCCGATCACTGCCGCCACACCACCTTCGGCACCATCCTGGACGACGTCCAGATTGACGAAGAAGTGGTCCAGGCCGCTTTCGACCGGTACATGGCTCTGCGGGAGGATCTGGGCCGCACCCAGAAGCCCCGCTGCCTGATGGACATTGCCACCATCGGCGCCAAGGAGCTGAAAAAGCAGGGCATCCTCAAGAACCTGGACGAGAGCGAGGAGATCAACGCCTGCACCGTCAAGATCAAGTGTGACGTCAACGGCAAGGATGAGGACTGGCTCTTCCTCTTCAAGAACGAGACCCACAACCACCCCACCGAGATCGAGCCCTTCGGCGGCGCAGCCACCTGCATCGGCGGCGCCATCCGTGACCCCCTGTCCGGCCGCAGCTACGTCTACCAGGCCATGCGCGTCACCGGCGCAGGGGACCCCCTGGCCCCGGTCAGCGAGACTCTGCCCGGCAAGCTGCCCCAGCGCAAGCTGGTGACCACCGCCGCCGCAGGTTACTCCTCCTACGGCAACCAGATCGGCCTGGCCACCGGCCAGGTGGATGAGCTCTACCACCCCGGCTACCTGGCCAAGCGCCTCGAGATCGGCGCGGTGGTGGGCGCTACCCCCGCCTCCCATGTCCGCCGCGAGTGCCCCGCCCCCGGGGATGTGATCGTCCTGCTGGGCGGCCGCACCGGCCGTGACGGCATCGGCGGCGCCACCGGTTCCTCCAAGGCCCACAAGATGGAGAGCCTGGAGAGCTGCGGCGCTGAGGTTCAGAAGGGCAACGCCCCCATTGAGCGCAAACTCCAGCGGCTGTTCCGCCGGGAGGATGCCTGCCGGATGATCAAGCGCTGCAACGACTTCGGCGCAGGCGGCGTTTCTGTCGCCATCGGCGAGCTGGCCGACGGTCTGTACATCGACCTGAACAAGGTGACCAAGAAATACGAGGGCCTGGACGGCACCGAGCTGGCCATCAGTGAGAGCCAGGAGCGGATGGCTGTGGCCCTGGCCCCCGAGGACGTGGACAAGTTCATCGCCCTGGCCAACGCGGAAAACCTGGAGGCCACCCCTGTGGCCACCGTCACCGAGGAAAAACGGCTGAATATGGTTTGGAACGGCGTTTCCATTGTCAACATCAGCCGGGAGTTCCTCAACTCCAACGGCGCCGAGAAGCACCAGAAAGTCCATGTGGAGAAGGCCACCGTCTGGCAGCCCCAGTGGGCCGGCGCGACCTTCGGCGAACAGATGAAGAGCATGGTGGGCGACCTGAATGTTTGCAGCAAGAAGGGCCTCAGCGAGCGGTTCGACTCCACCATCGGCGCGGGCACTGTCCTGATGCCCTTCGGCGGCGCCTACCAGCTGACCCCCCAGATGGCCATGGTTGCCAAACTGCCGGTGGACGGCGAGACCACCACCTGCTCCGGCATGGCCTGGGGCTATAACCCCTATCTGATGAGCGCCGACCAGTATCGCGGCGCCAAGCTGGCGGTCATCGAGAGCGTCACCAAACTGGTCTCCGCCGGTTTCCGGTACGAGGACGCCTACCTGACCTTCCAGGAGTACTTTGAGCGGCTGGGCACCCAGCCCGAGCGCTGGGGCAAGCCTCTGGCCGCCCTGCTGGGCGCTCTGGATGCCCAGATGGGCCTGGGCATCGGCGCCATCGGCGGCAAGGACAGCATGTCCGGCTCCTTCGAAAAGCTGGATGTGCCTCCCACCCTGGTTTCCTTCGCCACCGCCATCGGCAAGACCAGCCGGGTGATCTCCACTGAGTTCAAGAAGTCCAACAGCTCGGTGGTGCTGCTCCGCCCCGTCTACGAGGCCGACGGCATCAGCCCCACCTTCTCCTCCCTGAAAGCCAACTACCAGATCGCCGAGCAGATGATCGCCTCCGGCCAGATCCTCTCGGCTGCCTCGGTGGGCTTCGGCGGCATCGCAGAGGCCCTGTTCAAGATGGGCCTGGGCAACCGGATCGGCTTCAAACTGCTGGCCGACCTGAGCCCGGAGGATCTGTTCAAGCCCATGTACGGCTCTCTGGTTCTGGAGTACGCCACCGGCGCCCCCGCCGGGATGCTGCTGGGCGAGACCACCCGGGAATACACCTTCACTGCCTGCGGCGAGACCCTGGACAGCGCCCAGCTGCAGGAGATCTGGGAGTCCAAGCTGGAGCCCGTCTATCCCTACCGCAAGGCGGGTGAGGCGGTGGAGAAGATCTCCGGCAGCCTGACCGCCCCCGCCGCCCCCAAGATCGGTGTGGCCAAGCCCAAGGTGATTATCCCGGTCTTCCCCGGCACAAACTGCGAGTACGACACCGCCCGGGCCTTTGCCCGCGCCGGCGCTGATCCCGAGATTCTGGTCATCCGAAACCTGACCCCCGCCGACGTCACCGCCAGCTGCGAGGCTCTGGTCAAAGCCATTGACGCAAGCCAGATCGTCATGCTGCCCGGCGGCTTCTCCGGCGGCGACGAGCCGGACGGCAGCGCCAAGTTCATCGCCTCCTTCTTCCGTTCTCCGGCGGTCACCGAGGCGGTCCGCCGCCTGCTCAATCAGCGGGACGGCCTGATGCTGGGCATCTGCAACGGCTTCCAGGCTCTGATCAAGCTGGGTCTGGTGCCCTACGGCGATATCCGGCCCATCACCGAGTCCGACCCGACCCTGACCTTCAACACCATCGGCCGCCACCAGAGCATGCTGGTGCGCACCCGCATCGCCTCCAAGGGCAGCCCCTGGCTGACCCATTGCGATCTGGGCGACGAGCACACTGTGGCCATCAGCCACGGCGAGGGCCGCTTTGTGGCTCCCCAGAAGGTGCTGGATCAGCTGATCGCCAACGGCCAGATCGCCACCCAGTATGTGGATCTGGACGGCCAGCCCACCATGGATCTGCGCTACAACCCCAACGGCTCGGTGCTGGCCATCGAGGGCATCACCAGCCCCGACGGCCGTGTCTTCGGCAAGATGGGCCACTCGGAGCGCAGCGGCGACCGCCTGTACAAGAACGTCACCGGCGACAAGTACCAGCCCATCTTTGAGGGCGGCGTGGACTACTTCAAGATTTAACGTTATGCGGGCCGGGAGCCCCCGGCCCGCTCTCTAGGAGGAACAGAGCAATGTCTCAGCATGACCGCTACATCAGCCCCTTTTCCACCCGGTATGCCTCGGACGAGATGCAGTATATCTTCTCGGACGACAACAAGTTCCGCACCTGGCGGCGGCTGTGGGTGGCGCTGGCCCGGGCCGAGATGAACCAGGGCCTGACCAACATCACCCCCGAGATGGTGGCCGAACTGGAAGCCCACGTGGACGACATCAATTATGAGGTCGCCATCGAGCGGGAGAAACTGGTCCGCCACGATGTCATGAGCCACGTCTACGCCTACGGTCAGCAGTGCCCCAAGGCGGCGGGTATCATCCATCTGGGCGCCACCAGCTGCTATGTGGGCGACAACACCGATATCATTGTCATGCGCCAGGGCCTCGAGCTAGTGCGCAAAAAGCTGGTGGGCGTGCTGGCCAAGCTGGCCCGCTTCGCCGCCGAGTACAAGGATATGCCCTGCATGGCCTACACCCACTGCCAGCCGGCCCAGCCCACCACCGTGGGCAAGCGGGCCACCCTCTGGGCCAACGAGCTGGTGATGGATCTGGCCGAGATTGACCATCGGCTGGCCACCCTCCAGCTCCGGGGCGTCAAAGGAACCACCGGCACCCAGGCCAGCTTTATGGAGCTGTTTAAGGGTGACGCCGACAAGATCCGCGCTGTGGACGCCTCCATCGCCAATGAGATGGGTTTTGCTTCCGACGCGGTGATCCCCGTCTCGGGCCAGACCTACAGCCGGAAGGTGGATGCCTTCATCCTCAACGCCCTGGCTGGCATCGGCCAGAGCTGCATGAAGTTCGCCACCGACCTGCGTCTGCTGGCCAACTTCAAGGAGATGGAGGAGCCCTTCGAGAAGAACCAGATCGGTTCTTCTGCCATGCCCTACAAGCGCAATCCCATGCGCTGTGAGCGGATCTGCGCCCTGGCCCGCTACCTGATGGTGGATGTGCTGAACCCCAGCTTCACCACCGGTACCCAGTGGTTTGAGCGGACCCTGGACGACAGCGCCAACAAGCGGGTGGCCATGGCTGAAGGGTTCCTTGCCACCGACGCCATCCTGAACATCATGCTGAACGTCACCGACGGCCTGGTGGTCTACCCCAAGGTGGTCCGCAGCCGTCTGATGGCCGAGCTGCCCTTTATGGCCAGCGAGAACATCATGATGCAGGCGGTGGAGAAGGGCGGCAACCGTCAGGAGCTCCACGAGCGTCTGCGCCAGCACGCCATCGCCGCCGGCAAGGTTGTCAAGGAAGAGGGCCTGCCCAACGACATGGTGGACCGGATCGCCGCCGACCCGGCCTTCGGCCTGACCAAAGAGGAGATCACCGCCGGCCTGGTGCCCGAGAACTTTGTGGGCCGCGCTCCCCAGCAGGTGGAGGAATTCCTGGCCCACGTGCTCCAGCCCATCTTCGACGCCAGCCCCGAGGCAATGGACATGAACGCCAGCCTGAGCGTATAATCAAAACGCCCGAATAAAATGCTTTTGGCCCGGGGCAAAACCCCGGGCCTTTTTCTGTACCAAACCCAAAACAAAAAGGAGGGACGCGCCATGCGTCTGGATAAATATCTGGCCGAGTCGGCCCAGTGTACCCGCAGCGAGGCCCGCGCCCTGCTCCAGAAGGGGCGGGTCAGCCTCAACGGGGCGGTGGTGAAAAAAGCCGACGCCAAGGTGGAAGAGGGGGACACCGTCTGCATCGACGGCGCGCCGGTGGCCTGGCAGCAGTTTGTCTATCTGATGCTCAACAAACCCGAGGGGGTGGTCAGCGCCAGCACCGACAAGCGGGATACCACGGTAGTGGACCTGGTGGGGGACGCCTACCCCCGGCGGGAGCTTTTTCCGGCGGGGCGGCTGGATAAGACCAGCACCGGCTTTGTGCTCCTGACCGACGACGGCGGTTTCGCCCATGACATCCTGACCCCCAAGCGCCATGTCTCCAAGACCTATCGGGTGGTGATCGACACCCCCCTGACCGAAGAGATGAAGGCGGGCTTTGCCGCCGGGGTCACCCTGGCGGACGGCACCGCCCTGGCCCCCGCTCAGGTGGAGGCCCTGACCCCCGACGGGCTCACGGTCCGGGTAGTGCTGGCCCAGGGGGTCTACCACCAGATCAAGCGGATGTTCGGGGTGTTCGGCGCGGGGGTCAACGCCCTCCACCGGGAGGCCATCGGGGGGCTGGCCCTGGATCCGGCCCTGGAACCCGGCCAGTGGCGGGAGCTGACGGCGGAAGAACTGGAAAAAATTACCGGAAAATGAGAGACCGTTTTCACCTCGTTTTCAAAAAGATATCACAATTTGAGGCTAAAATATGTCCAAGAACTACGCAATATGGTGTTTTTTGGACCGGATTTTACCCCTGGAAGATAATTTCACCAAGAAAATCAGAACGATTTTGGTGAAATATGTTGCAAAAGTAAATTCTTTTGTGTAAA
This sequence comes from Faecalibacterium gallinarum, assembly GCF_022180365.1. Classification (GTDB taxonomy): domain Bacteria; phylum Bacillota; class Clostridia; order Oscillospirales; family Ruminococcaceae; genus Faecalibacterium; species Faecalibacterium gallinarum. The sequence goes on from NZ_BQKV01000014.1 coordinate 22,420, forward strand.
ATATAGATTGTACTGTGGGGAAATTGTGTAAAATCACAACCTAGCTTTGACATGCTTGTACAATCAAGGAAAAGGGGTATATACGTTATGGCCAACAGAGTATTTCAGAGCGTGATCTACCAGATGAAGGATGCGATCGACCGGGTGGTCGGCGTGGTCGATGAGACCGGGGCGGTGATCTCCTGCTCCGAGCTGAACCTGATCGGCGAGGTGCGCGAAGGCTTTGTGGCCGAACGCCTGTCCGCTGGGGATTGCTTCACCCGGGACGGGTACACCTACCAGCAGTTCTCCAGCGCCAAGCACAATGACTATGCGGTCTTTGTGGAAGGTGCGGATGAAGTTGCGGGCCAGTTTGCGGCGGTTCTGTCCATCAGCTTGCAGAGCATCAAACAATATCACGACGAAAAGTTCGATAAAGCCAACTTTATCAAGAACGTGGTCCTGGACAACATCCTGCCCGGCGACATCTACGCCAAGGCCCGGGAGCTGCACTTCGCCACCGATGTGTCCCGGGTGGTGTTCATCGTCCGGGTGGCCTCGGGTAGCGACATCTCCGCCTACGATGTGGTCAGCAGCCTGTTCCCGGACAAGCAGAAGGACTTTGTGTTCAACATCAGCGAGACCGATACCGTCCTGGTTAAGGAGATCCGGAAAGGGATCGACCGCTCCGATATGGAGAAACTGGCCGCCAGCATCGTGGACACCCTGTCCGGCGAGCATTACATCAAGGCCGTGGTGGGCATCGGCACCCCCATCTCCAACATGAAGGACCTGGCCACCAGCTTCAAGGAAGCGCAGATCGCCATGGAAGTCAGCAAGGTGTTTGACACCGAAAAGCAGATCATCCGCTACGACAACCTCGGCATCGCCCGCCTGATCTACCAGCTGCCCACCACCGTCTGCGAGATGTTCCTGCGGGAGGTGTTCAAACAGGGCAGCATCGAGAGCCTCGATCAGGAGACCCTGTTCACCATTCAGCGCTTCTTTGAAAACAACCTGAACGTCTCGGAGACCAGCCGCGGCCTGTTTGTCCACCGCAATACCCTTGTCTACCGTCTGGAAAAAATCAAAAAATTAACTGGGCTGGATCTGCGTGAGTTCGACGACGCCATCGTCTTTAAGGTGGCGCTGATGGTCAAAAAATACCTGTCCAACAATCCGGCCAAGTACTAAACGACAGCGGCCTTTGCCGCCCGTCAGGACCGGCCCTTATGTCCAAACCAAAGGCCGGTCCTTTTGTCTGTTCAGGAGATTTCGCCGCTCCTTTTGGGGCGGCTGCGGCCTTGCGCGGGGCCGAAACCGCGCAGAAATCTAAAATGCAGGAGCCAACACGCATGATTGATTTTGAGCATGTATCCAAAGCGTATAAAAAGGGAGATCACCTGGCGCTGGATGACGTCAGCCTGCACATTACGTCGGGCGAGTTCGTCTTTCTGCTGGGACATTCCGGCGCGGGCAAATCCACCCTGCTCAAGCTGATCCTCCGGGAGGAAAAACCCACCTCGGGCAAAGTCTTTGTGGATGGCAAAAACGTCGCTGCCCTGCGGCGGAGCCAGATCCCTTATCTGCGCCGGCAGATGGGCATCATCTTTCAGGATTTCCGGCTGATCCCCAGCATGACCGTCTATGAGAACGTGGCCTTCGCCATGCATGTAACCAACATCGCCCGGAAAGAGATCCGGGAGCGGGTGCCCTACATGCTGGAGCTGGTTCATCTGGAGGATAAAGCCAACGTCTACCCCCAATATCTTTCGGGCGGCGAACAGCAGCGGGTGGCCGTGGCCCGGGCTCTGGCCCACGCCCCCAAGCTGGTCATTGCCGACGAGCCCACCGGCAACATCGACCCCGAGCTGAGCCTCGAGATGATGGAGCTTTTGGAGCGGGTGAGCAAGATGGGGATTACCGTTCTGGTGGTTACCCACGAACACGAGCTGGTGCACCGGTTTAACCAGCGGGTGATTACATTGAACCATGGCAGGATCATTTCGGACGTGCCTGCTGCACAGGAGGTGACGGTCGGATGAAACTCTCTACCTTTGGTTTTCTGATTGGCCGGGGCCTGCGGAACCTGGGCACCCACTGGGCCATGACCCTGGCCTGTGTGGGCTCCATGGCCGTCTGCATGACCCTGAACACGGCCGCCCAGCTGGCCGAAGTCAATGTGGACAGCATGGTCAATTACTTGGGCAGCCAGAACGAGACCGTGGTCTATCTGGACCCCGAGTGCGACGATGCCACCGCCGCCCAGGCGGGGGAGAAGATCTCCGCCCTCAACGGGGTCAGCAACGTGATCTACGTCTCCAAGGAAGACGTTCTGGATACATACCGCGACTATATGGAGGAATACGCCTCCCTCTGGGATGAGTTTGAAAACGACAACCCCTTTAAAGCCAACTACCGGGTCACCGTCTCCGACCTGACCCAGCTGAGCCAGCTCAGCAAACAGATGGAGCGGATCCCCGGGGTGGTCAAGGTGACCGCCCCCATGGACCTGACCAACACCTTTGTGGAGATTCAGCAGACGGTGACCAAGGTGGGCGCCGGCTTTGTCATTGTCCTGATGGTGGTCAGTGTCATCACGGTGGGCAGCACCATCCGTCTGAGCGTCTTTGCCCGGCGGCGTGAGGTGGAGATCATGAAATATGTGGGCGCCACCAACGCCCTGGTCACCCTGCCCTTTGTGGTGGAGGGCCTGGCCATCGGCTTTATCGCCGGCGGCATCTCGGCCGGCGCCAGCATCGGCGGCTATGCGGCCCTGGTGAACGCGGCGGGCGGTCTCGGCGGCATCTGGCAGATGCTGGTGGGCTCCTCTCTGGTGCCTCTGAAGTCGGTCTGGCCCACCATCCTCTCCAGCAGCCTGGTCAGCGGCGCGCTGGTGGGCGGCCTGGGCAGTATGTTCTCCATCCGCAAGCATCTGAACGTATAATCGAGGGGGGATAGAGCACCGTGAAAGACGCAAAGCACGCAAAATCCCATCCGCTGGCCGCCCGGCTGATGCGGGTGGTCAGTCTGACCGTGGCGGCGGCCTGCCTGACCGTCAGCATCGGCAGCGTCGCCCCCCAGGTCCGCGCCACCAGTGTCAGCGATCTGCAGCAGAAGCTGGAACAGATCCAGCAGCAGATGGAACAGCACAAGGCGGATCTGGCCGACGCCAAAAAAGAGGCTGAGGCCGCCGCTGCCCTGGAGGCAGATCTGCGGGAGCAGGTGAGCATCATCCAGAGTCAGATCGCAGTGCTCAAGAGCGAGATCGCCGCGGTCCAGAACGACATCGGTGAGAAGGAGCAGGAGATCGAGGCCAAAACCGCCGAGATCGCCCTCCAGGAAGAGAACATCGCCGTCCAGTGGGAGGACTTTAAAACCCACATGGCCGCCATGCAGGAGCTGCGGGAGGGCGGCACGGTAGCGATGCTCAGTGCCGTCACCGATCTGTACCAGCTTTTGACCTTCAGCGAGGTGATGCAGGATATCTCGGTGCGGGACACCGAAATCCTCAACGAGATGCGGGACGCCAAGGCGGCGCTGGAAGCGGCCCGTCAGGAGCTGGAGGATGAGAAGGCTGTCCTGGTGAGCCAGAAGAACAAGCTGGACGCCTCCAACGCCCAGATGCAGCAGAAACAGTCTGAACTGCAGAGCAGCCTGGCGGCGGCCCAGCTCTCGGCCGAGGAGGCCGCAGCGGCCAAGCAGGCCGCCCAGGAAGCGCTGGATTCGGACGAGATGAACTACGAAGCCGTCCAGGCCGAGATCCAGAAGATCATCGCCGCGGCGGCCCAGTCCCAGACCAGTATGAGCTTTACCGGCTTCATCTGCCCCCTTAAGACATACAGCCGAATTTCCAGCGAGTACGGCTACCGGGTCAACCCGGTGACCGGCGTCTATAAGCTTCACGGCGGCATCGACTTTGCGGCGGCCGGCGGCACCCCCATCTATGCGGCGGCCAGCGGCTATGTGTCGGTGGCGGGCTGGAGCACCGGCGGCTACGGCAACTACGTCATCATCTACCACGGCAGTATGAACGACGGCGCCGACTACTCCACCCTTTACGGCCATATGCGGAGCATTGTGGCCAAACAAGGCACCTATGTTTCCCAGGGCGAACTGATTGGCTATGTGGGCACCACCGGCAACTCCACCGGCAACCACCTCCACCTGGAGGTCTGGCAGGGCCGCTCCAACGCCAGCCGGGTCAACCCCCGCCAGTACGTCCCCATCCCCCACAACTGATTTGATCGAGCAGAAAGGCAATCACCATGAAAGAAACAAAGCGCAAACAGATCCAGCGGATCGCCTGCCTGGTTTTGGCCGGGGCGTTCATCCTCTCCATTCTGAGCAGTCTGCTGCTGATGTTCTCTGTTTGACGGGAGGTAAACCTGCATGAACAAAAAGATATCCCTCGGCATGATGGCCACCATTGTGATCCTGGCCATGACGGTTACCTTTTCGGTGACCATGCTGCTGGCGATGCGCCTGTTTGACAGCACCGTCTCCAGCGTCAAGGAGAAGGAGAGCATGTACAGCAAGATCGCCGAGCTGGACCGCTACATCCGCAGCAACGACTATTACACCATCGACGAGACCCTGCTCTATGACACCATCTCGTCGGGCTACATTCTGGGCACCGGCGACAAGTACGCCCGGTATTACACCGCCTCGGCTTACACCGAGCTGCTGAACATCCAGAACGGGACCCTCATCGGCATCGGCGTGGAGCTGGCCCGGGATCAGACCGGCTATGCCCGGGTTCTGAAAGTCTACGAGGGTTCTCCCGCCCAGGATGCGGGCATCGTGGCGGGGGATTACATCACCTCCATCGACAATGTGGACGTCAAGGGCCTGACCACCGTGGATGCCATCCAGGCCCGGCTGCGGGGCGAGACCGGCACCACCGTCAAGATCGTCTGGCTCAACGCCGAAAAGGCCGAGCAGTCGGTGGAGCTGACCCGCTCGGGGTATGTGAGCACCACCATCGACTACCAGATGACCGCCGGCAATGTTGGCTATATCAAGATCCGGCAGTTTGACTCCACCACCCCCAGCGAGCTGGACTATGCCGTCCGCGCCCTGAGCGGCTCGGGCGCCACCAGCCTGGTGTTCGACCTGCGGGACAACGCCGGCGGCGTTCTGGACGAGGCGCTGAGCTGCATTGACCTGCTCTGCCCCGAGGGGGCCTTGGCCTACGCCGAGGATAAGAACGGCAACCAGGAGCTGCTGGGCAGCAGCAGCGGGGACAGCGTCGTGGAGCTGCCCATGGTCTGTCTGGTGAACGGCAACACTGCCAGCGCCGCGGAGCTCTTCGCCAGCTGCCTGCGCACCCTGAGCGGCGCCCGCCTGGTGGGTACCACCACCCTGGGCAAGGGCACCATCCAGTCCAGCCCTCAGCGCCTGTCGGACGGCAGCGCTGTGGTGGTCACGGTGGCCAAGCTGATCAGCTGCGACGGCACCAGCTTTGACGGTGTGGGCCTTGTGCCGGATGTGGAGCGCGCACTCTCGGCCGACGAGCAGGCCATGTATTACACCTATACGGTGGAAACCGACCCCCAGATTCTGCGGGCGGTGAGCACGGCCCAGTACATGAGCGGCAGCTCCACCGTGACCGCCATGAGCGAGCTGGAACCGGCCCAGCCCTCTGCTGAGAGCCAGGCCGCCAGCGAGACCGCCCAGCCCGAGGGCGAAACCGCTTCCTCGGAGGCTGCCGCCGCTGAGGCCGACAGCACCGCCTCTTCGGAGGCGGAGTAAAACGCCTCTTTTGCGAACACAATGAAAATCAAAAGGCCCCCGGGAGAATCTGCCGGAGGCCTTTTTGCGGAAAAAGAATATGGAAAGGATGCACCCTCTATGCCGGAACTGACCGATCTTTCCACCATCCGGGCCCTGTGCGAAAAATACGATTTCTCGCTTTCCAAGGGCTACGGACAGAACTTCATCATCAACTCGGGGGTCTGCCCCAAAATCGTGGACGGCAGCGGCATTGACGGCCGCTGGGGCGTCATCGAAATCGGGCCGGGCATCGGCGTGCTGACCAAGGAGCTGGCCCGCCGGGCGGCCAAGGTGGTGGCCATCGAGGTAGATCAGCGTCTGCCCCCGGTGCTGGCCGAGACCCTGGCGGAATTTGACAACGTGAAAATCGTTCTCCAGGACGTGCTGACAGTGGATCTGCACCAGCTGATCCGGGAGGAATTCCCCGATATGCCGGTGGCGGTCTGCGCCAATCTGCCCTACTATATCACCAGCCCCATCATCATGAAGCTGCTGGAGGACCGGCTGCCCATCCAGTCGGTGACGGTCATGGTCCAGAAGGAGGCCGCCGACCGGCTGGCCGCCGATCCCGGCACCCGGGAGAGCGGCGCCGTCAGCTGTGCGGTGCAGTATTACGCCCAGCCCAAGCTCCTGTTCAGTGTTCAGCCGGGCAGCTTCTACCCGGCCCCCAAGGTGACCAGTGCGGTGGTCCGGCTGGACATCCGCTCTGCCCCGCCGGTTCAGGTGACCGATGAGAAAGGGTTCTTTGCCCTGGTGCGGGCGGCCTTTGGCCAGCGGCGGAAAACCGCCGCCAACGCCATCGCCGCCGGCCTGGGCCTGCCCAAGGAGCGGGTCCAGGCCGCTCTGGAGGCTGCCGGGCTGGATGTGCGGATCCGCCCCGAGAAGCTGACCCTGGAAGATTTCGCGGCGGTACAGGCCGCCCTGGCTCAGGGCAACTGACCCGGCCCAAAAACGCGCTTGCAAAACCAGCGGGGAGATGCTATAATAAAAAAGATCTCCTGCTGGTGTGGCGCAATGGCAGCGCAACTGATTTGTAATCAGTGGGTTGCAGGTTCAACTCCTGTCACCAGCTCCAGATAAAAGGCCGAAGATGCGTTGAAAGCACGCGTCTTCGGCTTTTTTGTTTCCGTAAACCGGGGAAGGGGGTTAAACTTCCGCCTCTTGCATCTTTGCCGGCCCCGGACAGCCCCGGGCGATCTCCATAAAGGCCTCCATCTGGGGGGTGAGCCATTTGTCTTTGTGGTAGAACAGCTGGCGGCGCATCTGGATGCGGCAGTCCGGCACATCCAGAATCACCACCCGTCCCCCCGCAAGACAGGGCCGAACCAGGTACTCCGGCAGAAAGGAGAGACCCATGCCCCGCTCCACCAGCTGACAGAGCAGATCGGCGCTGCCCAGTTCCAGGTAAGGGTGGAGGGCCAGATGCCGGGCGGCCAGAGCCTGTTCCAGGGCGTCCCGGTAGCTCTTTCCCCGCTCGGTGAGCAGGAACTCCTGCCGGGTCAGCGCCTGCAAGGGGACGCTGGCCTCCCCCGCCAGAGGATGAGAGGCCGGGGCGATGAAGCAGATGGGCTCCGGCTCGTCCAGGGCCAGCACCATGTTGGGGTGAGCCAGAGGGTGGTCCATGGTGTAGGCCAGGTCGATCTGGTTGGCGTTCAGGAGGGAGACCATCTCTTCGGTTACCATCGTCCGGACCACCAGCTCCACCTGGGGGCACCGGGCGTGGAACGCCTCCGCCAGCGCGGGCAGAAAGGCGCTGCACAGGGAGTCCACCATGGCCACCCGCAGGGTGCCCCGGGCCTGGGGCACCTGCTGAAGGGCACTGCGGGCCTGCTGAGCGGTGGTCAGCAGGGTGCGGGCGTAGCCCAGAAAGGTCTGGCCCGCATCGGTCAGCCGGACGGTTTTTCCCACCCGGTCAAAGAGGGGCGCCCCCAGCTCCGACTCCAGTTGTGCAATCTGGGCCGAGACCGCCGACTGGGAGTAGCCCAGCTCCCGGGCTGTGCGGGAAAAGCTGTGGAGCTCGGCTACATGAAGAAAGGTGTTGATGTTCCGCAGCTCCATGGGCTTACCTCTCCTGGGCCGGGCAGATCTCCCGGACGGTCAGCTGGTCACCGTCTACAACAAAACGGATTTCCAGATCGTTAAATTCCATTCCGTATACCCGCTCGGGGTCGTGCTGATAGGAGGGGCGGGGGTCGTTTTCCAGCACGCCCCGCAGAGCTTCCTGCTGCTCCGGCGGCACCAGGGCCCAGAGGTCCGGGTCGCAGAGAACTTCCAGCCGGTGGCTCTGGGTTTGCGCTGTGAAGCCCTCGGCGGCCTCGGGATGGGCGTCCACATAGGGCAGATAGGGCTTGATATCATAGAGGGGGGTGCCGTCCATCAGATCAGCCCCCAGAACGTGAAGCACCGGCCCCCGGGCGGGGTCCAGCTCGATCCGTTCCAGCTTCACGCAGGAGAGCCCCAGAGGATTGGGGCGGAAAGGGGAGCGGGTGGCAAAAACTCCCACCCGGGTGTTGCCCCCCAGCCGGGGCGGGCGGACGGTGGGGGACCAGCTGTCCCGCACCGCCCGGGAAAACTGCCAGATCAGCCAGACGTGGCTGAATTCTTCCAGCCCCCGCACTGCCTCGGGAACCCGGTATTCCGGCTCAAAGACGATCTCGGCCCGCAGCCCCTCCACCAGGCCGCTCTGCCGGGGGATGCCGAACTTGGTGGGGAAAGGGGTATGAATGTGCGCAATGACCTTTAAAGGCGGGTTCTGCATTTCTTTTTCGTCCATTGGTTGATTCTCCCTTGCTTTATAGTCCGCGGCAGAAGCCCACAGCCTTGCCCTCGATCTGAATTTCTTCCAGCTGGGCCCCGGTGTAGACCATGGGCGGGCAGATGGCGGCGTTGTCGGCCAAGAGCATAACGGTGCCGCCCTGACGGTGGAAGTGTTTCAGGGTGGCTTCCTCCCCGATCCGCACGGCGGCGATCTCGCCCTGTTCCACCTGGGGCTGTTTCCGGATGCAGACGATGTCTCCGTCCCGGATGGTGGGGGCCATGCTGTCCCCGTGGCAGGTCAGAGCAAAATCGGCGTGCCAGGCTGCCGGAACACCAATGTAGGACTCGATGTTCTGCTCGGCGGTAATGGGAGTGCCGCAGGCGATGGAGCCCACCAGGGGCACCCGGACCATCTCGGGCAGGGGCTCAAACCCGGCGGGGGGAGCGGGGGCGTCGTCGTCGGTAATGCCCATCAGGTAGGCGGTGGAGGTGCCCAGGGCCCGGGCGAACTCGGCCACTTTGGCGTTGGGGATATCATTGATCCCTTTTTCGATTTTATTGATGGAAGATTTGGAGCGGTAGCCCAGCCGGCGGGCCAATTCTTCCTGGGAGAGATCCAGCTTCTCCCGGCGCTGTCGGATGCGCAGAGCTAAGATATCCATAGGTTGTGTTCCTCCTGGTGGGCCAAAAGGCCGTGGTTAGGGTATCATGGCCTTAGTATACCACAGGTGGTTATTTAAAATCAACTTTTATCCACAAATTTCTGAAAATGGGTTGACAAAAAATCAACCAGGTGCTAAGATTCGGTCAGTGGATTAAAATTCAACGCAAACGGTTCAGAAAGGGGTAAAAAGAAATGACAGATATTGTACGACTGCGGGAGCATATCCGCCAGAGCGGGTATAAGCTGGGCCACATCGCCCAGGTCATGGGGATCAGCGCCAACACCCTTCGTCTCAAGCTGATTGAGCAGAGCGAGTTCAAGGTGGGAGAAGCGGAGCGGCTGGCCACCCTGCTGGGGCTTACCCCCGAGGAACGGGAGGCCTGTTTCTGGGTGCGGGGAGAGAAAGGGAGATTTTAAATCCATTTGTGGAAGGACGGAGGGATGGAATGACCAACGAACAACGCCAGCAAGTGAAGAAGGCTCTCTGGAATTATGGCATCTTGCAGCGGTTTGAGAGTGAGGAGAACCGGCGCTGGTGCGATGCCATCCAGGAGACCATTGACTACTATAAAGACCGTGACCCCATCCGGGAGGGGCTGCTGCAAATTCGATATCTGGAACACACCACCGAAGAGAAAACCCTGGACAAGCTCCACATCGGGCGTACCACCTATCAAAAAGCCCAGCTGGACCTATTGAGCACCCTGGCGGTGTTTGCGGCCCGGCGGGGGCTGCTCTGAGGGGCGGATGAGCGCAAAAACGCCCGGCGCAATAAGAGCGCCGGGCGTTGGGCCCCGGGGCGGTTTAGTCCTCGGGCTCGTTCTTATTTTGGGAGGCGCGCTCGCACCGTTCGTGGCAGGCGGAGCAGTTGCCCCCGCAGCCCTCGCCCTTCCAGCCGCCGTTTTTGGAAATCCAAACCACGGCCAGGGCAAACAGTACGACCAGCACGATCAGGGTGATGATCCCGCGTACAGTCAACATATTGGTAAACCTCGCTTATGACAGGTGTGGCCCGCTGGGCCAAAGAATTTGCAGGAACAGTATACAACACTTTGGGCCCGAGGGCAATCCTCTCCAGGGGGGAAGCACTGAATTTTCAAAGAAAAAGAGCGCTGCTTCGGAGAAAAAACAAAAGATGGCTTTGCATACAGAAAAAATCGAAAAAACCCTTGCATTTTGATCGGGGGCGTGGTATAATAATCGCGTTCCGATCCGGAGGATTAGCTCAGCTGGTTAGAGCACCTGCATCACACGCAGGGGGTCTGGGGTTCGAGTCCCTAATTCTCCACCATAAAAACCCGAACGCTTTGGCGTTCGGGTTTTTTCTTTTCTGCGGCCGGTGCGGCTGACAGGGACTGCATTTCTCGCTGGCCATTGCGGTTGCAGCAGGCTTGACTGAGCGCCCGGATGCCGAGGAGAAGCCCGCAGAAGGAGCTATCATACAAGGATGATAAAATCGAAGACCGCTGCTGAACGGAAGTTTTGAACCGCCCCATATTGTGCGGACAGTACAAAAAAGAGGCCTGCAAGGGATAGAACAAGCGAATCAAAGACTGGCCTGGCGAAGCGAGAGCGGAGCCAGGCCAGTCTTTGTCTGGAGCCGCTCGTGGTTATAGAAGTGGATGTACTCGTCGATCAGATCGTTGGCCTGCTGAAATGTCTTGAGCTTTTGGCGGTAGATGCATTCTGTTTTCAGGATACCGAAAAAATTTTCGGCCATTGCGTTGTCATAGCAGTTTCCGCGTCTTGACATGGAAGGCGTAATGCCGTAAGATTGAGTCAGCTTAAAATATCCGTGTGAGGTATATTGAAAGCCCTGGTCGCTGTGGAGGTGCAACTCCCCAGCGACTTTCGCTTTCTTCATGGCAAGGCGAATGGTGTCCAGCACCAGATTCACCGTTTGCTGGGCTGCAGTCTTGTAGGCCACAATGCTGTTGTCGTATAAATCCCGGATCATGGACAGGTACAGGACACCTTGTTCTGTATGGATATAAGAGATATCTGTGACCCATTTGCTGTTAGGTCTTTCTGTGTGGAAATCCCTATTCAGCAGATTTTCATATCTGTGAACCTGCTGTCCAAGCTGCTTCCACTGCCTGCGTCTGCGTATTTCAGACAGCAATCCGTTTGT
>NZ_BQKV01000015.1 GCF_022180365.1 Faecalibacterium gallinarum
CGGTAACCCAGCTTTTCTTCCAGCATGGTTTCGATTACCATTTTCTTGAATTCCGGTGTATATCTCTTGTTTGGCTTCCCTTTTGGCACAATAAAACACCCCATTTGTTTTCAGTATACCATACTGTCTAACAAATGGGGTGCAGTTCAGCGAACACCGCGCCCAAAATCTTGGACCCAAGATAGAAGGGGGTGGTGTGGAAGGCCTTGGACATATAGGAATTTTTGCGGATAAAATCGGGCTTGGCGATCAGGTCAATGACCCCCATCACCGCCGAAAAGACCAGGATGGCGGCGATGATGTAGTTCATGCTGCCGCCGAAGAGGTCTTTCAGTCCGGTTTTCAGAAAATCCAGCAGGGTGGTGAAGGAATCCCCCTGGGGGATGGGCATCAGGAACATCAAAACGCCGAAGGCCGAGCCCAGGATAAACTTCAGCAGATTTTTGGGGTTGACGGATGTGGATGAATTCATTGTATCGGGTTTCACTCCTCACGAAAAATCGGGGCGGAGGTTACAGGGCCTCCACCCGGGCCATGGCTTCAAACAGCATCTCCTCGGTGACCGGGTAGGGGATGTGCTCCATGTCGGGGCCCCGGACGGCCTCGGCCAGGGCGGGGGCCAGCAGCTCCCGGTCCAGGGGGACCCCCATCTCGGCCAGGCTGGCGGGGATGCCCAGCTCCTGCATAAAGCGGCGGATCTTGTGCAGCTCCTCGGTCTGGCCGTCCAGAGCCAGCTGGACCAGCACCCCGTAGGCCACTACGTCCCCGTGGAGGAACTTCTCCTCAAAGCCGGGCAGCAGCACCAGGCCGTAATAGACTGAGTGGGCCACCGCGCCGTTGTAGTTCTCGTCCACCAGCAGGGAGACAAGGCCGGTGCTCACCACGTTGGCCAGCACCGCCTCTTCCAGGGCGGGGGTGGCGCGGTGCTGGCGGCAGTCCTCCAGGGCGGCCGCGCCGTGCTCCAGCAGGGGGAAGCAGCACATCCCGCTGATGGACCGGGCCAGAGCCGAGCTGTGGGGCAACGACTCCCCCCGGGAGGAGAATTGGCACTCGAAGTATTTGCCCAAGGTGTCCCCCATGCCGGCCCGCAGGTACTGGGCCGGGGCATTGGCGATGACCCCGGTGTGGATGAAGCAGTGGACCGCCGGCCGGTCGAAGTAGTCGAAGCAGTCAAAGCTGCCGTCCTCCCGGTAGACCACCGAGAGGGCGGTGGTTCCGGCGCAGGTGGCCGCAATGGTGGGGAAGGTAAAGACCGGCAGCCCGGCCCGCCAGGCAGCGCCCTTGGCGGTATCCAGGGCTTTTCCTCCGCCCATGCCGAAAATCATCTCGGCCCCGCACTGCCGGGCGATCTGGGCCAGCTGGTCCATCCGGGGGGCGGTGCAGTCGGCGCCGAACACCTCCCGGGCGGCGATCTGGATCTCGCTGCCTTCCAGGGCCTTTTCCAGGGCGGGGGCAGCGGCGGCCATGGCCTTTTCGCCCCCGATCAGCAGGGCCCGGGTGCCGTAGAGACGGCAGACCCGGGGCACCGCCTCGTAGGCGTCGGGGCCGATGGTGTAGTTTGCAAAGTAGGTTGTGGCAGACATAAACGAATCCTCCCTGCGCCTTTAGTGGAGCAGATCTGCCATCCGGCTCAGGCGGCGGATGGCCTCGTCGATGGTGGATTCTTCCCGGGCGAAGTGGAGGCGGATCAGGTTATTCACCGGCTCCCGGAAGAAGCTGGAACCCGGCACCGCCGCTACGCCGATCTCCCGGATCATCCACTCGCAGAATTCGAGATCGGTGTACCCGGCGAACTGGGGCAGATCCAGAAATTCCTGGATATCCACCAGCACAAAGTAGGTGCCTTGGGGGATATTGTGCTTCAGGCCGATCCGGTCCAGCCCGTCCAGGAAGTGCTGGCGCTTGCGGGTGTAGGTCTCCAGCAGGTTGTCATAGTAGCTCTGGGGAAAGTTCAGACCCACCACCGCGGCCTCCTGCAAGGGGGCGGGGGCGCCCACCGTCAGGAAATCGTGGACCTTCTTGGCCCCCTCCACGACCTCCTCGGGTCCGATCAGGTAGCCCAGCCGCCAGCCGGTGATGGAGTAGGTCTTGGACAGGGAATTGCAGGTGATGGTGTGCTCGTACATCCCGGGCAGAGAGGCCATGCAGACGTGGTGGTTGGGGGCATAGACCATGTGCTCGTAGACCTCGTCGGTGATGACAAAGGCGTCGTATTGCAGGGCCAGCTGGCCGATGCCCATCAGTTCCTCCCGGGTAAAGACCTTGCCGCAGGGGTTGGAGGGGTTGCAGACGATGATCCCCTTGGCCCCCTGGCGGAAGCCCTCCTCCACCAACTTCAGGTCGAAGTGATACTCCGGCGGCACCAGGGGCACATAGATGGGCTCGGCCCCCGAGAGGATGGCGTCGGCGCCGTAGTTCTCGTAGAAGGGAGAAAAGACGATGATCTTGTCCCCCGGGTTGCAGATGGTCATGACGGCGCACATCATAGACTCGGTGCCGCCGCAGGTGACGACGATTTCCTTCTCGGGGTCGATCTCCCGGCCGATGGCCCGGGACTGTTTGCGGGCCAAAGCCTCGCGGAAATTCTCGGCGCCGAAGGTGATGGAATACTGGTGGGGCCCCTCGTGGGCCACCCTGGCCAGGGCGTCCAGAATTTCGGCAGGGGGGTCAAAATCCGGGAACCCCTGGGAGAGGTTGATGGCTCCATATTCATCGCTGATCCGGGTCATCCGGCGGATGACCGAATCCGTAAAAGTTCCAACGCGGTCGCTCAGTGCAGGCATGTGGTTCGTCCTCCTTGATCTTTCGATGCAATGCAACTATAATAGGGTGTAACGTTACGTTACAGTCAAGAGGAAAAGGCGCATATTTATGCAAAAAAATCCAAAACCATGTATAAATACAGGAGAATTCGCCCGCCTATGCAATACCAACAAGCGGACCCTCTTTCACTACGACGCCATCGGGCTGTTCCGGCCCGCCTTTGTGGACGAAAACGGCTACCGCTATTACAGCGAGAACCAGTGTGACCTGTTTTTTACCATCCGCTGTTTGCAGGAAATCGGGATGCCCCTCAGCGAGATCCGCCAGTACATCGACCACCGCAGCCCCGAGGCCCTGCGCCAATTATTGGAACAGCAGAAAGAGAAGGTCCGCCAGGAGCAGGAGAAGCTCCGCCGAATCGAGCAGGTGATTGACACAAAGCTGAGCCTGGTGGCGCTGAGCCGCCAGCCCCGGGTCCAGGGCCAGATCGGCCGGGTGGGGCTGGAAGAGATGCCCGAGGAATATCTGGTCCTCAGCCCGCCCATCAACACCGGGGAGCACGACTAGGTCTTTTCGGCCCTGTGCAGTCACATCGGCTATTGCAGCCGGAACGGGCTGAACGCGGGCCACCCCTACGGGGCCATGGTCTCTGCCGACTTTCTGGCCCGGGGGGAGTGGGGCTGTTACTCCTATTTTTTCACCAAGGTAGTGGATCGGCCCCAGGATCACCCCTGCCACATCAAACCGGCGGGGGAGTACGCGGTGACCTATCTTGCGGGGGACTACTACAACGCCGCCCCGGCCTTTCAGCTTTTGAAGGATTTTTTCGCCGAGCATGGGTTCCGCCCCGGGGAATTCTGCTACAAAGAGGCGGTGCTGGACGAGGTCTCCATGGCCGACCCGGAGGGGTATCTGACCCGCATTTCCATCCAGGTACTTCGCTGAATAATCCTCCCAACGAAAAAGGACCGGCCTTGTGAACTGCACCCCATTTGTTAGACAGTATGGTATACTGAAAACAAATGGGGTGTTTTATTGTGCCAAAAGGGAAGTCAAACAAGAGATATACACCGGAATTCAAGAAAATGGTAATCGAAACCATGCTGGAAGAAAAGCTGGGTTACCGGGAAACGGCCCGGCGCTTTCAAGTATGCAACCATTACCGAATTCAACAATGGGAGCAAATTTACCTGACTGAGGGT
>NZ_BQKV01000016.1 GCF_022180365.1 Faecalibacterium gallinarum
GCGTATCTCGTAGCAGACTGCGCAGACTCAAAAGAAACGGCTTTCAAGACTTGCCTCGCAGCACCAAAGGCAGTAAACATAGGGTCACAAAACTCAGCGGTTATACCGGCCTGTTAGACAGCTTACTGCGCCAAGGTGTCAAGAATTCCTCTGTCGTATTGGAGCGTTTGAAACAGGCTGGTTTTGAAGGAGGAGCGACCATTGTAAAAGAGTATATTGCCGCCCACAAGGACCTCATTCCAGCTAAACGCCAGCTGGTTGCGCCCCAGGGAAACCGTGGTCGCCGGTACACTACAGAACCCGGTGAAACTTACCAGATGGACTGGG
>NZ_BQKV01000017.1 GCF_022180365.1 Faecalibacterium gallinarum
CATTCCCTGGCTGCGAAGCTCTATTATTTCCTTCTCGTGTTCCTGAATGTGGCTGTATTTTCTGGGCATAGCAAAGACCTCCTGTAGTAGTTTTATTCTACCACAGGAGGCCTTCTTTTTTCATTGTCTACTTTTACTGGAGCGGTTCACCTTTTCCAGGAGCGGAGCCTTTTTTATTGAATTGTGCGCTCGCTTACTTGAGCACCGCGCCCAGGTTGGCGCTGGTGACCATCCGGGCGTAGCGGGACAGCCAGCCGGTCTTGATGTTGGCCTCGGGGGCGACGTACTTCGCCTTCCGCTGGGCCAGAACCTCGTCCGGGACTTCCAGGGTGATCTTGGCATTGGGGATGTCGATGGAGATCAGATCCCCTTCCTCAATCAGGCCGATGGGGCCGCCGGAAGCTGCCTCCGGGCTGACGTGGCCGATGGCCGCGCCGCGGGATGCGCCCGAGAACCGACCGTCGGTGATCAGGGCCACGGTGGTGTCCAGCTTCATGCCCGCCAGAGCCGAGGTGGGGTTGAGCATCTCCCGCATGCCGGGGCCGCCCTTGGGGCCCTCGTACCGGATGACCACCACATCCCCCGGCACGATCTTGCCCGCGTAGATGGCCGCAATGGCGGTCTCCTCGCTGTCAAAGACCCGAGCCGGGCCGGTGTGCTGCTGCATCTCGGGGGCCACGGCGCTCCGCTTGACCACGCAGCCGTCCGGCGCAATGTTGCCCCAGAGGATCTGCAGGCCGCCGGTGGTGCTGTAGGGGTTGTCGATGGGCCGGATGGCCTTCTCGTTCAGGATATGGGCGCCCTGGATGTTCTCGCCCAGGGTCTTGCCGGTGACGGTCATCACGTCCAGATCCAGCAGGCCCTTCTTGGCCAGCTCGGCCTGAACGGCGGGGATGCCGCCTGCCGCGTAGAGGTCGGGCATATGGGTGGGGCCGGCCGGGGCCAGGTGGCAGAGGTTGGGGGTCTTGGCGCTGATCTCGTTGAAGAGGGCCAGGTCGATGGGTACCCCTGCCTCATAGGCGATGGCCAGCAGGTGCAGCACCGTGTTGGTGGAGCAGCCCAGGGCCATGTCGCAGGCCAGAGCGTTCCGGATGGACCGCTCGTTGATGATCTGCCGGGCGGTGACGCCCTTCTTCACCAGTTCCATGATGGCCATGCCGGCATGCTTGCCCAGATGGAGCCGCTTGGAGTAGACGGCGGGAATGGTGCCGTTGCCGGGCAGGGCGATGCCGATGGCCTCGCACAGGCAGTTCATGCTGTTGGCGGTGTACATGCCCGAGCAGCTGCCGCAGCTGGGGCAGCAGTTGCAGGTGCAGTCCTCCAGCTGATCCTCGGTGATCATGCCGGCTTTATAGGCGCCCACGGCCTCGAACATCTTGGAGAGGCTGACCTCCTCGCCGCCGTAGCTGCCCGCCAGCATGGGGCCGCCGGAGCAGACCACCGCGGGGATATCCATCCGCACTGCGGCCATCACCATGCCGGGGACGATCTTATCGCAGTTGGGCACCAGAACCAGGCCGTCCAGCTGGTGGGCCATGAACATGGTCTCCACGCTGTCGCAGATCAGCTCGCGGCTGGCCAGGCTGTACTTCATGCCCACATGGCCCATGGCGATGCCGTCGCAGACGCCAATGGCCGGGATCAGAATGGGGGTGCCGCCCGCCATCTCGACGCCCGCTTTGACGGCGTCGGCCAGCTTGTCCAGGTTCATGTGGCCGGGCACGATCTCACTGTAAGCCGAAACCACGCCGATCAGGGGGCGGTCCAGCTCTTCGGGGGTGTAGCCCAGGGCGTAAAACAGGCTTCGGTTGGGGGCGCGCTCCGAGCCTTTGGTCACGTTGTCGCTTCTCATCGGAATAACCTCCTCGAAAAACAAAGCGCCGGCTCCGGCGGCAGATGCGTCGAAGCCGGCGTTTCGCGGGTTGTAAATAGGGGGAGAGCTTACTTCTTCAGCCAGCTCATCATGCTGCGCAGCTCAGCGCCCACCTTCTCGATGGGGTGGTCGTTCTGGATGCGGCGCTGTGCCAGGAAGTGGACTTTCCGGCCGCCCTTATCGCTCATCTCGGTCAGGAACTCGGAGGCGAAGGTGCCGTCCTGGATCTCGGTCAGGATCTTCTTCATCTCCTTGCGGGTCTCCTCGGTGATCAGGCGCTTGCCGGTGCGGTAGTCGCCGTACTCGGCGGTGTTGGAGATGGAGTAACGCATCTTGGAGAAGCCGCCCTCGTTGATCAGGTCAACGATCAGCTTCATCTCGTGGCAGGTCTCAAAGTAAGCCATCTCGGGGGCGTAGCCAGCCTCCACCAGGGTGTCGAAGCCTGCGTGGATCAGCTCGCAGACGCCACCGCACAGAACCGCCTGCTCGCCGAACAGGTCGGTCTCGGTCTCTTCCTTGAAGGTGGTCTCCAGGATGCCGGCGCGGCCTGCGCCGATGCCGGAAGCGTAAGCCAGAGCGATCTCCTTGGCCTTGCCGGTGTAGTCCTGCTCCACGCAGATCAGGCTGGGCACGCCGTGGCCCTCAATGTACTGGCTGCGGACGGTGTGGCCGGGGCCCTTGGGGGCGATCATGATGACGTCCACGTTCTTGGGGGCCACGATGGTCTTGAAGTGGATGTTGAAGCCGTGAGCGAAAGCCAGAGCCTTGCCCTCGGTCATGTAGGGGGCAACCTGCTTGTTGTAGATGTCAGCGCACAGCTCGTCGGGCACCAGCATCATGACCACGTCGCCGGCCTTGGCAGCCTCCTCGACCTCCATGACCTTGAAGTTGTCGTGGGTCTCGGCGAACTTGGCGGCCTTCTCCCAGTGGCCGGAGCCCTTGCGCAGGCCGACCACCACGTTGACGCCGCTCTCGGCCAGGTTCTCGGAGTGGGCGTGGCCCTGGCTGCCGAAGCCGATCACGGCCACGGTCTTGCCGTCGAGGACGCCCAGGTTGCAGTCGCTGTCGTAGTATTTCTTGATTGCCATAGTGATGATCTCCTTTTTTGCAATTTTATAATTTTGGTGTTTCAAAGCAATCTATTTTTCGGCCCGCATCGGGGCGGAAAATCAGGCTCAGCGGGGGCAGCAGGTGCCGGGCAGAGGCAGCTGGGCCGCCCGGATCTCCTGGGCGGGCTTCTGCATGTGCTGGTGCATCCCGCCCCGCTCCAGGGCGGTGACGCCGGTGCGGCACTGCTCCAGAATGGTGTACCCCTCGAACATCAAGAGGAACGCATCGATCTTCTGGGGTTTGCCGGTCAGCTCAAAGACCATGCTGTCGGGGGACAGGTCGATGATCTTGGCCTTGTAGATGCTGGCGATCTCCCGCAGCTCGGCCCGGTTGGCCACGGTGGCGGCCACTTTCAAAAGCAGCAGCTCCCGCTGCAGGGTCTTGGCCTCGTCCAAGACAAAGACCTGGCGGGTCACCTCCAGCCGCTCGGTCTGGAGCAGCAGCTGCTCCAGCTCCCGCTCGTTGTTGGCCAGGACGGTAATGGTGATCCGGCTGACGGTGGGGTCGTTGGTGGCCGAAACGGTCAGGCTGTCGATGTTGAAACCCCGGCGGCAGAACAGGCTGGAAACCCGTGCCAGAACGCCGGACTGGTTATCCACCAAAAGGCTGACCACCTTGCGCTGTACAGTTTGTTGCATGGTTTTCCCTCCCTCAATCCATGATGATGTCGTTGATGTCGCCGCCGGCGGGGATCATGGGCAGGACCTTCTCGTCCTTGTCGATGACACACTCGATCCAGGTGGGGCCCTTGCGGGTCAGTGCCTCGGCGAAAGCGGCCTGGAACTCGGCCAGAGTCTCGCAGTGGTAGCCCTTCAGCCCGAAGCCCTCGGCCAGCTTGACGTAGTCGGTCTTGCGGTGGGGGTCGGTCTGGGAGTAGCGTTTGCCGTAGAAGCTGGTCTGCCACTGGCGGACCATGCCCAGCACCTGGTTATTAAAGATAACAGTGATGATGGGCAGCTCGTAGCTGACGGCGGTGCAGGCCTCGTTCAGGTTCATGTGGAAGGAACCGTCGCCGGTGAACATCACCACCCGCTGATCCCGCCCGAGGGCCATCTGGGCGCCGATGGCGGCGCCGTAGCCAAAGCCCATGGTGCCCAGGCCCCCGCTGGTGATGAACCCGCGGCTCTTGGCGTGGCGCAGGTACTGGGCGGCCCACATCTGGTGCTGGCCTACGTCGGTGACGTAGACGGCCTCGGGGCCGCACTGGCTGCACACCTCGCCGATGACCTGGTGGGGCATCAGGCGGCTGGGGTCGGACTTCGGATGGTAGTCGTGGGACTGCCAGTCGTGGATCAGAGCCATCCACTCGTCGTGCTGGGCGGGCTCGATCATGGGCAGCATGGCCCGCAGGATATAGGCCGCATCCCCCACGATGGACAGGTCGATGTCCACGTTCTTGCCGATCTCGCTGGGGTCGATGTCGATCTGGATGATGGTGGCTTTCTTGGCGAAGGTGCTGGGTTTCAGGGCCACACGGTCGGAGAACCGGGTGCCGATGGCGATGACCACGTCGGCCTCGTTGACGGCCCGGTTGGCGGTGTAGCAGCCGTGCATGCCGATCATGCCCAGATTCAGGGGGTCGCCGTAGGGCACCACACCCGCCGCCATCAGGGTATAGGTGGCGGGGATGCCGGCCTTGTGAACCAGATCCCGCAGGGGCTGGCAGCTGGCCGCGCTCCGGACGCCGCCGCCAAAGTAGATCAGAGGCCGCTGGGCGCCGTTGATAATCTCGGCGGCCTGGGCCACCCGCTCCTCGTCAAAGGTAGTGACGGTGCGGATCTGCTCGGGCTGCTGGTGGGTGAACTCGCACTTGTTGGCGGTGACATCCTTGGGGATATCCACCAGCACCGGGCCCTTGCGGCCGCTCTGGGCGATCCGGAAGGCTGCCCGCATGGTATCGGCCAGATCCTCCACCCGGCGGACGGTGAAGTTGTGTTTGGTGATGGGCATGGTGATGCCCTCAATGTAGGCTTCCTGGAAGCTGTCCCGGCCCAGCAGGCTGGTGCCTACGTTGCCGGTAAAGGCCACCATGGGGATGCTGTCCATATAAGCGGTGGCGATGCCGGTGACCAGGTTGGTGGCGCCCGGGCCGCTGGTGGCCAGCACGACGCCGGTGCGGCCGGTGGCGCGGGCGTAGCCATCCGCTGCATGGGAGGCGCCCTGCTCGTGGGCCGTCAGGATATGGGTGATCCGGTCCGAATTCTTATACAGTTCGTCGTACAGGTTCAGCACAGCGCCGCCGGGGTAGCCGAAAATTGTATCGACGCCCTGCTCGCAGAGCACCTCGACAAAAATTTGAGAACCGTTCAGCAGCATGATCTGTTTCTCCTCTCTCTTTTCGCTGAGTGATAGGGCGGGGAACAGGGGAACGGATAAAGAAAAAAGCCTTCGTCCCCTGCAAACCAAGAGACAAAGACCTTAACAATAAGCTCTCTGCGGTACCACTCTCGTTGACGCGGCGTTGGGCCGCGCCCGCTCGTAGGCCTCAAACAAGGCCCTGCATGGTAACGGATGCAACCGGCTCTGCTTACAAGGACAATGCCCTTCAACAGGCTGCTCCGGGAGGACTTCGCGCACGGCGTGTCTGCTGCCTCGCAGCGCCCGGCAGCTCTCTGAAAAACAGAGGTCATGCGTTACTTTTTCCCATCAGCGCATTTACATTTGTTGCAATTTACTATACTAAAAAGTTCCCGTTTTGTCAATCAATACTTTTGTCAAAGAGAACAAACTACAAGATGAAAAACATTCGTTATCTCTTGCAGGAATAAGGGCCCCGGGATATACTGATAAAGGAACAAACGACTGCCTTTTTGGCGCAAACCTGGATCAAAGGAAGCTGGTATCATGGAACTGAAAGAATGGAACGCCCGGCTGCACGGGCTTGTGATTTTTCGGGGGCTTTTGGCCGACCCGGTGATGGAAAAACTGGTCGCCCTGGTAGATACCGCCGCCCGGCTCGGCTGCACTGCGGCCGCCCTGGCCAGCGCGGCGGGGGAGTTTGAGGCGGCGCTGTTTGAGACCACCCCCAACTGGAGCGAGTATCTCTCAGCGGCTGTTTTGGAGAGCGAGAATATCTGTGTCCGCCGGTGGGCCCACGGCCAGCACCCGGCGGTGCTGGAAGGGGCGCTGAAAAGCGAGCTGGACTTTTTGCAGCAGCTGGGCGGCCTGACCCTGGAGGATCTGCTTTCGGCCCTGCCCGAGGCGGAGCGGGCGGCCCTGGCCTTCCTGCCCCGGTGGGAGACCGCCGAAACCGACCTTGCCGCCGCTTATCTCAAGCGCCTGGACCAGGTGGGCCGCAAGGGGTACGGAATGTTCGCCAAATACCACGTTTTCACGGTGGACGAGGGCCATCTGGTGCCGGTGAAATACCCCGATCCCCAGCGGCTTTCGGAGCTACCGGGCTACGAGCGGGAGCGGGAAAAGGTCATCGCCAACACCAAGGCCCTGCTGGCCGGGATGCCTGCCAACAACGTGCTGCTCTACGGCGACGCGGGCACCGGTAAATCCAGCGCCGTCAAGGCCATCGCCAACGAATACGCCGCCGAGGGCCTGCGGCTGGTGGAGGTCAAGAAGAACCAGCTCTACCAGATCCCCGACCTGATGGATAGCCTGGCGGCCAACCCCCTCAAGTTTATCCTCTTCATCGACGATCTGAGCTTTACGGCCAACGACGACAACTTCGCCGCCCTCAAGGCCATTCTGGAGGGCAGCGTGGGGGGCCGGGCCCAGAACATCGCGGTCTATGCCACCTCCAACCGCCGCCACCTGATCAAAGAGACCCTCACCGACCGCACCGGCGATGACATCCACGAGGCCGACACCCGCCAGGAGCTCATGAGCCTGTCGGCCCGGTTCGGCCTGACGGTCACCTTTCAGCGGCCGGAGAAGGCCCGGTTCGAGGCCATCCTCACCGAGCTGGCCAAGCAGTACGGGGTCCAGATGCCTTTGGATCAGCTGCTGGTCAAGGCCGAGGCCTTCGCCATCCGGGCGGGGGGCCGCAGCCCCCGGGTGGCCCGGCAATTTATCGAGCAGTGCATGGCCGGGGTGCAGAAATAACCCCACAAACTGGACCATAAATTCCCATACAAATAACAACGCCCCTGCCGGAGAAATGCGGCGGGGGCGTTGCTTGTTATCTTTGTGTCAAATTAGTTCCGGACGGCGATGCACTCAATCTCGACCCGGGCGCCCTTGGGGATGGCGGCTACCTGCACGCAGCTGCGGGCGGGGTAGGGCTCGGCGAACGCCTCGGCATAGACGGCGTTGACCGCTGCGAAGTCGTTGATATCGGCCAGGAAGATCACCGTCTTGACCACGTTGGCCATGGTCAGCCCGGCCTCGGCCAGGATGGCCTTCAGGTTGGCCAGGCTCTGGCGGGCCTGGGCCTCGATGGTGTCGGCCATGGCGCCGGTGGCGGGGTCTACGGGGATCTGGCCCGAGACAAAGACCATGTTCCCTAGGTCGATGGCCTGGCTGTAAGGGCCGATGGCGGCGGGGGCGTTCTGGGTGGAAATAACCTTCATGTTTCAGCTCTCCTTATTATGGTTTTGAAAAAATGGTTCAGGCCCGCTCGGTGACCAGCTGGAACCCGGCTTTGGTCAGCTCGGCCCGGATCTGCTCGATCTGGGCGGCGTCCCGGGTCTCGAGGCCCAGTTTCAGGAAACAGCTGGCGATGGGCATGTTGGGGTCGGAGCCATCGTACTGGACCGACACCACGTTGCCGCCGCACTGGGCCACGATCTTGGAGACCAGGGTCAGCTGGCCGGGCTTATCCTCCAGGGCGATCATCAGGTTGGCTTTCCGGCCGCTCATCACCAGGCCTCGGGTGATGACCCGGTTCAGGATGTTGACGTCAATGTTGCCGCCCGACACCAGGCAGACCACTTTTTTGCCCTCCAGCGGCAGCTTGTGGAAGAGGGCGGCGGCCACAGATACGGCGCCTGCGCCCTCGGCCACCAGCTTCTGATTCTCCATCAGGGAGAGGATGGCGGCGGCGGTCTCGTCCTCGCTGACGGTGACCACCTGGTCCACGTATTTTTCACAGAGCTCATAGGTCAGCTCGCCGGGGGTCTTAACCTGGATGCCGTCGGCAAAGGTGGAGGCGGTGGCCAAGGTCTGGTACTTGTGTTCCAGCAGCGAGAGGTACATGCTGGGGGCCCCGGCGGACTGGACGCCGTAGACCTTGACCTCCGGCCGGAGGGATTTGATGGCGAAGGCTACGCCCGAGATCAGGCCGCCGCCCCCGATGGGGACGATCACGGCGTCCAGGTCGGGCAGCTGGTCCAGGATTTCCAGGCCGATGGTGCCCTGGCCCGCGATGACCAGCTCGTCGTCGTAGGGGTGGATGAAGGTCATGCCGGTCTCGGCCTGGAGCTCCACGGCCTTGTCATGGGCGTCATCGTAGGTACCGGGCACCAGACAGACCTCGGCGCCCAGGTGCTTGGTGCTCTCCACCTTCATGATGGGGGCGCCGTCCGGCATGCAGACGATGCTCTTGATCCCCATCCGGGTGGCGGCCAGGGCCACGCCCTGGGCGTGATTGCCCGCCGAGCAGGCGATGACGCCCTTGGCCCGCTCCTCGGCGGAAAGCTGGCTGATCTTGTAATAAGCGCCCCGGACCTTGAAACTGCCGGTGGCCTGCAAGTTCTCGGTCTTGAGGTAAATCTGGCAGTCACTGGCCAGGCGGGGGGCTTCGATCAGGTCGGTTTTGCGGGCGACGTCTTTGAGCACAAAGGCGGCGTGGTAGATTTTATCCAGTGTCAGCATGGTAGTGCAACTTCCTTATCCTGAAAAATAGTCCGGGCGCGGCGCGCCCACCCAATGGGAAAAGCGGCCCCTTCTTTTGGGCCCGTGCGGTCGCTCGCACAGACGCGAAAGGAAAGGCCGCTTGCTCCCGGCGGGTACTGCCGGATGTTTTTTAGTATAAGATACCAAAATTGATTTGTCAAATGAAATGCATTCATCATAAACAGGAGCGAAAGCGGGAAAATCCTCTTTACAATTATATCGGCATCCGATATAATGAAGACGGATATATCGGTAGGCGATATAGTGAGAGGAGGGGACAGGATGAGCGAAACTTCGGCGTTGACCGAGGCGGTCTTTTATATTCTGCTCTCGCTGAACCAGCCGCGGCACGGCTACGGCATCATGCAGGAGACAGAGCGGATGAGCGGGGGCCGGGTGCATCTGGCGGCGGGCACCCTCTACGGGGCACTGAACACCCTGAGCGGCAAGGGCTGGATCGAAGGGGCGTCGGGCAGCGCAGACAGCCGCCAGAAAAAATATTGCATCACCCCGGCGGGGCAGGCGGTGCTGCGGCAGGAGCTGGTCCGGCTGGAGGAGCTGGTCCGCAACGGGCGGGCCGTGCTGGGAACGACAGAGGATAAGGAGGGCGAGGAAAAATGAGCGAAGCGGGAAAGAACCGAAAGACGGTCTGGAGAGTTTATTGGCTCTGGCAGTACGAAGAGGAAGAAGCCTGGCTTAACCGGATGGCGGCCGAGGGCTGGGTGCTGGAAGAAGTGCATTTCTTCCGATATGTGTTCACTCGCTGCCAGCCGGGGGAGTACACCGTCCGGCTGGAGATGATGAACGGCAGCCCGGAAAAAGAAGAAAACCAGGAGTACATCTGGTTTGTCCGGGGCACCGGCGCAGAATATGTGGGCAAGCTGAAAAACTGGATCTACTTCCGCAAAAAGACGGTGGAAGGGCCCTTTGAGCTGTTCTCGGACCTGGACAGCCGCCTGACCCATGTGGAGCGGGTGCTCTGGCTGGCAGCGACCCTCCTGCTGGTTATCGCTTTCGGTACAATGAATATGATGGTTCAGGTTATTTCTTTGAGAGATGGGCAGATGGACAATGGCAACGGCTTTCTCTTGATTCTCTATCTCTTTATGCTTCTGTGGATAGGACGCGGGACATGGAAACTCTGGGCCCTACGGAAAAAGCTCAAGGAAGAACGCAGCCTGCGGGAATAAGATTTATATTCCACTGGTAAAACCCGCAGAATGCGGGTTTTGTCTGAAAAGTTTTTTGCGCCGCTTTTTTTCAAAAAAGCGGCAACGTTCTCCAAAACAAAAGACAGCGGCCGGATGCGGAAATCCGATCGCTGTCTTTCTTTGTTTGGTTGTTTATATTAGCCCAATGCTTCCAGGATGGCGTCGCCCATGCCGGAGCAGGAGAGGCATTTGCAGCCCTCGCTCATGTTGTCGGCGGTGCGCAGGCCCTTGTCCAGCACAGCCCCCACCGCGTTCTCGATGGCGTCGGCCTCCTCGGCCATCCCGAAGCTGTACCGCAGCATCATGGCCGCCGAGAGGATGCAGGCCGTGGGGTTGACGATGTTCTGGCCCGCGATGTCGGGGGCGGAACCATGGATCGGCTCGTAGAGGCCCCGGGTGCCCTCGCCCAGAGAGGAGGAGGGGATCATCCCGATGGAACCGGTAATCATGGAAGCCTCGTCCGAGAGGATGTCGCCGAACATATTCTCGGTGACGATGACATCGAACTGAGCCGGGTTCTTGACGATCTGCATGGCGCAGTTATCCACGAACATTTCGCTGTACTCCACGTCGGGGTACTCGGCCTGGAGTCGGTGCATGACGCTCCGCCACAGACGGCTGGTGTCCAGGACGTTGGCTTTGTCCACGCAGCAGAGTTTCTTGCGGCGCTTCTGAGCGGTTTCAAAGCCGATCCGGCCGATCCGCTCGATCTCGTGCTCGGAATAGGGCATCAGGTCCACCGCCTGCTTTTCGCCATTGGGCAGGGTGTCGGTGCGGTGTTCACCGAAGTAGACGCCGCCGATCAGCTCCCGCACGATGATGAAGTCGATCCCCTTTTCCACGATCTCGGGCTTCAGGGGGCTGGCCGGGGCCAGCTGGGGCCAGATCTTGGCGGGGCGGTTGTTGGAATAGAGGCCCATCCCGGCCCGCAGCCGCAAAAGGCCCTTTTCGGGGCGCTGCTCGCCCGGCAGGCCCTCCCACTTGGGGCCGCCCACCGCGCCCAGCAGGACGCTGTCCGCTGCCAGGCATTTGTCCAGCTCCTGCTGGGGCAGGGGATCGCCGTATTTGTCGATGGCCTCGCCGCCCATGGCCGCGTCGATGTACTCGAACTTGTGGCCGTATTTCTCGGCTACCCGGTCCAGCACCCGCAGGGCCTGTTTGACGATTTCGGGGCTGGCGCAGTCGCCCCAGATGACGGCAATTTTCTTTTCCATTCGGATAAACCCCCTTTGGCTCAGCCTTTGGCTTTGATGGAGTTCATCAGGCCGCCGGCGGCGATGATCTCCTGGATGAAGGGCGGGAAGGGCTCGGCCTGGAAGGTGCGGCCCGTGGTCTCGTCGGTGATGACGCCGGTGTCAAAATCCACGCTCACCAGATCCCCGGCGGCGATGGCGTCGGCTGCCTCGGGGCACTCCATGATGGGCAGGCCGATGTTGATGCTGTTGCGGTAGAAAATCCGGGCGAAGCTCTTGGCGATGACCACCGAGATCCCGCTGGTTTTGATGCAGAGGGGGGCGTGCTCCCGGGAGGAGCCGCAGCCGAAGTTCCAGCCGCCCACCATCACGTCGCCGGACTGAACCTTCTTGACGAAGTCGGCGTCAATGTCCTCCATGCAGTGGGAGGCCAGCTCTTTGGCGTCCTGGGTGTTCAGGTGGCGGGCGGGAATAATCACGTCGGTGTCCACGTTGTCCGGATATTTAAAAACATGACCTTTTGCGTTCATAGTACAGCAGTCCTTTCCTGTTGGGTGTGGCGGCTCAGACGGTGCGGGGGTCGGTGATGTATCCGGTCAGGGCCGAGGCGGCTGCCGTGGCCGGGCTGGCCAGGTAGACCTCGCTCTTGACGTGGCCCATCCGGCCCACGAAGTTGCGGTTGGTGGTGGAAACGCACCGCTCGCCCTCGGCCAGGATGCCCATATAACCGCCCAGGCAGGGGCCGCAGGTGGGGGTGGAGACGATGCAGCCTGCATCAATGAAGGCCTCGGTCCAGCCCCGCAGGATGCACTCTTTGTAGACGGCCATGGTGGCGGGGATGATGATGCCCCGGACGCCCTTGGCGATGTGCTTACCCTTGAGGATGTTGTAGGCGGCCTCCATATCTTCCAGGCGGCCGTTGGTGCAGCTGCCGATCACCACCTGGTCGATTTTGATCTTGCTGCCCTCGGCGGCGGGGTGGGTGTTCTCGGGCAGGTGGGGGTAGCTGACGGTGGGCTCCAGTTTCGACAGGTCAATCTCGATGACCTGCTCGTACTCGGCGTCCTCGTCGGCGGTGTAGTAGACCGGCTGGCGCTGGCTGCGGCCCGCCAGGTATGCCTTGGTGACCTCGTCCACCGGGAAGATGCCGTTTTTGGCGCCGGCCTCGATGGCCATGTTGCAGACGCAGAGGCGGTCGTCCATGGTCAGGCTGGCCACGCCCGGGCCGGTGAACTCCATGGACTTATAGAGAGCACCGTCCACACCGATCTGGCCGATGATGGAGAGGATCAAATCCTTGCCCGAGACAGGAGGCTGCAAAGCCCCGGTCAGGACGAACTTGATGGCGGCGGGGACCTTGAACCAGGCCATGCCGGTGGCCATGCCTGCGGCCATGTCGGTGGAGCCGACGCCGGTGGAGAAAGCTCCCAATGCGCCGTAGGTGCAGGTGTGGCTATCGGCGCCGATGACGCAGTCGCCGGCGGTGACGATGCCCTTTTCGGGCAGCAGGGCGTGCTCAATGCCCATCTGGCCCACGTCATAGAAGTTCAGGATATCGTACTTGTTGGCGAACTCCCGGCACTGCTTGGACTGGGTGGCGCTCTTGATGTCCTTGTTGGGGACGAAGTGGTCCAGCACAATGGCGATGTGCTCTTTGTCAAAGACCTGGTTGAAACCGGCCTTCTCGAACTCGTTGATGGCCACCGGGGTGGTGATGTCGTTGCCCAGGACAATGTCCAGCTTGGCGTTGATCAGCTGGCCCGCCTTAACCTCCGGGAGGCCGGCGTGGGCGGCGAGGATTTTCTGTGTCAGGGTCATTCCCATGATGCTCTCTCCTTTTATCCTAAGATCCGTTCGAGGTTACTTGCCGTTGATGGCCGAAAGCAGGGCTTTGGTGCCGGCCACAATGATGTCGGTGTCGGTGCCCGCGCCCCAGGTGGTGGAGCCGTCGCCCCAGACCAGGCTCACATAGGAGGCCGCGCGGGAGGTGGAGCCGCCGTCCAGGCTATGCTCCGAATAGTGGTCCAGATGGAAGTCCATGCCGGTGGCGCTCTGGATGGCGTTGGCCACGGCGTCCAGACGGCCGTTGCCGATGGCCACCACTTCTTTCCGCTGGCCGTTCCGGTCCAGGGTGACGGTGGCGGTGATGCCGTTTTTCTGGGCGTAGTGGACTTCCACAATGTCCAGAGGTTTATTCTTGTTGAGGAACTCACGCTCGAAGATCTCGCAGACCTCGGCGGCGCTCAGCTCCTTGTGGCTGTGATCGGACACGCCCTTGACCTTGTAGCCCAGGGCCTCCCGCATCTTGGGGGGCAGGTTGTAGCCGTAGTTCTGCTCCAGCACAAAGCCGATGCCGCCCTTGCCGCTCTGGCTGTTGATCCGGATGACGTCGGCGTCGTAGGTGCGGCCGATGTCGTGGGGGTCCACCGGGATATAGGGGCAGGTCCAGCGGTGCTCGCCCTTCTCCCGGCGGTAGGCCATCCCCTTGGCGATGGCGTCCTGGTGGCTGCCCGAGAAGGCGGCGAACACCAGCTGGCCCGCGTAGGGGGTGCGCTCGTAGATGTGCATCCGGGTCACCCGCTCGTAGGTCTCGCAGATGGCGGGCATATCGGAGAAGTCCAGCTTCGGGTCCACGCCGTGGCTGTACATGTTCATGGCCAGGGTGATGGCGTCCACGTTGCCGGTCCGCTCGCCGTTGCCGAAGAGGCAGCACTCGATCCGCTGGGCCCCAGCCAGGACTGCCAGCTCGGCGCAGGCTACGCCGGTGCCCCGGTCGTTGTGGGGGTGTGTGCAGAGGATGACGCTGTCCCGGTAATGCAGGTTCTTGCTGCAATACTCAATCTGGTTGGCGTAAACGTGGGGCATGCTCATCTCCACGGTGACCGGCAGGTTGATGATCATGGGCCGGTCGGGGGTGGGCTGCATGATGTCCAGCACTGCGTTGCAGACCTCCACGGCGTACTCGGGCTCGGTGCCGGTGAAGCTCTCGGGGCTGTACTCAAAGAGGAAGTTGCCCTCGTACTCCTCGCTCAGCTGCTTGACCAGGGTAGCGCCGTCGGTGGCGATCTTCTTGATCTCTTCCTTCGACTTGTGGAACACCTGCTCTCGCTGGGCCACCGAGGTGGAGTTGTAGAAGTGGATCACCGCCCGGGGTGCGCCCTTGACGGCCTCGAAGGTGCGGCGGATGATGTGGTCGCGGCACTGGGTCAGAACCTGGACGGTGACGTCCTCGGGGATCATGTTCTGCTCGATCAGGGTGCGCAGGAATTCATACTCGGTGTCGCTGGCGGCGGGGAACCCCACCTCGATTTCCTTGAAGCCGATCTTCACCAGCATCTGGAAGAACTCCAGCTTCTCGTCCAGGCTCATGGGGACGATCAGGGCCTGGTTGCCGTCCCGCAGGTCCACGCTGCAAAAGGCGGGGGCCGTCTCGATGTGGTCCTTTTTCACCCAGCTGTCGTAGCCGGCGGGGGCGGGGTAGTATCCCGGTGCGTACTTGGTAGCGTCCATCATAGTCATTTCCTCCAAAACAGGCGGCATTTGCGGGGCCGCGAAATAAGATACAGGAAAAATGCGGATCAAAAAAGGCTCTCGTCTTTCAAGGCGAAAACCTTGAGAGACGAGAGCCTGTAAATTCTAATACAAGGCGGCCCGTGGTACCACTCTCTTTGCCGCAGAAACTGCGGCCACTCATCACGATCGGCTTTTGGCGGCGAATCGCTGCCCCTGTAACGGTGGGCGTCCGTCAGGGCCTACTGAAACAATGGTTCAGCCCTGCCGCTCAGGGGCCAGTAGGCAATTCCTCCCGCACCGCCTCGCACCACCCGGCGGCTCTCTGCAAACGGAACAAAATTGTTTTTTCCCCGTCAACGCATTTGATGCTGTTTTTGAAAAACTGGTGTTATTTTAACACACTGAAGTGGGCAAGTCAAGGGGCTTTTGGAGTTAAAGACAAAATGTGAAGTTTTTTCAAATAAAGCGTGTTTTTGTTGCAAATCCGCAGGGAGATGCACTATATTAGTATAAGAAATATAAATTTAAAGGGTGCTTCTATCTTGGCAACCGGACAAAGAGGCAATTATGGAACATTTTGTGAATTTTATTGATGTGTCGAAGTATTACCAAACCGGCAGCGTACGGATCAACGCCGCCGACCACATGAATTTTTATGTGGATAAGGGCGAGTTCTGCATCATCGTGGGTCCCTCGGGCGCGGGCAAGACCACCCTGCTGAATATGCTGGGCGGAATGGACACCTGTGACGAGGGCCGGATCATTCTGGACGGCCAGGAGGTCAGCCGTTTCACCGAAAAAGAGCTGACCAGCTACCGCCGGTACGACGTGGGGTTTGTGTTTCAGTTTTATAACCTGGTGCAGAACCTCACCGCCCTGGAAAATGTGGAGCTGGCCAGCGAGATCTGCAAGCACCCCCTGGACCCGGCGGAGACGTTGCGCAGTGTGGGGCTGGGGGAGCGGCTGAACAACTTCCCGGCCCAGCTGTCGGGCGGCGAACAGCAGCGGGTGTCCATCGCCCGGGCCCTGGCCAAAAACCCGAAACTTCTGCTCTGTGACGAGCCCACCGGCGCGCTGGACTACAAGACCGGCAAAGCGGTGCTGGCCCTGTTGCAGCGCACCTGCCGGGAGACGGGGCGGACGGTCATTGTCATCACCCACAACACCGCCCTGACCGCCATGGCCGACCGGATCATCCAGGTGCGCAGCGGTCAGATCCTGTCCAATGAGGTGAACGAACATCCTGTGCCCGTAGAGCAGATCGAGTGGTGAGAACCGTGTTGAACAAAACGTATCGTAAAAATATCTGGCGGGAGATGGGGCACGCCAAAAGCCGCTTTATCTCCTTTTTTGGCATCATCATGCTGGGCGTCATGATGCTCACCGGTCTGATGAGCGTCGGCCCCGATATGCGCCGGGCCCAGCGGGTCTATTTCGAGCAGCAGAACCTCTTTGACCTGCGGGTGGTCTCCACCCTGGGCCTCAACGAGGACGATATTGAGGCCATTGCGGCCACCGAAGGGGTCAGCGCCGTTATGCCGGTGAAGTCGGTGGACTGCACCGCCACCATCCAAAAGAGCGACGTGCTGACCATCCGGGTTCAGCAGCTACCCCCGGACCCCGCAGCCGAGACCGAAGAAAACATGAACCGGGTGGTTCTGTTAGAGGGCCGGATGCCCGAAGCGGAGGGCGAATGTGTGGTGGCTGCGGTGGGCACCGGCAGCGCCCCGGCCATCGGTAGCGTTTTGACCCTCTCCGGGGCAGAGGACGCCCTGCCCGCCGAGACTCTGACGGTGGTGGGCATCGTCCAGGACCCGCTGCATTTTTCCATCGATAGTGACAGCAGCACTGCCGGCACCGGCAAACTGAATCTGGTGGTCTTTGTGGCGGACGGCAGTTTTACCGCGGATTATTATTCCTCCTGCTACCTCAAGGTGGCAGATGCCGCCCAATATGAATACGGCACCGACCAGTACACCGACGCGGTGGAGACGGTGAGCCAGCGGCTGGAGGAAATCAGCGAGACCCAGTCGGCCCAGCGCCGGGAGGAGCTGATCGACAGCGCCGCCGCCGCCCTGGAAGACGCAAAAGAAGAATTTGCCCAGAAGGAAGCTGAGGCCAATCAGAAGTTCGCCGAGGCCGAGGCTCAGCTGGCCGAGGCCGAGCAGCGGCTGGATGCCGCCCTGGCGGAGCTGAACGCCGGCGAAGCGGAATACTCCGCCGGCCAGGCCCAGCTGAACCAGCAGAAAAACGATTTCCCCGGCACCATGTCCAGCGGCGCAGAAGAGATTCTGAACGGCCAGGAGCAGGTGCTGGATTTTGAGGATCAGCTTCAGCAGATCAAGCTTCTGGTCAACCTGAAAAAGGTGGCCGACCCCATGCTGGAATACGCCGAGGGGATTCTGGAAAACGCCCGCCAGGCTCTGGAAGATGTGGAACCCGACGACCAGGAATACACCGAGCTGCGGGATCTTTTGGCCCGGGCCCAGAACCTCTATGACAATACGTATAACCAGCTGGCCAGCTACCAGGCTCAGCTGGACGAGGGCAAGGTCCAGATGTATCAGCAGGGGCTGATCTCCTCCCCGGATCTCTCCAACGAGCAGCTGGTCACCGAGGCCGAGGCGGCTCTGCGGGAGATGAAGCTGGCCCTGTTGGAAGGGCAGCTGGCCCTCAACACCGGCAACGCCACGGCCTGGGTTTCCTTTGACCAGGCCGAGGCCCAGCTGGCCGCCGCCCGCAGCAAGCTGAATGCGGGCTGGATCGAGTACAACGAGGGCGCCGCAGGGCTTGAGACCGCCAAGGAAGAGTTCGCTGCCCAGAAACAGGAAGCCGAGGCCCAGCTGGCCGAGGGACGCAAACAGATCAACGACGCCGAGGAACAGGTGGCCAAGATCGAATCCGGCGAGTGGTATGTGCTGGACCGCGGAACAGTCACCAGCATCGTGACCTTTGAACAGAACGCCGACCGGATCGAGGCCATCGCCCGGGTCTTCCCGGCCTTCTTCTTCCTGGTGGCGGCCCTGGTGGCCACCACCACCATGACCCGCATGGTGGATGAAAACCGGCTGCAAATGGGTACCTTGAAGGCTCTGGGCTACTCCAATGTTTCCATCGCTTCCAAGTACCTGATGTACGGCCTGACCGCCAGCCTGCTGGGCTGCATTGTGGGCATGGTGATCGGCTTTGTGGCCCTGCCTCTGGTGGTCTGGAACGCCTACGCCACCGTTTATACCCTGCCCACCTTCCGCCCGGTGTTCTACCCGGGCCTGGCGGCAGCGGGCGTGCTGCTGAGCGTAGCGGTAGTGGGCCTGACCACTCTGGCGGCCTGCCGCGCCTGCCTGAAAGAGAAATCCGCGGCGCTGCTGCTGCCCCGGGCCCCGGTGGCCGGCAAACGGATTCTGCTGGAGCGGATGCGCTTTATCTGGAGCCGGATGTCCTTTACCCAAAAGACCACCGCCCGGAATATGTTCCGGTATAAAAAGCGGTTCTTTATGACCGTCCTGGGCGTGGCCGGTTGTACGGCCCTGCTGCTGATTGGCTTTGGCTTGCAGGATTCCATCGGCGACGTGCTGGATAAGCAGTTCAACGAGCTCAACCACGGCGATCTGACCATCTCCCTCTCGGACGAAAAGGCCCTGACCATGGAGCAGGGGCTGGGCGAACTGCTGAATAGCAGTACCCAGATCGAGCACTGGGGTGCCTTCTATACCCGCACCGTCTCGGTCTCCAATGCCGACGGCCAGGAGAGCAGCCTGACCCTCATCGGTGCAGAGGATCCGGAGGAAATGGCTGCCTGCTTTACCCTCCGCACCCGGGTGGGGCAGGAGGAAATCCCGCTGGACGATTCCAGCGTCATCCTGACCGAAAAGACCGCCGAGTCCCTGGATCTGGATGTGGGAGATACCTTCTGGGTCCAGACGGTGGACGGCGGCCGGCTGGAGCTGACCCTCACCGGCATCACCGAGAACTATCTCTTCGCCCGGATGTTTGTCTCCGAGCCCATTCTGGAGCAGATTGTGGGGGGCGACGTAGCCTGGAACACCGTCTATGCAGCCACCACCTGTGCCAACAGCGCCGAGCGCACCAGCCTGAGCAAGGAGGTCATGGCCTGCAACTATGTCAGCAGCACTTCCTTTGCCGAGGAGACCGCCAGCATCTTTGACAACACCATCGAGTGCATCAACTATGTGGTCATCGTGGTCATCGCCTGTGCCGCGGCTTTGGCGGCTGTGGTTCTCTACAACCTGATTACTGTCAACCTGGCCGAGCGCCGGAAAGAGCTGGCCACCATCAAGGTGCTGGGCTTCTACGACAAGGAGGTCTACCGCTATATCTTCCGGGAGATTGAAATGCTCAGCCTCTTCGGTTCCATGGCGGGCCTGGCCATCGGCCTACCCATGTACCAGTTCATCATCCGCACGGTGGAGAACGACCAGATGATGTTTGTCCGGACCGTGGAGCCCACCAGCTTTTTGTTCAGTGTGTTGCTGACCATGGTCTTTACCCTGGCGGTCTGCTACGGAATGCGCCGTCAGATCTGGGGCATCAGCATGGTGGAGAGCATGAAGGCGCCGGAATAAGAAATCCGGCCAGAGTTTACAAAACCTTCATAGAAATAAAATAGTTTGCTCGAAAAGTTCTGGTATTCTCTAATCACAGCAAAGCGGAGCCGCAACCGCTGAACTGGCACATGATTCCTCCTTTACACACCAAACCAGATACCGCAAAAACGCCCCCTGCGTACCGCAAGCGCAGGGGGCGTTTTTCCGTTGTTGATTCAGTTTTAAAGCGGGGACGAATCGTCCTTGGATTTGGGGGGCGGGGCGTTCAGGCCGGGGGCCCGATGGGCGGACCAGATGGCGAACAGGGCGCTCATCCCCAGGGCCAGCAGAGCGCCGATGCTGGTGTCCAGAATGCGGTCGATGGTGTATTGGATGTACCGGTCCTGGGGCACCGTAAAGATGACCACAAAGTAGACCACCGTCCCGGCGGGGACTGCATCCACTGCGCCCACCAACAGGCCCAGGTAGATCACCAGGAACAGCCCCGCCAGCAGGCAGAGGTCCCGGGGCAGATGGCCGGGCGCCAGGTTGTAGAGGTAGTAGAAGGGCAGGGCCAGCACCCCGCCCAGCAGGGTACCGATGGAGCGGTTGATGCCGCTGTGGAGCCCGCCCCACAGGCCGGTGCCCATGCCGAACACGGCGCCGATGCAGGCGAAGCAGGGGTTGCGGTCCAGCAGGTCATAGCAGGTGATGATGATGGCCGCCGCCAGGATCGCCAGCCCCAGCTGGGTGTAGACGCTCTTGCTCCGGGGGATATTCGGGTGGAAAGGCAGCAGGTTGTGCATAGAATGACCCTCCGTTTGGGTATAGATGGGAAAACATAACGAAAAACCCGATGCTCTTGTGAAGCACCGGGTTTTTGGTGGGCGCGGGTGGATTCGAACCACCGAAGCTGAAAAGCAGCAGATTTACAGTCTGTCCCCATTGGCCACTCGGGAACACGCCCTTATTCTTTTTGCCGGCCGGAACCGGACGACTTCGATAGTATAGCACGAAACAGAGCGCTTGTCAATGAATTTGGGAGAAAAAATCTGGAAAAATCGGGGAACCGGGGAGAAAATTCCCTTGTTTCAGAGCATTCCCTGTTAAAACGATAGGAAATTTGCAAGATCGAAAAAAATTGATATGATTATACTTGACAAACTTACTAGGGATTTGATATCATCCGATTTAGTAAAATTTCCCTTTACAAAAAGGAAAACAAGATGGAGGATATACAGTATGAAAAGCAAAATCGTACTTATCGCAGCCATTTCGGCCGCGACTCTGGCTCTGGTTGGCTGCGGCAAGGCTGCCACTACGGAGCAGAAGACGGAGGCTGTGAAGGCCGACGGCACCTACACCGCACAGATGGATGACGCTTCGGCCGAGGCGGCTTACGGCTGGCGGGATCAGCTGGTGGTGGAGTACAAGGACGGCAAGGTGGTGTCCGCTGTGTTTGAGAGCTACGACGCAGACGGCAACAAAAAGAGCGAGATCTCTCCGGAGGTCTACCCCATGGACCCCGCTCCCGCCGACTGGATGCCTCAGCTGAGCGAGAACATCGCCAAGGCAGAGACCGCCGAGAAGATCGACGGTGTGGCCGGCGCCACCATGGCTTCCAACAACGCCCGCGCTATGATGGCTGCCATTGAGGCTTCCGGCGAGCCGGACGAGGTCCTGGTTGTGGCCGAGACCGAGGCAGCTGAATAAAGGATTTTGCTTCTTTTGCTTTTTGTAGTTTTATAAATGAAACAAGGGGCGGAACTCCCCCCGAGCCCTTGACAGAAAGACGCACCGAACCCAGACCACGAAAGGTCTGCGCCCGGTGCGTTTTTGTTTTAGCGGAAAAGGGGCGGAGCACCAGGCTTGACAAAAACGGGGGCGCTTTGTATAATGAGTAACTGGTTACTTATTTCAGAGCTTTCGATTGACTGAGGTGTTTTGATCATGATGCCCTTTGGCTTGAAAATTGCGATTATCAATCGGGCTTTTCGCAAGAAACTCGATGAAAAGGCACAAAAAATGGGGCTGACCTCGGTACAGCTCCGGGTTTTGGGGTCGATCAGCCGCCTGGAAGCCGCTGGTGAAACCGAAATCCACCAGAACGATCTGGAACAGCTGGAGCACATCACCCATCCCGCTATGACCAAGCATATCCAGCAGCTGGAAAAAAAGGGTTTTGTGCAGTGTGTTTCCAGCGAAAGAGACCGGCGTTACAAGAAAATCATCTGTACCGAGAAGTCCTCTGGGATTTACAGGATGATTCTTGCCCACGATCAGGAAGTCTTTGAGGAGCTGTGCGGGACTTTGACCAAAGAGCAGCAGCAGACTCTGAACCAGATCGCAGATTTGATTCTGAAAAACATTGATTCAAACTGACGCCTTTGTGGCCCGGGCAGTGAGCTGAGGGTTCTTTCAGCCCACTGCCTGTTTTTTGGTCAAATAAGTAACTAGTTACATATTTTAGGAGGAAAATACAACCATGGAAAATGCAGTACCCGAAAAGCGAAGCCCTTTTGCCACAGAACCCATCGGACGGCTGATTGTAAAATTTGCCGTCCCCAGTGTCATCGCCCTGCTGGTGAACTCCCTGTACAATATTGTAGACCAGATTTTCATCGGCAATGGGGTGGGGTATCTGGGCAACGGCGCCACCAACATTGTTTTTCCCATCACCATCATCGCGCTGGCGTTGGCGATGATGATCGGCAACGGCGGGGCGGCTTTCCTGAGCCTCAAACTGGGCGAGGGGAACACCAAAGAGGCCCAGCGAGGGGTCGGCAACGCCGTGATGCTGGTGACGGTGGCCAGCCTTGTTCTGACCGCCGTGTTCCTGATCTGGATTGACCCGATCCTGACCCTGTTTGGCGCCACCGATACCCTGCGCCCCTACGCCCTGGAATATGGCTGGGTGATCGGCATCGGCCTGCCCTTTATGATGATTTCCGGCGCCATCAACTCCATGATCCGCGCCGACGGCAGCCCCAAATATGCCATGTTCTCCATGATCATCGGCGCGGTGCTGAATGTCATCCTGGACGCTGTGTTTATCTTTGTCTTTGAGATGGGGGTCCGGGGGGCCGCCATTGCCACCGTGATCGGCCAGGTTGCCTCGTTTGTGGTGTCGGTGGCGTATATGCCCCGGTTCAAGACCGTCCATCTCCGGGCGGAGGCCTTCCGCCCCAGCGGGAAAACCTGCGGCAGCATTGTGGTCTTTGGTCTGAGCAGTTTTATTACCCAGTTTGCGATTACCATCGTCATGGCCTTGACCAATAACCTGCTGGCCCAGTATGGCGCCCAGTCCATTTACGGCTCGGATATTCCCCTGACCGCCACCGGCATTGTCATGAAGGTCAACCAGATTATGATCTCGATCCTTTTGGGCATTGCCACCGGCGCCCAGCCGATTATCGGCTTCAACTACGGGGCCATGAATTTTAACCGGGTGAAAAAAGCGCTGGAAATTTCGCTGATCGCCTCGGAGATTGTTTCGGTTCTGGCGTTCCTTCTGTTCCAGTTTGCCCCCATGAGTGTGATCTCTCTGTTTGGATCGGAGGATGCTCTCTATAATGAATTTGCGGTCAAAGCCTTCCGTATTTTCCTGATGCTCTGCCCCCTGACCGGGTTCCAGACCGTCATTGCAGTTTACCTCCAGGCGGTGGGCAAACCCATCAAGTCGGCGATTTTGTCCCTCGCCCGGCAGATCATCTTTTTTGTGCCCGCCGCGCTGCTTCTGCCCAGGACGCTGGGGGTCGAGGGCGTGCTCTGGACGGGCCCGGTGGCCGACGGTCTGGCCTTTATTATGTCTCTGGCCCTGCTGCTCTACGAGCGGGAACATCTGAAAAAGAGCCATGCCCTGCAATCCAGGACGGCTTAATATAAGTAGGAGGTAAAACCATGAAAAACAGAGTGATCACCATCAGCCGTGAGTTCGGGAGCGGCGGCCGCACCATCGGAAAACGTGTGGCGGCCCAGCTGGGGATTCCCTGCTACGACAACGAACTGCTCCAAAAAACCGCAGAAGAGAGCGGGTTTCAGCAGGAATACATCAAAGAAGCGGGGGAGTACTCCCTGGGCGGGTTGCTGTCGAACGCCTTCTCTCACCGGGGCAGCGCCATGAACAATGCGGATTATCTGTGGCAGATCCAGTACCGGATCATCACTCAGCTGGCAGAAAAAGGCCCCTGTGTCATTGTGGGCCGGTGCGCCGATTATATCCTGCGGGATAAGGCGGACTGCCTGCGGGTTTTCATTCATGCGGACATAAAATTCCGCGCCGAGCGCATCGTGCGGGAATACGGCGAGCGGACCGAATCGCCGGAGCAGCGGATCAAGGATAAGGATAAGCGCCGGGCGGCCTACCACCGCTTTTATACCGATATGAAATGGGGCCACGCCCAAAATTATGATCTCACTCTGAACAGCGGGACTCTGGGGCTGGACAAGTGCGTGGAGATCATCAAGTCCCTTTATTGAAGGACGCTCTGATTGAGATATAGAAAAATCCGCTCGTCTCGGGCCGGCTCACGGCCTGAAACGGGCGGATTTTTTATGCGATCAATGCTTTAAGTGTTCAACGAGGGACAGTTTACAGGGCGGCCAGGGTCTTGGCCACGTTGTAGCCGAAGGTCACGCAGCGGCTATGGCTCAGGCAGTTCTCGTTGTGGGGGTAGGTGCCCGAGAACATGCTGCCCGACACGTTGCCGATGGCGTACAGGCCGGGGATGGGCTCGGCGTTCACGTCCAGAACCTCGCTGTTGGGGGTGATCTGGAGGCCGCCGGCGGTGCACAGGCAGGAGGCCATCTCCTTGGTGGCGTAGAAGGGGGCGGTGTCGATCTTGTGCATCATCTTGCCGGGGAAGTGGAAGTCGGTGTCCTCACCGGCGTCGCACATGGCGTTCCACTTCTCGATGGTGGCCACAAAGGCATCGGCGGGCACGCCCATCTTCTCGGCCAGCTCCTCCAGGGTGTCGGCGGTCACAGCCTTATCGCTGGTGGCAGCGCCGGCCCAGACCTCCTTGGGGCCGTAGCAGCTGGAAGAGGGGGTCCAGATGGAGGAGACAATGTCCATGACATTGGCGTCCACGATGTAATAGCAGTAGGCGCCGGGCTGGGCCTGGATGGCGTTGGCCAGGTGGTTGTAGGCCTCGTACTCGGCGGTGAACCGCACGCCCCGCTTGTTGACCCGCAGATAGGGCATCAGCTGCTGGGGATCCAGCATCAGCGGGTGGGGGTACTCATCCTCCAGGGCGCCGATGGCCTTGGCCATCTCATGGCCGTCGCCGGTGTTGGTCTTGGTGCCGTTCATCCAGTCGCCCAGGGCCAGGTCGCGGGGGCGGCAGCAGGCGGCCAGCTTGGCGGGGTTGAACTCATAGCCGCCGGTGGCCAGCACAACGCCCTTGGAAGTCAGGTACTTGACGTAACCGTTCTCACCCTTGGCGATGGCGCCGATCACCTTGCCGTTCTCAGTCACCAGCTGGACCACCGGGGTGTTGAACAGAACGGTGGCGCCGGCGGCGGTGATCTTCTCCTGGAGCTTTGCGGCAATGTCGGTGGTGGACAGGGGAATGTTGATGGAGGTGTTCCAGCTGCGGCTCAGGCTCAGCACGTCGTATGCGTCGGTGAAGTCGGGGAAGTCGCCCGCGTTGAAGGTCAGGCGGTAGTCCTCCAGGGGAGCCTCCAGCTCGTCCAGGAACCAGTTCACCGCTTCATCGCAGGTGTCGATCCACTTCTGGTAGACGCTCTGCTCGCCCCGGTAGGCGCAGTTCACCATAGCGTCGTCCAGCCACTCCTTGGTGTCGAACTGGGTGCCGTATTTCTCGTGGACCTTGTCGTGGAAGGCGCCCATGGTGGCGCTCCGCCAGGTGGGGGAAGCGCCCTTCTCCAGGGCAACCACCTTCAGGCCCTTTTCTGCGCAGGCCAGCGCCGAGGCCATGCCCGCAGGGCCCTGGCCGCAGACCAGCACGTCGATCTCCACCGTCTCGGTGATCTCGCTGTCGGGGATGGGGTCGGCCACAAAGGCGATCTCGCCCTGGCCAGCCGCCTGGACGCCGCCCAGATTCTCCTCGCAGGCGGGGTAGCCGTTGACCACTTCCTGCACCGGGGCGGTCTCGGCGGGCTGCTCGGTGGCCAGGCCCATGGCCTGGTTGATGCAGTCGGCGGCGGCCTGCTTGACGGCGTCGGAGGTGAAGGTGGCTCCGGCTACCCCGTCGATCTCGGCGCTCTGGGCCTCCATCAGGGCGGTCTGGAAGTCGGCCGCCGAGTTGCGGGCCAGGTCGATGGTCTCGTTGGCGGTGTCCACCGTCACCTCGGTGATGGCATTCTCGGTGAAGGTCATGGTGACCGTCACCTCGCCCATGCCGGTGGCCTTGGCGGTGTAGGTGCCGGGGGTGTAGACGGCGGCGCCGGAGGAGGCAGCGGTGGAGCTGGCGGAGTTGCAGGCGGTCAGAGCGCCGGCGGTGACGCCGCTCATGGCAGCGGCGGCCGCGACCTTCAGAAAGCCTTTGCGGGAAATCTTTTTCATCTGAGTTTCGTCCTTTCTCTTTTGTTGTCCGGGGTGTGATCCGGGGCCTGGATTGCATCCTCTCTGCAAAGCAGGTATACTGATATTGGAATTATACAGCCTTTGATAAACCTTTGACAAACAGCTTTTGCTTGCCGGGGTACAAAGGCGGGTTGTAACGCGCGGAGGCAGACCCATGGACTACAAGCAGCTGAAATTTTTCCGCAAAATCTGCGAGGAGAAGAGCATCAACCGGGCCGCACAAAAGCTGTTCATCAGCCAGCAGGCCCTCAGCAAATCCATCGCCAAGCTGGAGGAGGAGCTGGGCACGCCCCTGTTTATCCGCACGTCGGGGGGCGTGCGATTGACCCCGGCGGGGGAACTGCTGGAACAGCGGGCGGGGGCCTATCTGGAGGAGCACGACGATATTCTGTGCCAGCTGCGGGCGGCGCAGGAGGGCACCCACCTGCGGATCGGGTTTTTCATGGGGCTGCTCCAGGAGCTGCCGCCCCGGTTTTTCACCCGGTTCATGGACGCCCACCCCGAGATCCAGTTCCATTTCCACAGCTACACCGATAACGAGCACAGCCGGGCCTATCAGAACGACAACTGCGATCTGGTGATCACCACCGGGCCCCTGGGCCAGGGCTTTGCCGAGCTGGCCCACCTGGAAACCCGGATCGGGATTATGCTCTCGGAGTCGAACCCCCTGGCCGCCCGGCCCGAGCTCAGCCTGGCGGATCTGAAAGGACAGCTGCTGATCTCCCTCAACACCGAGAACCGTTCCCAGACCCAACTGTTGGAGGCCCTGCGGGCCCAGGGGCTGGTCATCGACACGGTGCTGGGAGACGCCGACGGGGATCTGATTCAGGAATTGCTGGGGCGGGGGTACATCTCCTTTTATGCGGGCAAGCAGAGTGCCCTGCCGGAGGGAATCGTCTTTCGGTTTTTAAAGGATCTCCATCTCTATTGGGAGTTTTATATCTATGGCCACCGGGGCCACCGGCTGACGGCGGTGGAGCGGGAGCTGATCCGGGCCATTCTGGACGCTGTCTCGCCGGAAGAAACCCAAACATAAGGGGGCACAGCCAAACAATTTAGCACATTACTCCAAAAAAGTGGCGGGAGATGCGGCGCAAAATCGTGCGTTTTATCCATTGCCATTTGCCCTTTGCGAGGCTATAATAACCCCATAAACAGCAAAGGCGCTGTGAGCGATTTCGGCTCACAGCGCCTTTTTGTTTACCTGACGCCCACCCTGCCGGCGGGAGGGCTCCAGAGCCGCCATACGAGGAAACAAGAGATAAAGGAGTGGGATTTATGGCAGCCAATGTAATGGAGATCTACGGCAGCAAAGTATTCAACGAGCATGTGATGAAGGAGCGCCTGCCCAGCGCCACCTACAAGAGCCTGAAGGACACCCTGCACAAGGGCGCCCCCCTGGACATCGAGGTGGCCAACGTGGTGGCCAGCGTCATGAAGCGGTGGGCCATGGAACAGGGCGCGACCCATTTCACCCACTGGTTCCAGCCCCTGACCGGCGCCACCAGCGAAAAGCACGACAGCTTTGTCAGCCCGGTGGGGGACGGCACTGCCATTATGGAATTCAGCGGCAAGGAACTGGTCCGGGGCGAGCCGGACGCATCTTCCTTCCCGTCGGGCGGCCTGCGGGCCACCTGTGAGGCCCGGGGCTATACCGCCTGGGACCCCACCAGCTATGCTTTCGTCAAGGATGACGTGCTCTGCATCCCCACCGCCTTTGCCAGCTACACCGGCGAGGCTCTGGACAAAAAGACCCCGCTGCTCCGCTCCATGAAGGCCCTGTCCGACCAGGCCCGGCGGATTCTCAAGCTGTTCGGGAAGAATGTGGATTACGTTTCCACCACTGTGGGCCCCGAGCAGGAGTATTTCCTCATCCGCAAGGAGGACTACGAGACCCGCCAGGACCTGATCCTCACCGGCCGCACCCTCTTCGGTGCGCCGGCTGCCAAGGGCCAGGAGCTGGAAGAACATTACTTCGGCACCATCCGGCCCCGGGTGTCTGCCTTTATGAAGGAACTGGACGATGTGCTGTGGGAGCTGGGCATCCCCGCCAAAACCAAGCACAACGAGGTGGCCCCCTGCCAGCATGAGCTGGCCCCCATTTTTGACACCACCAACGTGGCCATCGACCACAACCTGCTGACCATGGAGATGATGCAGAAACTCGCGCCCAAGTACGGCCTGGTCTGCCTGCTCCACGAAAAGCCCTTCGAGGGGGTCAACGGCTCGGGCAAGCACAACAACTGGTCCATGTCCACCAGCAAGGAGAACCTGCTGGACCCCGGCGACACCCCCATGGAGAACCTGCAGTTCCTGGTTTTCCTGGCCGCAGTAATCAAGGCGGTGGACGAATATGCCGACCTGCTGCGGACCTCGGTGGCTACCCCGGGCAATGACCACCGTCTGGGCGCCAACGAAGCGCCCCCGGCCATCATCTCCATCTTTATGGGCGAGGAGCTG
Source organism: Faecalibacterium gallinarum (assembly GCF_022180365.1). Lineage (GTDB taxonomy): Bacteria > Bacillota > Clostridia > Oscillospirales > Ruminococcaceae > Faecalibacterium > Faecalibacterium gallinarum. Next base: position 28,239 of record NZ_BQKV01000017.1, read on the forward strand.
GAGGCTGTCATCGACGCCATCGCCTCCGATTCCCCCTATGCCGGGCCGGTCAAGGTCAAGATGGACCTGGGCGTGGACGTGCTGCCCAAGTTCAGCAAGGACACCACCGACCGCAACCGGACTTCCCCCTTCGCCTTCACCGGCAACAAGTTCGAGTTCCGGATGCCCGGTTCCCACGAGAACCTGAGCGACGCCAACACCATCCTGAACACCGCTGTGGCCAAGGAGCTCAAGGGCTATGCCGACGAGCTGGAAGCCTCGGACGATTTCCCCGATTCGGTCATCGCCCTTGTGAAGCGGACCATCCGAGATCACCGCCGGGTCATCTTTAATGGGGACGGCTACTCTCACGAGTGGGAGCTGGAGGCCGAGCGCCGTGGCCTGCCCAACAAGAAGTACACCCCCGCCGCCCTGCCCGCTCTGATCGACCCCAAGAACATCGCCCTGATGGAAGAGTTCGGGGTGATGACCCGGGTGGAGATGGAGAGCCGCTACGAGGTGGAGATGGAGCACTACGCCAAGATCATCAACATCGAGGCTCTGACCATGCTGGAAATGGCCCGCAAACAGCTGCTGCCCGCCATCAACCGCTATATGAGCGAGCTGGCCAACACCGCCGCCACCAAGCTGGCCGTCAGCGAGAGCCTGAGTGTCCGCAGCGAGACCAAGACCCTGGCCCAGCTGTCCAAGGACGCCGACGAGATGAGCGACGCCATCGACGCCCTGGCCGCCGCCCAGCAGGAGGCCCAGAAGCTCGGCGATATGACCGCCAAGGCCAATACCTTCCACGATAAGGTCCTGCCCTGCATGGAGACACTGCGGGCTGTGGCCGACGACGCCGAGACCGTCTGCGGCGAGGAATATTGGCCTCTGCCCAGTTACAGCAAAATGCTGCACTACGTAGAAAATTAAACCAAAAGAGTTGCCTGCCCTCTCGCCCTGCCCTCTGTAAAAGAGGGTGGGGCGTTTGGCGTGTTCTGGCCTCAGGGACAAAATGAATTCGGCGATACATTGTGACAACTCTTAATTGAAAAGGTTTCATTTCACCAAAAAACGGGTTGACTTTTTGGGCAACCCGTATAGAATAAAAGCACAGACAAAGAGGTCTGGTTCTCCACCGGAGAGCCAGGCCTCTTTTTGTTGTTTTTGGGATTGGGATAGGGATAAAAGGAGTGGACGACTATGTGCTGTATTATGGGTTACACCGGGCACGATCTGCCCGCCGCAGCCTTCAAACAATACCTGCTGCGCACCGTCAGCCGCGGCCCCGACGATCAGAGGGTGATCGAGGGTCCCTTCGGGCTGATGGGATTCGGGCGGCTGGCCATTATGGGCCTGACCCCCGACGGAATGCAGCCTTTCACCCGCGGGGCGGACTGTGTGGTCTGCAACGGCGAGCTGTACGGCTTCCGGTTTGAAAAGGCGATCCTGGAGCGGGAAGGCTATAAATTCCGCTCGGGCAGCGACTGCGAGATCCTGCTGCCCCTTTACTACGAGTACGGATTGGATATGTTCCGGCATCTGGATGCGGAGTTCGCCCTCATCCTCTACGATTCTCGCAAAGACCGGCTGATTGCCGCCCGGGACCCCATCGGCATCCGGCCGCTGTTCTATGGCTATTCCAAATCCAGCCACCAGATCGCCTTTGCCAGCGAATTGCAGAACCTGGTGGGCTGGTGCGATGACATCCGGCCTTTCCCCATCGGCAGCTACTACTGCGACGGGCGGTTCGTCCGCTACGAGGACGTAGCCGACGTGCCCGCCCCCCACGCCGACGGGATGGAGAACGTCCTGAAAAACATCCGGGAGAAATTGATCGCCGGGGTGGAAAAACGGCTGGACGCCGACGCGCCGGTGGGCTTTCTGCTCTCGGGCGGTTTGGATTCCTCTCTGGTCTGCGCCATCGCGGCCCGCAAACTGGGGCGGCCCATCCGCACCTTTGCCATCGGGATGGACACCGACGCCATTGATCTGAAATACGCCCGCCAGACCGCCGAGTATCTGGGCAGCGAGCACCACGAAATCATCATCACCCGGGACGAGGTCATAAAGAGTCTGGAAGAAGTGGTCCGGATCCTGGGCACCTGGGACATCACCACCGTCCGGGCCAGCGTGGGGATGTATCTGCTCTGCAAGGCCATCCACCGGGACACCGATGTCCGGGTGCTCTTGACCGGCGAAATCTCGGACGAATTGTTCGGCTATAAATATACCGACTACGCCCCCACCGCCGACGCGTTCCAGCAGGAGAGCCAGAAGCGGATGCGGGAGCTGTATATGTACGACGTGCTCCGGGCCGACCGCTGCATCTCCGCCAACAGCATCGAGGCCCGGGTTCCCTTCGGGGATCTGGATTTTGTCCGGTACGTCATGGCCATCGACCCCGAAATGAAGCTCAACCGCTACGGCAAGGGCAAATACCTGCTGCGCAAAGCCTTTGAGGGGGACTGGCTGCCCCCGGAGATCCTCTGGCGGGAGAAGGCCGCCTTCTCGGATGCGGTGGGCCACAGCATGGTGGACGACATCAAGCAGTATGCCGAGGGCCTTTACACCGAGGAAGAATTCCAGCTGCGGCGGGCCAACTATTCGGCCCACTGCATGCCCTTCACCAAAGAGAGCCTGCTCTACCGGGAGCTGTTTGAGAAATATTACTACGATCAGGGGCGCACCATTGCAGCGTTCTGGATGCCGAACCGTGCCTGGCCCGGCTGCGATGTAGATGATCCTTCGGCCCGCGTCCTGGCCAACTATGGGGCCAGCGGGGTCTGACGAGAAAGGATGGGATAGGAGAATGAATAGTATGATGAACCAACAGCAGGCAGTCGGCCTGTACAACCCCCGCTTTGAGCACGACGCCTGCGGCATCGGCGCGGTGGTGGACATCCAGGGCCGCAAGAGCCACCAGACCGTCAGCGACGCGCTGACCATTGTGGAGCGGCTGGAACACCGGGCCGGCAAGGATGCCGAGGGCAAGACCGGCGACGGTGTGGGCATCCTGCTCCAGATCAGCCACAAGTTTTTCTCCAAGGTGGCCGAGGAGTTGAATATCTCCATCGGCGGCGAGCGGGAATACGGTGTGGGCATGTTCTTCTTCCCCCAGGATGAGCACCTGCGGACCCGGGCCATGAAGCTCTTTGAGCTGGTCACCCGGAAAGAGGGGCTGGCCTTCCTGGCCTGGCGCAAAGTCCCGGTGGACCCCGATATCCTGGGCAGCACCGCCCGGGACTGCATGCCCGCCATCTGGCAGTGCTTTATCAAAAAGCCCGCCAAGGTGTCCAAGGGCATCGACTTCGACCGCCGGCTCTATGTGGTCCGCCGGGTGTTCGAGCAGGCCAGCAGCGGCACCTATGTGGCCAGCCTGTCCAGCCGGACCATTGTATATAAAGGCATGTTCCTGGTGGGGCAGCTGCGCCGCTTCTACGCCGATTTGCAGGACGAGGACTATGAATCCGCCATCGGCATGGTCCACAGCCGTTTCTCCACCAACACCGCCCCCAGCTGGATGCGGGCCCACCCCAACCGGTTCATCCTCCACAACGGCGAGATCAACACCATCAAGGGCAACACCGACGCCATGCTGGCCCGGGAGGAGTCCATTGCATCCCCGGTGATGGGGGAGGAGATGGGCAAGATCCTGCCCATCGTCAACACCGCCGGTTCCGACTCGGCCATGCTGGACAACGCCCTGGAATTCATGGTGATGAACGGGATGGACCTGCCCCTGGCGGTGATGATCACCATCCCCGAACCCTGGGAGAACAACAAGAACATCAGCCAGAAAAAGCGGGATTTCTATCAGTATTACGCCACCATGCTGGAGCCCTGGGACGGCCCGGCGGCCATCCTCTTTTCGGATGGCGATGTGGTGGGCGCGGTGCTGGACCGCAATGGCCTGCGCCCCAGCCGCTACACCATCACCAAGGATGGGCGGATGATCCTCTCCTCTGAGGTGGGGGTGCTGGACTGCCCGCCCGAAAACGTCCTGGTCAAAGACCGGCTCCGCCCCGGCAAGATGCTGCTGGTGGACACCGTCAAGGGCGAGGTGGTGGACGACGAAAAGCTGAAAGAGCTCTACGCAGGCCGGGAACCCTACGGCGAGTGGCTGGACCGGAACCTGGTCCAGCTGCGAGACCTGAAGATCCCCAACTGCAAGGTCCCCGCCTACACCCCCGACGAGCTGACCCGGCTGGAAAAGGCTTTCGGGTACAGCTATGAGCAGGTGAACGAGATCATCCTTCCCATGGCCCAGAAGGGGGCCGAGCCCAGCGGCGCCATGGGCACCGATACCCCCCTGGCGGTTCTCAGCAGTCACCGGCCGCCCCTGTTCAGCTACTTCAAGCAGATGTTCGCCCAGGTTACCAACCCGCCCATCGACGCCATCCGGGAAAAGGTGGTCACCTCCACCAGCGTCTATGTGGGCGCCCACGGCAATCTGCTGGAGGACAGCCCCGAGAACTGCAAGGTGCTCAAGGTCCATAACCCCATCCTCACCGAGACCGACCTGCTCAAGATCAAGCACATGAACGTCCCCGGCTTCAAGGTAGCCACCGTCTCGATTAACTACTACAAGAACACCAGCCTGGAAAAGGCCATCGACCGGGTCTTTTTGGAGGTGGACCGGGCCTATAAAGAGGGGGCCAATATTATCATCCTGTCCGACCGTGACATCGACGAATACCATGTGGCCATCCCCAGCCTGCTGGCGGTGTCGGCGGTAAGCCAGTACCTCATCCGCACCAAAAAGAGCACCGCCCTGGCCCTTATTCTGGAGAGCGCCGAGCCGCGGGAGGTCCATCACTTCGCGGCGCTGCTGGGCTATGGCGCCTGCGCCGTCAACCCCTATCTGGCCCACGAGGCCATCGGCCAGCTGATCGGCGAGGGTCTTTTGGATAAAGATTTCTACGCCGCCGTCAGCGACTACGACACTGCCGTTCTGAACGGCATCGTCAAGATCGCCTCCAAGATGGGCATTTCCACCATCCAGAGCTACCAGGGCAGCCAGATTTTTGAGGCGGTGGGCATCTCCAAGGAGGTCATCGACCGCTACTTCACCGGCACCGTCAGCCGGGTGGGGGGCATCGGTCTGGACGACATCCAGGCCGATGTAGAGGCCCGCCACAACGCCGCCTTTGACCCCCTGGGCCTGGATATCAATATGCAGCTGGCCAGCAGCGGCGCCCACAAATACCGCGCCGGGGGCGAGGATCATCTGTTCAACCCCCAGACCATTTATCTGTTCCGCAAGGCCTGCTTTGAGGGGGATTACAACGCCTTCAAGCAGTTCACCCAGGCGGTGGACAATATGGGCGAAAACGGCGTCCACCTGCGCAGCCTGCTGGAGTTCCGTTACCCCGAAGAGGGCGGTATTCCCCTGGAAGAGGTGGAGCCGGTGGAGAGCATCCTCAAGCGCTTCAAGGGCGCGGCCATGAGCTACGGCGCTTTGAGCAGCGAGGCCCATGAGACCATCGCTCTGGCCTTCAACCAGATCGGGGCCCGGAGCAATACCGGCGAGGGCGGCGAGCCCCCCGAGCGGTATCACAGCCCTTCCAACTCCAAGATCAAGCAGGTGGCCTCGGCCCGATTCGGCGTCACCAGCCAGTACCTGGTTTCGGCGGAGGAAATCCAGATCAAGCTGGCCCAGGGCGCAAAGCCCGGCGAGGGCGGCCAGCTGCCCGGCAACAAGGTTTACCCCTGGATCGCCCGCACCCGCCACAGTACCACCGGCGTGGGGCTGATCTCGCCCCCGCCCCACCACGACATCTATTCCATCGAGGATCTGGCGGAGCTGATCTATGACCTGAAGAACGCCAACCGTTCCGCCCGGATCAACGTCAAGCTGGTCAGCGAGGCCGGGGTGGGCACCATCGCGGCCGGCGTGGCCAAGGCCGGCGCCCAGGTGATCCTGGTCTCGGGTTACGACGGCGGCACCGGCGCGGCCCCCCGGACTTCCATCCAGAATGCGGGCCTGCCCTGGGAGCTGGGCATCGCCGAGACCCACCAGACCCTGGTCCTCAACGGGCTGCGCACCCGGGTGCGGATCGAGAGCGACTCCAAGCTGCTGAGCGGCCGGGATGTGGCCATCAGCTGTATGCTGGGCGCGGAGGAATTTGGCTTCGGCACCAGCCTTTTGATGGCCGAGGGCTGCGTCATGATGCGGGTCTGCAACCTGGATACCTGCCCCATGGGCATCTGCACCCAGAACCCCGCCCTGCGGAAGAACTTCAAGGGCAAGCCGGAATATATCATCCACTATCTGACCTTTGTGGCCCGGGAACTGCGAGAGTATATGGCCCGTCTGGGGGTGCGCACCATGGACGAACTGGTGGGCCGCACCGATCTTTTGCAGGTGAAGCCTGCCGCTGGTCGGGCCGCCAAGCTGGACCTGGACGCCATCCTCCACAACCCCGCCATCGAAAACCTCAACGTCCACTATCAGCCCCAGGATACCTATGACTTCCACCTGGAGCGCACCCCCGATATGCGGGTCCTGATGAAGAAGTTTAAGCTCTCCAGCAAAGCGCCCCAGACCGTCAGCATGGAGGTCTCCAACACCGACCGGGCCTTCGGCTCCATCTTCGGCAGCGAGATCACCCGCCGGTACGGCAACGACCTGCCCGACGACACCTATACGGTCCAGTGCACCGGCGCAGGCGGCCAGAGCTTCGGCGCTTTCATCCCCAAGGGTCTGACCCTGAGCCTGGTGGGCGACTGCAACGACTATATGGGCAAGGGCATGTCGGGCGGCAAGATCGTCCTCCGCCCGCCCCAGGCCCCCGGCTATCGCCCCGAGGCGAACATCATCGCGGGCAACGTAGCCTTCTATGGCGCCACCAGCGGCCGGGCCTTTGTCTCGGGTGTGGCCGGTGAGCGGTTCTGCGTCCGCAACTCGGGTGTTACGGCGGTGGTGGAAGGCGTGGGCGACCACGGCTGCGAGTATATGACCGGCGGCACCGTGGTGGTGCTGGGCACCACCGGCAAGAACTTCGCGGCGGGCATGACCGGCGGCGTGGCCTATGTCCTGGACGAACAGTGGGACTTCTACCAGCGGGTCAACAAAGAGACCGTCAGCCTGGAGCCGGTGGAGCACAAGCACGATGTAGCTACCCTCAAAGAGCTGATCCGGGAGCACGTAGAGGCCACCGGCAGCCCCCGCGGCCAGGAAATTCTGGAACACTTTGGGGAATACCTGCCCAAATTCAAGAAGGTTCTGCCCTACGACTACGACCGGATGCTGCGGGTCATCGCCTCCATGGAGGAGCGGGGCCTGGACGGCGAACAGGCCCAGATCGAGGCATTCTATGCCCAGCAGAAACAGTGAGGGAGGGGAGATACTATGGGAAAGATCACCGGATTTATGGATTACCCGCGCAAGACCAGCACCGAGACGGAGCCTCTGGCGCGGCTGGAAAATTACAACGAGTTCCACGCCTGGCTGCCCCGGGAGGAACAGCAGACCCAGGCCGGCCGCTGTATGGACTGCGGCGTCCCCTTTTGTCAGTCAGGGCTGATGCTGGGCGGGGCGGCCTCGGGCTGCCCGCTGCACAACCTGATCCCTGAGTGGAACGAACTGGTTTGGCGGGGCAAGTGGCGGCTGGCCTTTGACCGCCTGCGGGCCACCAACCGTTTTGCCGAGTTTACCAGCCGGGTCTGCCCGGCCCTGTGTGAGGCGGCCTGCACCTGCGGCGAGGTGACCGGCAGCCCGGTCTCCATCCGGGAGAACGAGCGGGCCATCGTCGAGATGGGCTATTCCAAGGGCTGGGTGACCGCTGACCCGCCCCCGGCCCGCACCGGCAAGAGCGTAGCCGTCATCGGCGCAGGCCCGGCGGGCCTTGCGGTGGCGGATTATCTGAACAAGCGGGGCCACGCCGTCACCGTTTATGAGCGGGAGGACCGCCCCGGCGGCCTCTTGATGTACGGCATCCCCAATATGAAACTGGAAAAACAGGTGGTGGAGCGCCGGGTCAAGATTATGCAGGCCGAAGGGGTGGAGTTTTTGACCGGGATGAACGTGGGCCGCACGGTGGACGCCGCCGAGGTTCTGGCCCACCACGATGCAGTGGTCCTCTGCTGTGGGGCGAAGCAGCCCCGGGACCTGGACGTCCCCGGCCGGGAGGCCGAGGGGGTCTACTTTGCGGTGGACTACCTGACCAGCGTCACAAAGGCTCTGCTCTCCGGCGGGCCCGCCGCCCTCACGGCGGAGGGGAAAAACGTGCTGGTCATCGGCGGCGGCGACACCGGCAACGACTGCCAGGGCACCGCCCTGCGGCAGGGCTGTGCCGGGCTGCTGGCCCTGGAGATGATGCCCGAGCCCCCCGCCGGACGGACGAATACAAACCCCTGGCCCGAGTGGCCCCGGGTGAAAAAGACCGACTACGGTCAGACCGAGTGCGCCGCCCGTTTCGGGCAGGACCCCCGGGTCTACCAGACCACCGTCAAGGAGTTCTTGAAAGACGAGGCGGGGCACCTGACCGGGGCAATCATCGCCCGGCTGCGCCCCGAGTCCGACCCGGACACCGGCCGCACCCGGATGGTTCCTACTGGCGAGGAGTTCGAGTATCCCTGCCAGCTGGCCCTCATCGCGGCGGGCTTTACCGGCTGTGAATCCTATACCGCCGAGGCCTTCGGCGTGCCCCTGACTGCCCGGGGCTGCACCGCCGCCCAGGACTACACCACCCCGGTGAACAAGGTGTTCACCTGCGGCGATATGCGCCGGGGCCAGAGCCTGGTGGTCTGGGCCCTGCGGGAGGGCCGGGACTGCGCCGCCCGGGTGGATCAGTACCTGATGGGGTACACCAATCTCTGAGGACGCGCCAGACAGTCATTTTTACGACATTCTCTTTTTTGTTGCCATCCTCTTTTTCCTATCCCAACGCAGAAGCGGGGGGGGC
>NZ_BQKV01000018.1 GCF_022180365.1 Faecalibacterium gallinarum
CGTTCATTTTGAATGACCTCCCTTTGCTTGGTTGTGCAGTTGGCAGACCGCACTTCTATTTTAAGCAAAGGGAGTTTTTCTGTCACCATGATCGACATAAGTCTTTTTTAGAACCACTCGCCTAGCGAGTGGTTTTCGTTATACAAAAACGCCCTCCAGTTGCAATGCCTGGAGGGCGCTGGATTTTGGTGCAGATCCGGGGCCTGGATTATTTCAGTTCGACGACCGTCACGCCGCTTTCGCCCTCGCCATAGCGGCCCAGCCGGAAGCTCTTGACCATCCGATGGCCGCGAAGGTGTTTCTGGATGGCATTGCGCAGAGCGCCGGTGCCGTTGCCGTGGATCAAGTAGACCATGGTCTGCCCGTTGAGGATGGCCCGGTCGATGAACGCATCGGCCTCATAGATTGCCTCGTCCACTGTCAGGCCCAGCAGGTTACACTCCATTTTGGCGCTCCGCTGGACCCGCTCTACCCGGCCCTCGGTAGGGCCGCCGCTGCCGGTCTGGCGGGAATACCGCTGCTGTGCTTTGGTGACCGGTTTGGTCTGGGTTTTGACCATTTTATCCGGCTGCTTGAGGCCGCTCAGGGGAACTTTGGTCTTGATGATGCCCGCTCGGACCAGAACATCGCCGTTTTTATCCGGCAGCGCCAGCACCGTGGCCAGCTGGCCCAGCTCTGCAATACAGACCTCCTGCCCTACCTGGACGCTTTTGAGGGGCACAAACTCCCGCACCGGGTTGTGGACCACATCGGTATTGGCAAAGAGTTTTTCGGTCTCCTTTTTGGCGATCTCTCGCGCCCGGAGCGCCCGCTGCTGGGCGGACATTTTCTCGTCTTTTTGCAGACGGCGCAGTTCGTCGGTAAGGGCAAATGCCTGCTCCTCCACCTGCTGGGCGATCTGCCGGGCCTTGGCGCGGGCAGCTTCCAGCTCGTTTTCGCCCTGACGGATCAGCTCTTCCCGCTTTTTCTGGGCGGCGGCCAGCTGGTTGGCGGCTTCGCTCCGCATCCCCTCCAGCTCGTCCTGGCTGGCTTTCAGCTGGAGCTTCAAGTCGTCCAACTGGCCCAGAACGGCATCCAGCCGCTTGTCGTCCGCGGACAGGTGCTGCCGGGCCGCTTCAATGATCTGGGCCGGGATGCCCAGTTTTTCGCTGATGAGAAACGCGTTGGATTTACCGGGCACACCGACGCTCAATTTATAGGTCGGCCGGAGCGTTTCCAGGTCAAACTCACAGCTGGCATTGACCACGCCCGGAGTTTCCAGGGCAAAGACCTTCAGCTCGGCGTAATGGGTGGTGGCCATCAGCAGCACGCCGCGGCGGCGGAGCGCTTCGATGATGGAGACGGCCAGTGCCGCGCCCTCGGCGGGGTCAGTGCCGGCGCCCAATTCGTCCAGCAGAACCAGGGTGTCCGGCCGCGCCAGCTCCAAAATGCCGGTGATCTTTTTAATGTGGCCCGAGAAGGTGGAAAGGCTCTGTTCGATGCTCTGTTCGTCGCCAATATCCACCAAAAATTCCTGGAAAACACAGACCTCGCTGCGCTCGTCGGCCGGGATCAAGAAGCCACACTGGGCCATCGCGCAGAGCAGGCCGGCGGTTTTCAGGGTGACAGTTTTACCGCCGGTGTTGGGGCCGGTGATAATCAGGGCGTCGTATTCCTGCCCCAGAGAAATATCCACCGGGACACACTTGGCCGGATCGATCAGGGGGTGCCGGGCCCGGATCAGAGAGAACGAAGTCTCGTACCGGACAGCGGGCTTAAACGCCTTCATCTCCAGGGCCATCCGGGCTTTGGCCAGCAGAACATCAATTTCCAGCATTGCCTGGTAGCTGAACTGGAACTGGGGCTCGATGGCCGCCACCTGTCCGGTGAGGGCGGTCAAAATCCGCTCAATCTCCTGGGCTTCCTGGGCGCGGTACTGCAAAATTTTTGCGTTGGCCTCCACCACGGCCTGAGGCTCCACAAAGACGGTGGCGCCGGTGGAGGAGACATCGTGGATGATGCCGCTGAACTCGCCCCGGTATTCACTCTTGACCGGGACGACGTACCGCCCGTTTCGGATGGAAACGACGCTCTCCTGGAGATACTTGGAGGTGTCCATATTGTGGACCAGGCTCTCCAATCGGTCGCGGATGCTGTTCTCGGTGGCGCGAATTTTCTTGCGCAGCTCATTCAGAGTGTGGGATGCGGTATCCGCCATGGCGTCCGGGGCCAGGATCGAGTCGGAGATCTCCTTCTCGAGGCCAGGCTGAGGCGCCAGCGCATAGAACAAATCGTCGGTGGGCAGGGCCTCATGATCGGTGGAGCCATACCAGGCCACCAAGTTCTGGAAGTTCCGCAGCGCACCCGCCACCAGCAGCAGCTCGCCCATGGACAGAACGCCGCCTTTGACGGCCCGGGCGGCCAGCTGGCTGACTCCCTCTACCCCGCCAAACCGGGGCGAACCGTTTTTGATCAGCAAAGAGTTGATGGCGTCGGTCTGTTCCAGGGCATACCGAACCTCGTCGGGGTCACACTGGGGCTCCAGGGCCAACAGTTTCGCCTTGGCTTCCTTACAGACACAGCCCTCCGCTGCTCGCTGAATGATTTTATCCAATTCCAGGGTATGAAGATAACTGATTTCCATAAAACAATCCTTATGTGGATGCCCCGCGGATTACGCCGTCAGGGCAAAACCGATTTTAAAAAATCATACGATTTGAGGGGTTTGTCCAGGTGGGTCAGGGCGTACCGCTCCGCCACAGCCGACAAACGGGTCAGGCTGGCCGCAGAAATGCGGAAGCCAAAGATCCGCTTATCCTCCACCAGGCAGATATGCCGCAGGGCAAACAGCGCCCCCGCGTCCAGGCCACCCCGCTTGTTTTCCCGGGCGGCGCAGTTTTCGCAGAGCAGATACCCCTCCTGGACATCAAAATAGAACCCCGAGCCGTCGTAGGCACCGCAGCTTTTGCAGCAGAGCAGCTGGGGCATAAAGCCGCACTCGCTCATGGTGCGCAGTTCAAACACCGCTTTGATGACCCGCAGGTCTGCCTTTTGTTCGCTGATCATGTACAGACAGTTGAGCAGCAGCCGCAGCTCTTTGTCTGCTTCCTGGTTGGCGGGCGAAAGGGCCGCCGCCATCTCGGCCAGGTACATGGCCAAGCTCATCCCCTCGATGCTGGATGAGATCCCGTGAAACATATGCAGATTCTCTGCTTCCAGCACGTTGAACATGTTTTTGCCCGGCATCAGGGTAAACTCAGAATAACAAAACAGTCCGCAAGCGCTGAAAAGCTTGTTTTTCAGCCGCAGACTGCTTTTGGCCGAGGCGGAGATTACGCCCTGATCGGGCGTCAAAATCGTAAGAATACGGTCCGACTCTTTATAGCGTGTTTCCCGCAGAACCAGACCCGTGGTGACAAAGCTCTCCATTTTCTCTTCCCTCAGCCGGATGGACGGGCGGTATCTCTGCCGCCTGTTTGTAATCCAGATAACGGTCGATGCTGCCCGTACAGGCAAACATCCGCCACAAAACCTCTGCTTTCGTCTCCATCTGTCAGAACCTCGCTTCCTTCGGATTCTCCCCGTGGTTAGTGTTCACCCTATCCTACCGCTTCATCCGAGGGAAATCTGTCCGGTCCTGCCATCAGCGCCCGCTCTCCTGTTTAAAGCCGAAGCTGTTGAGCAGGAACTCGTTGTCCCGCCAATCCGCTTTCACCTTGACCCAGCATTGCAGGTTGACCCGGCAGCCGAGGAACTCCTCGCAGTCCACCCGGGCTGCGCTGGCGATCTTTTTGAGCATCGCGCCGCCCTTGCCGATCACCATTCCCTTGTGGCTTTCCCGTTCGCAGTAGATGTTGGCGTCAATGTCGATCAGATCGGTGCCCGGGCGCTCCTTGAAGCGCTCCACCACCACTGCAATGCCGTGGGGAATTTCATCCCGCATAAAGAGCAGGGCCTTTTCACGGATCAGCTCGGCCACCAGCTCTTTTTCCGGCATATCGGTATAGGCATCGTCGTCGAAGTAATGGGGGCCCTGGACCGCATACCGGCCCAGCGCCTCAAACAGCGTTTCACAGTTCTTTTTATCCCGCACACTGACGGTATACACTGCGTCAAATACCCCGAGAGCCTGGATCTCGGCTTTGCGGGCCTCCAGATCTTCCGGCGCTTTGACCAGGTCTGTTTTATTGATTACCGCAATGGCCGGCCCGCTCCGGCGCAGCTGATCCACCAGAGCCAGCTCGGACTCATTCAGGGCCCCATAGGGCTCAAAGAGCATCATCGAGACGTCCACATCCCCCATGGAGTCGCTGGCGGTTTTATCCATCCGCTTGCCCAGTTTGTTGCGGGCTTTGTGGACGCCGGGGGTGTCCAGCAGAACATACTGGATCGGGCCGCGGGTAATCACACCGGTGATCCGGGTACGGGTGGTCTGGGGTTTGGAGGTGACAATGGCCACTTTTTCCCCCACCAGCAGGTTGGTCAGGCTGGATTTGCCCACATTGGGGCGGCCGATCACCGCCACAAAAACCGAGGCGGTATCGTAGTGCGGGGTGTTTGTCGCTGTATTGCTCAAAATGATTCTCCTGTCCTTTGATTTTCCTGTGGGCGCCGGATGTAATGGAACGATTATTCGGTGTAGCTCACCGTGCGGGACAGACCCAGCTGTGCCAGGACCGACTCTTCTTTTTCCCGCATACGGACCGCCTCCAGGCCGCCGTTTTCGTGGTCGTAGCCCAGAAGGTGAAGCATGGAGTGGACGGTCAGAAAGGCCACTTCCCGCTGGAGAGGATGGCCGTAAAGGGTCGCCTGCTCCATGGCACGCTCCATGCTGATGACGATATCCCCCAGCATCTTGCAGCCGTTGTTGGCGTCGATATCATACTTGCCGTTTTCGCCCAGAGGGAAGCTGAGCACATCGGTGGGCATGGGTTTGTTGCGGTACTGGTTGTTCAGCTCGGCAATGGCTGCATTGTCCACAAACGTCACGCTTATTTCGGCCGGCCCCTCAAAGTGCTCGTGTTCCAGCACGGCGTTGCAGGCCCGGCGGATGAGAATCCGAAGACCGGAGGGAATTTTGACGGCCTTCTGAGAATCGGTAATTAAAACCTTGTTCGACATCGTCTGTCGCCCCTTTCTATTTTTCATCATGCTTTTTTATCGTTTGGCCGGGTGCGCTGCGGCTTCATAAGCCTTGATAATCTCCTGCACCAGGCGGTGACGCACTACGTCTTTTTCGGTAAAATAACACTGCGCAATCCCATTTACGCCCTTGAGCACCTGCAATGCATCCACAAGGCCGCTGCGGGTCCGGTCGGGCAGATCGATTTGGGTGACATCGCCCGTCACCACCACTTTGGAACCCACGCCCATCCGGGTCAGGAACATCTTCATCTGTTCCGGGGTAGTATTCTGCGCCTCGTCCAGAATGATGAAGGAATCATCCAGAGTCCTCCCCCGCATATAGGCCAGCGGGGCGACCTCGATGATCTGCTTTTCCACCAATCGCTCGTAGGTCTCGGCCCCCAGCATATCAAACAGCCCATCGTACAGAGGCCGGAGATACGGGTCTACCTTCTGCTGAAGGTCGCCGGGCAGAAAGCCCAGTTTCTCCCCTGCTTCCACCGCCGGGCGGGTCAGGACAATCCGGGAGACATCCTTTGCTTTAAAGGCTTTGACCGCCATAGCCACCGCCAGGTAGGTTTTGCCCGTACCCGCCGGGCCCACTCCAAAGGTGATGGCGTGGCTGCGGATGGCTTGCAGATATTCCTTCTGGCCCAAGGTCTTGGGGCGGATGGGGCGGCCTTTGGCCGTAACGATGACAAAGTCATCCGTCAGCTCCCGGACCCGTTTTTCCTCGCCGTCGTGGGCCAGGCTCATGCAGTAACGAACCGTCTGATCTTCCAGCGGGGTGCGATTCTCCATCAAAAGGAGCATCCCTTCCACCGCTCGGGCCGCAGCAGCCACCGAATCCGCCTCGCCCGAAAGCCGGAGAGTCGTTCCGCGGCAGACCGCCGTAACAGAAAACTCTTTTTCCAGCAAACGAATGTTGCAGTCACAGTTGCCGAACACCGCAGCCGCCGCTTCGACGCTGTCCAGTTCTATGCATTTCTCAGCCATGCAGTTCCTCCGTGCCGATTCAATTTTGTCTTTAACATTCTATGCCTGTCCGTACAGACAATGACCAATCTGCCCTTTAGTGTACCCGCCGGGCAAACAATTGCATTTATGCTGGTATTATATCATTATAATAGGGCAAGTGCAAATTCTCCCAGCCAGCTTATTTGTATAGATATTATATCACCAAAACTTTCGCGAGGAAACTGTGAGTTTTACACAAAATCTTTTCCGCGTTCCGAGTGGTTTTCCACGAAAGACGGCGGCCTGTACCATAAGCATCGATCCCGCCGGGCCCTTGACACAGAACCGTTTCTATGATAAAATATTCCACGTCGCAAATCAAGTGCTGGAATAGCTCAGTTGGTAGAGCAGCTGATTCGTAATCAGCAGGTCGCGTGTTCAAGTCACGTTTCCAGCTCCAGAAAACCCTGTAAACAAGTGTGTTTACAGGGTTTTTCGTTGTATGTTGTTTGCCGCTCATACTTTTCCGATCAAAACAGAAAGCGAGGATCACCGGATATGCATACATTTGCAGCCGACGGCAAAATCATATCCATTTTCCCCAGTGATGAACCCGGGGCCCCTATCCTCTACCTCAACACCTTCGCTCAGGAAGGTCAGAACGTATTCAAAGCCGCACAAGCCGCCGGGTGCCCGCCCTTTACTCTGGCGGCAATCAGCGATCTGGACTGGAACCATGACATGGCCCCGTGGGATTGCCCGCCTGCTTTTAAAAATGCCGCACCCTGCACCGGGGGTGCAGAGGATTATCTGGGTCTCCTGACAGAGGAAATCATTCCAAAGGCAGAAAGGAATCTCCCCTCTATGCCGCGGTGGAGAGGAATTGTCGGCTACTCGCTGGCGGGGTTGTTCGCTCTGTATTCACTCTATCAGACGGATCTGTTTTCCTGTGCAGCCAGCGTGTCCGGTTCCCTGTGGTTTCCCGGGATAAAGGAATATCTTGTTTCTCATAAGCCGAAGCGCCGGCCGGATTGCCTCTACTTTTCCCTTGGAGAGAAGGAGAGCAAAACCCGAAACCCCATTTTAAAGAACGTCCGGCAGAACACCGAGGCGATCAGCGCCTTTTATCAAAGCCAAGGGATCCACACGGTATTTCATCTAAACCCCGGCAATCATTACGATCACGCCGCCGAGCGAACCGCTGCGGGGATTTGCTGGCTTCTAAACCAGCAGGCCAAAACCCCTCTCAGGGTTAATCTTTTTCAAATTTTGTTCTTGATCCGGGGCGCTGTGCCGCCGGGCGTTCACAGCAAAGAGGGCCGGGGGAATTTCCCCCGGCCCATTGTTTGTGTTTCACGCCCGATCCATTTTACCGGCGGAAAAACAGCAGCGCCAGCAGAACCGCAGCAGCGGAAACCAGCACGCCAATGTAAAACAGCATGCCCCATAGCCCTTTGCCCAGTTTCATGATCACCCCTCCTTTCGGGTCATTTCCATGCAAGCGCATGTTTTGTCAAAGCGGCCAGATACCCGGTCAGGGAACAAACCGACTGGATTGCCTGAAAAAACAATACAAAGCAAATAAACCCGCAAAAACTGTTCTGGATTCTGACCGCCGGGATCTTGCTCTGAAAGCGGTACACACTGGCCGAACTGATGAGCAGCGCCGGCAGGGTCAACAAGGTCAGCCAACCCACAAACCAGGGCATCCCCAGCAGGGCCAATACTACCCCCACCAGGAAGCCAAAGACATAGGCCCAGTCCAGAAAGAAAATCGAGAGATTCAATGCCTCAAAATAGCCGCTGCTGGCTGCCGGCTGCCCCCAGGGGCGGACGGCACGCAGACCCTCGATCATCCCTTTGGCCCAGCGGGTGCGCTGGCGGCAGAGTGCCCCCAGGGTCCCGGGCGTAAAGGTATACCCAACCGCCTGGGGTTCGTACACCGACGCCCTTCCCTGGGCCAGCAGCTGGTAGGTCAAAACAATGTCTTCCCCCGCGCTCTGGACCCAGCCGCCCGCTCGTTTTACGGCATGGGTATCGTATGCACTGAACGCCCCCTGCGCCACCAGGGTGGATTGGTAGCTTCCCTGGTAGCGTTTAACCGCGGCGATACTGATAAGGTAATCATAAATTTGCATCTTCTGCACCCAGGTCGCAGGCTGCGCTGCCAGCAAATTCCCCGCCACACAGGCAGCCCCGCTGACGGTGATCCGCTCCACAATCGCGGCAACAGCGGTTTTCTCCAACAGGGTGTCGGCGTCCACTGTAAGGAAAAAACGGGTCTTTACCTCTTCCAGGGCGGTATTCAGGGCATAGGCTTTCCCCGGTTGAGCACACTCCAACAACCGGATACGCCGGGTTTGGCTTTGCAGCTGTTCTGCGGCCCGCAGGATCTCAGCCCGGGTCCGGTCCGTCGAGCCGTTATCCACGCAAAGGATCTCGATGGGGCCCGGGTATTCCTGCTCGGCGATGGCACGAATGGTCCGGTAGATAATCCGCTCTTCATTGCGGGCGCAGATCACAACGGTGACCGCCTGCTCTGTGCCCGCCCCGGTGAGGGGCATGAGTTTGCGGTTCATCAGGTTGGACAAAAACATGGCGCACATCAGATACCCCGGCAGCAGCGCGATCCCAAAGACCACCAGCAGCACATAAACCAGGGGTAGTTTTTCGTCCAGATGGGCAATCCACGGGACCGCCAGCCAGATGGACAAAAACAGCCAAACCAGCGCCCCGACGATGCTGAGAAAAAAAGAACACTTCTGCTTCATAAAAAAGACCTCCCAGCCATTCTATGGCCGGGAGGCAACGGGGGTTCAGGGGCTTTACCGTCCACCCGGCGCAGAAAAACCCCGGCCCGCCGCCTTTTTATAAGGCGAAGCAGGCCGGGGTTTCATAAAATGTCCGGATTATTCCGAAACGGATTTTCCGATCTGTTCCCGATGGTATTGGAGGGTGTAGAGCTGGTAATAACGCCCGTGGGCCGCCAGCAGCTGCTGGTGGGTGCCCTGCTCCACAATCTTGCCCAGAGAGAGAACGATGATGTTGTCCGCATGCTGGATGGTGGACAGGCGGTGGGCCACGATCAACATGGTGCCGATGTTCTTCATCTTCTCAAGGGAGTCCTGAATCAGAAGTTCCGTTTCCGTGTCAATGTTGGCGGTGGCCTCATCCAGGATCATCACCGAGGGTTTATGGAGGATGGTCCGGGCGAAGGAAAGCAGCTGACGCTGGCCGGCCGAGAAGTTGTTGCCCCGCTCCCGCACCGGCTCGTCCAGCCCTTGATCCAGCTTCTGGATAAAGTGGTCGGCGTTGACGTAGCGGCAGATTTCCATGATCTGCTCATCGGGGATATTCTCCTCCCGCAGAACGATGTTGCTGCGGATGGTGCCCGAGAAGAGGAAGACATCCTGGAGCATCTGACCAAAGTGACGGCGCAGGCAGGAAATCTTGATTTTGCGGATATCCACCCCGTCGATCAGGATCTCCCCTTTCTGGAATTCATAGTTCCGGCAGATCAGGGAAAGGATGGTGGTTTTGCCTGAACCGGTGGAGCCCACAAAGGCCACCGTATCTCGGGGGTTCACATGGAAGGAAACCCCTTTCAGCACCCACTCGCCCGGGATGTAGCTGAACCAGACATCTTTAAATTCAATCTCGCCCTTGATCTCCTCCAGTTCGATGGCGTCCGGTGCGTCCACCATCTTGGGCTGGATATCCATCACGGAAAAGACCTTTTCCGAGGAGGCCAGCGCCGACTGGAGCCAGTTGAACTGTTCCGCCAGGTTCTGAATGGGGTTGAAGAACTTGGAGATATACATATAGAAGGTGACGATGGTGCCGCCCGTCAGGGTCTGGCCCAGGAAGACCTGATTTTCCAGATAGCCCATGCCGCCCAGATAGAACAGGCAGAGGATGCAGCCGATGTAGAGCATATACACCAGCGGACGGAAGACTCCAAAGACGAAAATCTGTTCCTGCTTGGCCCGGCCCAGCTCCAGGCTGCGGCGGCGGAAATCCTCCATCTTGGCCTGCTCCCGGTCGAACACCTGGGTGATCTTGATGCCCGAGAGATTCTCGGAAAGATAGGTGTTGATGTCGGTGGTGCGGTCCTTGACCCGGCGGTAGGCCCGCCGGGAGAATTTGCGGAAGATCACCGTAAAAATCACAATGAAGGGCACAAAGCAGAGCACCATCAGAGTCAGCTCATAGTTGAGCATCAGCATGGCCACCAGGATGCCCAGGATGACAAAACAGTTCTTGACCAGGTTGGCCAGGAGGCTTGTGAACATCATGGAGATGGCGTTGGTGTCGTTGGTCACGCGGGTGACCAGCTTGCCCACCGGGATCTCGTTGAGCTGCTCATGGGCCAGGGATTCGATGTGGGTGAAAAGGTCTTCCCGCAGATCAGAAACAATCTTCTGGCCCACCTTCTGGAGGATGATGGCCTGGAAGTAGGAGCTGACCATGGAGAAAACCAGAACGCCCGCGTAGACCGCCACCGTGGAAAAGAGTTTTTCCAGCCGGAACTCGCCTACCACCATCTCTTCGATGTAACCCACAATCAGGGGCGAGAAGATATCATAGGCAATCGAGAAGAGGACCAGAACCCCTACCAGCACAAACTGCTTGGTATAGGGCCGGGCGTACACCGCCAGACGGCGGACAATCTCGCCGTCCGCCATGTTCCGGTCAAAGCCCATGGCTGCCTTTTTGTCCTTGACGGAGGCATAGGCAAAAATCAGCAGGGCGGTGATGGTGCCGATCAGGCCGCCCAAAAGCAAAAGCGGATTCATCTCAGACATTGCCGTTCCCTCCCATCTCGTCTTCCAGCCGCTGCAGATCCACCATCCGGCGATAGTCTGCGCAGGCCGCATACAATTCATCGTGGGGGCCGACGGCTACCACCTCGCCGTCCTCCATATAGACAATCTTATCCATCTGTTCCACCGTGGAAATCCGGTGGGCGATCAGGATGGTGGTTTTGCCCGCCCGGCTCTGGCGCAGGTTTTGCAGAATCACCTTCTCGGTCCGGGTATCCACAGCCGAGACCGAGTCATCCAGAATCAGGATGGGGGCATTCTTGAGCAGCGCCCGGGCAATGGAGATCCGCTGCTTCTGGCCGCCCGAGACGGTCACGCCCCGCTCGCCCAATACGGTGCGGTAGCCCTCTTTAAACCCGGCGATGTTGTCGTTGACATCCGCCAGAGTGGCCGCCCGGACAATCTCGCTCTGGTCGGCCTCGTCCAGGCCAAAGGCGATGTTGTTGGAAATGGTGTCCGAGAAGAGGAAATTATCCTGGGGCACATAGGCGCAGGCCGCCCGTACCGAGTGTATGCTCAGCTGGTTGACGTCCTTTCCGTCGATGAAAAGGGTTCCGTCCGGGACGTTGTAGGTGCGGAGAATCAGGTCCACCAGGGTGGTTTTGCCCACACCGGTCTTGCCCACAATGCCCACGCTTTCCCCCGGCTGAATGGCAAAGGAGACATTCTTCAGCACATCGTATTCGCCGTCCGGATACCGGAAGGTCAGGCCCCGGAACTCGACGCCGCCTTTGGCATCCCGCAGCTCCTCCACGCCAGGCTGATCGGCCACGTCAATTTCGGCGTCCAAAAGTTCACTAATCCGGTTGAGGGAGGCTTTGCCCCGGGAGGTTTTCTCAATCAGCATGGAGATGGCCATGATGGGCCAGACAATGGCCGAGAAATAGCCGATGTATTCCACCAGCTGGCCGGCGTTGAACCGCCCCTGATAAACCAGATATCCGCCGTAGCCCAGAATGATGCAGATGACCGACTCCACAAAAGCGGTGACCAGCATATTCAGCAGGGTGGAGAATTTGGTATAGACGACGTTGGCCTCCTCATTCTGCTCGTTGAGCTTGCGGAACGCCATCAGCTCCTTGAGTTCCTTGACAAAGGCCTTGATCACCGCGATGCCCGAGAAATTCTCCTGGGCGAAATCGGACAGATCCGAAAAAGCCTGCTGGCGCTCCTCCCACTTGCGAGTCAGCACCTTGCCCATGATGTTGCCGATCACCAGCATGATGGCCGCCGGGATCATGGCCAGCAGGGTCAGCCCCTGATCCATTTGCCACATCTTTAAAAAGGCCAGTACGCCCAGGAAGAGGGCGTCGCAGAACATCAAAATGCCCTCGCCGAAGCACTCCTGAATGGTGTCCAGATCGTTGGTGTAAAGGCTCATCAGGTTGCCCACCTTATTGACCTGGTAATACGCCTGGGAAAGATTCTTGCTGTGGTCAAACATCCGGTTGCGCAGATCGGTCTCCACCCGGATGGCGGCCCCGAAAAAGCAGATGCGCCACAAAAAGCGGCCCACCACCATGGCAAAGACGATGCCGATCATGGGCAGACAGATGTTCTGCATCAGCACCTCTTTTGTAAAGGCAGCAGATTGCCCGCTCACCAGCACGCTGCCGCTGTTGATGCCGTTGATCAGCATCCGGTATAGCTCCGGGATGATCAGCTGGAAGTAGTCCACCGCAATCAGCGCCGCAAGCCCCAGCAGCAAGATGGGGGCATTTTTGAGGTAATAGCGGTTAATATGTTTGCCAAAGATCACAAGCCCGTTCCTCCTTTTGGGGCAGTCCCCCTGGTTTGTTTTGCCGCAAAAAAACGGCCGGATTCCGGCTGCCGCGACAAATCGTTACAGAATATAAAGTATAGTTTGGCAGAACCTTTCTGTCAATAAAAAAGCGCAGCGAAAAGGCCGCTGCAAACGTCTTTCGCTTGCAGCGGCCTTTGATGGAGCGGCCGACGAGGCTCGAACTCGCTACCTCCACCTTGGCAAGGTGGCGCTCTACCAGATGAGCTACGGCCGCATATGAGATGCGGCAGAATGAATCTGCCGCACCGGGCGTGGTGCCTCCGATCGGAATCGAACCAATGACACGGGGATTTTCAGTCCCCTGCTCTACCGACTGAGCTACAGAGGCATAATGGCGACCCGGATCGGGCTCGAACCGACGACCCCCAGCGTGACAGGCTGGTGCTCTAACCAACTGAGCTACCGGGCCACATTGGTGGAAGTTAACGGGCTCGAACCGCTGACCCTCTGCTTGTAAGGCAGATGCTCTCCCAGCTGAGCTAAACTTCCACAAAATGGAGCGGCCGACGAGGCTCGAACTCGCTACCTCCACCTTGGCAAGGTGGCGCTCTACCAGATGAGCTACGGCCGCACAACTCTATGTGGCGTGCCGGCGTGACCGGCAACGTAGTGCATTATACACTGATTCCCGCCGGTTGTCAAGACTAAATTTCGATTTTTTCCGCCGGGGTCCAGAATGTACCGCCCGGACCGGATTGGGGTTTGCATTATTATATAAAAGTATGTATAATGAATCTTGTCGAGGCTTCGCAGACGGAGCAGCCCTCTGCTCTGCTTGTGGGAAAAGCAATTCCGGGATAAAAGGAGAATCGCAATGTATAAGATCATACAGAAAGTCGCGCTGAATCCTACCGTTACGAAAATGGTGATTGAGGCGCCCCTGATCGCCAAGAAAGCCCAGCCGGGCCAGTTCATCATCGTGCGTCCCTTTGAGGACAGCGAGCGCATCCCCCTGACCGTCGCCGGCTATGACCGCGCCGCCGGCACGGTGGATATCATCTTCCAGATCGTGGGCGGCACCACCATGGAGCTGAACAGCCTGAACGAGGGCGACTGCGTCCACGATTTTGTCGGCCCTCTGGGCCGCGCCACCGAGACCGAGGGTCTGAAAAAGGTCTGCGTGGTGGGCGGCGGCGTCGGCTGTGCCATCGCACTGCCGGTGGCCCGCAAGCTCCACGAGCAGGGCTGCGTGGTCCACAGCGTGGTGGGTTTCCGCTCCAAAGATCTGCTGATCCTGGAAGATGAGTTCCGCGCTTGCAGCGACGAACTGCGGGTGATGACCGACGACGGCAGCTACGGCACCAAGGGTGTTGTCACCGCCGCTCTGGAGGAGCTGATCAACGCCGGCAACCAGTACGACCTGGTCATCACCATCGGCCCGCTGATCATGATGAAATTTGTGGTCAAGACCTGCCAGAAGTATGGCCTCAAGAGCATCGTCTCCATGAACCCCATCATGATCGACGGCACCGGCATGTGCGGCGGCTGCCGCCTGACCGTGGGCGGCCAGACCAAGTTCGCCTGTGTGGATGGCCCCGATTTTGACGGCGACCTGGTGGATTTTGACGAGGCGATGGCCCGCGGCACCATGTACCGCCCCTTTGAGGCCCACGCCCGTGAGGCCGCCTGCAATCTGCTGAAGATGGAGGTAAAGTAATCATGGCTTTCAATATGGACCCGAAAAAGTGCCCCATGCCCACCCAGGACCCCAACGTGCGGAACAAAAACTTTGAGGAAGTTGCCCTGGGCTACACCGCCGAGATGGCCATCAACGAGGCCAAGCGCTGCATCCACTGCAAGAACAAGCCCTGCCAGTCCGGCTGCCCGGTGGGCATCGATATTCCCGGCTTTATCGAGAAAGTCGCCGAGGGCGACTTTGAGGCCGCCTATCAGGTTATCCACAAGGATTCTTCCCTGCCCGCCATCTGCGGCCGGGTCTGCCCCCAGGAGAGCCAGTGCGAGGGCAAGTGCACCCGCGGCATCAAGAACGAGCCGGTGGGCATCGGCCGTCTGGAGCGTTTTGTGGCCGACTGGCACCGGGAAAACGTCCACACTCCGCCGGTTGTCCCCGCGTCCAACGGCCACAAGGTGGCTGTGATTGGCGCCGGCCCTGCCGGCCTGACCGCTGCCGGCGACCTGGCCAAGATGGGCTACAAGGTCACCGTCTACGAGGCCCTGCATGTGGCGGGCGGCGTTCTGATGTACGGCATCCCCGAGTTCCGTCTGCCCAAGGCCATTGTCCAGCAGGAAATCGACGGCCTGAAGAAGATGGGCGTGGATTTTGAGTGCAACATGGTCATCGGCAAGGTGCTGACCATTGACGAGCTGATGGGCGAATACGGCTACGAGGCCGTCTTTGTGGGCTCGGGCGCCGGTCTGCCCCGGTTCATGAACATCCCGGGCGAGAGCCTGAAGGGCGTCTACTCCGCCAACGAGTTCCTGACCCGCTCCAACCTGATGAAGGCTTACCTGCCCACCAGCAAGACCCCCATCCATGTGGGCAAGGCGGTGGCTGTCGTGGGCGGCGGCAACGTGGCCATGGACGCCGCCCGCAGCGCACTGCGCCTGGGCGCCGAGAAGGTCTACATCGTCTACCGCCGCAGCATGAACGAGCTGCCCGCCCGTAAGGAAGAGGTGGAGCACGCCGAGGAGGAGGGCATCATCTTCAAGACCCTCTGCAACCCGGTGGAGATCCTGCCGGATGACAACGGTTTTGTCCGTGCCATCACCTGCATCGAGATGGAGCTGGGCGAGCCCGATGCTTCCGGCCGCCGCCGCCCCATCGAGAAGCCGGGCAGCGAGTTCACCATGGAAGTGGACACCGTTATCATGAGCCTGGGCACCAGCCCCAACCCCCTGATCCGTTCCACCACCCCCGGCCTGGAGACCAACAAGCACGGCTGCATCGTCACGGCCAGCGATGCCGGCGACACCAGCCGTGAGGGCGTCTATGCCGGCGGCGATGCCGTTACCGGCGCTGCCACCGTCATCAAGGCCATGGGCGCAGGCAAGGCTGCCGCCAAGGCCATCGACGAGTACATCAAAGCCAAGGCCTGATTTTCCTCTTTTATATGAAGCTCTCCCCTGCGTTCCTGTGGCGCAGGGGAGTTTTACGTTGATTTTACAGGGGCTTGCCTTTTATTTTACTGGTGATATAATGGTGTCTATGCGCTGTCGTGGGTAGTATCCCACAGCAGCAGCCCCCGCCCAGATCGGGGCGGGAGGATGGTGTGTGTGTAAAATAATTTACAGGAGGCAAACAATCATGGCACAAACAAGCACGGCTGCAAGCGCCACGCGCGGCTCCTTGCTGAAAAACATCATTTTCTTTTCCGTTCCCCTCGCTCTGTCCAGTGTTCTTCAGCTGCTGTTCAATGCGGCGGACGTGGTAGTGGTGGGCCGTTTTGTGGGCAGCACCGCCCTGGCCGCGGTCGGCTCCAACTCCGCGTTGATCAACCTGCTGGTCAACTTGTTTGTCGGTCTGTCCATCGGCTCCAATGTGGTGGCCGCCCGCTGTTTTGGCGCCAAAGATGACGCGGGTGTGCGGAACACGGTACATACCTCGGTGGCCATCGGTTTTATCAGCGGCGCCTTTCTGGCCTTTGTGGGCTTTTTTGCAGCCCGGTATCTGCTGGAGCTGATGTCCTGCCCGGTGGATGTCATTGACCTGTCTACCATCTATCTGAAAATCTATTTCATCGGCATGCCGGTCAACATGGTCTATAACTTCAGCTCGGCGCTGCTGCGGGCTGTGGGTGACACCCGCCGCCCCCTGTACTGCCTGGCAGCTTCGGGTGTGGTCAACGTAATCCTGAACCTGGTTTTCGTCATCGGCTTCCAGCTGAGCGTGGCGGGTGTCGCTCTGGCCACCATCATCAGCCAGGCCCTTTCCGCCGGGCTGGTGCTCTGGCTGCTCTGCCGCGAAAAAGGCGCCCTCCATCTGAACATGCGCGCCCTGAGCATCCACCGCGGCACCCTGATCCAGATCCTGCGGATCGGCCTGCCCGCCGGGCTCCAGAGCACCGTGTTCAGCCTGTCCAACGTGGTGATCCAGTCGGCCATCAACTCCTTCGGTTCCATCATCGTGGCCGGCAACTCCGCCGCCTCCAACATCGAGGGCTTTGTCTATATCTCGATGAACGCCTTCTCTCAGGCGGCGGTTACCTTCACCAGCCAGAATGTCGGCGCCCGGCAGTATCACAACATTGATCGCGTTCTGATCAACTGCCTGGGCTGCGTCGGTGTAACGGGTCTGGTGATGGGCGTGGGCGCTACCATTTTCGGTGAGCCGCTTCTGGGCATCTATTCTTCCGACCCGGCGGTCATCGACGCCGGCATGATCCGGTTAATTATGATCTGCTCCTGCTATTTCCTCTGCGGCTTTATGGACGTTCTGGCCAACTGTCTGCGCGGGCTGGGTTACTCGGTGATGCCCATGGTTGTTAGCCTGGTGGGCAGCTGCGCCCTCCGGTTGATCTGGATTGCCACCATCTTCCAGCTGTTCCACACCACCCGGATGCTTTATCTGAGCTATCCCGTCAGCTGGGGCCTGACCGTGCTGGCACACTTGATCTGCTTCTTTGTGGTGCGCCGCAAGTGGCAGAAAGAACTCCGCGCCAAAGCGGCAGTGTAAAAACAGGATCTCTTTTCAATTTATATAAACAGAAGGCCGGAGGGCCGCAAGCACATGCTTGCAGCCCTCCGGCCTGTTTGTTTATCCTTCTGTCCCATCAAACGGCCCTACCGATGCGATCCACTCTTCCATCGCCTGGGCCAGTATATATTGTTGGCGCAGAACCGCCAGGCCGGCCGCCGGAACATCCGGCACCCCTGACTTTACCTGCAAATTGTTTTCCAGATTCTTTTTCAGCGTTTTGATGTTCTCCGCAATCTCATCAACACACTTTTTTTGCTGCTCCCGCGGAAGCGAATCCAGGTTAACGATCACTGCGTTAAAATCCAAAAAGAGATGAATCGGACTGGATGAGATCTCCCTCATAAGCCGCTCAAATTCAGCCTCCCCTGCTTCCGTCAGGGTATAAACGGCTTTTTCCGGCATCTTCCCTTCCCGAATGATTTCTCCTTGAATCAGCCCTTTTTCTTCCAGTTGAAGCGCCTTTTTGTAGATAGAGGGTGTACTGATTTTCACACATTTGGAGATATTGCGGTATTCCACGAGTTTCTGAATTTCATAAGCGCTCATGGGGCTCTTTTTTAAGATTCCCAATACAATCAAATCAATCGCGGCCATGCAGGCCCCCCTCTCTTACCAGTTTTGAACTGAATCCCAGCCTCTTAAAAATTGCTATAAAATAGAGTAGTATATTTTATCTATTTTGTCAAGAATAATTCCTCTCCCTTTTCTTGACAAGTACTATAAATTATAGTATTATGTCCCTTGCAGCCGGTTGATATAAATTATAGTACTATAATCAATATTATTTAACAGAAAGGAACAATACCATGGCTGAACCAAATCATAAACTTATACTCTTAAGCAGTGCTCCCATCCCCAAAGCTCTCATGGCTCTCGGCTTCCCGATTATGATCGGGATGTTAATCAATGCGTTTTATAATCTGGCAGACGCTTACTTTGTAGGCGGGCTGGGAGAACGTCAAATGGGCGCGATCTCTGTCGTTTTCCCGTTGGGTCAGGTTGTTGTGGGGCTGGGTCTGATGTTCGGAAATGGCGCCGCCTCCTATTTATCCCGACTATTGGGGCGCAAAGACCTGGCAACTGCAAACCAGGTTGCAAGCACGGCCCTTTATTGCAGTGTCCTGCTCGGGGGAGTGGTAATTTTATTGGCAACGTTTTTCCTGCGACCCATTCTAACCCTGCTTGGCGCCACTGAAACCATTCTGCCGTATGCTCTCACTTATGCGCGGATCTACGTACTTTCCTGTATTTTCAATGTTTTTAATGTAACCATGAACAACATCGTCAGCAGCGAGGGGGCCGCAAAAATCGCCATGTGCGCCTTGTTGCTGGGCGCCCTGCTGAACATTGGGCTGGACCCTCTTTTTATTTACACATTGAATCTGGGCGTCGCCGGAGCCGCCATCGCCACAGCCCTCTCTCAGATGGTTTCTACGCTGGTATATCTGGCTTATATCTTAAGTCATAAGAGCGTTTTTACTTTTTGCATCAAAGATTTTTCCCCGACACGGCGCCTTCTGACCGAAATTTTGAAGATTGGCATTCCCACCTTGACATTCCAGCTGCTGACCAGTCTTTCGGTTGCTCTGATCAACCGCGCCGCAAACGATTATGGCGATGCGGTGATTGCAGGGATGGGGGCTGTAACACGGATCAGCTCTATGGGGACTCTGGTTGTGTTTGGCTTCCTCAAAGGATTTCAGCCAATTGCCGGGTTTAGTTATGGTGCGAAAAATTTTGGACGTCTGCGCCAAGCCATCAAAACATCCCTCATTTGGTCCACGGGGTTCTGTGGGGCAGCGGGCCTGTGTATGGCGCTGTTTTCGGCTCAGATCATCGGTCAGTTTTCGGGTGGGAACCCGGAGGTATTATTGGCCGGCCAGCGTTCCCTGGCTGCAAACGGCCTCTCCTTTTTCCTGTTTGGGTTTTATACCGTATATTCTTCCCTGTTCCTTGCCCTTGGCAAAGGCAAAGCAGGCTTTTTTCTGGGAGCATGCAGACAAGGGATTTGTTTTATTCCCATCATTCTGCTGCTGCCTTCTATCTGGGGTCTGAATGGGATTCTTTACGCCCAGCCAATTGCAGACCTTCTCTCCGCCGGGATTACCGCAGTGATGGCCCTACAGCTTCATTGCGAGTTGGATTTAGCGGAACGCTGTATCTCCTTCGGCGGGGCTGGAATATAACCCCATCGAAAGAAAATTGTCTTTCTTAATCCGCAAAATCTACAAAACCCGGCGTGCGGTCTCTCTGCGAGGCGGCACGCCGGGTTTGATCGTTTCTTATCGTTTTTTCTACTGTGCCAAAGGTACAAACGATGCGCTTTCGGATTACTGGCAGCTCTCTACAAAAGCCCGGAAGATCTCGCGGCTGGCTTCGCTGACCTTGTGGGAAAACTCCGGGTGCCACTGCACCGCCCAGACAAACCGCTTGTCCGGCATCCAGACCGCTTCCACCAGGCCGTCCGGCGCATAGGCCATGGCGCTCAGGCTGTCGGCCAGATTTTTAATTCCCTGGTGGTGGCAGCTGTTCACGGGCAGGGTTTTCACCCCCAGGCGCTCGGCCAGGGGGCTGCCCCGCAGCAGCGAAACCTCATGAGAGGGCTGATCGTAGGGAGGCTGCTGATGGTGTACCACCGTGGAGTAGTGCTCCACGGGCAGATCCTGATACAGGGTCCCCCCCAGCGCCGCATTTAAAAATTGAACGCCACGGCAAATGCCCAGAACCGGAAGATCCCGCCGCAGAGCCTCGTCCAGCAGCAGCCGCTCCATCCGGTCCCGGCCCGGACAGCAGGCCCCGCACACTTCCCGCGGGGTCTCTCCGTAGACTTCGGGCGAGACATCGTGGCCGCCGGTGAGCAGAACGCCGTCGCAGGTTTCTGCCAGCCGGGCGATGGCCTCCGGGTCGTCGGTCAGAGGCAGCATCACGGGGATGCCGCCGGCTTCCTCGATTCCCTCGAAATACCCGGGCAGCATCCAGAAACTTTCCCGTTCCTCATCCACCAGAGGAACCACTCCAATCATCGGTTTTTTCATTGTTTCCCCTCCATAGGCCCGCCTGCCTCATATACAGGCCGGGCAAAAACCTAAAAGGACAGCGAACCGATGGCCGGCCTCGCTGTCTGGTGTTTTATTATAGCACCCGCCCGCTGTTTCGGCAAGGCCGCCCGCTGATGGTTCTCCCGGAAGGATTTGCCGTGCCATGAGCGATTTTTCCGTTAAGCGCGCAGCTGGCCACAAAAAGGATTCCCCCGCATTTCAGCCCTCTGCGTCGTCTTAATTGCCGAAATATTTTACAGTCCAGAACATTTTTTGTGGAAAGGCTCTATAAACCCGGGCGCAAAGTTTGTGCAATATTTCATTGATCGGCAACAATAATATATGTAATTTTGCCGCCGGATTCTTTATTATTAAAGCAAAGGGTTTTATTAGAACCGCCGCACATTGAACAAGGAGGAAACAGAATGAAAGACGTTCGTATTTGGAAGCAGGAGCTGGCCAACGGCACTCATGCAGACCGCCTCGCCAGCCTCTATTGCTGCGCCCCCGAGCAGACCGCCGCCTTTGCGGCGCGTTATCAGGCCGTATTGGACGGCCTGGAGGCAACCTTCGGTGCACACAGCGAAGCCGCCCTCTTCAGCGCCCCGGGCCGCACAGAGATCGGCGGCAACCACACCGATCATCAGCACGGTCAGGTGCTGGCCGGCAGCGTCAACATTGACATGATCGCCGCTGTGGGCCCCAACGACCGGAACGAGCTGCGGGTCCAGAGCGAGGGGTACGATCTTTGCATCATCCCCCTGAACGATCTGGAAGCCCGCAAGGAAGAGGAAAACACCAGCGCCGCCATCCTGCGGGGCGAGTGCGCCGCCTTTGTCCAGCGGGGCGCCGTCCTCTCCGGCCTGGATGTGTATATCTCCTCCAATGTTCCCAAGGGCAGCGGCGTATCCTCCAGCGCAGCCTTTGAGGTTCTGATCGGCACCATCCTGAACGAGCTGTTCATGGGCGAGGCCAAGGTCTCCCCCATCGAGATCGCCCAGATCGGCCAGTGGTCGGAGAACGTCTACTTCGGCAAGCCCTGCGGCCTGATGGATCAGATGGCCTCCAGCGTGGGCAACATCGTCACCATCGACTTTGCAGACCCCGCCAACCCCATCGTCGAGCCGGTCAAGGTGGACTTCTCCCAGGCTGGGCTGGCCCTCTGCATCCTGGATTCGGGCGCAGACCATGCCGACCTGACCGACGAGTATGCTGCTATCCCCAACGACTGCCGCGCCGTGGCTAAAGTCTGCGGCGGCGAAGTGCTGCGGGATGTGCCTTTCGAGACCTTTATGGCCAAGCTGCCCGAGTGCCGGGCGGCCTGCGGCGACCGCGCCGTTCTCCGCGCGCTCCATGTCTACGCCGACAACCAGCGGGTGGTCAAACAGGTAGCCGCCCTGCGGGCCGGTGATTTTGACACCTTCCTGGCACTGGTGAACGAGTCCGGCCTGAGCAGCTGGGAGTACCTGCAGAACGTCATCCCCGCCGGGTACAAGGAGCACCAGGAAGTCGCTGTCACCATCGCTGCCGCAAAGCAGCTCCTGGGCGGCCGCGGCGCGGTGCGTGTCCACGGCGGCGGCTTTGCCGGCACGGCCCAGGCTTTTGTTCCCCTGGATATGCTGGACGAGTTCAAGACCGGCATTGAGCGCATCATCGGCGAGGGCCGCTGCCATGTGCTCTCCATCCGCCCGGAAGGAGGCGCCGTGTTATGATTTCTGCTGCCATTCAGCAGCTCGTCAACTACGGCCTGGACACCGGCCTGATCCTGCCTGACGACGAAATTTACATCCGCAACCAGCTCTTGATGACCATGCAGCTGGATTCCTTTGAGGAGCCCGAGGGCGAGTGTTATTACACCGACCTGGAGTCCATCCTCAAGACGCTGGTGGACGACGCAGTCGCCCGGGGCGTCTGTGACGACAACATCACCGCACGGGACCTGTTCGACACCAAGCTGATGGGCGTTCTGACCCCTCGCCCCAGCATCGTGCGGGCCAACTTCTACGAGCGGTATGAGACCGAAGGCCCCCAGCAGGCCACCGACTGGTTCTACAAGTTCAGCCAGGACACCGACTACATCCGACGCTACCGCATCAAACGGGACGTCAAGTGGGTGACCTCCACCGTCTACGGTGACCTGGACATCACCATCAACCTCTCCAAACCCGAAAAGGACCCCAAGGCCATTGCCGCCGCCAAGCTCGCCCCCCAGAGCGCCTACCCCAAGTGCCAGCTCTGCATGGAGAACGAGGGCTATGCAGGCCGGATGAACCATCCCGCACGGGAGAGCCACCGCATTATTCCGGTGGTCATCAACGACAGCGCCTGGAACTTCCAGTACAGCCCCTACGTCTACTACAACGAGCACTGCATCGTCTTTAACAGCGAGCACACCCCCATGAAGATCGAGCGGGCCACCTTCCGCAAGCTGCTGGACTTTGTGGCCCAGTTCCCCCACTACTTTGTGGGCAGCAACGCTGATCTGCCCATCGTGGGCGGCAGCATCCTGAGCCACGACCATTTCCAGGGCGGCCACTACGAGTTCGCCATGGCCAAAGCCCCCATCGAAAAGACCTGGGTTTTCCCCGGCTTTGAGGATGTGGAGGCAGGCATCGTCCACTGGCCCATGAGCTGCATCCGGCTGACCTGCGGGGACGACGAGCGTCTGGTGGAGCTGGCGGACAAGATTCTGCGCGCCTGGCGCGGCTACACCGACGAGAGCTGCTTTATCTATGCAGAGACCGACGGCGAGCCCCACAACACCATCACCCCCATCGCCCGGATGCGGGACGGCAAGTTCCAGCTGGATCTGGTGCTGCGCAACAACATCACCACCCCGGAACATCCCCTGGGCGTCTATCACCCCCACGCCAAGCTCCACCACATCAAGAAGGAGAACATCGGCCTGATCGAGGTCATGGGTCTGGCCGTCCTGCCCAGCCGCCTCAAGAGCGAGATGGCTGAGCTGGAGGTGGCTCTGGCCGCCCGGACTCCGGTGAGCGAGTACAGCGAAGCCATTCAGAAACACGCCGAGTGGGCCCAGGAAGTTCTGGCCAAGCACCCCGAGCTGAACGCCGGGAACGTCCACGACATCCTTCAGGAAGAGATCGGCCTGGTCTTTGCCCAGGTGCTGGCAGATGCCGGCGTCTACAAACTGGACGAGGCCGGCCGGGCCGGGTTTGAGCGGTTCCTGGCCAGTGTGAACTGATTTCTCCCCCATCCCGAAAGGAGAGCACCATGCCGGACAAAAAGCAGCTGCCCAAGATTCTGGAAGTCTGTGTGGACAGTACCGCCAGCGCCCTGGCCGCCAAGCGAGGCGGGGCCGACCGGCTGGAGCTCTGCGCCGACCTCATCATCGGCGGGACAACCCCCAGCCTGGCCCTGCTTCGACAGGTCAAAGCGGAAACGGGTCTGCCGGTGCGGGCCCTGCTCCGCCCCCGGTTTGGGGATTTCCTCTACGACCCCTGGGAGCTGGCCCAGATGGAAGAGCTGGCCTTTGAGCTGGTCTATTCCGGCGCTGACGGGATTGTGACCGGCGTCCTAACCCCGGAGGGCGCGTTGGATCTGCCCGCCATGGAGCGGATCTGCACCGCCGCCCGGAAAGCCGCCGGCCCGGCGGGGGTAGACCTGGCCCTTCACCGCGCCTTTGATGTCTGCCGCGACCCACGCGAAGCTCTGGAGGCCGCCTGTGCCCTGGGGATGAAAACCATCCTGACCAGCGGCCAGGCCCCCGATGTCATGCTGGGTATGGCCACCCTCTCCGATCTGGTAAGGCTGGCGGACGGACGAATTGAAATTCTGGCCGGGTCCGGTGTCATTCCGGCGGCCATCCCCCTTCTGGCCCAGATGGCCGGGGTCCGTTCTTTCCACCTTTCGGGCAAGGAACGGCGGGGCAGTCGGATGACGTTCCGGCGGGAAAATGTCCCCATGGGTCTGCCCGGTTTTGACGAATACGAGCTGTGGCAGACCAGCGAGGAAGTCATCCGCAGCGCGAGACAGGCCCTCGACGGGATTTAAAGGAACTCTCCTCCCCCAGGCTCTTTAAACCCAATACAAAAAGCGCCCCACCGCGTGAAGCGATTTTCATGCGGTGGGGCGTCTTATTTTTGTGTCAAGCATTTAAGCTTTACATGGCATTTTGGGATTCAAGGCCTCAGAGCGTCACTTTGTGGTAGACCTTTTTGCCCTTCTTGATGACCAGGCCCTGGGCCAGCTGCTGGGCGGTGTAGCTGGTGGTGGGGTCGGCCACCTTTTCGCCGTCCACCAGGACGCCGCCCTGGGTCACCAGACGGCGGGCCTCACCGTTGGAGGCGGCCAGGCCAGCCTTGACCATCAGGGTCAGGATGCCGATGCTGCCCTGGTTCAGGTCGGCCTCGGTCAGCTGGGTGGTGGGCATATGCTCGGTATCGGCGGCGCCGCTGAACAGAGCGCGGGCGGTGTTCTGAGCCTTTTCGGCTTCCTCCTTGCCGTGGACCATGCTGGTCAGCTCGTAGGCCAGGATCTCCTTGGCCTCGTTGAGCTTCTGATCCTTCCAGCTGCTCATCTCCTCGATCTGCTCCAGGGGCAGGAAGGTCAGCATCCGGATGCACTTCATGACATCGGCGTCATCCACGTTCCGCCAGTACTGGTAGAACTCGAAAGGGCTGGTCTTGTTGGGATCCAGCCAAACGGCGTTGCCGGCGGTCTTGCCCATCTTCTTGCCCTGGGAGTCGGTCAGCAGGGTGATGGTCATGGCGTAGGCATCCTTGCCCAGCTTGCGGCGGATCAGCTCGGTGCCGCCCAGCATATTGCTCCACTGGTCGTCGCCGCCAAACTGCATGTTGCAGCCGTAGTGCTGGAACATGTAGTAGAAGTCGTAGCTCTGCATGATCATGTAGTTGAACTCGAGGAAGGACAGGCCCTTCTCCATCCGCTGCTTGTAGCACTCGGCACGGAGCATGTTGTTGACCGAGAAGCAGGCGCCCACCTCACGCAGCAGTTCCACGTAGTTCAGGTTCAGCAGCCAGTCGGCGTTGTTCAGCATGATGGCCTTGCCCTCGCCGAAGTCGATGAACCGCTCCATCTGCTTCTTGAAGCAGGCGGCGTTGTGGGCGATATCCTCTTTGGTCAGCATCTTGCGCATATCGGTACGGCCGGAGGGGTCACCGATCATGGTGGTGCCGCCGCCAATCAGGGCGATGGGCTTGTTGCCCGCCATCTGAAGCCGCTTCATCAGGGTCAGGGCCATGAAGTGACCGGCGGTCAGGCTGTCCGCGGTGCAGTCAAAGCCGATGTAGAAGGTGGCTTTGCCCTCGTTGATCAGGTCGATGATCTCTTCATCGGTGATCTGGGCCACCAGGCCGCGGGCTTTGAGTTCGTCGTAGAGTTTCATCTTGTGTTTACCTCCCTTGGTTTGTGTGGGCAGAGGAAACAAAAACGCCCTCTGCCAATCGAATTGGCAGAGGGCGAGAAAATCGCGGTACCACCTCTGTTTGCCGGCCCCTCACGGGGACAGCCTCACGAGTGCGGGCCCCAGAAGTTAAGGGCTACACTCCTGCGTTTGTAACGCTCGCACGCGGCACAGCCTACTAGGGGCGGCACCCCATTCAGCCTACAGCTCCGGGAGGTATTTCGCCTGTGGTTCTGCACGCCCCTTTCACCAACCGGGGCCTCTCTGGGCAGAAAACCGACAGGGTACTTGTTCCCATCAACGCTTTTCTTCTGCGCGGACCAACCGCGCTTAGCTTATTATAGACACAAAAAAGACGATTGTCAAGCGGGAAAACTCCCCTGCTCTTTTTGGGCGGCGGCCAGGCCCAACATCTCCCGGGCGTTGGCCAGGGCCAGCTCGGTAACCCGATCCCCCGAAATCAAATGGGCCAGCGCATCCACCCGGCCCTCCTGGTCCAGCGGGTAAACCTCGGTATAGGTGCGGTCCCCTGTGACGTTTTTCTGGATCATCAGGTGACAGTCGGCCAGGGCCGCAATCTGGGCGGTATGGGTAATGCAGAGGATCTGATGGCTGGCGGCGCTCTGCCGCAGCACTGCCCCGATCTTGCCCGCCGCCTTGCCGGAGACGCCGCTGTCGATCTCGTCGTAGATGACGGTGGGCACAGCATCCCGGTCGGCCAGGGCGTTCTTGACCGCCAGGGTAATCCGGCTCAGCTCACCGCCGGAGGCAATCTTGGCCAGGGGTTTGGGGGCTTCGCCGGGGTTGGTGGAGATGAAAAACTCGATGGTGTCCTGTCCGTGACCGGCCAGCGGCCCCCGGGTGTGGTGGAGGGACATCCGCACCCCCGGCATATTCAGAAAATCAAGGGTATCCGAAATTCGGCGGTTGAGCTCCTCAAACGCCTTGAGGCGGGTCTGGGTCAGAACCTCGGCCCGCTCCCGGGCCAGATGATAGAGCCGCAGTTTCTCCGCCTGGAGCTGCTCCTGCTCTTCCTGGGAGGACTGGATCCGCTCCAGCTCGGCCCGGGCTTTCTCGCCAAAGGCCAGGATATCCTCCACCGTTCCGCCGTATTTGCGTTTGAGTTTATAGATCAGGTCCAGCCGCTGCTCGATCTCGTCCAGGGCCTCGTCGTTGCTCTCGTAATTTTCCAGCCGGCCCACCAGCTCCGCCGAGAGATCCTTGGCCATATAATAAAGATCCATCAGCTGGCCCGCCGGGCCGGCCAGACTTTCATCCAGCTGGGCGGCCGCGTCCACGGCGTTGGAGGCTTCGCCCAAAAGGTCCACCCCGCCCAGGGATTCATCCCCCCCGGAGAGGGCCCCATAGGCCTGGGCAATCCGCTCCCGGATGGCGGAGGCGTTGGCCAGCACCTTGCGGCGGGCGGTCAGCGTCTCCTCCTCGCCAGGGGTCAGGGCGGCCGCGTCAATCTCATCGGCCTGGTAGCTCAGAAGCTCAATCTTCCGCTGTTTTTCGTCCTCGTCGGTGATGAGGGCATCCATCGCACGTTTGACCCGGACCAGCTCCCGATAGACGGTGCGATAGTCCTGATAGGCTTTCTCGTTTTGGGCGTAGGCATCCAACAGCTCCTGATGGTTGGCCGGGTTTAACAGCCCCACCGAATCGTGCTGGCCGTTGATGTTGATCAGCCCGCCGCAGATCTCCCGCAATACCGAGGCGTTGGCGGGCATCCCGTTGATCCGGCAGCTGCTCTTGCCCTCCGCCGAGATCTCCCGGGTCAGCAGCAGCGCATCGCTCCGCTCATAACCGGCTTGTTCCAGCCGGTCCTGGACCGCGGCGGGGATGCCGTCAAAGGCGGCCCGAATCACCGCTTTGGATGCGCCGGTGCGCACCAGGTCCCGGGAGGTCCGGCTGCCCAAAATCGCGTTGATGGAGTCGATCAGGATGGATTTGCCCGCACCTGTCTCGCCCGTCAGGACGTTCAGCCCTTTTTCAAAGTGCACCTCGGCCTTCTGGATCACGGCCACATTTTCGATTTGCAGGCTGGTCAGCATCTCAAACAATTTCCTCCCAACAAGAAAAATGGGCGCAGAGCGCCCTTATTTCTGCCCAATGTGATGGGCCAACTCGGTGCAGATGGTCTTGGCGTCCCGCTCCGAGCGAACAACGATCAGGAACGTGTCGTCTCCCGACAGGCTGCCCACCACGTTCTTCCACTGGAGCGAGTCGAACACCTGGCAGGCGGC
This sequence comes from Faecalibacterium gallinarum, assembly GCF_022180365.1. GTDB lineage: Bacteria > Bacillota > Clostridia > Oscillospirales > Ruminococcaceae > Faecalibacterium > Faecalibacterium gallinarum. The sequence goes on from NZ_BQKV01000018.1 coordinate 28,018, forward strand.
GTTGGCCATGCCGGGATAGCACTTGACTAACACAATATGCCCGGCAAAATCCACCTTCAGCACCGACTCACGGAAGATGGTCTCAAACCGGCCCTGTGCCTTGGGGTCATAGCCCTCGTTGTGGCTGGACACATAGCGGTAGCCTTCCTCCGTGGCGGCCTTGACCAGGCACAGCTCACGAATATCCCGCGAGATGGTGGCCTGGGTCACCTCAAAGCCCTCCTGCAAAAGGTAGGCTTGCAGCTCCTCCTGGCGGCTGATGGGATGCTCCCGGATCAGCCGGAGAATGGCCTGCATCCGTTCGTTTCGGGTTTTTGCTCCGTCCTGTATTTTACGACTCATTCGAATCGCCCCCCTGCTTTTTCATATTTGTATGCGCCGCGGTTATCTACGGCTGCGCAGCTTCTTGTCGATCGCCTGGAACTGGTCGGCCTGGCTGAAGGTAATCAGTTGAACAATCTGGTCAGACAATCGGATCTGTGCGGTGGCTCCGGCCCGCAGCGGATAACCCGCCGCGCCGTCACAGCTGATGAAAACTTCATCGTCCGCCACCTGGCCCACACAGACCCCCAGCCTGCGCTCCTGGGCAAACACCATGGCAGGGGTGGCCAGACTATGCGGGCAGATGGGTGTCACCACAATGCCTTTGGTCTGAGAATCCAGGATCGGCCCCCCCGCTGCCAGCGAGTAGGCTGTGGAGCCGGTGGGGGTTGCCACAATCACCCCATCTCCCCGGAAATGCTCTACCAAAATATCGTCGCAGTAGATGCTGAAATCAATGGCCTGTTGCAGCCGGCCTTTGGTGACAACCACATCGTTGAGGGCGTGGCCCTCCCAGCCGTCGTCCCCCAGCACCCGGGCATAGAGCAGCATCCGGCTGTCCAGATCAAAATCCCCCCGGGCCACCGCGCTGAGCTTAGTTTCCATCTCGCCGATCTCACAGGTGGCCAGAAAACCACAGCGCCCCAGGTTGATCCCCAGAATGGGTTTACGATATTTGAGGGAGAGGTTTGCCTCGTGGAGAATGGTTCCGTCCCCGCCAATGGTCAGAATCACATCGGTTTGTTCAAGACATTTCTCCAGCGGCAGATACTGTACTCCCGCAATATTGCAGCTGGACCGGAGCGTCTCCTGCATCAGGACCCCGGCGCCATGGGTCAGCAGAATCTGCGCCGCCCGCAGAGCAACCTCCCCCGCAGAGGATTTGCCCGGGTTGGGCGCAATGTAAACAGTGATGGCCATAGATCCGGCAACACCTCCCCTCTACCCTTTCCATTCGCTTCTCAGCGGTCCAGGGTGGAGTGGCTGGCCGCCACCACCTGATCCACCTGGTCGTCCCCCAGCACGCGGGGCGCATCGCTTTTTTCCACAAACATCAGGTATTCGATATTGCCCTCCGGGCCTTTGACGGGGCTGAAATCCAGGCCCCGGACGGTGAAGCCGTTGGCGGCCGCATAGCCCATGGCATTGTGCAGCACCTCCCGATGGGTGGCGGGGTCCCGCACCACACCGTTTTTGCCGACCTTTTCCCGCCCGGCCTCAAACTGCGGTTTGACCAGGCAGACGCCCGCCGCAGTCTCGGTGGTAATCTGCTGTGCCACCGGGAAGATGTGGTGCAGCGAAATAAAGGAGACATCCACGCTGAAGAACTCAATGGGTTCGGCCAGCATATCCGGGGTGACGTTGCGGATGTTGGTCCGCTCCATGTTCACCACCCGCTCATCCGTCCGGAGGCTCCAGGCCAGCTGCCCATATCCCACATCCACGGCGTAAACCTTGACGGCTCCGTTCTGGAGCATGCAGTCGGTAAACCCGCCGGTGGAGGCGCCGATATCCATGCACACCTTGCCGGCCGGCGTCAGGGGGAACACCTGCATCGCCTTTTCCAGCTTGAGGCCGCCCCGGCTGACATAGCCAATGTCATGGCCGCGCACTTCCACCTTGGCGTCCTCTTTGATCATCTCGCCGGCTTTGTCCACCTTCTGCTCGTTCACAAACACAACGCCCGACATGATCATGGCTTTGGCCCGCTCCCGACTCTGGATCAGCCCATGCTGCACCAGATATTGATCCAATCGAATTTTCAAAACGGTTTCTCCTTTCCCGTATCCGGCTGCCTTTACAGCCGTTCCAGTGCGTCACGCACCGCCTGGGCCAGCTGTTCGGGAGCAAGGCCCAGAATCTCTTTCATTTCCGGCACAGTGGAATGGGTCAATTTGGTATTGTCTACCCCACAGTGGATAAACTGGCCCTTCCAGCCCCGCTGGCTGAGGGCAAAGGACAGATGTTCGCCAATGCCGCCCCGGGCCACACACTCTTCCGCCAGCAAAACAACGTCATACTGCGAGATTTTTTCCAAGAAATCGTCTGTAAAGGGATACAGCTTTACAAGCTTGAAGCCGTCACAGGGGAGGTTTTGCTCCGCCAGAATCCCGCAGGCGGCGAGCATATCCTCCACCTCATCGGCATAGCTGACCATCACAGCCTTTGCACCGGGGACGGAAACCAACCGGTCAAAGTCCCGGCCCGTACAGCCGTACTTGGCCAGGGCTTTGCTTTCGCCGCCCCGGGGGTAACGAATGGCCCGGGGGCCCTCCATCTTGGAATTCAGCAGCTGGTCCAGCCAGTAGCGGAGCTCGGCGTAGTTGGAAGGCGAATAGACCGGGATCCCGATTTGGCTGAGGAACGCCGGGTCATAGATGCCCTGGTGCGTCTCGCCGTCGGCGGGCACCAGCCCGGCACGGTCGATAGCAAAAACCACATTCTCCCCCAGCAGCGACACATCGTGGATGATCTGGTCGTAGGACCGCTGCAGGAAGGTGGAATAGATGGTCACCACCGGCAGCATCCCCTCGCTGGCCAGGCCCGCCGCAAAGGTGACGGCGTGCTGTTCCGCCATGCCCACATCAAAGAAGCGGTTGGGGCATTGGTGCTGGAAAAATTGCAGGCCGGTGCCGTACTTCATGGCCGCCGTGATGGCACAGATCCGGGGGTTTTTCTTTCCGGCTTCTGCCAGCGCTCTGCCGAATACCGTGGAGAAGGACTCGTGCGGTGCCATCTCGGGGTCCAGTATCCCGGTGGGATCGAAGGCCGACACGCCGTGAAATCCGCCGGGGTTGCGCTCGGCGGGCTGGTAGCCCTTGCCCTTGGTGGTGACCACATGGAGGAAAAGCGGACCCGAACGAATCCGGATGTTCTTCAAAGTCTGCTCCAGTTCCAACACTTTGTGGCCATCCACCGGGCCAATGTACTGGAACCCCATATCCTCAAACATGGTAGAATGGTACATCGCCCGTCGGACCAGCGCTTTGCTGGAGCTCAGCGCCTGGCGCAGAGGAGGCCCTACGGCGGGGATCGCCTTTAGGGTATCGCTCACATTGGAGATGACCTGGAGGTATTTGGGGTTGGTGCGCAGGCGGGTCAGATACCGGGCCAGAGTGCCCACATTTTTGGAGATGGACATCTTATTGTCGTTCAGGATGACAATCAGGTTATTGAGGGAACCAATGTTGTTCATCCCCTCGTAAACCATGCCGCCGGTAAATGCGCCGTCGCCAATGACCGCCACCACCTGGCCCGGCTCCCCTTTCAGCTTTTTGGCGCGGGCCATCCCGATCGCCAGAGAAAGGGCCGTATTGCCGTGGCCCGCGATAAAAGCGTCATGCTCGCTTTCCCGCGGGTTGGGAAAGCCGGAAATCCCGTTCAGCTGGCGCAGACCCGCGAACCCCGCTTTCCGGCCGGTGAGCAGTTTATGGGTATAGCACTGATGCCCTACGTCAAACACGATCTTATCCTGGGGCGTTTTCAGCACCCGGTGCAGCGCCACCGTCAGCTCCACCATACCCAGGTTAGAGGCCAGATGGCCCCCGGTATGGGCAACCGCTTCGATGAGGAATCCCCGGATCTCGGTGCAGAGCTGGATCACCTGCCGATCACTTAGATTTTTTAAATCCTCCGGCTGGGCGATACGGTCCAGCAGCGGTGTTCTCATACGATCTCCCCCATCCAGATATTCTTTCGGCACAGGACAGCCTTACACAAAGGTGGTGCTGATCGGGTACAGAAATCCAACCACCACCCCAACGCAGATGCCAGCCACCACCTGCAGCGGCGTATGGCCCACCATCTCTTTCAGGTGCATATTGCGCAGGAAAGGCGCGTTCTTTTCGCTGAACTCGATCCACATCTCGATCATATTGTTCAGTACTTTGGCCTGTTCACCGGTTTCGTGGCGCACGCCCATGGCATCGTGCATGGTGATAATGGCAATCACACACGCGATCGCAAAGACGGCGGAATGCACCCCGACGGTGCGGCCCGTGGCCACCACCATGGCGCAAACCGTTGCGCTGTGGGCGCTGGGCATACCGCCGTCCCCCCACATCCGCTCGAGCTGAAATTTCCGCATCAGGATCGCGTTGGTAATTGTCTTGAGTACCTGAGCGGTAAACCAGCCCAAAAGGGAAACTGTCAGGATTTCGTTCCAAGAGAGTATCTGCCGCAGCAGTTCCATCATTTCATCACCTTATCTTTTCTGTCATCCATGTAACCCGGAATCAGCTGCGGCGCTCCAGCAGAGCACCGGCCATCTCCACCAAAAAGGCAGACCGCGGGCCAAAAGCAGCTTTCAGCGCAGAACAGCAGTCCTCGTTGATCTGCCGGGCCAGGGCCATGGCCGGCTCTACCCCACAGAGGGTTACAAACGTCGTTTTTTCGTTCTCGGCATCGCTGCCCACCGGTTTGCCCAGCTGGGCGGCATCCCCGGTCACATCCAGTACGTCGTCCACGATCTGGAACACCAGCCCCAGGCCATAGGCGAACTGCTCAAGGGTGCGGCATTGGTCAGGGGTTGCGCAGGCGGCTGCGGCCCCCATCTGAACGGCTGCGTTGATGAGCGCACCGGTCTTGTTCCGGTGGATCAGCCGCAGCTGCTCTTCCGTGGGGTGGAGCGCCTCGTATTTCAGATCCAGTTCCTGGCCGTAGACCATCCCCCGGCTGCCGGCCCCGAGGCCCAAAGCCTGGGCCGCCCGCACACGGACAAGCGGATCGGCGGGAGCGTTGGCCACCGCTTCAAAGGCTTCGGTCAGGAGAACATCCCCCGCCAAAAGAGCCGTAGCCTCGCCGAACGCTTTGTGGCAGGACGGCCGACCCCGGCGCAGATCGTCGTCGTCCATACAGGGCAGATCGTCATGAATCAGGGAATAACAGTGGAGCATCTCCACCGCCGCAGCAAAAGCCTCTGCCGCGGCTCCATCGCCCCCCAGCATCTCGCAGACGCTGAGGACCAGAACCGCCCGGATCCGCTTGCCGCCGCCCAGCAGGCTATACCGCGCTGCACGGCAGACCTCCGACTCCTCGGGCAAATAGCGCTCGCAGGCACGTTCCAGCGCCTGCCGGGCCCGCCCGAGGTATTCTTCGTACTGCTGGTGATAATCCATCATGCTTCTGTCTCCTCCGGCTGTTCCGGCTCGCGGCCGGCAGCGCTCAGCTGCAGGTCGATCTCGTCCATCTGCAGCGCAGCTTTATCCAGGGCTGTACGGCAGTACTCCACCAGTTTGGCCGCCTCGGCATAGAGTTTGACCGAATCCGCCAGCGAGGTTTCCTCGCTCTGCATCCGGGCCAGAATCTCCTCCAGGCGGGTCATGCCTTCCTCAAAGGTTTTAGGCGCCTTCATTTGTTTCCTCCACTGACGTAATCACGCAGGCAGCTTTGTGGCGTGCTCCCCGCAGGGTAACGGTCTCGCCCGGGGTCAGCTGATCCACCGAGCGCACGGCGCCGTCCTCCCCCTGCAGGATCGCATAGCCCCGGGCCAGCACCTGATAAGGGCTCAGGGAATCGGCCAGGGCAGCCGCATGGCCCAGACGGCGCCCGCTTTCCCGCAAAGCAGCCCGTGCATCGGCGGGCAGACGGGCCTGGACAGCCGCCAAACGGGCACGTCCCTGCTCCAAAATACGGCGGGAAATGCCCTGTTCCAGCAAAACAGAACAGGTGTTGCATTTATTATAGCATACTTCCCGACACTTTTGCATAATTTCATAAATATTTTGATAAATTTCGTCCACCGAACGGCGGAGCGCCGCCCGGTCCGGGACCGCCAGCTCAGCCGCCGCCGATGGGGTGGGCGCCCGCAGATCCGCCACAAAGTCCAGAAGGGTATAATCGATCTCGTGGCCGATGGCGCTGATGAGGGGCGTTTTGCAGCGGTAAGCCGCCCGGGCGATCACCTCGGCGTTAAAGACCCACAGGTCTTCCCGGCTGCCGCCGCCCCGGGCCACCAGAATCACGTCCGCTTTTCCGGTCTGGTCCAGCCGGCGGATGGCGGCGGCGATTTCCCCGGCGGCCTCAAAGCCCTGGACATTCACCGGGCAGAGCAGCAGCCGGGCCAGGGGCCACCGCCGACCGATCACATTGCGGATGTCCTGCAAAGCGGCGCCGGTGCGGCTGGTGACAAGGCCAATGCACTGGGGGTAGGCCGGCAGCGGCTTTTTGTGGGCGGGGTCGAACAGCCCCTCCGCCTCCAGACGGGCCTTGAGCTGTTCAAACGCCAGCTGGGCCGCGCCGATGCCGTCCGGGAACATATCGTTTACGTAGATCTGGAACGCGCCGTCCCGCTCATACAGGGTAGCGCGGCAGCGCACCACCACCCGCATCCCCTCTTCGGGGCGGAACGCCAGCCGCCGGGCGTCCGAGCGGAACATCACCGCTTTGACGCTGGACTGCTCGTCCCGCAAAGAGAAATAGCAGTGGCCGCTGCGGGCGTTCTGGACGAAGTTTGCGATCTCGCCCCGCAGGGCCAGATCGAACAGAAAATCATCCCCGTCCAGCCGGGCTTTGACGTAGCGATTGAGGGCGGTAACGGTCAGGAGTTCAGCCATAAGCCCGCCTCCCGTGCCGCCAGAATCGACACCCCCATGGCGTTGTCGCTGGCATAGGCTGCGGGGACAAACATGACCCCCGGCAGCCGGCGCTGCACCCAATCCCGGATGATGACGCTGCTCATAACGCCGCCCGCGCAGACCACCGGCAGACCCGGGTAAAGGGCCTGGGCGGCTCTGGTCATCTTGACCAGAGTATCGGCGATGCAGAGCAGGCAGTATTTGCAAACGTAAGCGGGGCTTTTGCCCTGGGCCAGCAGGGCGTTGCACTGGTTTTCCAGCCCGGAGAGGCTGCACTCCATCCCCTTAACGCTGGATTTCGGTTTAACGGGCTCGTCGCAGCTGGCGGCCAGCTCCGAGACCATGGCCCCCGCCGGGAAGGCAAAGCCCAGTTTGACCCCCACCCGGTCCACGGCCTGGCCCGCGTAAAGGTCGCTGCTGGTGCCCAGAAGCTCGATCTGGCGCACCTGGTCGCAGAGCAAAAGATCGGTGGTGCCGCCCGAAACATGGAACAACAGCACCTTCTGGCCGAACAGTTCCGCCCCCCGGGCGGCGAACAGCGCTGCCGCCGCGTGGCCCTGCTGATGGGTGGTGTGGATCAGAGGAATCCCCCGCGCCAGGGCAAACGCCTGGGCCGCGCTGACCCCCGCCAGAAAGCAGGGCATATAACTGCCCTCCACGGGGCGGGGCTTCTGGGAAACACCCACCGCCGCGATTTGGGTGAGATCCGCCTCGGCGGCCAGCTCGGCCATCATTTCCGGCAGGGCCGCTGTATGGTGGAACAGCGCATCGCTTTGCCGCAGGCCCAGCTGCCCGTTTTTCACCGGCAAAAAGCGCTTTTTTGCACAAACAACCTCTCCGGCTGTATCAAATACTGCCAGAGAGGTTGCGTAGTTGCTGGTATCAATGCCCAGTGTATAACTCACAGCTGTACGGGCTCCATTTCCGATTCGCCGGCGTCCTCTGCGAGGCCAGCCTCCCGCGCGACGCTGCCCAGCAGGCCGTTGACAAACTGGTAGTCCTCTTCCGCGCCGTATTTCTTGGTCAGCTCCACGGCCTCGTTGATGGCGACGCCGGGCTTGTTCTCGCCGCCGAACAGCATCTCTGCGATGGCCAGCCGAAGCACCGTCACCGTCACCCGGGGCAGGCGGGAAATGGTCCAGCCGCGCAGATGAGCGCTGATCTGGTCATCCACCTCGGCCGAGTGCTCGTAGTAGGTGCGCAGCAGGTGAGCGCCAAAATCGTCCACCGGGCGCTCCTCGTCGCATTCGCGGTTGGCTTCCAGCGCCTCATGCAGGGGCACATCGCCGAACGTCTGCGAAAAAGCAAGCAGGAACGCATTTTCTCTGGCCTGGCGGCGGGGCAATAGATTCTCCATAATTTTCCTCTCACGACATCAAATCTCCCTGCGGGCAGCCCGCAGAGAGACGGATGTTTTCTTTTTGTATAATTTTTAAAATACAGGGATTATTCTTCCGGCTCTGCGGGCTCGCCGGTCTCGAGGCCGGCAATCACAATATTGACCCGGCTGACCGTGACGTTGGTCATGTTCTGCACAGCAGACTTGACGCTCTGGTGCACCTTTTCGGCCATGGTGGGGATCCGGGTGCCATACCGGACAATCAGCTCCAGGGTAATCTCGGCCGTGCCGTCCCGCATCTCCACCGTCACCGGCGGCTGAATGCTGGCCATCTCAAGCAGCTCTTTGACCGTTTTGCCCTGCTTGCCGTGGGAAACCTCGGCCACGCCCTCTACCTCCAGGGCAGCACAGCGCGCGATTTTGGCGATCACTTCCGTCGAGATCTGAAGGCTCCCGCCCATAAGGTCCATATTCTGCAAATCCATTCTACGGTCCTCCATCCGATCGGGCGGCATCCGCCCTTAATTTTACGGTTGCAGCGCGCCTGCGGCCCCGGGGCACGGCTCTGGGCCTGCCCCCTGCCCCGCGGGCAGAATGGCCGGACGCAATGTCTGCGTTGGATCTATTATAACATTCTTTTTGTATTTTCACAACACCTTACTTTACTTCTCATTTCACTTCCACCACAGTGATATTCTGGGCCGTAACATTGGTTTTACTCAGCACAATATCCCGAATTTGTGCCACCTGGGCCGCCGTGAGGGCCTGGCCCGAGGTCATTACCGTCAGGTCCGCGCGATTTTCCTGCAAAAAACAGAGGCAATCGGCAAAGCCTTTGGCCCGGATCAGGGTCTCGATCTCGTTTTCGGCGTTGATATCCTCAAGGCTCGCGGTCAGCTGGGCGGTATACTGGGCTTTTTCCTCCTCGCTGAGGGCGGTACCTTTCAGAGTTTTCTGGATGGTATCCAGGGCTTCATCGTGGGCTTTTTCCCGCTTGAGGCGGGCCTCGTCGAAGAACTGGCTGCCGGTGTCGTTGGCCACGCTCACCAGCTGGGCCTCGCCATAATTTTTGTTGGCGGCCGACATGGCCTCGGCCTCGGTCAAAAGGGCGTCGGTCACCTCGCCGGAGACGGTCACAGCCGAGGCGGCAGCCGTCACCGCGTCGGGGTCGGCGGTGATATCCGTCCGGGCGTACTGCCAGTTCAGGTAAACGGCCACGGCCAGGGCCGCCGCCAGGGTGATCGCCGTCGCACGGCGGGTATTCTTCGAGACATTTCGCATCGCTGTATCCTCCTTCAGTATCCAAACCATCCACGAAAACCGGGGTCACCGGCTGCGCTGCTCCACGCAGATCCGGTTGGCGGGCACGTCAAGCAGCGCCGAGATCAGCTCGGTGATCCGGGCCGCCACCCGCACATCTCCCCCGCCGTCGCAGACCACCGCCACCCCGCAGACCGCGGGGAAATACACCGTCTCTTCCAGGGCGGTGCCGTCCTCCAAGAGGACGTGGGTCTGCTGGCTCTGGGTCTGTCCCGATTGTGTATCCAGTGCATAGATGGTTTCCTCCCCGCTTTCCAATGTAATCATCACCGTGGCCTGGCCCGCGCCCTCGATCTCACCGATCAGCCCCGACAGCCGCTGTTCCAGCTGGGTTTGGTAGGCTGCGGCGTCCTGCCCGGAGGCCTCGGCCGGGGCGGCGGCACCTGTGCCGCTGGGCCAGATCTCGCTCAACAGGATGAGCAGCATGGCCAAAACCCCCAGCACCACCGCGGCCCCTGCGCTGCCGGGGCGGGACCTCCATTTCTCGAGCAGAGTGTTCCATTGCAGTTTCATCCTCCGCCCTCCTCTGCCACAAACTCCACCGATGCAAGCCCGAGACGGCTGCACAGCTCTGACGCAATCTCGGCCCGGGTATCCCCGGGGCAGTCGGGCGGCAGGGAGACCTGGGCCTCCACCGCCTCCACCCCCTGCCCGGTTTGAGCCAGGGTCAGCTGAAGAGAGGCCGGCCAGCCGGTTTGGGCCAGAATCTGGGCTTCCAGCTGGGTTTCCAGCTTCTGCTGGGCCTCCTGGACAATCAAATCCTCGGCTGAGCCGAAATCCGCCTGCTGGCGGCTTTGGGGCAGGGCAAGGTCCAGGCTTTGGGCCCGCAGCAGGGGCAGCGCATTGGAAATAGCTATTAGAATATATAACCCCGCCGCGGCTTTTATGCATTGTTTGCCCCGGGTATCCCCCACCAGCTGGGCCACCAGCTCGGCGCTGATGCAGGCAATGCAGAACACCGCCACCGCCGTTTTGATTTGCTGCATTGTTACCCACCTCCCATGGAGAGCATCAGCGCGGTACCCACCACCGCGACCCCAAAAAACAGAGCCGTCGCCGCCGCCAGACCCCGCACCGCCTCCCGCAGACAGTCGAACAGGGCGGCGCACCGCCCCACCCCTGCCGCCCGGCAGATCAGCCCGCAGCCGGCCAATAACAGGCTATGAAGCATCAGGGTCAGATAGAGGGGCAAAAACTCCACCGCCAGGATGGCCATGGCCGCAAAGCCCAGCCCGCCCTTGAGCAGCTGGACGCCAGCCAAGACCGTCTGGGCCGCGTCGTTGAGGCTCTGGCCGATCACCGGCACCGTGCCGGTGAGGAGCCGCCCCGCCTGCACCGAGACATCGTCCAGCCGGGCGGTAAAGACCCGCTGGAGCCCCAGCACCGCCCCAAAGGCCCGGCCCGCCCAGCCCAGCATCCGGCGGAGCAGCTGGCCCGCCGCCCGGCAGGCCGAGGCCAGCGGCAGCTCGGCGCTGATGCAGCAGGAGACGCTGAGGGCCAAGTAACTGTGCAGCAGCGGGGGCAGCCCCACGCTCAACAGCTGGGCCAGGAGACAGAGCCCCGTAAGAAACAAGCCATTGGCGGCGGCTGCGGCGGCGGGCTCCCCGCCCAGGGTCAGAACCCCGGAATAGACCGGGACAAACCCCAAGAGAAAGGTGCGCCAGCTCTCCAGCCGCTGGCATACCTCTTCGGCCAGCTCCACCAGCCGTGCCCAGGCCAGCAGACCGCAGCCCCCCGCGGCCGCCAGATCCAGCAGACCGTTTTTGCCGTTCTCCACAAAGAAGGACAAAAGGATCACCGCCAGAAGGAAGGACAGAATCTGCGCATAGTCCCGGGCCGCCGACCGGACCGCTCCGCCCAAGCCTTCCGGGAGGAAACTCTGGAGGGTTTCCAGAGGGTTATGTACAAACTCCTCCAGCTGGGCGGGGCTTTCCTCCAGATAGCTTTGCCACTGTTCCCGGCCGGGCAGGTTGTCCAGGTTGGGCGCGGCCTCCTGAGCGGCGGCAGCCGGGGCCCAGACCACCAGCGCCGCGCACACCGCCCCCGCCGCCAACACGCGGGCGGCCCGGCGCAGGACCTTTAACCGGTGAGCTCCCATATCAATCCGCACACCTCCTCCAGCAGCGGCCAGATGGCCGCCAGCATCAGCACCCGGCCCGCAAGGCTTGTACACCAGGCCAGGGACTCGGCCCCCGCCTCGTCGCAGAGGGTGCGGGCGTAGTCGGTCAAAAGCAGGATCCCCGCACAGCGCAAAAGGCACCCGAAAGCCTGTCCGTCCACCTGTCCCGCCAGGGCTGCGATGCCCTCCACCACCCCCTGAAGGACCAGCACCAGCCGGACCAGAACAAACACCCCCGCCGCCAGAGAGAACAAAAGCCCAAAGGCAGGGGAAACTTTGCTCAAAAGCCCATAGACCAGGGCCGCCAGCACCGCCAGGCCCAACGTCGGCAGAAGCTCGTTCATAACGCAAAGAGGGACTTGATGGTGACAAACAGGGTGCTGATCTGCTGCACCAGCATGGAGAGCACCACCACCAGCCCCGCCAGGGTCGTCATCATGGCCTGATCCTCCCGGCCCGAACGGATCAGCAGCTGGTTGAGCACCGCCACAATGATGCCGATGGCTGCAATTTTAAAGACGAGATCAATTTCCAATCCGGTCATCTCCTTTGATCGCTTCTTCTTCAGAGCACCAAGAGTGCCAACATTCCCCCCACCGCCAGTCCCAGTTTCTGGTCAAGGCCCGCAGATTCGGCCTGCTTTTGGGCCTGCTGCAAAAAACTCTCGAACCGGCTCCGGTAGTATGCAAGCCGGGCGCACTCCTGCTCGGCGGTGGCCCGGCCCAGGCCGGACATACATTCAAAAAAACAGGCTTTTTGCTCCGGTTCCAGCAGATCGGGGGCTTTTATTTGCTGCAAAGTAGATATACTTTGCAGATATTTTTCCATCGGTTTACCGGCATTTTCCGCCCGCAATGCCCCCAGCAGGCGGCCCAGGTCGGCGTGGCGGTATCCGATCTCCTGTTCCAGCCGACCCAGCAGTTCAATCACCTCTTCCAGCATCCGGCAGCGGTTGATCTGCTTCTGGCGGCGGGCCGTACCGGCGCACCACCCCCCCGCCGCCAGAAGAATGGCAGCCGCCAAACGCAGAGAACTCATATCCAGCGCACCTCTTTGACCCGGCCGGGGCTCTGCCGCCCTTCCAGCAGCACCAGCACCCGGAGCATCCGGCGAAGGGTGAGCCGCTCCACCTGAGGGCGATGGGCCGCCTCCTCCAGGGTAGAGGCGTGGAGGCTGGCCACAAAGTTCACCCCGCCGTAAAAGCCCTGTTCCAGCTGTTCCACCTCTTCCATCCCGCCCAGCTCATCCAGCAGAATCACATGGGGCGAGAGGGTGCGCAGGGCCATCTGGAGGGCGCGGCCCTTGGGCAGGCCGGCGATCACATCCAGCGCCTCGCCCCCGGCGGGGCCGCCCTCGGGCCAGACCTCCTGCCGCTCGTCCACCACGGTAACCGTCCGGCCCTGGCCCGCCAGAAAGGCGGCGGCGCTCCGCAAAAGGGTGGTTTTGCCGCTGTCCGGCTCCCCCACCAGCAGCATCCCGATGAAGTGACCTTCCAGCGCCCGGCAGAGCTCGGGCGGCAGGGCGGCGGCTTTCCGCCGGGCGACCCGCAGATTCAGGGAGCGGACGGTCTGCACCACCACCCCCTGTTGCGGGTGGACGAAATATTGGCCGCCCACGCCCACCCGGTGGCCCCCCGGCAGGGTCAGATACCCTTGGGCCAGCTCGGCCTGGTGAGTGTGGACCGACCCGCCGCAGAGAGAGTAGAAAATCTCCTCCATCTGAGGGGGCGTGAGAACACAGCTCCTTAGAAAATGAGGGCAGCCGGAAATCTGGGCCGCCGGGCAGGGCATCCCCCCGATGGTAAAACTCAGGGAACAGCCCTCCCGCAGCCGCAGCTCATGGATCTGTTCCGCTACCGCCGGAGGCATCCGGCCCAGAGGCTCGGCCAGCCAGTCCGGCAGCGATTGGACCGCCTGATAATACTCGTCCAACTTCCCCGCTCCTTTCCCACAGCGCCCGGCCTGGGCCGGGTTTGCTAGTAGTGTATGCGCCCCGCCCCGGTTTAGAACCGCCTGTCCCAGCCAAACGGGCGCAAAAAAAGAGGACGCCTCTCAGCGTCCTCATGGAACCGTGAAAATTATCCTTTGAACTGCGATCGGCAAAGGCCGAATCAGGTTTCCTGCGCCGCCCAGCCCCGCTGGATATCGGCCCAGGCCTCGTCGTCGATCTCCTCGTCCCGGAAGAGTTTCCGCTTGTCGGCGTCGGTGATCTTGCGGATCACCCGGCAGGGGTTCCCCGCCGCGATGCACCAGTCCGGGAGATCTTTGGTCACAACGCTCCCCGCGCCGATGACCACATTGCTCCCCACACGGACCCCGGGGCAGAGGACGGTGTTCCCGCCAATCCAGACGTTATCCCCGATGGTCACCGGTTTGCCGTACTCGTACTGGGAGTTCCGGGTGGCGGGGTGGATGGGGTGCCCCGCCGTGTAGATCGCCACGTTGGGGGCCATCTGGCAGTTGTCCCCGATCTTCACCTTGGCTACATCCAGGATGGTGCAGTTGTAGTTGGCGAAAAAGTTTTTGCCCACCTCAATGTTCTTGCCGTAATCGCAATAAAAAGGCGGATTGATGAACGCCCCCTCCGATTTGCCCAGGAGCTCTTTCACCACCGCGGCGATCCCCTCGAAATCGGAGCGGTCCATAAAGTTGAGTTTTTGAAGGATTCTCCGGCTCACCGCCTGCTCCTCCATGACGGAAGCATCGGACTGATAGGCCAGACCGGCGTCCCGCCGTTCTTTCATCGTCATCATCGGCAAATGCCCTCCCTGTGTCGCGTTTGGATTTCCGGCCCCGGCATGCTGCCGGGAAATTTACACCGTTCATTATAGCACATTTGCCCGCCCGATGCACCGCATCCGGCGCATTTATGTACAGCAGCCCGAAGGCTGCGGGGCGTCCCGCCCGTCTCTCCCCATTTAAGCGATGCCTTCGGCTGTTTCCAGCATGGTCTCGGCGAAGATGCCATAGCCCCGAGTGGGATCGTTGACCAGAACATGGGTCACCGCCCCTACCAAACGGCCGTTCTGGATGATGGGGCTGCCGCTCATCCCCTGCACAATGCCCCCTGTCTGGGCCAGCAGCTCCGGGTCGGTCACCCGGATCACCATATTCCGCACCGGGTCGGCGTCCGAAATTTTCTCGATCTGGACGGTGTAGGCGTGGGTGGTCTCACCGGAGATGGTGGTCCAGATTTCGGCCTCCCCTTCCTCCACCTCCTGGGCAAAGGCCACCTCCATGGAGGTACCCGCAAAGGAGGTTCGGGTGGTGCCGTAAACGCCATTGGAACCGTTGATGCAGATGGTGCCTATGGCATGGGCGCTGACAAACTGCCCTTTCAGCTCTCCCGGGCTGCCGGCAGTCCCGGCGGTACAGCCCACAATCTCACAGGGGACGATCTCGCCGCTGCGCAGGGCGATGCTCTGGCCGGTATCCCCGTCGCTGATGGAGTGGCCCAGCCCGGCGAAGATGCCGTTTTCCGCATCCACAAAGGTCAGGGTACCCACCCCGGCGGAGGAGTCCCGCACCCACATGCCGGCACGCCATTCGCCGGCGTTCTCATCCCAAAGAGGGGTCAGGGTGGTTTCCAGCTGGCGGCCGTCCCGCACATAGACCACGGTGACGGGGTGTCCGCCCGCAGCTTCCAGAGCGGCTTTGACGGCGTCGTTGTTATCCGTCTGGGTGTCTCCGATGCAGATTACCCGGTCGCCCATGTGCAGCCCCGCCTCTTTGGCCGGGTTGGCGGTGCCGCCGCTGGAGGTGGAGAGATCTGAGAACCCCACAATCAGCGCCCCTTCGGAGAACATCTTGACCCCAAAGGGGGTGCCGCAGACGGTGACCGTCATCCGCGGGGTAACCACCGCCCGGATGGTTTTGATGGGCAGGATTCCGCCCAGGGACAAGGTGGCCTGATAGGTGCCCACCGCGCGGGTGCTGGCCACATTCTGGCTGCCCCAGGCGCCCAGGGGTTCGATATATTCAAACCGGGCCAGCTGCAGCGGCTGCCCCGGTTCCAGACATACATTTTCCGGCAAGCTGCTGTAAAGCCACCCCAGAGCCGCAAGGGCTGCCGTAGCGGTATACGCAGCACAGAGCCCCAGCGCCCGCCCCCATGGACGGGCGGGTCTCCGGCGATTCTTGTTCACAAGGCATCCTCCCCTTTTTCGTCAGTTGCCCTGCTAGTATGCGCCGGAATCAAACAAATTATTTAAGCCCGCCCGAACACCGCCACCCGAACACCGCCATCCGAAACCGCCCGAAAATGGAGCGAACACGCCGCGCCCATGCGCTTTATTTTCAAAAGCAAACGAAAAGGCAGGGCCTCCGAAGAGACCCTGCCCTGTACAGATTCGTTTAAAAGGGAGCTGCGGCTTAGTACATGCCGCCCATGCCCATATCACCGCCAGCGGGAGCAGCGGGAGCCGGGGGTTCCGGCAGATCGGCCACCAGGCTCTCGGTGGTCAGAACCATCTCAGCCACAGAAGCGGCGTTCTCCAGAGCGGAACGGGTGACCTTGGTGGGGTCAACGATGCCTGCGGCGATCATATCCTCCACATAGACCTCGTTCTGGGCATCGAAGCCGTAGTTGGGCTTGTTGGCAGAGACGATCTTGTCGATGATGACGCTGCCCTCCAGGCCGGCGTTCTTGGCGATCTGGCGCAGAGGAGCCTCCAGAGCCTTCAGGACGATCTTGGCGCCGGTGCGCTCGTCACCCTCCAGGGTGTCGCAGAGCGCGCGGACAGCGGGGATGGCGTTGATGGGAGCGGTGCCGCCGCCGGCAACAACGCCCTCCTGAACGGCTGCCTTGGTAGCGTTCAGAGCGTCCTCGATGCGGAGCTTCTTGTCCTTCATCTCGACCTCGGTGGCAGCGCCGACCTTGATGACAGCCACGCCGCCGGCCAGCTTGGCCAGACGCTCCTGCAGCTTCTCGCGGTCGAAGTCGCTGGTGGCAACCTCGATCTGGTTGCGGATCTGGCCCACACGGGCGCTGATGGCGTCCTTGTCGCCGAAGCCGCCCACGATGGTGGTGGTCTCCTTGGTGACCTTGACCTGGCGGGCATGGCCCAGCATATTGATGGTGGCATCCTTCAGCTCATAGCCCAGGTCAGAAGAGATGACCTGGCCGCCGGTCAGGATGGCGATATCCTGGAGCATCTCCTTGCGGCGGTCGCCGAAGCCGGGAGCCTTGACAGCCACCACGGTGAAGGTGCCGCGCAGACGGTTGACGATCAGGGTGGACAGAGCCTCGCCCTCGATGTCCTCGGCGATGATCAGCAGCTTCATGCCGTTCTGGACCACCTGCTCCAGCAGAGGCAGCAGGTCCTGGATGACGCTGATCTTCTTATCGGTGATGAGGACGGCGGCGTCGTCCAGGACGGCCTCCATCTTCTCGGTATCGGTGACCATATAGGGGGTCAGGTAGCCGCGGTCAAACTGCATGCCCTCGACGATCTCATTGTAGGTCTCGGCGGTGGTCTTGTTCTCCTCGATGGTGATGACGCCGTCGGAGGTAACCTTCTCCATAGCCTCGGCAATCAGGCGGCCGATCTCGGGATCACCGGCAGAAATAGTGCCGACCCGGGCGATGTCGTTGGAGTCCTTGACCTTCTGGCTGTTGGCCTTGATGGCCTCCACAGCGGCGGCCACGGCCTTGCTCATGCCGCGGCGGATGTCCATGGGGTTGGCGCCGGCGGTGACGTTCTTCATACCCTCGGTGACCATGGCCTGGGCCAGGACGGTGGCGGTGGTGGTGCCGTCGCCTGCGGCGTCGTTGGTCTTGGTAGCGACCTCACGCACCAGCTGGGCGCCCATGTTCTCGAACTCGTCCTTGAGCTCGATCTCCTTGGCGATGGTCACACCGTCGTTGGTGATGACCGGGGCGCCGAACTTCTTGGACAGCACCACATTGCGGCCCTTGGGGCCCAGGGTGATCTTGACGGTATCGGCCAGAGCGTCGATACCAGCGCAGAGAGCCTTGCGGGCGTCCTCGCCCTTCTTAATCTGTTTAGCCATAAAGCATCGCTCCTTCTATCAAACTGTCAAACGGTAAAATCTCTCATTTTGCGGCAATCGCAGAGGGGAATCAATCCTCGACCACGGCCAGAATATCGCTCTGGCGGACGATGGTGCACTCCTCGCCGTCCACCTTGACCTCGGTGCCGGAATACTTGCTGGTGAGCACCTTGTCGCCCACCTTGACCAGCATCTCGACTGTCTTGCCATCCACCAGGCCGCCGGGACCCACAGCCAGAACCTCGGCCACCTGGGGCTTCTCTTTGGCGCTGCCGGTCAGGATGATGCCGCTCTTGGTGGTCTCCTCGGCCTCAACGGTTTTGATGACAACACGGTCTGCAAGAGGAATGATCTTCATAATTCTTGCCCTCCTATAATGAAAGAATTAAACTGTAACTTAGTTGTGCGGGCAGCGCGGCCGCCGGCCTGCTGCGCCGGATTTTTTGTTTAGCACTCCGTTTGCCTGAGTGCTAAGAGTATTGTACTCATCTCGGATGGAAAAATCAAGACCTTTGGGCAAATTTATCTGAAAAATTTTCAATTTCGTAACATTTTAAAATTTTATCTTGTCTGCGTTGTTTTTGTCCGGTTTTTTCGTTTTGTCGGTTCGACTGGGCCATTTTTAAGGAAAGGAGGGATGGTTTCAGGCCCTTTCCCCCAAGGCGCGACGGCGAGGGAAAGCCCCCGCGAAAGGGCTTTTTCTCCCCTGCCCGCCCACAAGAAAGCGATCCCCGCTTGAAAACCGCGGCGAAGTGTGGTAACATAGGCTTTGTTACAAACCTGAATACGCAAAACGCAGCGACGGAGAAAGTACGCGCCGTATGCACAGTACCAGAGAGGGGCTTCACCGGCTGAAAGGGCCCCCGGATGCAGCAGCGCAGGAAGTTCGCTCCCGAGCGGCCCGCGGGAACGGCAGCGATGCCCAGTAGTGCGGGACGGTTTGCCCCCGTTAGAGGCGTTTGAGCGCCGCCCCCAGTCTACTTTGACGGGGCGGAAACCGGGTGGTACCACGGAGCATTTGACAAGGCTTCGTCCCTTGGCTGGCAGTCTGCCGGCTGAGGGACGGGGCCTTTTTTGATCCGTGCTTTACGCGCAGGGGGCCGCCCCCCGCATGTTACAATTTTTGAAGAAGGAGAAAACATCTATGCAAGCAATCATCGACGAGCTGGCAAAACAGGCTGGGGAAAGCCTGGCACAGGTTTCCTCCAAGGAAACGCTGGCTTCCTTCTGGCAGGAATATCTGAGCAAGAACGGCAAGATCGCCGCCCTGATGAAGAACCTGCGCACCGTCGCGCCCGAGGAGCGCCCCGCCATGGGCAAGGTCATCAACGAGCTGAAGCAGAAGGTCCAGGCCGACTACGACGCCGCAGCCGACCGGGTCAACCAGGCCGAGCTGGCCGCCCGGAACGCCGCCGAGGCGGTGGACATCACCTTGCCCGCCAAGGTCCGCCCCATGGGTGCGCTGCACCCCCTGACCCTGGTGCGCAACCAGATCATCGACACCTTCTCGGGGATGGGCTTTGAGATCTACGAGGGCCCCGAGATCGAGGACGACGACCACTGCTTCACCCGGCTGAACGTCCCCAAGGATCACCCCGCCCGGGATATGCAGGACACCTTCTATCTGAGCGACGAGCTGCTGCTGCGGACCCAGACCTCCACCGGCCAGATCCGCACCATGGACGCCAAGAAGCCCCCCATCAAGGTTCTGGTGCCGGGCCGCGTCTTCCGCTCTGACTCGGACGCCACCCACAGCCCCATGTTCCATCAGATGGAGGGCCTGGTGGTCGACAAGGGCATCACCCTCTGCGATTTGCAGGGCATGCTGGACTCCTTCGTCCAGCAGCTGTTCGGCAGCGAGGTCCGCACCCGGCTGCGCCCCTCCTATTTCCCCTTCACCGAGCCCAGCGTCGAGGTGGACGTGAGCTGCTTTGAGTGCCACGGCAAGGGATGCAGCCTCTGCAAGCACACCGGCTGGATCGAGGTTCTGGGCGGCGGCGTCGTCAACCGCAAGGTTCTGGAAAACTGCGGCATCGACCCGGACGAGTATTCCGGCATCGCTTTCGGCATCGGCATCGAGCGGATCGCCATGCTGAAGTACGGCATCAACAACATCGGCCTGATGTTCGAGAACGATCTGCGGTTCCTGAAGCAGTTCCAGGAGTAACAAGGAGGATAGAATAAGATGAAAGTACCTTTCAGCTGGTTAAAAGAATTCGTCGACATCGACGTGACGGCACAGGAACTGGAAGAAAAGCTGTTCTCCTGTGGCTTTGAGGTGGAGGAGCTGATCGACCTGTCCGCCGGCATCGACAAGGTTGTGGTGGGCAAGATCACCGAGATCGAAAAGCAGGAGGGCACCCACCTGAGCAAGTGTGTGGTGGACTGCGGCGAGTACGGCCACGAGATCCGGATCAGCACCGGCGCCGACAATATCTTTGTGGGGGCCCATGTCCCCGCCGCCCTGGACGGCTCTACCCTGCCCGGCGGCATCCAGATCAAGACCCGGGTGATGCAGGGTGTGGAGTCCCACGGCATGCTCTGCTCCGGCGAAGAGCTGGGCCTGAACGACGACCTCTACCCCGGTTCCGAGGTGTACGGCCTTTTGATCCTGCCCGAGGACACCGTCCCCGGCGAGGACATCTGCAAGGTGGTGGGGCTGGACGACTATATCTTCGACATCTCCATCACCGCCAACCGGCCCGACTGCCAGTCGGTGCTGGGCATCGCCCGCGAGGTGGCCGCTGTGCTCCACAAGCCCCTCAAGATGCCCGCCACCGACTACACCGTGGCGCTGGAGCCCGACGAGCCCATCTCGGTCCAGGTGCTGGCCCCCGACCTCTGCCCCCGGTATATGGCCCACTACGTCCGCAACATCCGGATGGGCGAGTCCCCCCGCTGGATGAAGCGTCACCTGGCCCTCTGCGGCCTGCGGTCCATCAGCAACGTGGTGGATATCACCAACCACACCCTGCTGGAGATCGGCCAGCCCATGCACGCCTTCGACCTGAACAAGGTGGCCGGCCGGAGCATCACCGTCCGCCGCGCTCACCCCGGCGAGAAGATCGTCACCCTGGACGAGAAGGAGTTCACTCTGACCGAGAACAACCTGGTCATCTGCGACGCCGAGAAGCCGGTGGCCCTGGCGGGCGTCATGGGCGGCGCAAACTCCGGCATGGACGAGCACACCACCAGCCTGCTGTTCGAGTGCGCCACCTTCGCCCGGGATTCCGTCCGCAAGACCAGCCGCGCTCTGGGCCAGTCCAGCGACTCCTCGGCCCGGTACGAAAAGGGCGTGGACCGCTACTCCCCCGAGCTGGGCCTGGCCCGCGCACTGCACCTGATCCAGCAGCTGGACTGCGGCGACATCACCAGCCTGGAGTTCGACTGCCTCAGCGGCGGCCCCCTGGAGCGGAAGGTCATCACCACCACCCCCGCCAAGATCTGCGGCGTGCTGGGCATCGAGGTTCCCGCCCAGGAGATGATCGACATCCTGACCCGGCTGGACTTCACGGTGGATGCCTCCGGTGAGGAGTGGAAAGTCAGCGTTCCCCTCTACCGCGAGGACGTGGAGGGCTACCCCGACCTGGCCGAGGAGGTCATCCGGGAGTACGGCTACGACCACATTGTCCCCACCTTCCTGAAAACCGCTGCCGTCACCAACGGCGGCCTGAACCCCGACCAGAAGCGGACCCTGAAAGTCAAGCGGCTGCTGGCCGGTCAGGGCTTCTATGAGGCCTCTACCCTGGCATTCTACTCCCAGGCAGAGCTGGATATGCTCCACCTGCCCGCCGACGATGCCGCACGCCAGGCCATCCGGATCCTGAACCCCATCAGCGAGAACCTCTCCATCATGCGGACCCTGCTGGCCCCCTCCATGCTGAACGTCATCGTGGACAACCTCAAGAAGGGCAACAGCGCCGGCCGTCTGTTCGAAATGGCCCCGGTCTACCTGGCCAAGAGCCTGCCCCTGACCGAGATGCCCGAGGAGCGCCAGACCCTCTGCCTCGGCGCCTTCGGCCCCGAGGAGGATTTCTTCACCATCAAGGGCGCCATCGAGGCCCTGGGCGCCGCTCTGGGGCTGAGCTTCTCCTACGTCAAGGAGTCCACCCCCTGGCTCCACCCCGGCATCAGCGCCGCAGTATACTGCAAGGGCGTGCGGATCGGCGTGTTCGGCAAGCTGGCCAACGAGATCAACGCCGAGCTGAAGATCGCCAAGGACGAGAAGGACAGCCAGAACATCTACCTGGCCGAGCTGAACTATGCCGCCCTGGTGGGCTGCATCGAGGGCGAGCTGCGGTACAAGCCCCTGAGCCCCTATGCACCGGTCAAGCGTGACCTGGCCCTGGTCTGCGACGAGGCGGTTACCTGCGGGGAGATCGAGGAGACCATCCGCACCGCCAGCCCCCTGGTGACCGAGGTCAAGCTCTTCGACATCTACCGCGGCAAGAACCTGGGCGAGGGCAAAAAGAGCATGGCCTTCTCCCTGGTGCTGGCCGATCCCAACGCGGAGCTGAGCGCCGACCAGGCCGAGCGCGCCGTCAAGAAGATTCTGGGCAACCTGAAATTCAAGATGGGCATCGAAATGCGCTAATTTTTCATCCGCGCCGTAACTTTGTGCGAACCATAACGCCCATGTCGCGACAGTTGTAGGTACTGCGGCCCGTAAGGTTTCGGGGCTCGTACAAACCCTATTCCGCGACAGCGGTAGGAGCTGCAAGCCGTAAGGTTTTGGGGGCTCGTGCAAACCTCATTCCACGGCAGCGGTTCATCCGTACTGTAACGAAGAGCGGGCCATCACGCCCGTTCTGCGAAAACTTTAAGCTCTGCTGACCATTCGGCCAGCAGAGCTTTTTTGCATTTTATATCATAATATCAAATTGCAGACAAAGACCTACTGGCCCTCAAGCACCTAAAGCTGTCGCGGCATGAGCTTTGCGGTTCGCACAAAGTTACGGCGCGAATAAAAAGCCCTGCCGCCGGGCGTGTCCGGTATAGCAGGGCTTTTGTCTTGTTCAATTGGGGGCAACCGTGGTTATGAGCCGAACGGCCCGCAGCGCCTACAGCTGTCGCGGCGCGGGCTTCGCGGTTCACACAAAGCTACGGCGCGGTTGAAATTACGGGGTCAGACGGTTGGGGCCGCGGAAGAGGAACATAGCCTCTTTGATGCCAAGGCCCACCAGCAGCATGGTCAGCCGGTCGATGCCCAGGCCGAAGCCGCCGTGGGGCGGGCAGCCGTACTCGAAGAACTCCAGATAGAACTTGACGTCCTCTCCCAGACCCTTCTCCTCGGCCTGCTTTTTCAGCACCTCGTAGCGGTGCTCGCGCTGGGCGCCGGTGGTGATCTCCACCCCGCGCCAGATCAGGTCGTAGCCCTGGGGCACGCCGTTCTCATCCCGCATGTGGTAGAAAGCGCGCTTCTCGGCAGAGTAATCGGTGACGAAGAGGAACTCATGGTTATAGTGCTTCTTGACCCACTCGTAGCTCAGACGCTCGGCGTCGGTGGTCAGGTCGCCCTTCTCGGACTCGTCCACCGTGTAGCCGAAGTCCTCCTCCAGGCCCTTGTACAGCTCGGCCAGAGTAACCACCGGGAAGGGAGTCTCAGGGACCACAACCTCCAGGCCGAAGGTCTCCTTGATCTGGTCGCCGTAAGCGTCCTTCACCGCCTGGAGGGCAGCCTTCAGCAGCTCCTCCTCCATGTGCATAACGTCACGGTAGGACTCGATATAGCTGAACTCCAGGTCGAAGCCGGAGAACTCGGTGGTGTGCTTGGAGGTGAAGGACTTCTCAGCGCGGAACACGGGGCCCACCTCGAAGATCCGCTCGAAGCCGCTGGCCATGGCCATCTGCTTATAGAACTGGGGGCTCTGGGCCAGGTAAGCGTCCCGGTCGAAGTAATCCACCTTAAAGACATCGGCGCCGCTCTCGCTGGCGGTGGCGATCAGCTTGGGGGTGTGGATCTCGATGAAGTTCTTGTTCAGCAGGAACTGGCGCATGGCGTTGACCATAACGCTCTGGGCCTTGAACATCAGCTGGTTCTCATCGGTGCGCAGATCCACCCAGCGGTAGTCGATCCGCTGGTCGATGCTGGAGCGCTCCACGGCCTTCTTTTTCTTGGTGGCCGCAATCGCCTTGCGGACGATGGGCAGCGGCGCCGCAATGCTCTCGATCTTGATCTCCGACGGGACCATCTCCACGCCGCCCATCTTGACGTAGTCGTTGGCCATCACCTTGCCCACCACGGTGATCACCGAATCGGGGGTCAGCTGGTCGATGGTATCCACCAGCTCGGGATGATCGGCCTTCTCCACAGTGATCTGGAGTTTGCCGGTGATATCCTTGAGGACAATAAAGGCCATCGCCTTGCTGTTGCGCAGGTTCTCGATAAAGCCCTGCACTTTGACGGTGCTGTCGATCGCCTTCAGCGCGTCCGAAATATAGGTACGATTCATAGAAATCCTCCTCGTATGCCTGTTATCCTATTTATTATACTTCATTTCGGGTCAAAATCAATAGAAGCGGCAGGATTTTGCAGGCCCGGCGGGCATTTGGGGCCTGTCCCCTGCCGCTATGGAACAAAAAAGGAACGGCCCTGCTGCATCTCTGCTGCAAGGCCGTTCTCTGTGGTGCGAGGGAGGGGATTTGAACCCCCAAGGTTACCCACACGCACCTCAAACGTGCGCGTCTGCCAGTTCCGCCACCCTCGCATATCTGCCGCGGTTTTGAACCGCTCGGCGAACTGCTCAAGTATAATACCATATCCCCCCTGAAAAGTCAAGCACGGAATTCCATTTTCATAGATTTTTTTACCAATCATATCTTATAACCAAAAAACGATTTTCAAGGAGGCCGCTCCATGCTCTTTTTACGCTCCCCTTACATAGGGAACCGCCTGCGCTCGCTTTCCCTCTGTCTTATGCTGGCTTTTTCCCTGGGTTTTTTGTCCGGCCAGCTCTGGCCCTCCGTCACTGCGGCCGGGTGCCGTTTGGAGGACCTGACCCAAGACCCGGACACCCACTTCGCAGGGGCCGAACCCGCCCGGCAAGCTGCCGCCACCACCGGGGCCGACTCCACCCACGCAAGCCAAAAGCTGGTCTGTCTGACCTTTGACGACGGCCCCAGCAAAAACACTCCCGCTGTGCTGGAAGTGCTGGAACGGTACGGCGTCCCGGCCACCTTTTTTGTGATCGCCACCGGATACAACGACGAGTATCTGCCCCTGGTCCGCCAGGCCCGCGAGGCCGGGCACCAGATCGCCCTCCACTCCGCCTCCCACGATTACAGCGCCATCTACTCTAGCCCGGCGGCTTACTGGGAGGACATCGACCTTTTGCGGGAGCGGCTCTCCCCTTATGTGGACCCGGACGGCCTGACCTACCTGCGGTTCCCCGGCGGCAGCACCAACACCGTCAGCCGCAAATACGGCGGCGCGGGGATTATGAAGGAGCTGAAAGCCCAGGCCGAGGAAAAAGGCTATCAGTGGGTGGACTGGAACGTCTGCGGCGAGGACGCCGCCGGGGAAAAACTGAGCCCCGGGGAGATCTTTAAAAATGTGGTCAAGAGCACCAACGGCCAGAGCGTCTGCGTGGTGCTGCTCCACGACTCGGCCACCACCTCCACCACCCCCGAGGCCCTGCCGGACATCATCGGCTGGTATAAAGAACAGGGCTATGAGTTCTGCACCGTAGAGCAGCTGTACGAGAAATAACAAGGGCAGCAAAACAGCAAAAGCCCGCAGGCCAGAACGCTTTTCGCGTCCGGTCTGCGGGCTTTTATCAGGTTAATTACTGGCCGTCTGCAAAGAAGGTGCAGAAGGTGCGGTAGGCCATGTATAGGTCCATCTTGTGGATGACCTCAAAGGGAGAGTGCATGGACAGGACGGGCACGCCGATGTCCAGGACCTCGATGCCCTGGTGTGCCACGTACTTTGCGACGGTGCCGCCGCCGCCCAGGTCGATCCGGCCCATCTCGCCGATCTGCCAGGAGATGCCGGCCTCGTCCATCATCCGGGTGACGCGGCCCACCAGCTCGGCGGAAGCGTCGCTGGCGCCAGACTTGCCGCGGCTGCCGGTGTACTTGAAGATGGCCACGCCGCGGCCTGCGTAGGTGCCGTTCTGGGGCTCGAAGGCGCTGGCCCAGGTGGGATCGTAGGCAGCGGTAACGTCGGCCGACAGGCAGACGCTGTTCTGGAAGGCGCGGATGGAGTCGGCCTTCTGGCAGGCGCAGAGCTGCTGCAGGAAGTGGAAGGTGAACATGCTGTTCATGCCGGTGACACCCTCGCTGCCGATCTCCTCCTTGTCGGCCAGGACGCAGACGGTGGTGTAGGCGGGGTTCTTGCACTCGATCTCTGCCCGCAGGCCGGCATAGCCGTCCACACGGTCGTCGTGGCCGTAGCCGCCCACCATGGAGCGGTCGAAGCCCACATCCTGGGCCTTGTGGGCGGGGACAACCTCGATCTCAGCCCGGACAAAGTCCTTCTCGGTGATGCCGTACTTCTCGTTCAGCAGCAGCATGGTGTTCAGCTTGACCTTCTCCTTGATCTGGTCGTCGGCCACCGCCTCGGAACCGATCAGGACGTTCAGCTCCTCACCCTTGATGCCGTCCTTCAGGGGACGCTCGCCCTGCTCCTGGCCCAGATGGGGCAGCAGGTCGGTGATGCAGAAGACGGGATCGCCCGGCTCCTCACCGATCCGGACGGTCACCGAGCTGCCGTCGGCACGGGTGAACACGCCGTGGATGGCCAGGGGCAGGGTGACCCACTGGTACTTGCGGATGCCGCCGTAGTAGTGGGTCTTCAGGTAGCTGAAGTGGCCCGCCTCGTACAGGGGATTGGGGCGCAGGTCCAGACGGGGGCAGTCGGAGTGGGCGATCACCAGACGGAAGCCGTCCTCGAGGGAGCGGCTGCCGATGGTGGCGCAGAGCACCGCTTTGCCCTGGTGGATCAGATAGACCTTGTCGCCGGGGGCGTAGGTCTTGCGGTCGTCAAACTTCTGGTAGCCGGCCTTCACCAGCTCCTTCTCGCAGTAGTCGGCCACCTCGCGCTCGGTCTTGCCCTCGTCCAGGAAGGTCTTGTAACCCTCGCTGAACTCGGATGCAGCCTGACGGGCGGCGGCGTCCTTGTCGCCGGCATAGGCGGGCTCATACATAAGCTCTTTTGCTTTTTCAGTCAATTCGCTCATTGTTTTTACCTCGTATTCTCTCATATTCCTATTCAAGAGCCGTAAAGCTCTGTATAGCATTGATAACGTTCCAGAATTTTCTGGACATAGTGGGCCATCTGGGTGTAAGGAAACTCGGCCAGGATGGTGCCGTCCCGGGTGTACTGCCCATTTTCCAGCAGGGCATCCACGGTGCCCCAGCCGCTGTGATAGGCCGCCGCCGCGGTGGCGATGTCTCCCCCGTACCGCTCCAGGCAGAGCTTTAGATAATACGCTCCAAACCGGATGCTGCAATCGGGGTCATAGAGGCTGTCAAAGTTCAGCGCCTCGTCCGGCGCGATTTTGCTCTTGATCCAGTAGAAAGTTTCCTCGGTCATCTGCATGAGGCCCCGGGCCCCCACACTGGACTCGGCCTCGGGGTCGAAGCTGCTCTCGGTGTGGATAAAGCTATAAATCAGCAGCGGGTCCAGGTCATAGGCAGCGGCCCAGCCCTCCACCTCGGCGGCGTAGCACCGGGGGTAGCGCCATTCCTGTACCTGGCGGAGGATCTGGGGCAGCTGGACAATCACCAGCGTCAAGATCAGCACCAGGGCGGCGCTCTTAAAAAAATGCTTCAAATCGACCGACCCGAGCCCCCTTTCTGCCCGGCGGCCCGGGCCAGAAGCTGGTCCAGCACCCGGCCGGCGACCTGCCGCAGGGTTTCCAGGGTGCCGGTATTTTCCAGCTGGAAGGAAGCCCGGGCGGTCAGGACATCTTCGGGGGTTTGGGCGTCCAGACGGCGGCGGGCCATCTCGGGGGAGATGCCGTCCCGCCGGGCGATCCGCTCCACGCTGGTTTCATAGGGGGCCGTCACCACCACCAGATCGTCGCACTCGGCCTCCAGGGCCGTGCCCACGATCACCGCGCCGTCGATGGCAAAGAGGGGGCTGCCGGCTTCCCGGGCCGCCTGGCGGGCCGCCCGCACCCGGCGGATGATCTCCGGATGGGTGATCTCGTCCAGGGCGGTTTTCCCCTCCGGGGTGGCAAAAGCCCGATCCGCCAGCAGGCGGCGGCGCAACGCCCCGGTGTCCGGCTCCAGAATATCCGGGCCAAACCGCTCCGCCAGTTTTTCCAGCACCGGCGAGCCCGGCAGCAGAATCTCCCGGGAGATCTGGTCGGCATCCGCTACCGGAATCCCCCGCTCCACAAAGAGGGCGGTGACAGTGGATTTGCCGCAGCCGCTGCGGCCCGTGATCCCTACCGTCCTCATAGGTCGATCACCCGGAAGGCGGCGGCCCGGATCAGGCGGTTATACACCGCCATGGAAAGGCCGTCTTTTTGGGGGCAGCGGGCGTAAACCACCCGGTCCCCCTGTTCGTCCAGGGCCCGCAGGCACCGGAACAGGTGCTTGGCCTGGTCCTCGCCGTCCCCTTCCCTGCCGTATTCAATGTAGGGCACCCCCAGCTTTTCCCCCTCGCCGGTGAAGCAGAGGCAGGCCGGGTGCTCCGCCGCGTGGGCCTCGAGATAGGCTTTGAACTGGTCGAAACTGCCGTTCAGCAGGGTGATATCCGCCTTGGGGGCGTAGTGTTTATACTTCATGCCGGGGCTGCGGGCCACCTCGCCCTCTGCCAGGCGTTCCAGAATGGCGCCGGAGACTTCCACCTCCTCCCCCAGGGCCCGCTCCAGGTCCTCCAGGGTGATATGGCCGGGGCGGAAGAGGGTGGGCTTTTCGCCCACCACCGAAACGACGGTGGACTCCACCCCCACCTGGCACTCGCCGCCGTCCAGAATCAGGGGCAGACGGCCCTGCATATCGTTCCAGACGTCCTGGGCGTTGGTGGGGCTGGGTTTGCCCGAGAGGTTGGCCGAGGGGGCCGCAAAGGCGATGCCGCTGGCGGCGATCAGCCGCTGGACCACCGGGTGGCTGGGCATCCGGATGCCCACCGTATCCAGCCCGGCGCAGCACTCGGCCGCCACCTCCGGCCCCCGGGGCATGATGATGGTCAAAGGCCCGGGCCAGAAGGCCGCGGCCAGAAGCCGGGCCCGCTCGGGGAACTCACTCACCAGACCGGGCAGCATCTCCACACTGGCAATATGAACGATCAAAGGGTTATCCTGGGGGCGGCCCTTGGCCTCGAAGATCTTGGCCACCGCCGCGCCGTTCCGGGCGTCGGCGGCGATGCCGTAGACCGTCTCGGTGGGCAGAGCCACAATCTCCCCCTGCTGCAAAAGGGCGGCAGCCCGGGCAATGCCCGCCTCGTCCGCTGCGCAGCAAATGGTCTCTATGCTCATGATATCTGATCCACTTTCTGGCCCGTCAGGCCGGGCCGTTTAGTTGTTTGAGTTTTTCCGCCTGCTCCCGGCAGGCCAGTTCGTCCAGAAGATCGTCCAACCCGCCGTCCATAATCCGGTCCAGATTGTGGAGCGTCAGCCCGATGCGGTGGTCGGTGCAGCGGTCCTGGGGGAAATTGTAGGTGCGGATTTTCTCGCTCCGGTCCCCTGTGCCCACCTGGCCCTGACGGCTGGCGTTGATGGCGTCCTGCTGGGCCTGCTGCTTTTGGGCCAGCAGACGGCTGCGCAGCACCTCTAGGGCTTTGTCTTTGTTCTGGAACTGGCTGCGCTCGTTCTGACATTCTACCACCATACCGGTGGGGAGATGTGTCACTCGGATGGCGCTGGACGTTTTATTGATATGCTGGCCGCCCGCGCCGGATGAGCGAAAGGTGTCAATCCGCAGGTCTTTCATATCCAGCTGGACCTCCACCTCTTCGGCCTGGGGCATCACCGCCACCGTGGCGGTAGAGGTGTGGATCCGCCCTTGCGTCTCGGTCTCGGGCACCCGCTGGACCCGGTGCACCCCGCTCTCGTATTTGAGCCGGCTGTACACCCCCGCCCCGCTGACCGAGAACACCACCTCTTTGGCGCCCCCCAGCTCGGTCTCGCTGAGGTTCAGAATCTCCATCTGCCAGCCTTTATTCTGGATATACATGCTGTACATCCGGAACAGGCTGTGGGCAAAGAGGGCGGCCTCGTCGCCGCCGGCGCCGCTGCGGATCTCCATAATCACATCGCGGCCGTCGTTTTTATCCTTGGGCAGCAGCGCAATCTTGAGAATATTTTCCAGCTCTGCCATGTTTTGCTGTTTTTCGCAAATTTCTTGGTGTACAATATCTCTAAACTCCGCATCCAGGGTATCGTCCTGGAGCAGCGCCCGGGCCTGCTCCAGGTGATCCCGGGCGGTCTGCCAGCTGCGGTATGCCTCGATGGCCGGCTGGGCGTCGTGGTATTCCTGCATCAGCCGGCGAAACAGCGCCGGATCGGCGGCAGTTTCGGGCTGGTTGAGCCGCTCGGCCAGTTCTTCAAACCGGCGGCAGGCGGCTTCCATCTGTTCAAACAAAGGACATGCTCCTTTCCTGGTGAATGTGCCGGCGGGTCAGGCCCTGGGGGCCCGGCGGACCGTGTACAAAACAGGAGCGGAGCTAGCCGTTTTCGGCCGGCTTGATCACTTTTTTAATATTTTTCTCAATCTTGGCCCGGGGGAGCATGATCTCCCGCCCGCAGCCGGTGCAGCGGATGCGGAAGTCCATCCCCACCCGCAGCACCTCGAAACTACAGGCGCCGCAGGGGTGCTTCTTCCGGGTCTGGATGGTATCTCCAACCGCAATATCCATAGGCAGGACTCCTTTCTGCCCGCACTCCGGCGGGCAAACTGCGGACGGTTCGGGGGCGCGCCCCGCAGGCGGCCGCAGCTTTATTTAGTATAATCCAAATTCGTTCAAAATGCAAATATCCGCCCAGCCCGGCGCATATCGTTTAGGGAACCGCATTTCTCCCCTTTGGGACAGGCAGCCCGGCTGCCCGCGGAACAAATCGACAGAACAGACAGAAAGAGGAATGAAACATGATGCAAACCTTCCGAACCGAAGAAAATTACCGCAGCGCGGACCGTCTGACTGAGTCCGAGCTCCGGGCCGCCATCGCAAACCGGGAAATCTTGCAGAGCACGGCCCTGGCCTTTGACACCCACCGGCAGCTGCGGTTTGAGATCGGGGGAACCCGGGCGGTGATGCCCTTCTCCCAGTGCGCCGACGGCGCCGAGGATGGCGCGGTGCGGGACATCGCCGTACTGACCCGGGTGGGCCGCCCCACCTGTTTTGTGATTGAATCCATGGATCCCGGCCCCGACGGCCGGCCCGTTTACCAGCTGTCCCGGGCCGAGGCCCAGCGGATGTGCAAGGCGGAATATCTGGACCAGCTCCAGCCCGGGGACATCCTGCCCTGCACCGTCACCCACATCGAACCCTTCGGGGCCTTCTGCGACGTGGGCTGCGGCATCAGCGCCCTATTGCCCATCGACTGCATGTCGGTGAGCCGGATCTCCTCCCCCGCCGACCGGGTCAGCGTGGGGCAGCAGATCCTCTGTGTCATCAAGAGCCGGGACCCCCAGGGCCGGTTCGTGCTGACCATCCGGGAGCTGCTGGGCACCTGGGCCGAAAACGCCGCCGCCTTTACCACCGGGGAAACGGTGGTGGGGATCGTCCGCAGCGTGGAGGACTACGGCACCTTCATCGAGATCGCCCCCAATCTGGCCGGGCTGGCCGAGAGCTGCCCCGACCTCCACCCCGGGCAGGCCGTCAGCGTGTACATCAAAAACATCCTGCCCGAAAAGATGAAGATCAAGCTGGTGATCGTCAACCACAACCTGGGCCAGAACCTGCGGTTCGACCTGCGGTACTTTATCACCGAGGGGCATCTGGACCACTGGCTCTACTCCACCCCGGAGAGCCGGAAACGGATCGAAACGGAATTTAATTGTCCGGCTTGCAATCCGGCCTAAAAACTTTTATACTATAAAGCAGATACGGGAACGCCCGTCCGCTTGTCCTGTGCAGGCGGGCGGCTTCTCTCTGCCTGTGAAAGGAGCCGAGGCTCCTCTAAAATAAGCCGCCGAAAAAGGATGTGAAGGATATGGCCGCACACGATGCTTTTACCGCCGGGGTCAAACCCGGCGGGCTGACCAGCAGCACCGAGATCCGGCTGCTGCTGTGCTATCTGATCCAGAACGCCGGGCCCCTCACCCGACAGGAAATCGAGACTGCACTGATGGAGGAGCAGCTGGTCAATTACTTTGAGATCGGCTCCTGTCTCGACGACATCACCCGCCAGGAGCTGGTCCGCCTGGAGGGCGAGCGCTACGCCATCACCGAAAAAGGCCGCCGGGTCTCCCAGGAGCTGGGGTACGATCTGCCCCGGAGCGTCCGGGAGCGGGCCGTCACCGCCGTATTGCAGGCCCAGGTCTGGGCCCGCAAAACCGCCGAGTACAGCGCCCGGATCACCGAGAAAGAGGACGGCCACTGCGTCATCCGCTGCACCGTCAACGGGCTGAACGAGGAGCTGTTCTGTTTGCAACTGACCATGCCCGACAAGATGACCGCCGAACTGGTCAAGAAACGGTTCATCCTCCGGGGCAACGAGATTTACCAGCTGCTGATCAACAAGCTGACCGAAGAAGAATCCTAACCCCCCAAAACACCGACAAAAGCGCCGCCCGCGTTTTACAAAACGCAGGCGGCGCTCTTTTTTCAGGGGCCTTTCACAACAGGATACAGATCAGGCCGGTGCAGCCGTCGTTGATCACCCGCTCCAGAGTATCCTGGAGCCGGGCCCGGGCCTCCTGGGGCATATGGAGCAGTTTGCCCTGCAAGCCCTCGTTGACCAGCTCGTGGAGGCTTTTGCCGAAGATATTGGACTCCCAGATCTTCACCGGGTCCTCCTCGAAATCCCCCAGCAGGCTCTTGACCAGGTCCTCGCTCTGTTTCTCCGTCCCCACAATGGGGTTGATCTCGGTGCGGATCTCCGCCCGCATCATGTGGATGGAGGGGGCGCTGGCCTGGAGCCGGACCCCGTACCGGCCCCCCTGGCGGACGATCTCGGGTTGTTCCAGGTGCAGCTCGTTGATGGTGGGCATGACGATGCCGTAGCCGGTGGCCTCCACCTGTTCCAGGGCGCTGCGGATCTTGTCGTACTCCCGCCGGGCCCGGGCCAGCTCGATGATGCAGGGCATCAGCCCCGCCTCGTCCCCGATCTCCAGGCCGGTCTGCTCGCTGAGCACCTGGTAGAACACCTCCGGTTTCAGCTCCACCGTCACCCGGACGCTGCCCTCGGCCAGGTCCATGGACCCCACCACCGAGCGCTGGACCGCGTCACATTCCAGGGCCTCGGCCCCTTCGGTGCCCTGCAAGTCCTTCATCCGGGTGATCTTCTCAGCAAATTTCAGGGCGGCATCGTAGACCGCGCTCTGGAGCCAGTGGCCGCTGTCCAGCATGGTGACCCACCGGGGCAGGGCGAAATCCAGCTCCTTCACCGGGAACTCATAGAGCACCGTCTCCAAGATCTTGCCCAGCTGGGCGGCGTCCAGATCCACACAGCTCACCGGCAGAACCGACCGGCCGTAGTCCCGCTCCATCCCGGCGGCCAGCTGAAGGGTCTCGGGTGCATCGGGGCGGGTGCTGTTGAGCAGAATAATAAAGGGTTTGCCCAGGGATTCCAGCTCACCGATGACCCGCTGCTCGGTTTTGGCGTAGCTCTCCCGGGGGATATCGCTGACGGTGCCGTCGGTGGTAACCACGATCCCGATGGTGGAGTGCTCATAAATCACCTTCTGGGTGCCGGTCTCCGCCGCCTGGTCAAAGGGGATCTCCTCCTCAAACCAGGGGCTCTTGACCATCCGGGGTTTCTCGTTTTCCTCGTGGCCCATGGCGCCCTCCACCATATAGCCCACGCAGTCGATCAGCCGAACCCGGCACTCGCCCCCGCCCTCCAGCTGGAGGGGAACCGCCGACTCCGGGATGAACTTGGGCTCGGTGGTCATGATGGTCCGCCCCGCGGCGGACTGGGGCAACTCGTCCCGGGCCCGGGCCCGGGCGGCGGCGTTCCCGATGCCGGGGAGAACCAGCTCTTCCATAAACCGCTTGATGAAGGTGCTCTTGCCGCTGCGCACCGGCCCCACAACCCCGATGTAGATATCGCCGCCGGTGCGCGCGCCAATCTCCCGATACAGCGCCGTATTTTCCAATGTTTTATCCTCCCTTTCGCTCAGGCCCCCGGCACCAGCAGGCGGCAGGGCGATGTCAGCGACTTGGTCCCCGCCTCCAGGTTGTTGGCCGTCATCATCTGGCTCGGGGAGACGTGGAATCTCCGGGCTATTGCGAACAGCTCCTCGCCGGCTTGGGCGTAATAGATGCGCAGAGAAATTTCCGGGTCGGCCTGCGCCAGCTCCTCCCCCAGTTCGATCGCCCCGATACAAGGCCATTTGTGACGACATAGTACCGCTCCCTCCGCATGAACCGTAAGTGAAACTTCAAGTGTGCCCCCGACGCAGCTGGCCTGGATGCCCTCGGCACTGAGCCAGCACTCGGGGTACAATTCGCCCCCGGCCGGCGCTGCCGCCGGCATCGGCAGAACAAATTCCAGCGCCTTGTCGTAGCTTTCGATCTCGCCCAGGCTGTTCTCGCCAAAAGCCGTTACCAGCACCCGGGCCGTCAGCGCCGGGGTGTTGCCCCGCTGGACGATCTGGGTGGGGCCAAAGGACGCAAAACAGGCCAGCAGCCGGGTATTCTCATCCGGCAGCGGGCCGGAGCCGGTCACAGCGGCGCTCTCGTCCAGGGTACAGGCCAGTTTCTCAATTTCCAGCTCCTGGGTCTCGGCGCGGGTCTCGTACCGGGTGGAAAAGGCGTCCGTCACGCAGTTCAGCTCATAGGGGCGCCAGGCCCGCAGGTGGAGCAGCGCCGTGGCGGTCAGCCGCCCGGGGGCGTTCCCCTCCCCTTCCAGCACGGCAAAGCCCACCGGCTCCACCGTGCACAGGCACTGACAGTCCTCGGTCAGCCCCTCCACGTCCAGAATCTGGTTGAAGGGCACCGTCACCGTCTGGCTCTGGAGGGTTTTATCCCCCTGGGCCCGCCAGGCACAGCTGGCCCGGATCTCCCCTTTGGCCACCCCTTTGCCGTTCAGGAGTTTGAGCTCCCGCAGAACCGCCGACCCGGTGATATCCAGGATGGCGGCGGGGGGCTGGGGGAACCGCAGATCTCCGTCCGCGGTGATAAGCTTATCCAAAACGGCGGCGCACCGCACCCCCTGCAAAAGGGTCTGCTGCTGCTCCGCCCCGCCGTCCGACAGGGCGGTGATCACCTCGGTGCGGCACTGGGTGTGCACCGAGGCCACCAGCCCAAAGGCCCCCCGCACCTCGATCCGGCGGGAGTTCACCGCCCGGCAGTTGAGATACTCGGTCTCCCCCTCCACCACGGCGCTCCAGGAGGAAAACGCAAAGCTGGGCAGCTCCACGCTCTTGTTAAAGGGCAGTTTCTGTTCGGTCTGGCACAGACCCGCCCCGTCCTCGCCCTGGTAATAGACAATACAGCGGATGTACCCTTCCAGCGTGAGCCTGCCCGGCTGAAGCTGCTTTTGCAGCACCACCGGGCGGGCAAAACACTTGACGATCTTGAACACCTGAGGCAGATAGTCTGAGATCAGAATTTCGGTCTCGATGGGAATCTCCGCCTTGACGGTGCAGCTCCCGCCGGCGGCGGAAAGCGTATCGCGGAAAACCTTCAATTCCATATTCGGCGCTCCTTTCCTGTCCTTGCGCATGGTGTATTATATTCACCCCGCAAATCCCTTATGACGGAGGCCAAACCCGGGGATCCGGTCAATTTTTTTCGGTTTGCTCCCGGTTTGTTTGCAGTTTTTTCAATTTTTTGTGGTAAAGTATGGACATGCAAAGACATACTTTCCTGTCAAAGCCTGGATCCGGTGGTTTTACCTTTTCTTTTTCCATGGCAGAGAGTATAATATAGACAGGCTTTATCAAACTATGGAGGCTACTATGTATAATTTTTCCGGCTGTCCCTGCTCGGTCTGCGGCAAGCCGCTCTCCCAAAAGGACGATATCGTTGTATGCCCTGACTGCGGCGCCCCTTACCACCGCGCCTGCTACGAAAAGGCGGGCGCCTGTGTCCACGCCGGCCAGCACGGGTCCGGCTTTGAGTGGACGCCCCCGGCAGAGGTTCTGGAGCAGCCGGTCTGCCCGGTCTGCGGCGAGCGCAACCCTGTGGGGGCCCAGCAATGCACCCACTGCCACGCCTCGCTCCAGAAAAAAGAACCGCCCGCCGAGCCGGGCGGCAGAGCGCCGCAGCCCGAAAGGCCCGGGGCGGGTTTTGATTACGCCAGCTTTTACCAGAACATGCAGAACCCGGGCGCGGGCGCAGCCGCCAGCCCCTTTGACGCCAGCCGGACGGTGGACGGCATCTCCTGCGCCGACTGGGAAAACTATCTGGGGCCCTTCGGCATCACCTATCTGAGCGATTTTCTCCGCATGCAGCGGGAGGACCGCAAAACGTCCATCAGCCTGGGGGCGACCCTTTTCGGACCCTTCTACTTCTTCTACCGCAAGGCCTGGAAACCCGCTTTCGGCTTTCTGGCGCTGGAGCTGGTGCTCAACCTGCCCACCCTGTTCCAGCTGATGCAGATTTCCGGCAGCCCTTATGCCCCGGGGTTCAGCTCCTCTACCCTGGTTGTTCTGACCCGGATCGCCTCCGTCGCCAGCTTCGTCATGATGATTGTGCGGGGCATCTACGGCAAGTATCTGTACCGCAAGAGCGCCGCAGAGCGGATCCGCCGCATCCAGGCCAATTTCCCGGACAGCGACCAGCGCGCCTTTGTCCTCCGGGCCCAGGGCGGCGTCAGCTGGGCGGCCGTGGTGGGCGCCTTTATGCTGCTGATGGTGTTCGGCGCGATCTTCAGCCTTTTCCTGGGGCCCAATCTGGAAGCCGTTCTCAACATGCTCTATCTGTGAGGCAAAGCCCTTTCTGTGGGGGCTAGAAAATAATGTAAGACAGTCAAAAAACAAAAAGGAGTTGGAGTCATGAAACCAGTCACCAAAGCAGTCATCCCCGCCGCCGGTCTGGGCACACGGGTTCTGCCCGCCACCAAGGCAATGCCGAAAGGTATGCTGCCCATTGTGGACAAACCTGCCATCCAGTATCTCGTGGAGGAGGCGGTCCGCTCTGGCGTCACCGATATCCTGATCATTCTGGGGCGGAACCAGAGCATCATCGAGGATCACTTTGACCGCTGCCCGGAGCTGGAAGAAAAGCTGGCCGCCCCCGGCAAGGAAAAGCTGCTGGAGGAATGTCTGGGGATCGCCAATCTGGCCAACCTCTACTTTGTCCGCCAGAAGCAGACCCTGGGCCTGGGCCACGCGGTCAGCACCGCAAAGGCCTTTACCGGGGACGATCCCTTCCTGGTGATTTACGGCGACGACGTCATCATCGGCGAGGACCCCGTCTGCGCCCAGCTGATCCGCGCTTATGAGGAATTCGGCCGCCCGGCCGCCGGCGTCTGCGCCGTCCCCTGGGAGGACGTGAGCCGCTATTGCAGCCTGAAAACCACCCCCATCCACGACAATTACTTCTTTGTGGACGACATGATCGAGAAGCCCAAGAAGGGCCAGGAGTTCAGCAACTATTCCATCCTGGGCCGGGTGCTGCTGACGCCGGAGATCTACGATCTGCTGGCCCGCACCAAGCCCGGCGCCGGCGGCGAGATCCAGCTGACCGACGCCATGGCAGAGTACGCCCGGACCAAGGGCGGCATGACCGCCGTGGCTTTCACCGGCAAGCACTACGACATGGGCAACAAGCTCTGCGTCGCCCAGGCGCAGGTGGAGCTGGCCCTCGCCCACCCCGAGATTGGCCCGGCGTTCCGGGAATATCTCAAAGAGTTCTGCAAGACCCTCTGAGAAGGCCCGCTGAAGGTTTGACCAGCAAATTTTCAGAATAAGACAAACAAAAATGCCCCGCAGCTCTCGATGAGCTGCGGGGCATTTGCTGATTGCTGATTATTTTGAACGGGTTGTTACATTCGATTAG
Source organism: Faecalibacterium gallinarum (assembly GCF_022180365.1). Classification (GTDB taxonomy): domain Bacteria; phylum Bacillota; class Clostridia; order Oscillospirales; family Ruminococcaceae; genus Faecalibacterium; species Faecalibacterium gallinarum. Next base: position 65,765 of record NZ_BQKV01000018.1, read on the forward strand.
TCGCTGATATAGGGCATCAGAGCAACGTGACGAGCGCGCTTGATGGCGATGGTCAGCTCGCGCTGATGGTATGCGCAGGTGCCGGTCACACGGCGGGGAATGATCTTCGCACGCTCAGAGACGTACTTGCGCAGACGGGGAACATCCTTGTAATCGATGGTGTCGATACGATCGACACAGAAGCTGCAGACCTTCTTGCGGCCGCGGCGCATGGGGCGCGCGGGGCGAGAGCCTTCGGTTCTTTCAAAAGCCATTGCTGGTTACCTCCTGTTGAATTTTTTGATCGATACGGTTGCGAGAGTTTAGAACGGCAGATCGTCGTTGTCGTCGATCACGGCAAAATCATCCGCGCTGCCGGCGGAATAGCTGGGAGCAGCCTCCACAGCGGCCGGGCGCGCGTGCTGCGCGTTCTGGTAGGACGGACCGCCCTGATAGGGGGCGCCGGAACCTGTGTTGCCGGAATTCTTGGGGCCTGCAAAGCTGATGTTGTTGGCCACAATCTCGATCGCGTTCCGGTTGTTGCCGTTCTTATCCTGATACTGGCGGCTCTGGAGATTGCCTTCGATGGCAATCAGGCTGCCTTTCTGGAAATACTTGCAGACAAACTCGGCTTGCTGGCGCCAGGCGACCACATCAAAGAAGTCGGTCTGACGCTGTTCGCCCTGGCGGGCAAAATTGCGGTCGCATGCGATACGGAAGCTGGCAACGCTGATCCCGTTGGGGGTGGTGCGAAGCTCCGGGTCCGCCACAAGACGGCCCATGATGGCAACAACATTCAACATAGGGCAAGCTCCTTAGATTCTCTTGGAATTAGTCTTCCTTAGCAACGATCAGGCTGCGCATGACGCCTTCAGTGATCTTGTACACACGGTCCAGCTCAGCGGGGAACTCGGGGGCACTGGTGAAGTTGATCACAGTGTAGACGCCCTCGGTCTCGTCGTTGATGGGGTAGGCCAGACGGCGCTTGCCCCACTCGTCGATCGCATCAATCGTGCCATTGGCCTCGATCAGGGACTTGAACTTACCAACCAGAGCGGCGGTAGCCTCCTCGTCGAGGGTGGCGCTGGTAATCAGCATGGTTTCGTACTTTGCCATTTTGTAGCACCTCCTTTTGGACTTTAGGGCCTCGGTTGAGGCCAAGGATCCGCAGACCAAAGAGCTCTGCGGGGCTGTCTTTCCAGACAGCAATTTATTATACCAAGTGTTTTGTCAAATGTCAACGGGGAATTTCCGCTTTTTTGCAGAAAAAACAATTTTTACTCCGGCATTTTTCTCACAGCACAAAACAAGCCCCCTGCTCCCGCAGGGTCATCTCGTGGCAGCTGCCCGGGCCGAACACCGCCTCGATCCGGCTGCGGTATTCTCCCAGCAGATCCCGGGGCACAAAGGCCTGGATGGTACCCGCAAAGCCGCCGCCCTGCATCCGCCAGACCCCTCCCCGGCCCCCCAGCACCTGCTGGCTGACAGCCAGCGCCACCGACAGGCTCTGGTGAGCGGGAGAGCCGGAACAGTAGACGTTCTGGCAGAGAGTAAAGGAATCGTGGCCGCTGGCCAGAATCAGCCCCATAAAGTCGTCAAACCGGCCCTCCCGCAGGGCCCGCACCTGCTCGGGCACCCGGGCATTCTCTCTAAAGTAGTGCATGGCCCGCAGCGCCGCCCGGTCTCCGCAGGCCCGGCGCACCCGGGGCAGCTCTGCCCAGAAGTCCTCCGGAGCCACCTGGCCCAGCACCCCGCAGCCGAACTGGGCCGCCACCGCCTCCATCTCCTGGCGGATGGCCGCAAACTCCCCGGTCAGCTCGCTGTGGCTGCCCCGGGTATCCACCACGCAGAGGGCAATCTCCGGGGGCAAAAGCCCGGGAATATGGATTTTTTCCACCTGGGGCTGGTCGGGCTGGACAAAATCTGCAAAGACCACGCCTCCCACGGCGCTGGTCAGCTGGTCCAGCAGGCCGCTGGGTTTTCCGAAATAGATGTTCTCCGCATACTGGCCAATCCGCGCCACCTGGGGCGGGGTCAGCCCGGCCTGGTATTCGTGGTTCAGGATCGCCCCCATCGCCATCTCAAAGGCCGCCGAGCTGGACAGCCCCGATCCCCGCAGCACATCGCTGGTGGTGTAGGCATCGAACCCGCCCACCGGCCGCCCCGCCGCACGGAACCCCTCCGCCAGGCCCCGGATCAGGCTGGCCGAGTGGGTGGACTCCCGGTGCTGGGGGTGGGGTTCGGCCAGGTCGATGACGTCCAGTTTATTGAACCCCCGGGACTTGACCCGGATATAACCGTCGGTGTTTTTCGCGGCCACCGCCACCAGGTCCAGCTGGACCGCCGCCGCCAGCCCATAGCCGTGCTGGTGGTCGGTGTGGTTGCCCCCCAGTTCGGTCCGCCCCGGAGAGGAAAAAAGCTGCACTTCCCTGCCCGGGCCATAATACCGCTCAAACTCCGTCAGCGCCGCGCACCAGCGCGCCCGCTGCCGCGCCAGTACCTCTTCCCGCTCTCCATACAGGCCGCACAGCAGATCATCCCACCTGCCCTGCTCAATCTCCTGCCGTCTCTGCGCACTGGTCGCCATAATGCCGCCCCCTTCGCCGCATTTATCCGATTCGATTCTCCCCGCCCGGGCCGGCCGCCGCTCTGTGCCCCGCCCGCGCCCAAAGCATTTTATTTTTAGATAGGAACATTGTAATGCACCGCGGTCCATTTTTCAATTTACAGATGGATTGATTCCGCATTTTTGGCGTCAAGGCCAAAGAAGAAAATGTACTTTTGTTGAATTTGCAGTACAAGTTATGCTATACTTGCTAAAGCACAAGTCGTTACAGGAGGAGACGAACATGCCCGACGTATACAAGCAATCCTTCAAACAGAATTACAGCAACAATATAGAGCTGTCCATCTTCAACTGCGGGCTGGAGCGCTGCGCCCCCGGCCATACCTGGGGCCCCGGCATCCGGGATCATTACCTGATCCATCTGGTGCTCTCGGGCAAAGGAACCTTTCACCTGAACGGCCGAACCTGGGAGCTGAGCCCCGGCGACCTCTTTCTGGTCCAGCCCAACCAGCTGAACACCTATGCCGCCGACACCCAGCAGCCCTGGGAATACTGCTGGATCGGCTTCAACGGCGTCTGCGCCCACAAGCTGGTGGGGCTGCTCCCCTTCAGCGACACCGAACCGGTCCACCACACCGAAAATCCGGAGGCCATCCGCAAAGCCATGGAGGACGTCTATCTCTCCCGGGGGATGCAGCCCGAGAACGAGACGGCCATGGTGGGGTACTTATACCTGTTTATCTCCGCTTTGATGCGGGAGCGGAACGAGCGCAAACCCCACGCCTCCAACTCGTCCAACCAGTACGTTTTGAACGCCATCAAGTTCATCCAGTTCAACTACTCCCACGACATCTCCATCGACGACGTGGCCAAGAGCGTCGGTGTTTCCCGCAGCCACCTTTACCGGGTCTTTATGACCAACGTGGGCAAAAGTCCCATCGACTACCTGACCGAATATCGGATCAACGAAGCCTGCAAACTGCTGCGGGCCGGCAATCTTTCCATCGCTGAGGTGGCTATTTCGGTAGGCTTTTTCGATCAGTTCTATTTTTCGCGGGTATTCAAACGGGCAAAAGGGGTTCCGCCCAGCAAGTACGCCGCCCAGCAGGAACAGCAGAACGCCGCCCAGGAGGAGCCTGAGCTGTCGGTTGCTCAGTCCTGACAGGAGGAAGTTATGCCTTTAAAAAAGAATCAGATCATCCCCCTCACCATCGAGGGAATTTCCAGCGACGGCAGCGGTGTCGGCCGCTGGGAGGGCGAGGCGATTTTTATCCCGGGGACTGCGCCCGGGGACCTGCTGGACGCCCGAATCGTCAAGGATTGCGGACGGTACGCCTTCGGCATCATTGAAAAGCTAGTTACCCCCTCGGCAGACCGAATCCCCCTGGACTGCCCGGCCGCCGGCCCCTGCGGGGGGTGCGCTCTGCGGCACCTGGACTACGCCGCCGAGCTGCGGGCCAAAGAAGAAATTGTGGCGGATGCGTTCCGCCGGATCGGCGGGCTGGAGCTGCCGGTACATCCCATCCTGCCCTCGCCGGAGGTGGACCGCTACCGCAACAAGGTCCAGTTCCCGGTGGGCCGGGACAAAAACGGCGCCCCCTGCATTGGGTTTTACGCCGGACGCTCCCACCGGATCATCCCCTGCCCCGACTGCAAATTGCAGCCCACCATCCTGAATGAGATAGCCAATGCCCTCTGTGGGCTGTTCGGCCAATACGGTCTGGCCCCCTATGACGAAGAAACCGGGAAGGGGCTTTTGCGGCACATCTTCCTGCGGCAGGGCAAGCACAGCGGCCAGATCATGGTCTGCCTGGTCTGCACCCGCGGCCGGCTCCCCCACAGCGAGGAGATCACCCGTGCGCTGCTGGAAAAGTTCCCGGAGATCACCACCATCCTGCTGAACGTGAATCCCCAGAAAACCAACGTCATCCTGGGCCAGGAGACCAAAACCCTGTACGGCCCCGGGTATATCCAGGACACCCTCTGCGGGGTTCCGGTCCAGCTGGGCCCCCTGTCCTTCTACCAGGTCAACACCCTAGGGGCCGAGCAGCTCTACCAGGTGGCCGCCGAATACGCCGCCCCCAGCCCGGAGGATCTGCTGCTGGACCTCTACTGCGGCATGGGCACCATCGGGCTCTCGATGGCGCATCAATGCAAGGAGCTGATCGGCGTGGAGATCATCCCCGAAGCCATCGAGAGCGCCAAATCCAACGCCGCCCGGATGGGGGCGGAAATCGCCGCCAAGAGCCGGTTCTTCTGCGCCGATGCGGGACAGGCCGCCACCCAGCTGGCCGCCGAAGGGCTTACGCCGGACATCATTGTCCTGGACCCGCCCCGCAAAGGCTGCGACGAAGCCACCCTGTCGGCGGTGGTTCGGATGGCACCCCGGCGGCTGGTCTACGTCAGCTGCAACCCTGCCACCGCCGCCCGGGATGCCGCCTGGCTGGCCAAAGAGGGGTATCGAGTGGAGCGGATTCAGCCGGTGGATATGTTCCCACGGACGAAGCACGTGGAGACCGTAATGCTATTGTCTAACTCTCTTATAACCGCTCCGCTCAAAAAATAGGTTTTCCTCCCTGGTGTCAACCAAACCACCGGAGAAATACCCCCTTTCGTCTTCTTCGAGAAACACAGCTGAAAACGCCGCCCGGCAGATCTTCTCTGCCGGGCGGTGTTTTCTGTATTCCGTATTCTCTGTTTCTTTATTTCAAAGAGCAGGGCGCACCCCTGGCGGCTTTACCGGTCTTTGAAAATCTCCCTGTAAAGCCCCTCTGCAAAGGATTTGTGTCCCTGCTCGGTGAAGTGAACACCGTCATAGGCTAAGGCAACGCCCCAGAGCCCGGCATCGGCAAACCGAACCCCCAGCCGCGCCGCCAGCTCTCGGTAAAGCCCGGCGAGGCAGGCCGAGTCTGCCGCCAGACGTTCCTCCTGAACCCACTCCCCAAAGGTCATGGGCGGCGGAGATACCAGCAGAATTTTCTCCCGCTCGAAGTCAAGCCCCGTGAGGAAGTGTTCCATCCGTTCCGCCGTTCCCTGGGGCGTGCAGCCTTGGAGCAGGTCGTTGGTGCCCAGCATCACAACCAGCAAGTCGGTGTCTATCGGGATCGAAACCGGCCGCCGGGGAATCTCCCGGCCGTTCTGACCCTGGTTTTGGACCTCCCAGCCGGTTTTCAGCGCCAGCAGATCCACCCACCGGCTGCCGGCATCGTACCGCCCGCCCAGCCAGGAGCGCGGATCGTAACCGTAGGTATTGGAATCCCCAAAACAAAGCACTTTCATATAGATACGCCTCTCCGTGCAAACGACCATCTTGATATAAGATCATTATAGCAACATAGACGTCCCTTCACAATGAGGGGCCGGGTTTTGTTTTTCGCCCCGTTCTCTGCGGGCGCCAAAACCGTCTTGACACGCCCGGCAGAATATGGTAGACTCAACGCGTTCATCGGAGGGTGAGCAACGCTTTATGAAGTTGCGAGCTGGATAAGATGGCAGGTGGAACTCCTGCTTTCTTATCCAGCTTTTCTTTTTGCAGCGGACAATTCAAAGGAGGAAGCAGTATGAACGTGATCACCATCAGCAGAGAATTCGGCAGCGGCGGCCGGGAAGTCGGAAAGCGTCTGGCCGACGCCCTGGGGTATGCCTACTATGACCGGGAGATCCTCACCGCCCTGGCGGAATCCACCGAGATGGAGGAGACCTATCTGGAGCATATTCTGGAGCGGGGCGCAGCCGCTCCCCCCTATCCCCTGGCCTTTGGGCGGACTTTTTCCCAGCTGCCCTACTTCTCCCATCTTTCCGCCTCTTTGATGGCAAAACAGACGGCCCTGATCAAGAAACTCGCTGACCAGGGCAGCTGCGTCATCGTGGGCCGGAACGCCAACGTGATCCTGGAGGACAAAAAGCCCCTGCGGATTTTCGTCTATGCCGAGCTGGATTCCCGCATTGCCCGGTGCAAACAGCGCGAAACCGAGAACCCGGGCCGCACCGACAAAGACTACGAGCGCCAAATCAAGGAAGTGGATCGGCTCAGAGCCCGGAACCACGACATGCTCTGTTCCTACCGCTGGGGCGATATGCGGGGGTATGATCTCTGCCTGAACACCAGCTACCTGGAGATCAAAAAGGTGATTCCTTCGGTGGCAGAATACACCAAGCAATGGTTTGCAAAATAAGGAGGATACCATGCATCCCGCAAAAGGACAGAGTTTGATTCAGGGCCGCATTTTAAAGTCCCTGATTTCCTTCGCATTTCCGGTCCTGCTGGCCCTGTTTTTACAGGCCATGTACGGCGCCGCCGACCTGATTATTGTAGGGCAGTTTGCCAACACCTACGAGCAATCCAGCGTCGCCTCCGGCAGCCAGCTTTTAAATATGATCACCATGATCATCACCAGTCTGACCATGGGCGTCACCGTCTTTGTGGGGGACTGCATCGGCTCCGGGAACCGGGAAAAGGCCGGGCAGGGCGTCGGAACCGGCATCGCCATCTTTGCGGTTTTGGCGGTGGTTGTGACGGCCCTGGTAGTGCCCTTCAGCGACGGGCTGGCCGCCTTTATGCACGCCCCCGCCGAAGCCTTCGCCCAGACCAGCGGATATGTGCGAATCTGCGGCATGGGCACCGTGTTCATCACGGCCTACAACGTGCTGGGCGCGATCTTCCGGGGGATCGGCGACTCCAAAACGCCCCTGATTACCGTCGCCATCGCTTGTGTCATCAACATTTTTGGGGATTTGCTCCTGGTCGCCGGTTTCGGGATGGGCGCCGCCGGGGCGGCCATCGCCACGGTATCGGCCCAGGCCATCAGCGTGGTGTTTTCGCTCTACTTCATCCGGAAGAAAAAGCTGCCCTTTGATTTTTCCAGAGAGTACATCCGCTTCGACGGCCCCAGCCTGAAAAAGATCCTGCTGGTGGGGGTGCCCATCGCCTTGCAGGAGATGCTGGTGCAGTTCTCCTTCCTCTTCATCCAGGTGGTGGTCAACAGCATGGGGGTGGCGGAATCCGCCGCCGTGGGCGTGGCGGAAAAGGTCTGTGTCTTCCTGATGCTGGTGGCCTCGGCCTATATGCAGTCCATCTCCGCCTTTGTGGCCCAGAACAACGGGGCGGGCCGGTTTGACCGCTCCCGCAAAGCCCTCTTCTACGGCATCGAAACGGCTCTTTTGGCCGGGCTGATCATGGGGACCTTCGCCTTCTTCGGCGGGTCGATGCTGGCCTCCATCTTTACCAGCGAAGGGCCGGTGATCGCCTACGCCCACAGCTACTTAAAGGCCTACGCCATCGACTGCCTGCTCACGGCCATCCTCTTCTGCTTTGTGGGGTATTTCAACGGCTGCGGGAAAACGGTCTTTGTGATGGTGCAGGGAGTTGTGGGCGCCTTTTGCGTGCGAATCCCGGCGGTTTTCCTCATGAGCCGGATGGAAGGGGCAACCCTCTTCCACATCGGGCTGGGCACCCCGATTTCCTCGGTGGCGCAGATCCTTCTCTGCGTGCTGGCCTACCGCTATTATCAGGCGAAACTGCCGAAGCAACAAGCCTACAAACAGGCCGCCCGATAAACCGCCTCCCTTCTTCCCTTTTCTTACTCCATTGCGGTATAATAAAAGCACAAAAACGATCCGCAAAAAGGGAGGATCTCATGGACTTTATGAACCGGCCCCTCACCCCGCTGGAAAGTGCCCTGGCGTTCGCAGGCTGTATTCTCGGCATCCTTTTGCTGCTGTTGCAGGCGCGGCGGCGCTCCCGCCGGATTGCAGAAAGCTTTCTGGAGCAATATCCCCAGGCGGCGACCCTCTATCTCTATGTGGAGGGGCTGCCCCGCACCGACGGAAAAATCCGGTGCCAAAAGGGAGTTGTATCGAAGGTATTCGACGCCCGGGACGCCCCGGAGTTCGGGATTTCCCAGGGGGCGGCCTGCCGGGTTGCCCCCGGCGCGGTGGAGCTGGAGGTGACGGTCTCCTGGAACAAAGACCCGGGCGCCCTGATCCAGCGCGGCAATCTGAAGGGCCGCGTCTCCTTCCAGGCCGAGCCCGGCTGCGGGTATGCCGCCGTCTTTGACAAGGAAAACCACACTTCCCGGATTGTAAAATTGCAGAAAAAGGCAAGGGTGTTCTAAATCGCAGAAACCCGCCCTATAAAAAATCGCCGCGAGCAGAAGCTGCTCGCGGCGATCTTTTTATTCAGCGAACTATGCCAGGGCAATGGGTTAGGCCAGGTCCTCACCGTTGGACTTAATCACCTTCTGATACCAGAAGAAGCTGTCCTTCCGGCTGCGGCTGTCATCGCCGCTGCCGTCGTCCTGCTTGTTGACATAGATAAAGCCGTAACGCTTGCGCATCTCACCGGTGCCGGCAGAGACCAGGTCAATGCAGCCCCAGGGGGTGTAGGCCCGGACATCCACGCCGTCGGCCACAGCCTCAGCCAGGGCAGCAATGTGCTGACGGAAGTAGTCAATGCGGTAGCTGTCGTGGATGGAGCCGTCGGGTTCCACGGTGTCGTAGGCGCCCAGGCCGTTCTCCACCACCATCAGGGGGATCTGGTAGCGGTTGTACAGACGGTTCAGGGTAAAGCGCAGGCCGTCCGGGTCGATCTGCCAGCCCCAGTCGGAGGCTTTCAGATAGGGGTTCTTGCCGCCCATGGACAGGTTGCCGGCGGTCTTCTCGGCGTCGGCGTGGGTGGTGACGCAGCTGGTCATGTAGTAGCTGAAGGTGTAGAAATCCACCTTGCCCTCGGCCAGAGTCTCGAGGTCGCCCTCCTCCATCTGAATCTTGACGTTGTGGGCGTCCCACAGACGCTTGGCGTAGGCGGGATATGCGCCCCGGACCTGGACGTCGCCGCAGTAATCCACCGCGAACTGCTCATGCTCCATGTTCTTAATGACATCCTTGGGGTCGCAGGTCAGGGGGTAGCTGGTCAGGTAGCAGATCATGTTGCCCACCTTGTACTCGGGGCTGATCTCATGGGCCAGCTTGACCGCCTTGGCGCTGGCCACAAACTGGTGGTGCAGCTTCTGGTAGGCCTCCTGGTAGGCGGCGTCGGGCACCTTGTCCCCGCCGAAGGTCAGGAAGGCCACCAGGCAGTTGATCTCGTTGAAGGTCAGCCAGTACTTGACCAGGCCCTTGTACTCGTTGAAGATGGTCTTGCAGTAGTTCAGGTAGTAGTCGATGGTCTTGCGGTTGTTCCAGCCGCCCAGCTCCTCCACCAGGTAGAGGGGATCGTCGTAGTGGCTGATGGTGACCAGGGGCTCGATGTTATACTTTTTCAGCTCCAGGAAAACATTGCGGTAGAACTCCAGGCCCTCGCGGTTGGGCTCGGTCTCGTTGCCCTTGGGGAAAATACGGCTCCAGGAAATGGACATCCGGAACATATTGAAGCCCATCTCGGCAAACATCGCGATATCTTCCTTGTAGTGGTGGTAGAAATCGATGCCGTCGTGGTTGGGGTAGAGGGTATCGGGCAGAACAGCGTACTTGGCGCCCTCGGGCAGCTTGGCGGTAATGCCCATGCTGGCCACTTTGCCGGGGTTGCCGTCCTTGTCGATGTAGGTGGTGTAGCGGGGGGTGTTGACCGTGCCGCCGGTGGTGACATCGGTCAGGGCCGGGCCACGGCCGCCCACATTCCAGGCGCCTTCGCACTGGTTGGCAGCGGTCGCGCCGCCCCAGTAGAACCCTTTGGGAAACTTGCTCATAAACTCTTTCCTCCTAGATCTTAATCTTATGTTTGAGCTATGCCCGGAATCTCTCTCGGCTCCCGGCCACAGCGGAAACAATCCCTTTCTCTTTTGCTGCGCGGCGCCGGCCGCACAGCCCTCACACTTCTTTTTCACTCCACTTTATATTGTACCGCAGAGCGGCACCAACGTCAACTCGGCACTTTGGGAAAGTGATCCGAACCCCCTTCTTCTCCCCCGTTTCCTTGCCGAAGCAAAACGCCGCTTTTTGGGCAAACCGCACAATTTTTAAAGCACATCCAAAAAACTATTGAAAACCCGGACGGGCTGTGTTATTGTAAAAACACAATCGAAGTATGTGTATGCTTGGTATGTGCGAGAGTTTGAGAAGCGCAGGGCAGCCCGTTTTTCAAGGGGTGTCGTGCGCTCTTTTTTATGCCGATCAGGCAAGGAGTTGAGGTTTTGCTTATGCAGGATGTAATCATCATTGGGTGCGGAATCGTGGGCGCGGCCGCGGCGTTTGAGCTGGCCAAATATCAGGTGCGGGTCACGGTTTTGGAAAAAGAAAACGACGTGGCCAACGGCACCACCAAGGCGAACTCCGCCATCCTCCACGCCGGGTACGACCCCCTGCCGGGGAGTCTGATGGCCCGGCTGAACGTCCGGGGCGTGGCCCTGGCCAAAAAGCTCTGCCAAAAACTGGATGTCCCCTACCGGGCCTGCGGGTCCCTGGTGCTGGCCTTTTCGCCGGAGGAGTGCGCCACCCTGGAAACTTTAAAAGCCCGGGGCGAGGCCAACGGGGTGCCGGGGCTGGAGATCCTCTCAGGGGAGGAAGTCCGCCGCCGGGAGCCCAACCTCTCGGAGAAGGTGCTGGCCGCCCTCTACGCCCCCACCGCCGCCATCTGCTCCCCCTGGGAGTACTGCCTGGCCCTGGCGGAAACCGCCGTCCGGAACGGGGCCGAACTGCACCTGGAAACCGAGGTCACCGGCATCGAAAAGGCCGGCGGCCTCTGGCTCGTCCACACCAACCGGGGGGACTTTTCGGCCCGGTATCTCATCAACGCAGCGGGGGTCTGCGCCGACGCGGTCCACGACATGGCCGCGCCCCATGAATTTTCCATCCGGCCCAGCCGGGGCGAATATTACCTGCTGGACAAGGCCGAGGGCCGCCGGGTGGGCTGCACCGTCTTTCAGTGCCCCAACCAGGACGGCAAGGGCGTTTTGGTCAGCCCCACCGTCCACGGCAACCTGATCGTGGGCCCCAACGCCTGCCCTGTTGTGGGAGAAGACACCTCCACCACCGCCGAGGGGCTGGCCTTCGTCCGGGAGAAAGCTCTCAAATCGGTGCCCTCGGTGGCCTTTGGGCAGTCCATCCGCAACTTTGCGGGGGTTCGGGCCCATGCGGCTGAGACCAGCGACTTCATTCTCCAGGAAAAAGACGGCTTTGTGGATGCAGCGGGGATCTGCTCGCCGGGCCTCTCGGCGGCCCCCGCCATCGCGGAATATCTGGTGGAACTGCTGAAAAACGCCGGGCTCACCTTGGAAGAAAAGCCGGACTTTTTCTGCCAGCGGCGGCGGGTCCGGTTCAAGGAGCTCTCCCCCGCCCAGCGGGCCGAACTGGTCCAGGAAAACCCCGCCTATGGACGGGTGATCTGCCGGTGCGAGACCGTCACCGAAGGGGAAATTCTGGACGCCCTCCACGGGCCCATCCCGCCCCGGTCGGTGGACGCCGTCAAGCGGCGGGTGAACGCCGGAATGGGACGCTGTCAGGGCGGTTTCTGCGGGCCCCGGGTGGTGGAAATTCTGGCCCGGGAGCTGGGGCTGTGGCCCGAGCAGATCCAGCAGGACAAAAACGGCACCTGGCTGCTGTGCGGCGAGACGAAGGGAGGCAGCGCATATGTTTGATCTGATTGTCATCGGCGGCGGCCCCGCGGGGCTGGCGGCCGCCTGTTCCGCCTGGGACAAGGGCCTGCGGAAGATCCTGATCGTGGAACGGGACCAGGAACTGGGCGGCATCCTGAATCAGTGCATCCACAGCGGCTTTGGGCTGCAATATTTCAAAGAGGAACTCAGCGGGCCGGAATACGCCGCCCGGTTTGTGGAGCTGGTCTCCCACACCGGGGTGGAAGTCCGGCTGGACACCATGGTGCTGGACATCACCCCCGAGCGGGAGGTCCACATGGTGGGCAAAACCACCGGCTACCGGGTGGAACAGGCCCGGGCCATCGTCCTGGCCATGGGCTGCCGGGAGCGCACCCGGGGAGCCATTGCCATCCCGGGCACCCGGCCGGCGGGCGTCTTTACCGCCGGGGCCACCCAGCGGTACGTCAACGTGGAGGGCTATCTGCCCGGCAAGCGGGTGGTGATCCTGGGCAGCGGCGACATCGGGCTGATCATGGCCCGGCGGATGACCCTGGAGGGGGCCAAGGTGCTGGCCTGTGTGGAGGTCATGCCCTATTCCAGCGGCTTAAACCGGAACATCGTCCAGTGCTTGCAGGATTTCGATATCCCCCTCTATCTCTCCCACACCGTCACCGACATCCGGGGCAAGGACCGGGTGGAACAGGTGGTGGTGAGCCAGGTGGGCCCCGACCGCCAGCCCATCCCCGGCACCGAGATGGTCTTTGACTGCGACACCCTGCTGCTCTCGGTGGGCCTTCTGCCCGAAAACGAGCTGACCCAGCAGGCGGGCATCGCCATCGACCCCCGCACCCGGGGCGCCATCGTCTACGAGAACATGGAGACCTCCATGCCCGGGGTATTCGCCTGCGGCAACGTCTGCCATGTTCACGACCTAGTGGACTACGTCACCGCCGAGAGCCAGCGGGCGGGCGCGGCCGCCGCCGAGTATGTGCTGTCCGGTGAGGAGACCCCCGGCCGGGTGATCGAGGTCAAGAACGGCCCCGGCGTCACCTACACGGTGCCCCAGCACATCCGGCCCCAGCGGCTGGACAAGGGCTGCGGGATCTTTTTCCGGGTGAACCGGATCTGCGGCGACTCGGAGATCGTGGTGACCAGCGGGGAAACCCAGATCGCCAAATTCAAGCGGGAGCACCTGGCCCCCGGCGAAATGGAACAGATTCACCTGCCCCGGGTGCTGCTGGACAAGGCCGGCGACGCCCTGACGGTTTCGATCCGGGAGGTATAACGAGATGAAAGAACTGATCTGCATCACCTGCCCCAAGGGCTGCCACCTGAAGGTGGACGAGGAACACGGCTACACCGTCACCGGCAACAGCTGCCCCCGGGGCGAAGAATACGGCCGGGCCGAGCTGATCCACCCCACCCGGGTGGTCACCTCCACCGTGCGGTGCACCGGCGGCAGCCGCCCCCACTGCCCGGTCAAGACCAGCCGCCCCATCCCCAAAGACCAGATGTTTGAGGTGATGGCGGCCCTGGACGGCGTTACGCTGACAGCGCCGGTGGCCATCGGCCAGGTGGTCATCCCGAACGTCTGCGGCACCGGCGCGGACATTGTGGCCACCAAAGCCATCTGACAAGGGACAAATTATAGAACAAACAAACCGCGCTTCTCCCGGGATCACACCGAGGGAAGCGCGGTTTTTTGTCGGGTAATATTCGCGGTTACAGCGCCCAGACCTGGGGGTTGGTGGCCGAAACCGCCACCGCCCCCGCCGAAAGGGCGGTGATCACATCCTCTTTGTCCTGGATCAGGCCGCCCGCGATCACCGGTTTGCCGGTGGAGTCGGCCACCTGGCGGATGATCTTGGGCATCAGGCCGGGCAGCACCTCCACCAGATCCGCCGCCCCACGGCTGAACTGGGCGACGCTCTGCATGGCCATGGAATCCAGGAGGAAAAACCGCTGGATGGACACCAGCCCCAGTTCCCGCCCCCGGCGGGTCAGGGCGGCTTTGGTGGAGATGATTCCATCCGCCCGGGTGGTCTGGGCGATAAAGTCCACCGCCACCTCCTTCGGGGCCAGGCCCTCCACCATATCCAGGTGGACAAAGGCCAGTTTGCCCGCCTGGCGAATCCGCTCGATCAGCGGCCCCACGGTGAGGATGGTGCTGTACAGCAGGAAAACAACCTTCACATCGCTTTTCAGGGCCAGCTCCAGCTCGGCGTCGTTTTTCACCGACGCGGCAATGGGCTGGGCGTCCAGCGCCGTCAAAAGGGTTTCCAGTTTTTCATTTGTCTCTTTCAAATGCTCTCCCCCCTATTACAAAATCACCAGCAAAGAACTCACAATCAGGGCGATGCTGATGACGATGGAGAAGGAGTTCACGGTGCAGGAAAGGCCGTAGTCGCTCTTGAGCTGGGCGGTAAAGGCGGGGGCCGCGCTGGCCACCGGGCTCAGGAAGAGAATCACCAGGGCCTGACGGTATTCCGCCGGGAAGGGCAGAAGCTGATAGGCCAGCACCGCAAAGGCGATGCCCAGCCCATAGCGGACCAAAAGGATCTTCGCCACCGACGCCAGCTGCTCCCGGCTGCAATCCATTCGGAAGCCCACCCCGATCATCAGCATCGCCAGAAAGGCGTTGGCGTTGGCAACGATGGAGGCATATTCCAGCACCAGCCCCGGCAAAGCGAGATGCAGCGCGGAGAGAACCGTCATCACCACATAGGTCATCAGGGGCACCGAGCGGCTCATGGCTTTCAGGATGGGCCGCACCGGGAACTGGCCCTCCCGCTCTTTTACGAAGGAGGCCACGCCATAGGCGCCGCCCAGGCAGATCACGCTGTTGCCCGCGTCAAACAGGCTCACCGCCATGGTGCCGATGGGCCCCAGAAAGGTCTGGGCAAAAGGCAGAACAAAGTTGCCGATGTTGCACCCGGCGGTGTTCACGATGGCAAAGGCCTGGGTTTCCCGGCCCGCCCGGCGGTTGAGCAGCCAGGCCGCCGCGATCAAAAGCACCCCAAAGGAAAAACCCATCAGGGTTAAAACCAGCATGGAGCCGTCCAGAGTGTTCCCCGCAAAGCTCACCACAATCGCCGCCGTCAGGGTGATCTTGATGACGATTTTGCTCAGCAGAGCGAAATCCTCCTGCTTGAAAAAACCGACCCGCCGCAAAAGACACCCCATCACAATCAGGCCCACAAAACAGCCGGCCCGTGTCAAGATCGCTTCCATTTTGATTCCTCCTGCGTTTTCCTCAGCTCTGCCCCGGTTCGGGCACAGATCATCCTCATTATAGCAGAAACAAGGGCGGCTGTCCCCCTGATTTTTCAGGGGGACAGCCTGTAATTTTATATTCTCTTTTGGCTCTCCCCCGCCCCGGCCGCCGCGGCGCAAAAAAGCGGAGACCGCCGCTTTCCGCTGCGATCTCCGCTGTGTTCCCAGAATTTCAGGCAGCCCCTGCTCAGCCCATCAGTTTGATAGCGGCTTCCAGGACTTCCTTGCCCTTCATCATGCCGTAGAGGGCCATATCAATCACCATCACCGGCTTATCGGGGTAGGTCTTGCGGACTTTGTCCAGGTTATAGCGAACCTGGGGTCCCAGCAGGATGCAGTCGGCGTCCTTGCCCTTGTCGTTGAGCTCCGACAGGCCGTGGGCGGCGATGGTGCACTCATAGCCCATATTGGCCGCGGCGGCCTGCATCTTCTGGACCAGCAGGCTGGTGGACATTCCGGCAGCGCAGAACAGAACAATGTTTTTCATGGTGATTTCTCCTTTTTCTCTTATGGATGCACACGGCCCCGATCAGCCGCGCGAACGATACAGTTCAATGATCTCGGCCGCCAGGTCCTTGACCACCATGGCGTCCATCAGGTGATCCTGTGCGTGGACCATCAGCAGCATCACCGGGATATGGTCGCCCCGGATCTCCGCCTGGATCATATCGGTCTGGGTGTTGTGGGCCGCCAAAAGCGCCTCGTCACACTCTTTCATCAGCTCGTCGGCCCGGTCGAAGTTGCCCTTTTTGGCTTCCTGCATGGCCTCCATGGCCAGGCTGCGGGCGTTGCCGCCCTCCACCACCAGGTTCATCACCAGCTCGTCGTACTGCTCCTGTGAAAATGCCATTTCTGCTACCTCCTCAGCGTTTGTCCATCTGGCTGGGAACAAAGTCCCCGGTCTCCATATAAAACCGCAGCATCCGGTTCTTCATCTCCGCCAGCGGCTGGGCGTAGGCCGGATCGTCGATGCAGTTGTGCAGCTCCATGGGGTCTTTTTCCAGATCGTAGAGCTGGTCGGCCTCGTACAGCCGCAGGATGTATTTCAGTTGGCCCATCCGGATCATGCAGCCCTTGGTGTGGGCGGCGTCGCTCTCGTGCTGGGTGGAGATCCGGGGCCAGTAGGGCGACTCGGGCCCGTGGAGGGGTTCCATGGCCTGGGTCTCCCCCTTGATCCGTCCGCCCTCGCAGAAGACGGCGTCCCGGTGGGCCCCGCCGGTGGCGATGGTCTGGCAGAGGGACTGGCCGAACTGGATGTAATCCGGGGTGACCCCCGCCATCTCGTAGACGGTGGCGGGCAGGTCCAAAAGCTGGACCAGGGCCGGATTCCGCCCCCGGCAGACGGGGGTCCCGGCCGCCGGTTTCACCACCAGGGGCACATTGGTCAGCGGGTCCTCAAAGCTGTTCTGGCATTTTTCTTCGATGCCATAGTCCCCCGTCAGGTCGCCGTGGTCGCTGAAGACGAAGATGCTGGTATCGTCGTAGACGCCGGTCTCTTTCAGCTTCTCCCGGACAAGGCCCAGCTGGTGGTCGAACCGGGCCACCATGCCCAGGTAGACTGCCCGCACTTCATTATACTGTTTTTCTTCCCAGTTCTGCAAGTCCTGTTTGGCCCGGATGTCCCGCAGAATCTCCGCTTTGCCTTCCAGGGTCTCCACATCGGGGCGGCGGGGCGGCAGCTTGTCCCGGTCAATCAGGGAGTACCAGGGTTCCTCGCAGCCATAGGGCGGGTGCGGGAAGCTGAGGGTGCAATAGAGGAAGAAGGGTTTTGCATCCGGCTGGCGGCTGCGCTCTTCCAGGTAGGCCAGGGCGGCGTTGACGCAGTTCCAGTCAAAGGATTCATCCAGGGAATGTTCGGGGAACCGGCCCAGGTAGAAGGAGTAGCGGTTATCCACCCCCTGCATCACCGGGACGCACTCGGGGCGGGCGGACTCCATCCCGGCCCCAAAGTGAACCTTGCCCCCCTCGACGGCGCTCTTTTCCACCAGATCGCTGCCGTCAAAGAATTTGTCGCAGTAATCGGTCTTGGCCCAGCTGGAGGGGATCACATCGTTCCGGCCGATCCAAACCACCTCGTACCCGTTCTGCTTCATGGTTTTCAGCAGATTGGGCTCGTCCCGGCGCATCAGGTAGTGCATGGTGCGGTGGCCGGTGGTGTGGGGGTACAACCCGGTGAGAAAGCTGCACCGGCTGGGCACGCAGACCGGGTTCTGGCAGTAAGCATTGTCGAAGCTAACGCCCTCCTGTGCCAGTGCATCCAGGTTCGGCGTGCTGGCGGCGGGGTTGCCGGCGTGGGCCATGGAATCCCACCGCATCTGATCCGCCACAAACCAGAGAATGTTTGGCTTTTTGACCATAGAACAATCACCTCATTATTTGTTTGAAAATCCGTACCCGCCCCAGCTGCCCGCAGGGAAAACGGGCCGGCGCTCAGGCTTTGGCAGACTGCTCTTCGGCCAGGGCCTGTTTATCCACAATGCGGAAGAAGGGGAAGTAGATGGCGAACTGGAGCGCCACCAGAACCACCTGCCAGAGAGCGGCCTGCCAGCCGCCGGCCAGGAAGCCCGCCATAATCACCGGGGTGCCGGTGGACAGCTGGATTCCGTTCAGGTAGGGCAGGATCCCCACCACCGTCAGCAGATAGGAGGACAGGAAGCAGGCCAGAGGGCTGAGCAGCATGGGAACGAACATCAGGGGGTTGAGCACCAGGGGCAGGCCGAAGACGATGGGCTCGGAGATGGAGCAGAGGGCGGGCAGGATGGCGATCTTGCCCAGGGTCTTATACCGCTCGCTCTTGGCCAGCAAGAACATGCAGACCGCCAGGCCGATGATGCCGCCCGAGCCGCCCAGCTGGGCAAAGGTGAACCACCAGGTGTTGGTCAGCAGGTTGGGCAGAGCCTCGCCGGCGGCGTAAGCCTCCAGGTTTTCCAGAGCGGGGGTCATGTAGAGCATGGAGAGGAAGGCCATGGTGACCATGCCGCCGTGGATGCCGAAGAACCACAAAAGGTTGCAGAACACCAGCAGGATCACAAAGGTGATGGGGCTGGCGCTGAGGGCGCCCAGAGGAGCACGGAGCAGGCCGTAGATCAGGTCGTTGAGGGTGCCGAAAGAGGTCAGGGTGCACAGCTGGCGGATCGCCATGACAACCACGGTAATGGAAGCAGCGGGGATGATGGCCGAGAAACCGTTGGCGATCTGGGGAGGCACGCCGTCCGGCATTTTGATGACGATGTTGTGCTTGACAAAGATATTATAGATATAGGGGATGATTACGCCCAGGATCATGGCGGTGAAGAGGCCCGGGGCGCCAAAATAGGTAGTGGAAATGGCCGAAGCAACCGCCGTCTCCCCTTCCCCAACGCCCAGAGGAATCACCATCAAAAAGGCAGCCAGGGTGGTAATGCCCACCAGCACCGACTGGCCCTTGCACTCCAGCTGGTCGGCCATGGCTTTGCCGATGCTGAACACAGCGTACAGCGCCATCATGTTGGTGGTATAGTTGGTAACAGCAGCGATCAGGGGCTTCAGGCCGACGGCCGCAATCAGGTTCTGGTAGGGCTCGAAGCTGAAACCAGACAGCAACGACGCAATGGCGCCCACCATAACCACCGGCAGAAGAGACGAAAAACCGCCGCTGATCGCGCGCAGGATTTTGCTGCTGGACAATTTGCCGGAAAGCGGGATCAGTGTTTTTTCCATGATCGCCTGGAATTTTTCCATCATAATGCAATTCCTCTCTTTACTCAAAGATACAAACTTTTGGGTAATTTTGGGCGGGCCCGCGCGCCCGGCGCCGCCTTTCGACGGGCTCAGTATAGCGCGGATTGGAAATATTTTCAACGGTTTTCTGGAACATTTTTCAAGTTTGGAAATTCTTCCAAATCGAAGTTCAAAAAGTTGTGAAATCCGATAAATCGTCTTTCTATCAATGGTTTTATTTCCAAATCAGCCATTCCGGGCGGGGTTTCGATTGCCTTTTTCTTGAAAATGCGGTATGATAAGGGCAGTAAATTGAAAATCTTTCCAAAAAGATTTTAGGACGATATATTTTTACGGATAAAGAAAGTGAGGCGGGCAGTATGATGGACCCGATTTCTCAGCTGCGGCAGAACTATTCCAACCTGACCAAGTCCGAGCAAAAGCTGGCGGATTATATTCTGGAGGACCCCCGGCGGCTCCTCTCCGGCAACATCAGCCAGGTGGCCGGCCACGCCGATTCCTCCAACGCGGCCCTGGTGCGCCTGAGCCAGAAACTGGGGTACAACGGGTTTTCGGAGTTCCGGTTTTCCATGAACCGGTATCTGCTCTCCCACGGGGCCGACGCCTCCCCCAGCTCGGACCTGGCCAAAGACCCCATGCAGCGGATGATCGACACCTATGTGCAGTACATGAACCAGATCCCCAACTTTGTCCGGCAGGACCAGCTGGAGCAGATCGCCCGGTCCATCTGCTCGGCCCGGCGGATCATCATTTGGGGGTGCAACCGCACCTATCAGTCGGCACAGCAGCTCTCCCACCGGCTCTGCCGGCTGGGCATCTTCAACAAATGCACCGACGACTGGGTGGTGATGAGCGATGACGCAGAAATCATGAAAGAGCAGGATTTGTGCATCCTGCTCTCTGTTGCGGGGCGTGGTTTTGCCGGCCGGGAATCGCTGGTGACTTCGCTGCGCAAGAGCGGCTGCCAAACGCTGCTGATCACCATGAACCCCAAACAGTCCCTGGCCAAAGAGGTCAATCAGATGTTGGTGCTGCCCTGGATCAGCAACGACACCTCCACCAATTTCTTTGAGGACCAGATCATTATGTACATGGGCCTTGAGCTGCTGTTGGCGGAGGTGGCCAAGATTTACGAGACCTGAGATTCAGGCCAGACACCGTATCAAAAAGGAGAAAGCTCCCATGCAATATGTGAATTTTCTGGTGAAACCCGCTTCCAGCCTGTGCAATATGCGCTGCCGGTACTGTTTTTATGAGGACGAGGCCGCCAACCGCGCCCAGGCCAGTATGGGGGTCATGTCCGCCCAGACCGCCGAGCTCTTGATCCGGCAGGCCCTGGAAACGGTGGATTTCAACGGCCAGATCAGCTTTGCGTTCCAGGGCGGCGAGCCCACCGTGGCGGGGCTCGGGTTCTTTGAGAACTTTGTGGAGACGGTCCGCCGCCTGAACACCCGGCGCATCCCGGTGTCCTATTCCATCCAGACCAATGGTCTTGCGCTGGACGGGGACTGGGCCGAATTCCTCGCCAAGAACCGGTTTCTGGTGGGGCTCTCGCTGGACGGCGACAAAGCGATCCACGACGAGTTCCGGGTGGACGCCGCCGGCAAAGGCACCTGGGCCCGGGTGCAGAAAAACCTGGCCCTCCTCCAGAAAGCCGGGGTGGAGTGCAACCTGCTCTGTGTGGTCACCCGCCGCTGTGCCAAAAGCGCGGTGCGGGTCTACCATGCCCTGCAAAAAACCGGGATTCGGTATCTCCAGTTTATCCCCTGCCTGGACCCTCTGGGCGAGCCCCGGGGCCAGCGGCCCTGGTCCCTGACGCCGGCGGATTACGGCGCGTTCCTCTGCGCCCTCTTTGACGAGTGGTACCGGGACTGGGAGGCCGGGCGATACACCAGCGTCCGGCTGTTTGACGACTACGTCCACCTGGCCATGGGTCTGCCCGCCGGGACCTGCGCCACCAGCGGCAGCTGCGGGGCCTACTTTGTGGTGGAGGCCGACGGCGGGGTTTACCCCTGCGACTTCTACGTCCTGGACCAGTGGAAGCTGGGCGACCTGCACGAAACCCCTCTGGCCGCCATGGGCAAGAGCGAGCGGGCAAAGCGATTTTTGGCCGACGGGCTGGAACACCCGGCCCCCTGCGCCGCCTGCCGCTGGCAGTCCCTCTGTTTCGGCGGCTGCAAACGGGACTGGACCACCGACCCCGAGGGCAAAACCCAGAATTACTACTGCCCCTCTTTCCAGCGCTTTTTCGCCCACGCGGAGCCCCGCCTGCGGCGGATCGCCGATGCGGAGCGCCGGGCCGCCGCCTACGCCGCCCGGTAAAATCGCCCTATATCGCTTAAACCGCCTGAAAAAACAAGCAGCCCGGGAACCAGTTTGACCTGGTTCCCGGGCTTATCTTATTTATGGGCTGCGGGGCTGGTGCGGGGCGGCAGGGCCCAGAAAACCACGTTCATCAAAAGAACCAGCAGCAAAACCAACCCGGTGGCCACCCAAAAGCCGAGGTTCAGCCCCAGCCAGCTGGTGGTGCCAAAGAGATGCAGCCAGAGATTCGTCCAGTTCATTGCAAACCCTCCTTTTTACAGTTTAAAGCAGTTCCCCGTAATGGCGCTCATAGGCTTTTTTCAGGCTGGTAGCCAGGACCATATAGAGCAGGATGCAGGGGATCAGATAGGCGAAGTAGCTCACCGGCAGGGCGGCAAAGCCCAGAAGGCCCCCCAGCGGAGTGAAGGGAATGGCCGTCAGCACCGCGATACCGGTGCAGGTCAGCAGGGTCAGGGGCGCCGAGGCCCGGTTCTGGATAAAGGGGATCTTGGGGGTGCGGATCATGTGGATGACCAGGGTCTGGCTCCACATGGACTCCACAAACCAGCCCGCCTGGAACAGGGCGATATAGGCCGCCTGGACCTGGGCCAGCTGGGCCCCGCTGAAGTGGTTCACCAGGTCATTGTAGAGCACGCCGCCCGAGACAAACCGGGGGCAGAATACGAAGTACATGAAAATATAGGTCAGGAAATCGAAGATGGAGTTGGTGGGGCCCAGCCAGATCATAAAGCTGCCCACCGAGGAGGCGTCCCACCGGCGGGGGGCTTTCAGGAATTCCTCGTCCACATTGTCCCAGGGAATGGCCGTGCAGGACAGGTCATAGATCAGGTTGAGGAAGATCAGCTGCAGGCTCATCATGGGCAGGAAGGGCAGCAGCGCCGACGCCGCCAGCACCGAGAACATATTGCCGAAGTTGGAGGAGGCGGTCATCTTGATGTATTTGATCATGTTGGCGTAGGTTTTGCGCCCTTCCAGGATGCCCTTCTCCAGGACCATCACATCCATGTGATACTCCAGCACCACCTGGTCCTGGGTCAGGGTGCCGGTTTTATCGGTGCAGAGGATATCAATGGCGCCGAAGTTCTGGATGGAATTGAGGTTTTTGACGATGGTTTTCTCCCGGCTCATGGAGACAGCGCCCTTGGCCAGGCAGGTGGTGACGATCATGGGCAGCAGCTCCGGCGTCAGGCCCACCGCAATGGAGATGGCGAAGAGAAACGCCGCCAGCCAGTCCCCTTTGGTCAGGCCGTTCAAAAAGAACACCAGGGGCACCATCACCATCATAAACCGGATGAGCACCCAGGCGATGGAGTTGGCCCCCCGGTCAAAGCCGTTTTTCCGATCCGGGCCGCCGGCGGAAAAGCCGCCGTAAACGGTGTCCGGCCCCACGGCCAGGACGATCCCCTCCCCCGAGCCGCCCACCACGGCAGACCCCATAAAGGCGATGTTGTGGTATTGGGCCAAGGGGCAGTTCTCGGATTTGGGCAGGGGCCGGGCGGTTTTTTCCAGGATGGCGCTCTCCCCCGTGAGGACCGACTGGGTGACGAAGAGCTCCGCGGCCGCCGTCAGCCGCAGATCCGCCGGGACCCGGTCCCCCGCCGAGAGCCGGACCCGATCCCCCACCACCAGCTCGGCCGAGGGCAGCTCCTGCCACCGGCCTTCCCGCCAGGCCGGAACGGTGGTGGCCATCAGGCCGGTGAGCCGGTCGGCCACCCGCTTGGACCGCAGCTCCTGCACAAAGCGGACGCTGCCGCCGACCAGCAGCATGGAGAGGATGATGGCCGCCGTGGTGACGTCCCGGCTGTAATTGGAGGCCAGCAGCACATCCGTCACAAAGGAGATCCCCGCCAGCACAAACAAGACCACCGAAAACGGGTTGACAAAGGCCCGGCGGAGGCGGTGGGCCACCGTATCCTCCGGCCTGCCCTCCAGGGCGTTGGCGCCGTAGGCGGCGCGGCGTGCTTCCGCCTCTTCTTCGGTGTATCCCCTGGCGGGCAGGCCCAGCGCCCCGGCCAGATCCCCCGCCTCTTTTTCTGCGTATTCGGCCACTCTGGGATGAATGGCGCCTCTGGTTTTCATCTTCTGCCGCCTCCCTTCGGTTTTCTCTTATCATATCACAGAACGGGAGCTTTGTCCCCCCGGCAGATCTTGCTTTTTTATTGCTTTTGGGGAACAAACAAAGGCGCCGCCTTCGGGCCCGGTGGGGCGCAAAAGCGGCGTCTTTGCTGTTTAGAATGAAGGGTGAATGACTTTTTGGGTGCGCCCCCGGCGCAAAGGGAAATGCTGCGGCCGATTATTTGCCGCCGGTCATGGCGATGCCCTGGATGAACTGCTTCTGGAAGATCAGGTAGATGATCACCATGGGGATCATAGCCAGCAGGCTGCCCGCCATCAGGACCGGGAAGTTGGTGGTGTACTGACCGTTCAGGGTGGACAGGCCAGCGGACAGGGTCATCATGTTCAGGTCGGTGTTGCAGATCAGGGGCCACATCAGGTCGGCGTAAGCGAACACCGCGGTGAAGATGGCCAGGGCGGCGATGCTGGGGCCGGTCAGGGGCAGCATCACCTTCACGAAGGTCTGCCACTTGTTGCAGCCGTCCAGATAGGCGGCCTCGGCGATGTCGTTGGGGATGGCAAGATATGCCTGGCGCAGGAAGAAGGTGCCGAAGGCCGAGACAATGCCCGGGAACACCAGGGCGAAGATGGTGTTGGTCATGCCCATCTTGGCCAGCATCAGGTACTGGGGGGTGATGAAGATCTGGCTGGGCAGCATCATCTGGACCAGGACAATGGCGAAGAGGGTCTTTTTAAAGAGGAACTCCAGCTTGGCGAAGGCGTAGCCCGCCATGGAGCTGAAGATGACCGCGAAGAGCACCCGGAACAGGATGAGCAGGGCGGTGTTGATGTAGAGGTTGGTGAAGGGCAGGCTCTGCAAGACGGTGACGAAGTTGTCCAGGTTCCACTGGGAGGGCAGAATCTGGGGCGGAATGGCCATGGACTCCGACTGGGTCTTGAAGCAGGTCAGCACCATCCACACAAAGGGGAAGATCATGAGGATACTGCCGAAGATCAGGGCCGCATAGGTCAGGGCGGTGGTGATCCGGCGGGTATTTTTCAGGCTGGTAGTATTCATGCTTTACACCTCGTAATTGACCCACTTTTTCTGGCCCACAAACTGCAGCACGGTGACCACACCGATCAGCAGGACGGTCCAGACCACGATGGCGGAGGCATAGCCCTTGTCGCCGGCGATGAAGCTCTCGCGGTAGAACAGGGACATCAGGCTCTGGGCATCGTTCAGGGCGGGGTTTGCGTCGTCCACCATCATGTAGATCAGGTCGAAGACCTTCAGAGAGGACATCAGGCGCATGATGAGGACCACGAACAGGGTGGGCGAAACCATGGGCAGGGTGATATCAAAGAACTGCCGGGTCTTGGAGGCGCCGTCCAGGTCGGCGGCCTCGTAGAGGGTGGGCGAGATATTCTGCAAACCGGCCAGCAGCAGCACGGCGTCGTAGCCGATGTTGCTCCAGATCTGGACCACCGCGCAGGTGATCAGGACGATGTTGGAGTCGGTGAGCCAGCCGATGTTGAGGCCCAGCAGGGTGTTAATGATGCCGTACTGGGAGTTGAAGATCCACTTCCAGACCATGGCCACAGCGGCGGGGGCCACCACCATGGGCAGGAAGAAGATGGCCCGGAAAGTGGTCCGGCCGCGGATCTTGCTGTTGAGCAGGGTGGCCACCAGCAGGGCCAGGAAGATGCCCACCGGCACGGTCAGCACGCAGAAGAAGATGGTGTTCCAGTTGGCTTTCCAGAACTCGGTGTTCTGGAACATCTCGATGTAGTTGTCCAGGCCCTCGAACTCAAACATGCCGAAGGGCTTCGACTTGGAAAAGCTCATGTAGATGGCCTGGATGAAGGGCCAGATGTTGAGCACCAGCAGGCCGAGGATGGTGGGGGCCACCATAATCAGGCCCCAGACGGCCCCGTCGCGGGCGAGCTTGGATGTTTTCTGCATTAGGCTGCCTCCTCCTCATAATATTCGGCGCTGGCTTCGTCGACGGCGGTCTGCATCTGGGCCAGGCCCTCGTCCAGGGTCAGATCGCCGGTATAGATCTTCAGCAGGATCTCGGTGACCTCGGTCTTCCACTCGGGGCGGGCGGCGTTGTTGACGCTCTGGACGCAGTAGTCGAACATATCGATGAAGCACTCCACGTTGATGGGGTACTCCTCAAAGACACCCACCCAGGTGTCCTCCAGGCCCTCATAGGCGGGGATGGCGGCGCCGCTCTCGCCCTGGATCCGCTGGCCTTCCTCGCTGCCGAAGAATTTCAGCACGTCCTTGACGATGTCCAGGTGCTTGTTGGTGGCGCTGGTGGCGTAGCTCAGGCCGTTGGAAATGGTGGCCCGGCCGTCACCGCTGACGGGGTCCGGGCAGGCGGGCAGGACGGCCACGTCCCATTTGCCCACCATCTCGGGGTAGTTTTGCAGCTCGGACAGGATGTTCCAGTTGCCCTCCAGGAACATAGCGCCCTTCTCAGAGAAGAAGGCGGTGCCGGGGGCCGTCTCGGCGAAATAGGTCTGGGTGGGGCACCAGGCGTTGTCCTGGAGGCCGATGTAGAACTCCATACCCTTCCGGGTGGCGGGGTCGGTGAAGTTGGCGCGGGTCTTATCCTCGGTCAGGATGCTGCCGCCCGCCTGGTAGACAAAGTTCCAGTAACCCAGCTGGTCGTCGCCGTAGGCCATGTAGCCGTAAAGGCCGGTGGCGTCGTAGATCTTCTGGGAGGCCTCCACCAGATCGTCCCAGGTCCAGGTCTCGTCGGGGTAGCTGACCCCGGCGGCGTCGAACATCTCCTTGTTATAAACCAGGCCGACGGTGTCCTTATCCTTGGGCACGCCGTAGAGTTTGCCGTCCGAGCCGCTGGCGTTGGAGAGCGAAATCTCCGAGAAGTGCTCGGTATCCACGATATCCGAGCAGTCGGCCAGTTTGCCGTTGTCGGCGTATTTCAAGATCTCGTTGGTGTGCATCCAGAAGATATCCGGCATCTTGTTGGCCATGGCGGCGGCCTCGAGCTTGGTCCAGTATTCGTCCCAACTGGTCACCTGCACCTCAATGTGGACATCGGGATGCTGCTCGGTATAGGCGTCGCACATGGCCTGCATGCCGTCACGCTGGGCGACGTCCCAGATCTGAAAGGTCAGATTCACGGTGCCGTCGTCCGCGCTGCCGCAGCCTGCCAGCCCCAACAGCATCAATGCCGCAAGGACGACAACGGCAATGTGTTTCAACTTCTTCATAATCCATCTCCTTTTTTGGGTACGATATGCAGCGGAAACTCCGCCCGGCCGGGGAGATTGGGCGAGGGAAACGCTGCCGTTTCGTCAAAAAGACGAAAACCAGCGGCCAAAGCTGTATATTGTGCACATTGTACAGTTTTATCGCCCAACTTGCAGAAGTATTATACATTGCATACACTGATTCTTGAATGCCGCAATGCCACTTTTTATATTCCAATTTCAAGGAATTTAGCCGCAATCATTGAAGTCATAACGCATTTTGGTATATAATGGTTTTCAAGGAGGTGTTAAGTGTGAACACGAACGCAGGCGATCCCACCAAGCTGAAATTCCATGTATTCCGGGACGAACGCTTCATCGACCTGAACCTCTATCAGTTCGGCTGGGAGCGCACCGCCCCGGCCCACTCCTACGGGCCCCACGCCCGCAACCACTATCTGTTCCACTACATCATCGCCGGGCGGGGGGTGCTGCTGGCCAACGACACCGAGTACCCCGTCACCGCCGGGCAGGGCTTTTTGGTGGTGCCGGGCCAGATCACCACCTACCGCTCCGACGAGCAGGACCCCTGGGAATATACCTGGCTGGAGTTCGACGGGCTGCGGGCCCACGAGGGGGTCAATCTGGCCGGGCTGAGCGCCAGCCAGCCGGTCTACACCGCCCAGAACAGCGAGGCGGGCCGGCTGTTGCAGGAGGAGATGCTCTACATCGTCAACCACAGTAGCGCCAGCCCGGTGCACCTGATCGCCCACGGCTTTCTGTTTTTGGACCAGCTGGCCCAATCCTCCGCCCACCGCCGCCCCGACAGCGAGCACCGGCTCCGGGATTTTTACATCCGGGAGGCGCTGACCTTCATCGACCAGAACTACCAGCGGGACATCTCCATCGAGGAGATCGCCGAGGTCTGCGGGCTTAACCGCAGCTATTTCGGCAAGGTGTTCCGGGACGCCGTGGGCGAAAGCCCCCAGACCTATCTTCTGCACTACCGGATGGTGCGGGCCGCCCAGCTGCTCAAAGAGACCCGCCTGTCCATCGGGGAGATCGCGGGGATGGTCAGCTACACAAACCAGCTGCATTTCTCCCGGGCTTTCAAAAACGTCCACGGGGTGTCCCCCCGGGAATACCGGTCCACCCATCTGCTGGACTCCCACAAAAAATAACCCCCCTCTCCCCTGCTTCTGCCGGGGCCGGGAGAATCCAAAAAAGGAGAATGTTTGTATGATTTTTCAGCAGCCCACCAAAGCCGATTTCAACCGCTGGAAAGCCCAGGCCCGCCGGTACAAACCGCTGCTCCTCCCCCACCGGAAAAGCGGCGGGGAAGTTTTGGACTATCTGAAAAGCCGCTATCCCCTGACCGAGCTGACCGACCCCGACGTGCTGAGCGTCATCTCGGACAACGTCACCGAAACCCCCTATTGGGCGGAGAAACTGCCCGCCGGGGCCCAGCCCGACCCCAGAGCCTTTTATCTGGAAAACGAGGGCGAAGGCGCGGCGTTTTACCGGCCCGAAAACCAGGACAGCGCCCAGGTATGGGGCGGCGAGATCCTGCGGATCTTTGTGGGGGTCGATCTTTCCAGCGGCTTTTACATGGTGGAGGGCAGCTCCCTGCTCTGGGACGAGCTGTGCGCCTTTCAGGGATTGGACGAAAAAGACCTGAACCACTACGTCGTCACCGCCCAGTACATAAACGCCCTGGAGCGGACGGGCCGGCTGGACCAGGTGATCCTGGACCGGTGCGCCGCCTGGCACGAGGCGGAGGAGTACCAGAAGATCATCGACGGGCTGGAGGCGCTCCGCCCGGAAGAGCGCAGCCCCGAACTGGACAGCGAACTGGCCCGGGCCTACAACAACCGCGCCGCCCCTTCCGACCGGGCCGCCTATGAGAAGGCGCTCTCCCTTCTGGCCCCCCACGAGGCGCATTTCCAGGGGGATTATTTCTGGAATTTCCGGATGGGGTATTCCTATTATTATCTGGACCAGGAGGCGGAGGCTCTGCGGTATTTTGAGCAGGCCCTGAAAGCCCGGCCCGAAGACCCCGACACCCAGGAGATGATGAACCGCTGCCGCCAGTGCCTGGCCCTGCCCCGGTACCAGAAGAATTTCCGCCAGCGGGTGGAAGAGGCCTGGGAGGCTTTTGAGGCCATCGAGGGCGAGGTGCGGGGCATCATGGACGCCGACCAAGACCACACCCAGGAAAGCCGGCTGGTGCGGAAATGCGCCGCGGCATTTCAGCCCGCCTTTGATTCCCTGAGCTTTGAGCTGAGCTTCGACGGGGAGCGGTATCAGCTGATTCTGAGCGCCGATGGCAGCCTGGCCAAATTATTCCCGCTGGTCTATTTCCAGCGCCGCGCCCCGGCCTCGGTGCTGGAATCCTGGGACATCCTGGTGGGCTGCCCCCCGATGGAAGATTACACCATGGACTGCGACGGGGCCGAGATCTCCGCCGGGGATGTGCTGGTCTGGGCCGAAAAGCAGGGGGACCACCAGATCAACCTGACCCTCTACTGCGAGAAACTGCTCCCCCTGATGGAGCAAAACCCAAACCAGGCGCTCTGGATGCTCTCGGCCCTGACGGGCCGGGTGCTGGGCGAAGTGTCCTTTATCGCCCTGGTCAACGAATTTTCCGCGGCGGAAGAACCGGAGGCCGAACCCGCCTTTTCCCTGGCGGATCTGCCCCAAGCGGTGGAGGAGATGGGCCTGACCCTCTATGAGGACGCCGCCCGGCTGCTGGAAGAGCGGGCGCTGACCTATCAGCCGGACCCGGTCCGGGACAGGGACGCCGACTGGCGTCTGGACACCTATGCCGGTTCGACCCGGCTGCCCGCCCTGCTCGGCGAGTATCTGAGCGGCGAGAGCGAGACAATCGAAGAGCTCCACAATATGGGCGCCGCGGCCGGGTTTTTGTTCTTCCCCACCGAAAATTTCCCGGAGGAGGACCGGGCCGGGCGGGCGCTGAAACTCCGGGGCGAACTGGAAAAAGCCCTCCTCCGGCAGGCCGGCGGGGATGCCGTGACCTTTTTGGGGGGCGCGCTGGGGCTCTACTGCGGGTATCTGGACTTCATCGCCTGGGACCTGGACGCGGTATTGAACGCCGCCCGGGATTTCTTTGAGACCACCGAACTGCCCTGGGCCGGGTTCCACAGCTTTTTCCGGGATGTGGGGTCGGTGCGGCTGCTCAACCGGGAACCCGAGCCCGACACCCCGCCGGAGGTTCACCCCGAGACCGGCTCCCTCCTCTCCCCCGAGGATATCCAGACCCTGGAAGGGTTCTGCGAAGAGAGCACCGGGTATTTTTACGCCATGCTGGACCATCTGCAAACCTTGATTCAGAACGGGGTGGCGGAGGGCCGGTTCACCGAAAAACAGGCCCGGCAGGATTTGCAGATCGCTCTCTGGTACGGGTACGCCTGCCTCAACCTCGACGAGTACCCCTATTATTACCGGGCGGTGGAGCAGATGAAGGACGCCGAGGGCAACGCCCGGGGCTGCGGCGTCTGGTACTACCGCTACTCGGTGGCCCTGACCTATTGCAGCCGGCTGGACGAGGCCCTGGACTACGCCGAGCGGGGCGCCCGGGAAGAGCCAACCTACCCCTGGATCTGGCTCCAGCTGGGCAAGCTGCGCAGCCACTTCGGGGACAAAGCGGGGGCGCTGGACGCCGTGGCCCGCGGGCTGGAGCTGGAACCCGAGGACTATGAGTTTCTCACCCTGGGGGAGGAAATCCGGGCCGGGGCCACCCTGGAACAGATGGAATACCACTGGATCAACCCCGACTTCGACCAGGATTTGCAGCAGGGGCTGGGAGAGGATGTGGAGGCCAAAAAGCTGGCCATCGCCTGCATCCGCCCCGACCCGGCGGGGCTGGCGCGGTTCTTCGCGATTTTCCGGCCCGACCCGGCAGCGTACCAAAAGGATTCGCCTTACTGCGTCTTCCCCTACCCGGTCCAGGGCCGGCCGGTGGACCTGGTGTTCCGGATGAACGAGGCGGGCCTCTCCAAGTTAAACGAGGCTTGGCTGCGCACCCAGAAAGCCCGGCTGGACAGCGGCCTCTGGCTGACCCAGACCGCCGAAAACGGCGAGCCGGGCCAGCTGGACACGGTGCTGCTGGACCAAAACGGGGCCGTCACCCTGCTGTACCGGCTCCCGGGCAAGGAGGAGCGGTATTTCCACCTTCTGGTGGACGAGAACGGCGCCCCTGTGCCCCCGGAAAAAGCCCCCGATGCGCCGGAAGAACGCTGAAAAAACTATTTTTTATTTCTCACGCAAAAACCCGCGCCCCCTGGCCGAAAAGGCTTTTGGGAACGCGGGTTTTTCGTTTTATTATGTCCGGTTTATTTCCCGGGGAATGGTCCGCCCTTTTCGGGCCGTTTTAGAGGGGCAAAGGGCGGCCTTTTCAGGGCTTGAGGGGGCCATAGAAATAAGAGGCCGTGGCGCCGCCATCCACGAGGAAGTCTGCGCCGGTGATGAACGCGCCCTTGTCGCTCATCAGCAGTTCCGCCACGTTGGCCACCTCGTCGGCCGTGCCGGGACGGCCTGCCGGGCAGTTGGCGAACATATTCTTATAGAAGTCCCCGCGGGGGCCGTTGAACTCGTCGATGGCAAGGGGGGTTACAATAATGCCCGGCGAGATGGAGTTGATCCGGGCACCGCGCGCTCCCCACTTCACCGATTCCGCCATCACCCGCTTTTCGTTGCACCGCTTGGCCAGCTGGTAGGCGTGAAGGGTGTCACGGATCTTCCCGGGCTGGAGCAGGGGCAGCTCCAGCAAGCGTTCGGCGGGGGTGCAGGCCAGCTGCTCGTCCTCCTCGGGGGTGAGCTGCTTCATCCGGTGGCCCGACTGGCTGGAAATGGTCACCCCCACGCCGCCGGGGGCGATCACCCGGCCCACCTCTTCCAGCAGAACGGCGGTGCCGTAAAGGTCCACCTTCAAAATGGCTTCGATGGGGGCCTGGCTGGGGGAAACCCCCGCCGCGTTGACCATCATGGTAATTTCCCCCATCTGCCGGGCCTGTGCAATCATCTTCTGGATCGACGCCCGGCTGGAAAGATCCATTTCCGTCGGGGTCACATCATACCCGGCGTCCTTCATGATTTTGGCCGCGGCCTGAGCGTTTTCCAGCTTTTTATCCCCCACCAGGATCTTTTTGCCGTATCCCATCCGGCGGGCAATGGCCATGCCGATCTGGCCGGCCCCGGCCCACAGCACTTGTTTGGCTTCCCTTTTGGCACAATAAAACACCCCATTTGTTTTCAGTATACCATACTGTCTAACAAATGGGGTGCAGTTCAAACTTCGGGGTAGTCTTTTTGGGTCATTCAGCGGCTTTGTATTGCTGTTTCAGAATTTCGGCGAAGGTCTCCACATAGTAGCCGGAATTGTCCTTTTTCCAGAAGGCGCAGTAGTTGCGGGTGATCTGCTCTCCCCCGCGCACCAGGGGGATTCGGACCAGCCCGCCGTCCCGGTCGTCCGCCCCGCCGCTGCCCTCCACCGGGAGAAACCCCCGGCCGCTGACCGCCAGCAGGCGGGCGGCTTCCAGCGTTTCGGCACAGAGAAACTCCCCCGGAAACCCCACGATGTCCCGGTAGTATTCCCGCTCGGTCTCCTGCTGCTCTTTGGACGCCACCAGGATACAGGGCAGGTTCTTCAGCTCCCGGGGCTCGATCTCTTTCAGCTCCGCCAGGGGGCTGTGGGCGGACAATTCCACGGCACTGGCCGCGGTGGCCAGGATCAGGTTCACAAAAGCGTCCGAAAAAGCCCGGCGCTGGTCGTTCAGGGCCAGATCCAGCCGCTCTTCCTGGAGCATCCGGTAGAGTTCCTCGTGGTTGCCCTGCTGGATCTCAAGGCTCACATCCGGGTATTCCCTGGCGAACTGCTCCACGGCGCGGTAGAACTCCCGGCCGCTGTAACTGCGCAGGCACCCGACCCGGAGACTGGCGTTTTTGCCATGGGCGATCCGGGCCGACTCCCGGCAGATCCGCTCGTAGTCGGCCACCAGGATCAGGCTCTTCTGGTAGAAATATTCCCCCGCCGGGGTAAGGGTGAATCTGCGGTTTTTCCGTTCCAGCAAACGGAACCCCAGCTCCCGTTCCAGGGCCTGGACCTGCTGGGAGATGGCGGACTGGGAGATATGACACTCCTCTGCCGCCTCCGAGAAACTGTTGTTCCGCACCACAGCCTGAAAATACTGTATCTGCCGCAGCATGGGCTCGCCTCCTGTACCAAAGAACTTTTTCTTATTATAGCACAGGGAAGGAAACTTTCCAAAAAAATCCAAAGGCCGCAAACCTTTCCGCGCGCGGGTGGGCAGGATGGTTCCGGCGCGCAGGGATGCCCCGCCCCGCCGGGAGAAAGCCGAAAAACCGCCTTTCATTTCTTACCCAAAAACCCGCGCCCCTGGCCGAGAAGGCGTTTGGGGACGCGGGTTTTGGGTTTTATTATCTCCGGTTTATTTCCCGGGGAATGGTCCGCCGTTTTCGTACCGTTTGCCCACCCAATACAGGGGCAGAAACAGCCCGGCCAATCCCAGAAACATAAGGGTGTAAAAGCCAATTTCCGCCCAGAGCGCCGGCAAAAACCAGCTCATCCCCAGATTCAAAAGGGGCAGCAGCGCCATCACCCCACAGGACCAGGCCCGCCCCATCTGCACAATGTGGGGCCAGTTATGGTTATTGAAGGCCAGGCCCATCACCATCATCCGAAACGGCCCGTCGCTGACAAAATGAATCCGGTTTTCGTCGTAGAAGGCGGGCAGATTCTGCCGGACCAGAAAGCAGAAATAGCCGCCGAAGATGGCCGCCAGCAAAACCAGGGTGTCGAGGGTGTTCAGGGGGTCCAGCCTCCCTCCCCCGGCGCCCAGCCAGTGGTTCAGGTACAGGCCCCCGGCCCCCGCCAGAAGGGCCCCGAAGTACAGCCACTTCCAGCGGCTCTTTTGCTGCCAGGCGCGGCGGACCGGTTTTTCCTCGGCGTAGTGGATGGCGGCTTTCACCACCGCTTCGACGGTGCCGGCGTCCATGGGCTGGGCGGCGGGCTGCCGCTGGCAGAGCAAAAGCTCGGTCACCGTCACCCCCAGCAGCTCGGCCAGGGGAACCAGCAGGGCGGTGTCCGGGATGCTGGCGCCGGTCTCCCACTTGCTGACGGCCTTGTTGGAGATGTAGAGCCGCTCGGCCAGTTCCTTTTGGGTATAGCCCTTTTCTTTTCGGAGCTGGGCCACAAAGGCACCGAATTTTTCTTTGTCCAGTTCGTACATCGCATTCACCTCTGGCTGCATTGTACCGCAGCCCGGGCCCCGGGGCAATCGAACCGTAGGAGAATCGGGTGTTTTGGCGCCCAAAACAGGAAAAAAAGCCGCCCCCGCCTTTAAAGGGCAGGAGCGGCGAAGGATGGGGCCGCCGCAGTTTGTCTGCGTCTGGCAAGAGTAACCTTTCAGCCCCGCAGTTTTTCTTTGAGGGCCAGGACCTTTTTCTCAATCTGGGCGATGGTCTCGGCAAAGGCGGCGTCCTCCTTGCCGGAGGGGTCTTCCAGGCCCCAGTTCTCCGCGTACTGGGAGGGCAGATTGGGGCAGCTGACGTTGCAGCCCATAAAGATCACCACATCCGGCTGGGGGATCTCCGAAATCAGCTTGTTGTACTGGGTCTTTTCCATATCGATGCCGTGGAGCTGTTTCATCATCCGGACGGCGTCGGGGTTGATGTGGTCTTTCAGGGCTGTGCCGGCCGAATAGCTCTCGAACACATCCCCGGCCAGCTTTTTGCCCAGGGCCTCGGCGATCTGGCTGCGGCAGGAATTGTGCACGCAGACAAAGGCCACCTTGGGTTTGCCCTGGCAGTGGAGCTCCGGTTTATAGGTGTCGTAGTCATAGACAAGATCCAGGGTGCCGTCGTCCCCGAAATAGTGGATCGCCCCCGCCGGGCACTGACGCTCGCAGCCGTGGCAGCCCTCCACGCAGCCATACTCGTAGACCACTTTGGGTTTGCCCGCCGGTCCTTCGGGTTTATAGACCCCGTGGCGGCACAGATCGTTGCAGGTCGTGCAGCCGACACACCGCTCATAGTCGATCACCGGGTACCAAGTTTTACTCATTTGTTTCTCCCCCGTTCTCTGGAACGCCCCCTCAGCCCTGGGATTTTTCCAAAAGGGCCGCAATCTCCTCCGGCTTGAGCACCCGGCCGCAGGAGACTACCTTGCCGTCCACCACGAGGCCCGGGGTGCTCATGACGCCGTATTTTGCGATCTCGGCAAAATCCGTCACATGGCCCACCGTGAAGTGGGTGTCCCCCATCTGCTCCAGGGCGGCGCGGGCGTTGGCCTCCAGGGTCTGGCAGTTTTTGCAGCCGGAACCCAGGATCAGGACGCTTCTGGCCGAATCGTCCGAACCACAGCCGCAGGAGCAGCCGGCGGGGGCCTCTTTCACTTCAGTCTGTTTTTCTGCTGCGCTGCCGCAGGAACAGCAGCAGCCTTTTGCAGATTCGTCTTTCTTCTTTCCAAAACCAAACAATGCCATGGGAAATACCTCCTGAAAATTCCGATAAAATTATGTTGCAGCGCGGACGGGTGATTACACCAGCCAGGGCTGGATCGCGTTGAAGAAATAGCCCACCAGGATAATGCCCAGCGTACAGATGGCGATAAAGGCCGCCAGGAGCTGGGATTTGACCGCTTTTTTCAGCATAATCATGGAGGGCAGGCTCAGGGTAGTGACCGCCATCATAAAGGAGAGGATGGTGCCAAGGCCCGCCCCCTTATAGAGCAGACTCTCGGCCACCGGGATGGTGCCGAAGATATCCGCGTACATGGGCACCCCCACCAGAGTGGCCAGCACCACCGCAAAGGGGTTTTCCCCGCCCAGAATCTGTTCCACCCACTCCTGGGGGACCACGTTGTGGATCAGGGCGCCGATGCCCACGCCGAGGAAAATATAGGGGGCGACCTTTTTGATGGTGCCCAGCAGCTGCTCCTTTGCATAGACGAGCCGGTCCCGCCGGGTCAGGGCCGGGCCGCTGGTTTCGATGTGGGGGGCATTTTTGATAAAGTCCTCCACATACCGCTCCATCCCCAGTTTTTCCAACAGGGTGCCGCCCACCACGGCGATCACCAGCCCCAGAAGGACATAGATCACCGCGACTTTCGCGCCGAAAACGCTCATCAGCAGCACCAGAGAACCAAGGTCCACCATGGGGGAGGAAATCAAAAAGGAAAAGGTCACCCCCACCGGCAGCCCCGCACTGGTGAACCCCATAAAGAGCGGGATGGAGGAGCAGGAACAAAAGGGGGTCACCGTCCCGAGCAGGGCCGCCGCGGCGTTGGCCCCGATGCCGCGGAACCGACCCAGAATCTTCTTGGTGCGCTCGGGCGGGAAATAGCTCTGGATATACGAGATGCCAAAGATCAGCACCGAGAGCAGGACAAAAATTTTGATGGTGTCGTAGAGGAAAAATTGCAGCGCACCGCCCAGCACACTGCCGGGCGCCAGCCCCAGGGCCGCCAGGGCCTCCCCGATCAGGGCATTGAGCCATTTCATCCCCAGGATCTGATCCTGGAAAAACAGCCAGACCGTCCGTATGGTCTCCATAAAGAGCTCTCCTTTCGCCGGGCATACAGTTCTAATTTTTTCGATTTAATCCCCCGAAAGAAGAGCCATCGCCCTTTCGATGGCTCTTACTTTTGGCAGCAGCAGCCGCCTTTTTCGCAGGTGTTGGTTTGGGTCAGGGTATCCAGCAGCGCTTTGGCGTACCGGCTGCCCTCCTCGCTGATGCCGTAGTGGGTCCATTTGCCCTCGGCACGGCCCACCACCACCCCCGAATCACAGAGGATCTTCATGTGGTAAGACAGGGTGGACTGACTGATCTGCAATTTTTCCAGCAGGACGCAGGAACATTTCTCGCCGCTGCGGAGCTGCTCCAGGATTTGCAGCCGGTTCACATCGCAGAAGGCTTTGAACACCTTTGCATCCGCTTCGTAATCGTGCACACCGTCACCCCCACCCTTTTTTGTCCGGTCGAGAGGTAGTATACTCCTCAAATCGAAAAAAGTCAATCTGTAAATTCATCCACCGGCGAAATGGCCCGGCCCGATCAGCCGTTTGCTTCCAGATAGGCCAGAATCTCGTCGGCGTTGGTGTCCGGCTTGACCTTGGGCATCACCTTTTCGATGACCCCGTCGGCGTCGATGAGATAGGTGGTGCGGACCACGCCCATGCTGACCTTGCCGCACATCTTTTTCTCCTGCCAGACGTCATAGGCCTGGATGGCCTGGAGCTCCGGGTCGGAGAGCAGCACAAAGGGCAGCTCATATTTCTGGGCAAATTTCAGGTGGGAGGCCACCGAGTCCTTGCTGATGCCGATCACGGCCACGTCTTTGCGCTTAAAGCCCTCATAGTTCCGGGCAAAGGCGCAGGCCTGACGGGTGCAGCCGGGGGTATTGTCCCGGGGATAAAAATAGAGGACCACCTTTTTGCCCGCAAAATCGGACAGACGGACGGTCTGGCCGTCCTTATCCAGCAAGGTGAAATCCGGCGCTTTGGTACCAGCCTGTAACATAGGGTTGCTCCTTTCGTTGTAAAAGAGATCTTCTGCCGCCCGGCGGGGCCGCAGGGTTTTCTAAATCAGAGTGTATTCAGTATACCAGACGCGGGGGGTTCTGCACAAGCCCCGTCCCCCTCCCCCGCCAGGCGGAGAATCTCCGCCGCAACTTGCGGGGGCGTCAGGGACGAGACGTCCAGTTTCCGGGTCCGGAGGGAATCGTAGAGGGGCAGCCGCGCCGCGCTCCGCTCGATCACATCTGGCTGACGCAGCCCGGCCTCCACGTCCCGCTGGAGACGGCGGCGGAGGGCCGCCTCCCCGCAGACAAGGGAAACCACCTCCACCCGGCACCCGGCGGTATTGAGCCGGGCCAAAAGGGTGTCGAGAATCTCCTGTTGGTGGAGCACCCAGCAGAAAATCACATGTTCGTAGGCGGAACAGGCCAGGAAATTATTTAACAGGTGGCAGATGTTGTCCAGCACCATGGCCTTGGTTTCCTCGGTGACTGCAAAGGGGTGGGCGTCCCAGCACCAATCCCCGTCCAGAAAGACCGCCCGGTCCAGCTGGTGTTTCAGCAGCTGACAGACAGTGGTCTTGCCCACCCCCATGGTTCCGCCGATGATGTAGAGGGTTTTCATTTTGTCTCGCCTCCCCTGTTTCAGCTGGATTGCCCCACGGTCTGCCGGGCCCCGGTGACAATTTTGTTGGTGAGCTCGATGGTGGTGTCGCACCGGCGGGCGACGCTGGGATCGTGGTCGATGTAGAGAATCCCCGCCCCGATGGCCTGGGCGTGGCGTTCCAGGTTGGTGAGGACCAGGTCGGCGGTGCGGCCGTCCAGGTTGGCGGTGCTTTCGTCCAGGATGTACAGCTTGGGCCGGCGCAAAAAGGCCCGGGCCAGGGCCAGCCGCTGCCGCTGGCCGCCCGAGAGGTTGGCCGCCCCCTCGCTCACCGGGCGGGTCAGGGCCTGGGCCGGGTCGGAGCAGAGGACCCCCTCATACTCCCCGATCAGGCAGGCTTTGCTTAGGGCGTCCAGCAGAATTTGGTCCGCCGGGGGTTCCTCGAGACCATAGACCAGGTTATCCTTCACGTTCCCCGCGAAGAAAAAGGTACTCTGGGGCAGGTAATAGACAAGGGCGGTCAATTCCTCCTGGCTGTAGGAATCCAGGTCCCGCCCAAAGAGGGTGACCCGCCCTTGCGTGTAGGAGTAATACCGGTTGAGGCAGCGGACCAGGGTGGTTTTGCCGCAGCCGGAGACTCCTTGGAGCGCCACCTTTTGCCCGCCGGGGAGGGTCAGATCCTCGTAGAGGGCCAGGGGCTTGTCCTTTTCGGGGTTGGTGACCAGCACCTGTTCCAGATGGATCTCCGGCGCGGTCAGGGGCTCGCCGCTGGAAGGCCGGCCAAACACCTCATCGGGCTGGCTGGCGGTGACCTCCAGCAGGGCTTTCGCCTTGACCAGGGAGGAGGCGGTCTCATCCATGAACCGGTAGACCTCGTCGATGGGTTTGATCAGCTGCTGGAACAAAAGGCAGACCGTGATGGCCGCCCCCGCCCCCTGGGCCAGGGTGGAAATCCGGCCATCCGAAATGACGGTGTACACCTCGCCCAGACGGACCGGCCAGAGGGAGGCCAAAAAACGACCCCGCCAGCGCCAGGGCCAACACCCCGAGACACTTGAATTTTGTGCTGCGGCTCATCACCGAGAGATAGTTCTGCACCATGGTCCCCTCCTGCCGGGGGCGGCGCCCCCTGGTTTTCTCTCCCCTATTGTATCACCAGCCCGGGGGTTTTGCGAGACATTTACAAAAACAATTCGCCCCGCCCCGGCAGATGGATTTTCCGGGACAGGGCGAGGACGGGCGGGGTCAATTCAGCAGCCAGACCCCCAAATTCAGATAGGCCGCAAAGGTGACCCAGGCCAGGTAGGGCAGCTGGAGAAAGGCGGCGGTTTTTTCGATCTCCCGGAAGGAGCCGATCATCCAGAGGATGACCCCCCAGAGGGCCCCCAGCCAGAGCAGCGCCAGCCCGAACTGCTGGAAATTGAAAAAGAGGATGCTCCAGAAAAAGTTCATGGCCAGCTGAAGCCCAAAGATCCAGAGGCTGCGGGACCGGTCCCGGGCGCCGGGGGCCAGGGCGATCCGAGCCGCGCTGATCCCCATCAGGGCATAGAGCAGCCCCCAGACCACCGGGAACACCCAGGCAGGCGGCGAAAGGGGCGGCTGCACAATGCGCTCGGTGTAGATGCCGACGCTGTCCCGGGTGAGCCAGCCGGCCGCGCCGCCCACCCCCTCGGCCAGGAGAATCCAAAATAGATAGGTCGCGATTCGGTGTTTCTTCATAATCCATCCCTCCACAACAGGGTATGCAGAAACGCCGGGCCTATCCACAGGAAATTTTTCCAGCCGGTGGGGGGTGCAAAAAACCGGGAGCGCCGCCCCCCTCTTTAAGAGGAGACAGCGCCCCCGGCAGTAAAATTTCGGATCAAAAGTTACCAGCGGTCGGCCCAGCCCTCGGCCCCGAAGGGTTCCGGCTGAAAGTCGGCGGCGTACATCTCCGCCCGGATGCTCTCGCTCAGGTCGGAGACGGTGTTCTCGTCGTAGGACTCGAACTCGGCCCCGGTGAGGATCAGCGCGCCCATCCGCTCCATGTCCTCCAGGTTGACCCGCTGGATCTCCTCGGTCTGGGAGGAGCAGCAGTCCGACAGGACCACCACATTGTATTCCAGGGCGTTGGCGTCGTAGGCCGTGGTCCGCACACAGTTGGGGGTGGTGGTGCCGGTGAGGATCACCGTCCGCACCCCCAGCCGCCGGAGAATCAGGTCCAGCTCGGTGTGGAAAAAGGCGCTCCACCGGGGTTTGATGATGCTGTAATCCCCCGGCAGCGGGCGCAGGCCCTCGGGGGCCTGGGCGCTGTTAAAGCCGTCCGACGAGGGGCCCATGGCCCGGCCGCCGGCCTTCCAGCCGCCGTAGCGGGTCAGCTCCACGTCGCTGCCGTCGGTGCGGTAGATCCGCTTGACGAAAAACACGGGAATTCCCTTCTCCCGGGCCGTTTCCACCGCCCGGCAGCAGGCCGGGACGGTGGCCGCAGCGCCCCGGATGCAATGGGCACTGCGGGGGTCAATGAAGCCGTTCTCCATATCAATCACCAGCAGCGCCGAACGCGTCTTGTTTTCTTTCATTCTCTCGATTCCTCTCTCTCAAACTCGAATCCGCTTTAAAGCCGCTCAAAGCCCAGGTACCGGGTGCCCTGGAAGGTCAGCCGGCCCCGGTCCCCCTCGGCCAGCATCCCATACTCCGACCCCGGGACATACAGCTCCATCCGGTCGCCGCTCTCCACCTGAAAAGTCACATAGTGGCTGGTGGAGGTGTGCATCGCCGTGTTGTCGGCGCTGTGATGGTGGTGGACCTCCTGCCGTTTGCCGGTGATGATGGCCTCCACCGTCAGCCGGGGGGAGTGATTGTTCTTGTTCCAGGTGGAAATCCCCTGGACGATCCGAAACACGATCAGCCCGAACACCAGGCAGAACACCAGGGTGAACATCAGATCAAAGCCGCCAAAGTAAAAACCCATACTGCTTTATCCTTTCTGAACCGGGCGCCCCTTTAGACCGTGGGGTCCTGGGGGTCCTGCTGGCCGCCCTCGCTGTAATAGAGGGTCATCAGGTGGGCGGCGCTGGCCTCCAGTTTCTCCTTGGCCTGGCGGAGGGCGGTTTCTTCCATGTCGTTCATCCGCTCCGGCTTATCCTTCCGCAGGCAGCGGCGCAGGTTGGCCAGATCGGTCTTGACCGCGTTTTTCTCGTCCTTTTCCAGTTCCTTTTTGGTTTTGTTCAGGGCTTCTTCCACCTTAAAGGCCAGAATCTCGGCGTGGTTGTGGAGCTCCAGCCGCTGTTTGCGGCGGGCGTCCTCGGCCTCGTAGGCCGCCGCATCCGCCATGGCCTGCTGAATTTCCCGCTCCGACAGGTTGGTGCTGCCGGTGATGGTGATGTTCTGCTCCCGGCCGGTGCCCAGGTCCTTGGCGGAGACTTTGACCACACCGTTTACGTCGATGTCAAAGGTCACCTCGATCTGGGGGCGGGAGGAAAAGCCGCTGCGGATGCCGTTGAGCTTGAATTTGCCCAGGGACTTATTGTCCCGGGCGAAATGCCGCTCGCCCTGGAGGACGTTGATCTCCACCGAGGTCTGCATGGGCCGGGCGGTGGTGAAAATCTGGCTCTTCCGGGTGGGGATCATGCTGTTCCGGGTGATCAGGGGGGTGGCCACCCCGCCCAAAGTCTCAATGGAGAGGGTCAGGGGGGTGACGTCCATCAGGACCAGGCCCTGGGCCGCCGCGCCGGTGGCGCCGGCCAGCTTGCCGCCGCCCTGCAACAGCCCGCCCTGGATGGCCGCGCCCATGGCGACGCAC
Source organism: Faecalibacterium gallinarum (assembly GCF_022180365.1). Classification (GTDB taxonomy): domain Bacteria; phylum Bacillota; class Clostridia; order Oscillospirales; family Ruminococcaceae; genus Faecalibacterium; species Faecalibacterium gallinarum. Next base: position 107,375 of record NZ_BQKV01000018.1, read on the forward strand.
TCGTCGGGGTTGAGGGCGTGGCTGGGCTCTTTGCCCAGAATCTCCCGCACCTGGCGGGCCACGGCGGGCATCCGGGTGCTGCCGCCCACCAGCAGCACCTTGCCCAGCTCGCCGGCCGAGATCCCCGCGTCCCGCAGGGCGTTGTTCACCGGGTCGATGGTGCGGGCCAAAAGGTCCCCGGTCATCATCTCGAACTGGGCCCGGGTCAGGGTTACATCCATGTGATGGGGGCCGTCCTTGCCCACCGCGATAAAGGGCAGGTTGATCTGGGCCGTGGGCGAGGAGGAAAGCTCTTTCTTGGCTTTTTCAGCCTCCTCTTTCAGCCGGCCCATGGCGGCGGGGTCCCGGGTGAGGTCAATCCGGTCGGTCTTTTTGAATTCATGGACCAGGTGGTCCACAATCCGCTGGTCGAAATCGTCGCCGCCCAGCCGGGTGTCGCCGCCGGTGGCCAGCACCGTAAAGGTGCCGTCCTCGATCTCGATGATGGAGACGTCAAAGGTGCCGCCCCCCAGGTCGTAGACCAGGATCTTCTGGGGCGCCTCGTTGTCCAGGCCGTAGGCCACCGCCGCGGCGGTGGGCTCGTTGATGATCCGCAGCACGTCCAGCCCCGCGATCCGGCCCGCATCCTGGGTGGCCTTGCGCTGGCTGTCGTCGAAGTAGGCGGGCACCGTGATGACGGCCTCGGTGACCTTCTCCCCCAGGTAGCTCTCGGCATCCCGGCGGAGTTTGGTGAGGATCATGGCGCTGATCTCCTGGGCGGTCAGCTCTTTGCCGTCGATCCGCACCCGGTAGTCGGTGCCCATCTCCCGCTTGATGCTGGTCACCGTCCGCCCCGCGTTGGTGGCCAGCTGGCGCTTGGCCGCGCCGCCCACCAGCCGCTCGCCGTCCTTGGTAAAGGCCACCACGCTGGGGGTGGTGCGCTCCCCTTCGGCGTTGGCGATGACCACCGGCTTGCCGCCCTCAACCACGGCCACACAGGAGTTGGTGGTGCCGAGATCGATTCCGATCACTTTGCTCATGTTCTTTCCCTCTCCATTTCTGAACGCCGCCCGGGGCGGCAGATTTTGCTCGCTAATATACTACCGTTTGGATATGGCAAAACCTTAGCCCATTTGTGAAGGTTCTGTGTTATACGCGGCTTTGGGCTGGGGGCGGGCCAAAAGCTCGGCCGCCAAAGCGTCCGCCTGGGCCAGCAGCGGCCCCGCCGCCGGGTCCCCGTTCCGCTGGCGCACCCCAAAGCCCCGCTTGGCCTCGGCGGCCAGCAGCAGCGCCTCCCGCGCCGAGGTGTAGCGGGTCTCGTACTGGGCCAGCCGCAGGCAGAGCAGGGGCTGATAGTCGATGTCCGGCTGATCCGCCGCCAGCTCCTGGGCCCGGCGGTAGTAAAGCAGCGCCCGGCCGGGGTCGCCGGGGCAGCTCTCGGCCGAGCGGTCCCCCAGGGCCACGACGGCCAGGATGTCCCCCACATCGGCGGCCTTCTGCCACAGGCGCATGGCCTCGGGCAGGCTCTTTTTCACCCCCTGGCCGTTGTAAGTACACTCCGCCAGAAGCCGGGCGCCCGCAGGGCAACCCAGCTCCGAGGACGCCTGGTAACACGCGGCGGCCGCCGCCCAGTCCCCTTTTTGGGCGGCTTCCAGCCCCTTCTGGGCCTCGGCCTCCCCGGGTTCCGGTTCGGTGGGCTCGGCCCGCAGAAGCCCCCGCAGCAATGCTTTATCTAAGGTAGCCGAGCGGCCCCAGGGGTTGATCACCACCCCGTCCAGCCGGTCGCTGCCCAGCACCATCTCCATGGCGTCCAGCATCCGGCGCTGAATCACCGGGCGGCCCGCGGTGCTCTGGCTCTCGGTCAGCGCGCCGCTATATGTAAACAAGGGCAAAAAGTTTTTGCCCTTTTCGGTGCGGAGCACCCAGTGCCGCAGGGTCCCCGCCCGCTGGGCCGGGATGGGGTGCTCGCCCCAGGGGGCGGCCGAATCGTGCACCCCGGGGGCCAGTTCCAGCGGGATCAGCACGTCGGTCTCGATTTGCAGCGCATAGTTCAGCGCGCTCATCAGGCTCCAAAACCGCTCCATGCTCTCCTCCGGCCCCGCTGCGTAGAGCCGCTCCACCGCCTGCTCCACCACCGGGCAACCCGTGGTGGTCGGCCCATACACCGGCGCGGCCGCCTCGTTCTGCCGCGCGCCCACCGGCCGGAACCGTATACGCCCTGCCCTTCTCACCATATCTGCCTCCTGAAAGTTCCAGTTTTCTCCTGTTAGGGGTAGTATAGCAGGAAACCCCGTTTTTCACAATCTTTTTCCTTGGGGCAAAGGCGCCCCCGCCCCAAAAGGCCGGTTTTGCGCCCCGCCGGAAGGCTGGCATTTCGGCGTATTTTGCGTTATACTAAAGAGCGAGTCTGAGAAGAAAGGAGTCCTGTTGTTTTGAAAAAAATGCTCTCTTATTTGAGCGGATACAGGAAAGAAAGCGTCATTGCCCCACTGTTCAAGATGTTGGAGGCCACCTTCGACCTCTTTGTGCCTCTGGTGATGGCGGACATCGTCAACGTCGGCATTGCGGCCGGGGATATCCGCTATATCCTGGTCCGGTGCGGCCTGCTGCTGGTGCTGGCGGCCATCGGCCTGACCTGCAGCCTGACCGCCCAGTATTTTTCCGCCAAGGCGGCGGTGGGCTATTCCACCGCCCTGCGCCACGCCCTCTATGAGCACATCCAGAAGCTGGGCTTCTCGGAGATGGACACTCTGGGCACCAGCACCCTCATCACCCGGATGACCAGTGACCTGAACCAGGTGCAGAGCGGTTTGAACCTCTTCCTCCGTCTGTTCCTGCGCAGCCCCTTTGTGATCCTGGGCGCCATGGTTCTGGCTTTCACCGTGAACTCCAAGGCCGCCTGGATCTTTGTGGTGGCCATCCCCCTGCTCTCGGTGGTGGTGTTCGGCGTCATGGTCATCACCCGGCCCCTCTACCGGACGGTGCAGGCCCGGCTGGACCGGGTGCTGGGCCTGACCCGGGAAAACCTGACCGGCGTGCGGGTGGTCCGGGCCTTCGGCAAGGAGGAGAGCGAAGTCCAGCGGTTTGAGGAGGCCAACGGCCTGCTCACCAGCTTGCAGCTCCACGTGGGCCACCGCTCCGCCCTCATGAACCCCATGACCTATGTCATCGTCAACCTGGCCATCATTGCCCTGCTCTATGTGGGCGCCATCCAGATCAACGTGGGCGGAATGGAGTCCGGCGACGTGATCGCCCTGGTGAACTACATGACCCAGATCCTGGTGGAGCTGGTGAAGCTAGCCGACCTGATCGTCCAGGTGAGCAAGGCCCTGGCCTGCGCCAGCCGGGTGCAGGCGGTGCTGGACACCCAGCCCAGCATGACCTTCCCCGAGAAGCGGACCCGCCAGACCCCCGACGACAAGGCCCAGGACGCCGTCCGGTTCGACCGGGTGGCCCTGACCTATGCGGGGGCCGGCGCACCCAGCCTGTACAACATCAGCTTTACCGCCAAGCGGGGCCAGACCATCGGCGTCATCGGCGGCACCGGCAGCGGCAAATCCAGCCTGGTGAACCTGATCCCCCGCTTTTACGACGCCACCGAGGGCTGTGTGGAGATCTTCGGCCTGCCGGTGGATTCTTACCCCCGAGCCGAGCTGCGGGGGGCCGTCAGCGTGGTGATGCAGCGGGCCCAGCTGTTCAGCGGCACCATCCGCTCGAACCTCCTCTGGGCCCGCCGGGACGCCACCGACGCCGAGCTCTGGGAGGCCCTGGAGACCGCCCAGGCCGCTGAGTTTGTCCGCTCCAAACCCCTGGGGCTGGACGAGCCGGTGGAGCAGGGCGGCCGCAACCTCTCGGGCGGCCAGAAACAGCGTCTGACCATCGCCCGGGCCCTGGTGGGCAAACCCAAGATCCTGATCCTGGACGACAGCGCCAGCGCCCTGGATTTCGCCACCGACGCGGCCCTGCGGAAAGCTCTGGCCGCCCTGCCCGGGGACATGACCGTCTTTATCGTCAGCCAGCGGGCCGCCAGCCTCCAGCACGCCGACCAGATTCTGGTGCTGGACGACGGCCATCTGGTGGGGGTGGGCACCCACAGCTACCTGCTGGAGCAGTGCCCCGTCTACCGCGAAATCTATGAGAGCCAGTTCAAGAAAGGAGGCGCACAGTAATGGCCGCAAGCGCAAAAAAGAAAAGCAGCCTGACCCCTGCGCAAAGCAAGGCCACTCTGCGCCGTGTGCTCCGCCACATCCGGCCCTATGCCCCCTTTGTGGCGTGCAGCCTTCTGGTGGCGGCCGGCAGCGTGGCCGCCCAGCTGTATATCCCCATCCTCTGCGGCGACGCCATCGACTTGATGCTCGGCCCCGGGGCGGTGGATCTGCCCGGGGTGCTGGGCATCGTCCGCAGCATTGTGATCGTGGCTGCGCTGGCCGCGTTCGCCCAGTGGTGTCTGAGCGTCTGCAACAACCGGATCACCTTCTCGGTCTCCCGGGATCTGCGGAACGCCTCCATCCACAAATTGCAGCGCCTGCCCCTGTCCTATCTGGACAGCCACCCCTCCGGCGACATCGTCAGCCGGATGATCGCCGACGTGGACACCTTCGCCGACGGCCTTTTGATGGGCTTCACCCAGCTGTTCACCGGCGTATTGACCATCTTCGGCACCCTGCTCTTCATGCTGCGGGAGAATGTGCCCATCACTTTGGTGGTGGTCTGCATCACCCCCCTGAGCTTTGTGGTGGCCAGCTTTATCGCCAAGCGGAGCTACGGCTACTTCCAGCGGCAGAGCAGCGTCCGGGGCGAGCAGACCGCCCTGGTCAACGAGATGATCGAGGGCCAGAAGGTGGTCCAGGCTTTCGGCTACGAGGACGAGAGCCTGAACGCCTTTGACGAGGTGAACGGCCGGCTCCAAAATGTGAGCCTGAAGGCCATCTTCTTCTCCAGCCTGACCAACCCCGCCACCCGCTTCGTCAACAACCTGGTCTACGCTGGGGTGGGCCTGGTGGGCGCCCTCTACGCCGTGGCGGGCGGGCTGACCATCGGCCAGCTGAGCATCTTTTTGAGCTACGCCAACCAGTACACCAAGCCCTTCAACGAGATTTCGGGCGTTGTGACCGAGCTGCAGAACGCTCTGGCCTGCGCCGCCCGGGTGTTCGAGCTGCTGGACGCCGAGGACCAGATCCCCGAGGCGCCGGACGCCCCCGCCCTCCAGCCGGACGGCCATGTGGTGCTGGAGGATGTGGCTTTCCGCTACCTGCCCGACCGGCCCCTGATCGAAAACTTCAACCTGGACGTGAAACCCGGCCAGCGGATCGCCATTGTGGGCCCCACCGGCTGCGGCAAGACCACCCTGATCAACCTGCTGATGCGGTTCTACGATGTGAACAGCGGTCGGATCTCGGTCTCCGGGCAGGACATCCGGGATGTGACCCGGGCCTCCCTCCGGGGCAGCTACGGCATGGTGTTGCAGGACACCTGGCTGCGGGCCGGAACGGTGCGGGAGAACATCGCCTACGGCAAGCCCGACGCCACCGAGGAAGAGATCATCGCGGCGGCCAAGGCGGCCCACGCCCACAGCTTCATCCGCCGTCTGCCCAAGGGGTATGACACCGTCATCACCGAGAACGGCGGCAACATCAGCCAGGGCCAGAAACAGCTGCTCTGCATCGCCCGCGTGATGCTCTGCCTGCCCCCCATGCTGATCCTGGACGAGGCCACCAGCTCCATCGATACCCGGACCGAGATCCGGATTCAGGCGGCTTTCGCCCGGATGATGCAGGGCCGCACCAGCTTCATTGTGGCACACCGGCTCTCCACCATCCGGGAGGCGGACGTGATCCTGGTGATGAAGGACGGCCACATCATCGAACAGGGCAGCCACGACCAGCTGCTGGCTCAGAACGGCTTCTACGCCAAGCTCTACAACAGCCAGTTTGAAGGGGTGGACCCCGCCGGGGACCCCTCCTAATCCCTGACCGTTCGCGCTCCTGCGCCCTCCCGGGCGCGGGGGCGCTTTTGTTTTCACTTTATTCACACTTTATCCATCCCAGTGCCGCAGAAAAGGGCTACACTTGGTTCGTCCGCAAAATTGTACGTTAGCGTACAATCCAAGCCGGAGGAGGAGACTGTAATATGAAAGAAGTCAAAAGTCCCAAAAAGCCTCTGATCTACTACTATGGGCTGGTGTTAGCCGTCCTGTTTCTCTTTAATTTGATTGTACCGTCGTTCCTGCTGGCGCCGTAGATCGAGTCTGTGGACTACGGCACCTTTATGGACATGATTGAGGACCAGGACATCGGCCAGGTAGAGATCACCGACAGCGAAATCACCTTTAGCAACAAAGACAACACAAAACTTTATCAGACCGGCGCCATGTACGACCCCACCCTCACCGAGCGGCTCCATGATTCCGGCGCGACCTTTGCCAGCGATGTGGGGGACGAGGGCTCCCCCATCCTGAGTTTTCTGCTCTCCTTTGTCCTGCCGCTGGTCATCTTCATCGGCCTGGGGCAGTACATGAACAAAAAGATGATGGAGCAGATGGGCGGCAAAAACGCCATGTCCTTCGGGATGGGCAAGAGCAACGCCCGGGTCTATGTCCAGTCCTCGGACGGCATCCGGTTTGCAGATGTGGCCGGCGAGGACGAGGCCAAGGAAAACCTGGCCGAGATTGTGGACTACCTCCACAACCCCAAGAAATACACCGACGTGGGCGCCTCCATGCCCAAGGGCGTTTTGCTGGTGGGCCCCCCGGGCACCGGCAAAACCATGCTGGCCAAAGCCGTGGCCGGTGAGGCGGGGGTCCCCTTCTTCTCCATCTCCGGCTCGGAGTTTGTGGAGATGTTTGTGGGCATGGGCGCCTCCAAGGTGCGGGACCTGTTCAAGCAGGCAAAAGAAAAAGCCCCCTGCATCGTCTTCATCGACGAGATCGACGCCATCGGCAAAAAGCGGGACGGCCAGATGACCAGCAACGACGAGCGGGAGCAGACGTTGAACCAGCTTTTGACCGAGATGGACGGCTTTGAGGGGAACAACGGGGTGATCATTCTGGCGGCCACCAACCGGCCCGAATCCCTCGACCCGGCCCTGACCCGCCCCGGCCGGTTTGACCGCCGGGTGCCGGTAGAGCTGCCCGACCTGGCGGGCCGGGAGGCCATCCTGAAGGTCCACGCCCGGAAGATCAAGACCGAGCCGGACGTAGATTTCCACACCATCGCCCGGATGGCCGCCGGAACCTCGGGCGCCGAGCTGGCCAACATCATCAACGAGGCCGCCCTGCGGGCGGTGCGGGCGGGCCGCACCACCGTCTGCCAGGCCGACCTGGAGGAGAGCATCGAGGTGGTCATTGCAGGCTACCAGAAGAAAAACGCCATCCTCTCGGACCAGGAGAAAAAGGTGGTGGCCTACCACGAGATCGGCCACGCCCTGGTGGCCGCCAAGCAGTCCCACTCGGCCCCGGTCCAGAAAATCACCATCATCCCCCGCACCTCGGGGGCCCTGGGCTACACCATGCAGGTGGAGCAGAGCGACAAGAACCTGCTGACCAAGGAGGAGCTGGAGGACAAGATCGCCACCCTGACCGGCGGCCGCGCCGCCGAGGAGGAGGTCTTTGGCCAGATCACCACCGGCGCTTCCAACGACATCGAGCAGGCCACCAAGCTGGCCCGGGCCATGATCACCCGCTACGGCATGAACGACGAGTTCGACATGGTGGCCTTTGAGACGGTGAGCAACCAGTATCTGGGCGGGGACACCGCCCTGGCCTGTTCCGCCGAGACCCAGCAGGCCATCGACCAGAAGGTCGTGGCCCTGGTCAAGCAGCAGCACGCCAAGGCCCGCAAGATTCTGGCGGACAACCGCCAGGCCCTGGACCGGCTGGCCCGGCACCTGTACGAAAAGGAAACCATCACCGGCGAGGAATTCATGCAGCTTCTGGCGGAAGGGGGCGCACAGCAATGAGAGGTCGTTCCGGTTTTGGGTGGAGCCAGTTTCTGATGGGGGTCTGCCTGATCCTTCTGGGGGTATTCACCTTTTTGCAGCCCCGGAGTATGTTCACCGGGATTGCGGTGCTCTACGGCATCGCCGCCGTGATCACCGGCATCTGTGACATTGTGATTTACATTAAAGCCGAGCGGTTCACCGGCTTCGGGCCCGCCGTCTCCCTGATCTCGGGCATCCTGAGCATCATGACAGGCATCGCCCTGCTGGCCTATCCCGGCATCGCAGAGCGGATCGTTTCTCTGTTGTTCCCCCTGTGGTTCATCACCCACTGCATCAGCCGTCTGGCCCATGTGGGGGTCATCCGGCTGATGGGCGGCTCCTTTTACTATTATTTCTCCCTGATCGTCAACACCCTCGGGCTGGTGCTAGGCTTTATGATGCTCTTCCAGCCCTTCCTGGCCCTATTCACCGTGGGGTATCTGGTGGCCTTTCTGCTCCTCGCTTTCGGGGTGGACTGCCTCCTGATGGCCTTTACCGACATGGGTTCCCGCTGGTAACGGGGCCGTATCTGTCATAAAAAAAGCCCCTGCTTCCCGAAAGGGAATGAACCGCTCCAGTAAAAGTAGACAGTGAAAAAAGAAGGCCTCCTGTGGTAGAATAAAACTACTACAGGAGGTCTTTGCTATGCCCAGAAAATACAGCCACATTCAGGAACACGAGAAAGAGATCCTGGAACTTCGCAGCCAGGGAATG
>NZ_BQKV01000019.1 GCF_022180365.1 Faecalibacterium gallinarum
GAACCGCTCCAGTAAAAGTAGACAGTGAAAAAAGAAGGCCTCCTGTGGTAGAATAAAACTACTACAGGAGGTCTTTGCTATGCCCAGAAAATACAGCCACATTCAGGAACACGAGAAAGAGATCCTGGAACTTCGCAGCCAGGGAATGACATTGCGGGAGATTGGAGAGAAGCTTGGATTTACGCATAAGGAAATGCGGGGATTTGTTTCCCGATACAATCGAAAGCAAAGAAAACTTGCAGCTGGAATCCCTCCAAAGCCCAAGGGACGACCCAGGAAAGGCGAAGTCAGGGAGCCAAGCATTGCAGAATACAAATATGAGATCGAACGGCTGAAAATGGAGAATGAACTGCTGCGGGATTTTCTGCGGTCCACAGGAAGGAAGTGAGAGCAAAGGCGAAATATGCCGTGATTTACCGTTATCGGGAAGAGTATCCGA
>NZ_BQKV01000020.1 GCF_022180365.1 Faecalibacterium gallinarum
TCCACTTCTACAACCACGAGCGCCTCCAGACAAAGACTGGCCTGGCTCCGCTCTCGCTTCGCCAGGCCAGTCTTTGATTCGCTTGTTCTACCCCTTGCAGGCCTCTTTTTTGTACTGTCCGCACAATATGGGGCGGTTCAGCAAGCGGAGGCGTTTTATTTCAGGTTGAAATTCGCTTACAGCAGGGGAATACCCGCCTTGGCGCAGGCTTCGCGGGTGGCCTCGTCCCAGACGCTGGCTTGGACTTCGCCGATGTGGGCGCTGCCCAGCAGCAGCATGCACAGCCGGCTCTGGCCGATGCCGCCGCCGATGGTGTAGGGCAGCTCGCCCGCCAGCAGCGCTTTGTGGAAGGGCAGGCTCCGCCGGTCGTCGCAGCCCGCCAGGGTCAGCTGACGGTCCAGGCTCTCGGGGCTGACCCGGATGCCCATGCTGCTCAGCTCATAGCTGCACTGGAGCGGATCGTTCCAGAACAACAGATCGCCGTTCAGCTCCCAGTCGTCGTAGTCGGGGGCCCGGCCGTCGTGGGGCTTGCCGCTGCGCAGTTTGCCGCCGATCTTCATCAGGAAGGTGGTGCCGTGCTCTTTGACAAAGGCGTTCTCCCGCTCCTTCGGAGTCAGGGCCGGGTAGAGGTCCTCCAGCTCCTGGGTGGTGATAAAGGTCACGTTGGGGGTGTGGAGGGGCAGACGCTCCAGCTGGGGGAACATGGCGTGGAGGTTCATCTCGGTGGCACAGACCGCCGCCACAATGCCCCGCACCACGCTCTTGAGATAGTCCAGGTTCCGGTCTTCCTCCCGGATGATCTTCTCCCAGTCCCACTGGTCCACATAGATGGAGTGGAGGTTGTCCAGCTCTTCGTCCCGGCGGATGGCGTTCATGTCGCAGTACAGGCCCTTGCCCGCCCGGAAGTCGTAGTCCTTGAGGGCCTTGCGCTTCCATTTGGCCAGGGACTGAACCACCTGGGCCTCGGTGCCGGTGTCCCGGATGTCAAAGCTGACCTTCCGTTCCACGCCGTTCAAATCGTCGTTCAGGCCGGTGGATGCCTCCAGAAACAGGGGCGCCGAAACGCGGTAGAGGTTCAGGGTAGCGCACAGCGTATCCGCGAACAACCGCTTGACGGTACCGATGGCGCGCTGGGTGTCATAGAGATTCAGCGCGGGCTTATAGCCTTCGGGCAGATAGATCTTGCTCATAATACTTTCCCCTTTATGCGTGATTGCCTCCCCCGGCGGGCGGCCCAAACCGTCCGCCCCGTCCCGCGGGAAGTCTTGCTGAAATTATGGCACAACCCGGCGGGAATGTAAAGAAAAACCAGAAAACTCGGCCCCAAAAACCGCTTTGGAAGGCCTATTCTGGGCCCTTGCCCTTGCAACACGCCGGGCTTGGCGGTATAATCAAACTATCTATACAGGACTGCGGGACCACCCGCAACCACAATAAGGAGAGATCCTCTATGCAGATTTTTAATACCCTCACCCGACAGAAAGAAGAGTTTATCCCCCAGATCCCCGGGGAGTACCGCATCTACGTCTGCGGCCCCACTGTTTACAACTACATCCACATCGGCAACGCCCGCCCCCTCATTGTCTTTGACACCCTGCGCCGCTACCTGGAGTACCGGGGCAACAAGGTGATCTATGTCTCCAATATCACCGATATCGACGATAAGCTGATCACCAAGGCCAAGGAGGAGGGCACCTCCATGAAAGAGGTGGCCCAGCGATTCGAGGCCGAGTACCTCAAGGATGCCGAGGGCCTGAACTGCCGCAAACCCACTGTCCAGCCCCGGGCCACCGAGCACATCGAGCAGATCCTCTCGATTGTCAAGGACCTGATCGACAGCGGCCACGCCTATGTGGCCAAGAACGGCGACGTCTACTTCCGGGTCAAGAGCGACGACGGCTACGGCAAATTGAGCCACCTGAAGCTGGATGATCTGGAGAGCGGCAACCGGGAGCTCCGCAGCCAGATGGACGACGACCTGAAAGAGGACCCCGCCGATTTCGCCGTCTGGAAGGCCGCCAAGCCCGGCGAGCCCGCCTGGGAGAGCCCCTACGGCATGGGCCGTCCCGGCTGGCACATTGAGTGCAGCGCCATGAGCCGCACCCACCTGGGCAAGACCATCGACCTCCACTGCGGCGGCCAGGACCTGATTTTCCCCCACCATGAGAACGAGATCGCCCAGAGCGAGTGCGCCAACGGCTGCACCTTCGCCCGGTACTGGATGCACAACGGCTTTATCAATGTGGACAACCAGAAGATGTCCAAGAGCCTGCACAACTTCTTCACCGTCCGGGATGTGGCCAACGTCTACGGCTACGAGCCCATCCGCTACTTTATGCTGACGGCGGGCTACCGGATGCCCCTGAATTACACCGTGGACCTGATCGAGAGCTGCAAGAACAGCCTGGAGCGGCTCTACACCTGCCGTGAGAATCTGGACTTCGCCCTGGGCAAAGCCGAGTTCGGCACCGATGAGACCCTGAAAGAGAAGGCCGCCGCCGCCAAGCAGAAGTTCTGCACCGCCATGGACGACGACCTGAACACCCCCGACGCCCTGGCCGCGGTCTTTGACCTGGTGAAGGAGATCAACACCCTGTCGGCTTCTTCCAGCAAGGAGGCGCTGGAGTGCGCCGCCGCGGCCTTCGACGAGATCACCGGGGTGCTGGGCCTGCTCTACAACCGCAAGAAGGACGAAGTGCCCGCTGAGGTCACTGCCCTCGTGGAGAAGCGGGCCGCTGCCAAAAAGGCCAAAGACTGGGCCACTGCCGACGCCATCCGGGCCGAGCTGGCCGGGATGGGCTGGGCTGTGAAGGACACCGCCCAGGGTCCCCAGCTCTCCAAACTGTAATATTTTTCCACCGGGACGGCGGTGCCGGGCGGGAATACTGAGATTGCAGGCTGCGCGCCTGGAACGCTGCCTTAAAATAACCGTCTGACGGGGTTTTTGCCCCGCGCGGTTGAATCACGTTATTGACCCTGCCTGTCTTTTGCGGTAAAATAATACTGGTATGAGCGGCGGGCTCCCATGAGCCTCGGCTGCCCCTGGAATACCGAAAACCCAGACCCTGATTACAGGAGGTAACTATGCAGAGCAAAAGAATTATTTCGCTGGTGCTTGCGGTCGTCCTGGCCTGCACGGCGGCCAGTCCGGCTTTTGCAGCGGCATCGAAAACGGTGACCTTCCCGATCCTTTGGAACCAGCAGCAGCTGGGGGAAGAGAACGTTGTGGCTACCATCAAAATCACCGCAGCAAAGAATGCAGTATACGGCTCGCCCCTTGATCTGACCATCACCGCGGACCCTGCCGACACCCAGTATATTGCCGTCGTGATCGGCACCGGCGGCGAAGCCAAGGGCTTTGTCACCCTGATTCTGCCCGAGAAGGTGCGGATCCTGCTGGAGCTGATCCCTCTGCCGGCCAGTATGTCGGCCAGCGTGGAGCGCGCCGCAAACTTTAACCTTTATCAGTACCTCAAGCAGCTGATTGACGGCAGCGACGCCGACGTTCTGCTGCGGGTGGCAGAAGAGCTGACCTCCGTTATGGATGTGCTCCAGTACTATATGCCGTCCCTGGGCGACTTTGTAACCAGCATGAAGCAGGTACTGAAGCTGATCCGCTGGGTTCTGCCCGACAACATGGCCACCCGGATCTATCTGGACGAGCAGCCCACCGACTCGGGTACCTATATGGCCGGCGCGGTGACCCTGGGCGATGACCAGCTCAATACCGCCGGTCTGGCCAGCATCAAAGTGGCTCGCAAGAGCGAGGGCGTGCGGATGTACTGGACCGAGCAGACCCCCGAGGTTATGACGGTGGAGCAGGCCAAAGCGTTCAATTTCAGCGCGGTGACCGAGGACAACGGCACCATCGTGGAGAACAGCAAGGTCAGCTACGTCTACAAGAACAAACCGGGTACGCCCAAGTACAATTCCAGCGTGCCCCCCACGGAGCCTGGCGAGTACAGCCAGACGGCCGAGCTGGGCGGCAACTACAAGGCGGACAACATCGCCCGCAGCTTTAAGATCGTCGCCTGATCTCACAAAAGAATAAAACACCGGCCCTGCGGGAGCGTTCCCGCAGGGCCGGTGTTTTTTATTGTTAGAAGAAAGGTTACCACCAGAACCGGGGCCCGAAGTAGAACCCGCGCCCGCATCCACTGCCGCAGCAGTTGCACAGCAGGTTGAGCAGGATCATGCTCCAGCACCAGCGCATCAGTCCGCCGGGCTGAGAGTAGGTGGTCTGGGTGCGGTAGGTCTGGCCGGGGTTTTGCAGCCGGCTCAGGTGCATCCGGTATTCGGTGTTGTTAGGGTCCATCTGAACCGCCCGGCGGGCGTCCTGCAAGGCGTCGATGCTCTTGCCCAGACCCTGGTAGGCCAGGGAGGACAGATAATACCACCGGGCGTTCCGGTTCTGGATGCTGTCCAGCACCCGGCGTGCCTCCACATACCGCCGGTTGGCGATGAAGTTGCGGGCGGCCTGCATCTCGGGGGTATCGGTGCCCGAATAGCTGGCGCCGGAGGCCTGTTGATAGCCGCCGAACCCGAACCCAAAGCCAAAGGGATCGAATCCGTCAAAGCCGTCGAAACCGCTCTGCTGGCCGTAGTACTGCTGCTGGCTGTATCCGCCGTAGCTGCCATAACTGCCCTGGGCCTGCTGGGGCCCGGTCTCGCCCTTGGTGATGGCGTCGTAGGCAGCCTGGACTTCTTTAAAATGTTCCTCGGCGGTGGGGTCATTGGGGTTCAAATCGGGGTGCCAGCGTTTGCACTGGGCCCGGTATGCTTTCTTGATTTCTTCGTCGCTGGCACCCCGCTGGATGCCGAGCACTTGGTAGGGGTCTTTCATCTGCTTCCTCACGTCTCTATAAAGTCGGCGCACCGGTGGGTGCGCCTGTGTGCGCGGCCGCATTGCCGCAGGTCCTGTTCCCAGCTATCCAGTGTACCGGATCTGGGCCAAAAAATCAAGACAGACCGCGGTCTTTTTGGTCTGGGGGCGCCATTTTGTCCGGGTCTGGGGGATTTTTGCAGTTGTATTTCAGCCACACGCCGGAATACAGGATGTTGCGCAGAAGATCTGCGTCCTCCACGCAGGGCAGCCGCTCAAACCCCCGGGCACAGGCAGAGAGCAAAAGCTCGAAGATCTCCCGCATCTCTTCCTCGTAGCCGGGGGTCTCGCTCAGGGCTTTCAGGGGGTTGTAAGCGCCCCTGCGCTTATCCCGGGGCAGATCGTCGTAGGCGTCCAGAAGATAGATGTATTTGCCCAGATGATAGCCGATGCTCCGCAGCTCAGGGGCCCAGCGATCCTGCTTGTAGTCAAATAGTTCCGCCATCAGCTGCCCGAAGCAGCCCGACACGGCGTCCAGGTCCTCGCTGCCGGCGGCCTCATATTGGGCCAGCTCATCGAGACAGCTGCGGATGGCCTGGCACTGCCGGGGCCAGCGGGCCTCCACGGTTTTCCGCTTTTGCTCCAAAAGTTTCATATAGCCCAGGCCCGCCGGGTTGTGGTCGTCCACCCATTTGTCCTTGGCGTTGTAGTAGTGGAGGGCCAGCCCGATGTCGGCACAATAATCGGTGGGTCCGCTGTACCGCCAGCTTTGTTTCCGGATGGGGTGGACCGGGCAGTGCCCGCACTCCTGGACACAGTCGGTCTCCCCCTCGTACAGGCTGCACAAAAGCAGGTTCAAAAAGGTCAGGTCATAGCTCAACGTCAGCCGCCCGCCAAAACCGTGGAGCGCGCCGATCCGGCGGCAGAGCCCGCAATAGGCGGTGCGGTAACGGGCCTTGGCCTCGTCACTCAGCAGCTGATGGTCGGGGATAATATAGCCGAACATGCCGCGCCCTCAGCTCTTTTTGATGAACTGGGTACCGCACCGGGGGCAGGTGATCTGGATCCGGCCTCGGCCCTTGGGGACCCGCAGCTGCTGGCGGCACTGGGGGCAGCGGTAATAGCGGTGGGTTTTGCGGTCGGCCCACATCTTCTGGTAGCCCCCCAGCCGGCCGGTGAGACGGTCCTTGAGGGTGTAGAATTTATAGTTTTCCTCGGTGCGCTTGGAGATATTCCGGCTGAAGGTGCGGTAGTTGCACCAGACCAAAAGGCCAAAGGCCACCCAGGTGAACAGACCCAGCCGGGTGACCAGGGAAAAGAGCAGCAGAACGATGGAGGAGATGCTCAAAAACTGGTTCAGGGCATCGGTGCCGTAGCGGCCGGCCATAAAACGGCGGAGTTTTTCTTTCATAGCAGTCATAGTTCCTCTTTATCTCGAAATTTCATAATAGTGCGGGGCAGCATCGCCGCCCCGCAAATACCTTCTATGGAATAGTATGCCAGCTGTCCATAAAGAAATTTTGAACAGACTGCAAAACTATCGTTAAAGGACCAAATTTAATCGTCGCTCCGCAGCCGGACGGTGACCGAGACCTGGGCCTCCAGCGCCCCCTCCATCTGACAGTAGAGGGTGGCCCGCCCGGGCCGGCCGGTGGTGGCCAGATAGGTGCCCGCCATGCCGCCCCGCAGGGGAACAACCTCGGGGCCCAAAATCTGGACCGGACCCTCCACCCGCAGGCGGACGGCCTCGCCGCAATAGGGCAGCAGGTTGCCGTTTTGGTCGATGGCCCGCAGGCTGACGGCAGCACAGTCCCAGGTGGGACCGTCGGTCAGGATGGGGTTGAGCACGGTACATTCCAGCCGGACCCGCTGCACCGGCTCCCGGATGACGTAACGGGCCACCCGTCCCCGCCAGACTGCCTCAAAGCGGTAGGTGGCAGCGGGGCTGCCCAGCACCCCGATGTATTTGTAGTAGAGCCGGATCAAATCGTCCCAGTTCATCTTCAGGGTGAAGAGCAGCTGGGTGATCCGGGCCCGCACCAGGGCCGAGGGCTCCATCTGGTCCCGGCGGAGCTGATTGAGGAAGCCTCCCAGCTGGACTGCGTCGGCGTGGGACAGACCCTCGTATTTTTCCAGCAGGGCGCCCACAAAGTCCTGGATCTCAATGGGCGGATGGGCCAGCGCGGCGAACCGTCCCCGGCGCTCGGGGAAGAACTCCGACACCAGGTCGTCCCCCCGGTAGAGCCGGACGCTGTCGGCGTTGGTGAACACCCAGCAGGCCCCCGGGAACCCCGCCGGATGATCGCCGGGGCTCATGGTGGAGGAGACTACCAGAACCACGTCCGAGGGCACCCGGGGCGTTTTCTGGCTGGCAAAGACGGCGGCGGTGAGCTTCTGATTCCGGAACATATCCATGACGCCGTGATAGCAGACCCGGTCCCCGCTGCCGAATTCCTGGTGGGTGTTGTAATCGGCCATGCACCAGCCGAAGCTGCCCGCCACCCCGGGCTGGGCAGCGGCGTCGTTGAGGACCGCCGCATACCGTAGAGCGTGGGCCAGCCGGTGGGGCTCGTCGTCAAAAGGCTTGGCGGGGAACATATGCCCGCCGTATTCGCTGATGAGATAACCTTTCCGGATGTCGGGGGTCACCGCCGACCGGGGCAGACAGGCCGCGCCGTGCCCCGCGTAGGAAAAGTCGTTGAAGGCGTAGACATCCTCCAGCAGCTGGCTCTTTTTGGAGCAGCGCACCCCGCTGGTGGGGCGGGTGGGGTCCAGCCGGTGGGCGGCCTCGTTGGTCTTTTTGTAAAAGGCCTCATCGTCCCGGCTCTCGTTGATCCGCACCCCCCAAAGGAAGATGCTGGGGTGGTTGCGGTACTGGCGGACCATCTCCCGGCAGTTCTGGAGGGCCTGGGCTTTCCAGGTGGCGTCCCCGATGTGCTGCCAGCCCGGGATCTCGGTAAAGACCAGCAGGCCCAGCTCGTCGCAGGCGTCCAGGAAGGCCGGGCTTTGGGGGTAGTGGCTGGTGCGGACGGCGTTGCAGCCCAGCTCCTTTTTCAGGTGGAGGGCGTCCAGCCGCTGGATGCTGTCGGGCATGGCGTACCCCTGGTAGGGGTAGCTCTGGTGCCGGTTGAGACCCCGCAGGGCGATCCGCTCCCCGTTCAGATAGAAGCCCCCCGCCACAAACTGGAGGCTCCGGAACCCGAACCGCACACTTTTTTCGTCCAGTACCCGGTCGGGCAGGCCGCTGGCCGCGGGCCGGATCAGCCGGAGGGTCAGGGTGTAGAGGGTGGGGTGGTCGGGGCTCCAGGGATGGGCCTCGTTCAACGTGCCGGTGATGGGCAGGGCCAGCTCCCCGGGCCAGACCGCCCGGCGGCCGGCGGGGCTGGTGATCTCAGCCTGCAAGGTGCAGCCCACCGTTTCCCCCTCGGCGGCGGAATAGATCCGGAAACTGCCGTCCGCCTCGGCCTGGATAAAGACGTCCCGGAGATAGGCGTTTTCCTTCACGTCCAGCCAGACAGAACGATAGATGCCCCCGTAGGTCAGATAGTCGATCTGGCCGCCGAAGGGCGGGATGTTCAGGTTTTCCCGGCTGTCGCACCGGACGGTGACCACGTTCTGTTCCCCCAGCCGGAGGGCGTTGGTCAGGTTGGCGGTGAACGCCGTGTAGCCGCAGCTGTGGTGGGCCACCCGAAGCCCGTTGCAGAAAACGGTGGCGTCGTGGGCCACCGCCCCAAAGGTGAGCAGGACGGTCCGGCCCTCCCACTCCCGGGGGGCGAAGAATTCCCGCCGGTAACCGCTGACCATCTGATAGTCGTTCTCGTTGCAATAGTTGAAGGGCAGGGTCTTGACGGTGTGAGGGATGCGAACCGGCGTCAATTCCAGCTCCGGGCAGCTGGGGCGGAGCAGTGCCGGGTCGAAAACCGGCGTAAACTGCCAACCGTTGTTCCAGTTGTAATGTTCCATTGACAAATCCCCCCTGTGCACAGCGTGGCGTAAAGTATATCCTTACTTATGCTACCACAAAGTTATGAACGAAAAAAGCGCCCAGGCAGATTTTTTGTGGGAATTTTCGACAAAAAGCCCCGGCCGGAGCCAGCTCCGCCGAGGCTTTGGGAAAGTTATGGACGATGGTTGTGAATCAGGGCCGCCCGATCACCGGATAAAGCTGGTGACAGGCCGGGCGGGGTTGGCCGGATGCTCGATGCCGGCAGCCCGGCCCGCCTCGATGCAGCGGAGCAGCCAGGCCATGTTCCGGCCCAGCTCCCGCATGACGGCGCAGCCCTCCTGGTCCTGGAGCACCTGGTCGGGGTTCGAGCCGTGGACCATGGGCCAGTAGGAGCCGTTCACCAGGGGCATATGGAAGAACTCGGGGTACTTGGCCAGCTGGTCCAGGGTGGCGGTGGTGCCGGCCCGGCGGGCCGAGCAGCAGATGGCGGCGGGCTTGTAGGCCAGGTACCGGCCGCCTGCAAAGGCCAGCCGGTCCATGAAGCTGGTCATGTTGCCGGAGGCCGAGGCATAGTGGACCGGGCTGCCGAAGACAAAGGCGTCGGCGGTCTTGGCCTTCTCGATGGCCTCGTTGACCACCCCGCCAAAGACACAGCCCTCGCCCTTGGCGCAGCCGCGGCAGCCGATGCAGCCGCCCACCGGCTGGCCGCCCACGTGGAGAATCTCGGTGTCGATCCCGGCGGCGTTCAGCTCGGACGCCACCAGGGACAGGGCGGTATAGGTGCAGCCCTCCTTGTGGGGGCTGCCATTGATCAGCAGAACCTTCATCGCATTTTCTCCTTTTCTCCAAAAACCGCGGCAGACCGCGGCGAAATAAAAATGCAGACACAGTACAGTATAGCACACCGCCGTCCGCCGTGCAACGAACCCGCCCTTGACAAGGGGGCGGATTCCTGCGATAATGAATTGATAAAACGTAAGGAAATGGAGGCTGCAATATGCGAGTCGTTGCGGGAGAAGCCCGGGGCAGACGGCTGGAAGCTCTGCCCGGAACGGACGTTACCCGGCCCACCCTCTCACAGGTGAAGGAGGCGATGTTCAGCATCGTGCAGTTCGACCTGCCGGGGGCCCGGGTGCTGGATCTTTATGCGGGCAGCGGCCAGCTGGGCATCGAGGCGCTGTCCCGGGGGGCAGCCCGGTGCGTCTTTCTGGACGCCAGCCGGGAGGCGGTCCGGATCGTGATGGATAACTGCAAGGCCTGCGGCGTGTTCGACCGCAGCCGGGTCAATCTGGGCGAAGCCGCCCGGTATCTCTCGGCCTGCCGCGAACAGTTCGACCTGGCCCTTTTGGACCCGCCTTTCCGCCAGGGGATGCTGGAGCAGATCCTCCCGGCGGTGGACAAGGTCATGGCGCCGGGCGGCATCGTCCTGTGCGAAAGTGAAGTCGGGCTGGTGCTGCCTGCCCAGGCGGGCGGCCTGACCCTGCAAAAGCAATACAAATACGGCAAAGTCCTGCTGTGGAAGTACCTAAAACCCCGGCAGGAGGAACAAAGGGGAGAAGAAGAATGAACGTCAACGAGCTTTTGGACACCATCGAGGACGCGCTGGAAGAGAGCGCAGGGATGCCTTTGTCCGGCGGCAAGCGGATTGTGGACGTGGATCAGATCCGGGATTACCTGGATGAGATCCGGGCCAACCTCCCCGCGGAGCTGCGCCAGGCCCAGGCCATCGTCAACGACCGGGCCCAGATTGTGGACCTGGCCAACGCTCAGGCCAACGCCATCCTCAAGAAGGCGGAGGAGCGGGCACGGATCCTGGTCAGCGAGTCGGAGATCGTCAAAACGGCCCAGCAGCGGGCGGCTGAAATCGTCTCTCAGGCCCAGTCGGAGGCCCGCACCGTCCGCCAGACGGTGACCGATTATTGCGAGACCATGCTCAAGAATACCGAGGAGGTTATGGCGGCCAATGCGGCCCAGGTCAAGAACGTCCGGGCCAACCTCCGCCAGACCGCCAAGAAGTCCGGTCAGTAATTCAAAAAAGTACGTCTGTACAAAAGGCTCTCATCGCGGCGAAGGCTGCGGCGGGGGCCTTTTGTTTTGTCGGAGCGGGTCGATTTTTTATGTGAAAAGAGGGCCAAAAACTATTGAAATCATATGAACCTTTTGTTACAATAAACACATATCAGTGGGGTAAAGCGGTGTAAAGTGGGGTGTAAACCCACTGCCGCGGCCAAAGGAGGGGGCGCCGGTGTTCTTTGGGCGATACGATTGCACCATCGATGCCAAGGGCCGCCTCAATTTTCCGGCCAAATTCCGGGATGCCATGGGCGAGAGCTTTGTGGTGATGGAGTGGCTGGACCGGTGCCTCTTCGCCCTGCCTATGGCTGAGGTGGAAAAGCTGAGCGAGCGACTGGGAGCGGATGAGCTGATGGACAGCTGGGAGATTACCGGCGATCTGTTCAGCACCGCCTGCGAAGTCACCCCGGACAAGCAGGGGCGGATTCTTCTGCCCGCCGAACTGCGCCGCTACGCCGGGCTGGAAAAGTCGGTGACCATCATCGGCAACCGAAGCCACGCCGAACTCTGGGACACCGCCGTCTGGGAGGCCCGCCGCGCTGCGGTGAGCAACGAAGAGCGGGCCCAGCGCCTGCGGCAGCTCCATATCTGATTGAGACGTTGAAAGAAAGGAGGCGGGGCCCATGGCCGACGAAGAACAAATCTCTGGCTTTGACCCGGCCTCGTTTGAGCACGTTCCGGTGCTCTTGCAGGAATGTCTGGAGGGTCTTGCCATCCGTCCGGACGGGATTTATCTGGACGGCACAGCCGGCGGCGCGGGCCACTCCCGCGAGATTGCCCGCCGTCTGGATGCTGCTGCGGGGGGGCGGCTGATCTCCCTGGATCAGGACCCCGACGCGGTCCAAACCGCCACGGCCCGGCTGGCAGGGCTGCCCGCCACCGTGGTGCAGATCAATTTCCGCTATGCGGACCAGGCCCTGGATGCGCTGGGTATTCCCCAGATCAACGGCGCGCTGCTGGACCTGGGGGTCTCGAGCCACCAGCTGGACGATGCCGAGCGGGGTTTTTCCTACCGGGCGGACGCGCCGCTGGATATGCGGATGAGCCAGAGCGGCGAGAGCGCGGCGGATCTGGTCAACACCCTCCCCCGGGAGGAGCTGGCCCGGATCCTGCGGGATTACGGCGAGGAGCCCTACGCCTGGCAGATCGCCGGCAAGATCACCGAGGCCCGGGAACAAGCCCCCATCCAAACCACCCTGGAACTGGCCGAGATTGTGGCCTCGGCTATGCCGCCCGCGGAGCGGCGAAAAAACAAAAACCCTTCCCGGCGTACCTTTCAGGCGCTGCGCATCGCAGTCAACCACGAACTGGACGCGCTGGAGGAAGGTCTGGACACCCTTTTTGAGCGCCTTGCCCCCGGCGGCCGGCTGTGCGTGATCACCTTCCACTCTTTGGAGGACAGGCTGGTCAAGAACAAGTTCCGCCGCTGGTCCACCGCCTGCACCTGCCCGCCGGAGTTTCCGGTCTGTGTGTGCGGCGGAGTGGCCAAAGCAAGGCTGGTCAACCGCAAGCCCATCGAGGCCGGGCGGGACGAACTGGAGCAGAACCGGCGCAGCCGGTCGGCACATCTGCGTGTGCTGGAAAAACTCTGACGCAGACACCATAAAAAAGGAGAGGAACGAACATGGGCCAGGCAGCATATAACTACAATGAGGTACGTCGGCGCAAACCCCGCCCCCAGCCCGCGCGGAAGGCAAATCTGCGGGTAGAAAAAGGCGGAAAACGTCGGCTGACCCCGCTGCAGGCGGCGATGCAGCACGTGATGCACATCCTTTCGCTCGGGCTTCTGGTGGGCTTCGCAGTAGGCCTGCTTTGGAGCGAGGCCCAGATTGTGGAACTGAGCTCGGAGATCCGTTCGGCAAAGGCGACTTTGCTGTCGGAGCAGAGCCAGAACGACTATTACACCAACACCCTGGACAGCCAGACCAACATCACCAACGTCGAGGAGGCCGCCGGCCGCCTGGGCCTGATGAAGCTGGACGAGAGCCAGGTGACCTACATCCGCCTGAACAGCGAGAGCGTTCTGGTGCGCAAGGAGTCCGCCGTACAGAAATGGACGGATTTCCTCCATGCAGGGGCACTGACCCTGGTGGGCACGCTGAACGGCGCGGACTAACGAAAACGGATCGGAAAGCGTGCGGCAGCGCACGCTTTTTCGGTTTTTGCAGGAGAGTACAATGGATTCCAGATCACCCCACAACACCCCCCGCCGCCCGGGCTATCGCCTGCGGCGGCCTTCTCAGCAGGCCCGTCTGCCCTCGAAAAACCGGCGGCTCGGGTATTTTGTCTCGATTGGGGCTGTGCTGCTGGCCACCGTCATTGTGGTGCGCAGCCTGTATATCATCCAGATCCGGGACGGCGAAATGTACAGCCGGTATGCCAGCAGCCAGCAGCTGCTGGATTTGACCATCGAGGCCAACCGGGGCGAGATCTACGACGCCACCGGCAAAACCCTGGTTTCGACCAACGTGGTGTGGAACATCTGGTGCGACCCCAGTTACAGCACGGCCCTTTATACCAGCCAGACCCTTGAGAGCGTGGACGAGGCTACCGGCGAGATCGTGAGCAGCACCGTCCGCACCCTCAACGAAGCGGCCTGCGCCGAGATCAGCCGGGAGCTGACGCTGCGGCTGCTCTCGGGGGATGGCGTCAGCCTGGACAAGGTGGACACCACCAGCGAGGCCTACCTCAGCCAGTACGAGAGCATCTACAACATGCTCTCCAAGATCGACAGCCAGTACCAGACCCTGGCCGTCAAGGTCAACAACGCCGTCAAGGACTCCATCGTCCAGTTTGCCGAGGAGTACAGCGAGAAAAACCGCCGCCTCTCCCTGGACGCCAGCCGCACCTGGCAGCGCAGTTACCCCTACGGGGCCTTTGCGGCCTCGGTGCTGGGCTTCTGCAACGCCGACGGCGAGGGCTTTTACGGCCTGGAGAAATCCTACGAGTCGGTGCTGGCCGGTGTGGACGGCCGGACGGTGACCATCCGCAACGCCTGGGGCAACGCCATCGCCGACAGCAGTGCTACCACCTTTGAGGCCAAGGACGGCGACAACCTGATCCTCTCCCTGGACGCCACCGTTCAGGAGATCGTAGAACGGTACCTCAACGAGGCCATCGCCGCCAACGACGTGGAAAACCGGGGCTGCGCCATCGTCATGGACGTCAACACCGGCGCCATTCTGGCCATGGCCAGCAAACCGGATTTCGATCCCAATGACCCCAACAGCTACGAGGCCAATCTGGCCTACCTCCAGGAACTGCTGTGCGCCGAGCCGGAGCTGTATGAGCAGTACGGCATCTTCCTCCAGAATGAGGATGGGACTTACGTCCTGGACGAGAACGGCGACCGGGTTCTGGACCCGGAGGCCGACTGTTCGGGCTATTTCCGGGACATTCAGTGGAAGAATAAGAACATCACCGAGCTGTACTACCCCGGAAGCGTCTTCAAAGTGATTACCGCGGCCATGGGGGTGGACTCGGGCAATGCCAACTATAACACCACCCTCAACTGCTCGGGCGCCTACGCGGTTGCCAAGGAGACCTACCGCTGCGCGGGCCGCAAGTCCCACGGGGACCAGAACCTGGCCGAGGCTCTGCGCAACAGCTGCAATATCTACTTCATCCAGCTGGGCCAGCGGCTGGGCAGTTCCTTGTTCTACGATTACTTCAAGTCCTTCGGTTTCACCGAGCGCACCGGCGTAGACCTGCCCAACGAAACCGGCTATATGCAGTACTACACCGACCAGAATATGGGCGAGGTGGAGCTGGCCTCCTCGGCCTTCGGTCAGGCTATGGCCATCACCCCGCTCCAGACCTGTACCGCCATCGCGGCCTGCGTTAACGGCGGATATCTGGTCACCCCCCATGTGGTGGACCGGATCGTAGACAACAACGGCAACGTGGTCCAGGAGATCGGCGCCAACGTCCGCCGCCAGGTCATCAGCGAGAGCGCCAGTGAGACCATGCGCCAGATCATGGAGTATGAGGTGGGCGGCGGCACCATCACCGCCGGCGGCTACCGGGCCTATGTGGCGGGCTACCGCATCGGCGGCAAGTCCGGCACCTCGGAGCTTCTGAACATGGAGCGCCGCGCCGACGGTGACTACAAGAAGGCCGCCTCCTTTGTGGCAGTTCTGCCCGCCGACGACCCCGAGATCCTGGTCTATGTGATGCTGGACGACCCCAACAACGCCCGGACCGACTACTCCTCCATGCTGGCCGCCCCTGTGGTGGGCAACATCATCAGTGAAGTTGCCCCCTATCTGGGCCTGCCCACCGACGGAACGGACCGGAGCCAGACCGAGTATAAAGTGCCCAACCTCATCGGCAAGGAGTGGAGCAACGCCCAGGTGGATCTGAACATCCTGGGCCTCAAGCACCGGCTGATGGAGAGCACCACCGACAACACCGGCGCCCTGGTGACCTACCAGTACCCGACGGCGGGCACCAAGGTACTGGGCGGCACCTCGATTTACCTCTACACCGAGGGCACGTCGGGCAGCCTGACCCAGGTGCCGGATCTGACCGGCAAGAGCGCCGACTTTGCCCGGCAGATGCTGACCGCGGCGGACCTGAACTGTGTGGTTCAGGGAACGGGCCTGGTCCAGAGCCAGAGCGTCGAGCCGGGGTCCAGCGTCCAGCGGGGCACCATTGTCACCCTGATCTGCGGCGATACAGCCGCCGCAGAACCTCAGCCCGCCGGCTGAGCCGAACAACGACAACCACCCAAAAGAAGATAGAACGAAACAACCGGAGAGGAAAGGAGAACCACGCAATGGAACAGATTTTGGCAAAAACGCTCTTGGCCGGCTTTGAAGCTGCCCCCGCCATCCCGGAGGGGCAGATGATCCGTTTTGTGACCACCGACAGCCGCCAGGTGGGCCCCGACTGCGTGTTCGTGGCCTTCCCGGGGGAGAAATTCGACGGCCATGATTTCGCCGCAGCCGCCTTGGAAGCGGGGGCCGCCTATGTGGTGCTCAACCACCCGGTGGAGGGGGTCCCGGCGGAGAAAACCATCCTCTGCCCGGACAGCTACCAGGCCATGATGCGGATGGGCGCCAACTACCGGGCCCAGTTCTCCCCCAAGGTGATCGGCGTCACCGGCAGCGTGGGCAAGACCACCACCAAGGAGTTCTGCGCCGCGGTGTTCAGCGGCTTCGGCAACACCATCAAGACCGAGGGCAACCAGAACAACGAGCTGGGCCTGCCCCGGACCCTCTTCCAGATCGGCCCCGACACCGAGTACGCCGTGGTGGAGATGGGGATGAGCCACGCCGGCGAGATCGACCGGCTGGCCCGCTGCGCCAAACCCGACGCGGGGATTATCACCTGCATCGGCGTATCCCATATCGAGAACCTGGGCAGCCGGGAAAATATCTGCAAAGCAAAGCTGGAGATCTGCGCCGGTCTGCCCGAGGGCGCGCCCCTGGTGCTCAACTACGACGATGAGTATCTGCGGAAAGCCCAGCTGCCTGCCCACGTCCAGCCGGTCTGGTACAGCCTGACCAGCGGCGAGGCGGATGTCTCCGCCTCCGCCATCCGGCAGGAAGAGGACGGCATGAGCTTTTTGGTGGACGACCAGGACAACGGCTGCTTTATGATCCACATTCCCGCCCTGGGCCGGCACAACGTGGCCAACGCCTTGGCGGCCTACTGCGTGGCCACCCGGCTGGGCCTGCCCGCCCGGCAGGTGATCCAGGAGCTGAAAAACTTCCGGCAGACCGGCATGCGTCAGCGGGTGGTGGACAGCCATGGGGTCAAGGTGATCGAGGACTGCTACAACGCTAACCCGGATAGTATGCGGGCGGCACTGGAAATGTTCCGGGACTTCCCCTGCCAGCGGCGGTTCGCCCTGCTGGGGGATATGCTGGAACTGGGTGAGATCAGCCGGGCCGAGCACGAGGAGCTGGGCCGGCTGGCGGCTGTCAGCAACTTAGAAGCCCTGGTCACCTACGGCGAGCAGGCCCAGCGCACCGCCGTGACCGCGGCGGCCAAGGGGCTGCGCACCGTCTACGCCCATAACTATGAAGAAGCCGCCGAGGCCCTGCTGCGGCAGGTGCACCCGGGGGATGCGGTGCTGGTCAAGGCCAGCCGGGGCATGGCCCTGGAAAAAGTCCTGGAGATCTTCTATATGGAGCGGGACGCCGCTGCCCTGGGCAACTAATACCAAGATTCGGAGAGAGATCCTATGATTCGTTTTGCCTTGGTCGTCGCCTCGACCCTGGGGTTTTTCCTCACGGCGGCGATCGGGAATTTAATGGTCCCCCTGCTCCGGGCGCTGAGCCGCCCCCACCAGGAAGGACAGAAAGAGCCGGTTCAGCCCAGCCCGGGCTGGAGCCCCCAAGAGCACGGCGTGCCCACGTTGGGCGGGCTGTGCTTCATGACCGGGACCTTGGCCGCGGTGGGCATGGGCTGGACGGTGGTCTGCCTGTTGCAGCCCGAGCTTTTGGGCGACGGCAGCCAGATGACCACCCGGCTGCTGCTGATGCTGGGCGGGGCCTTCGCCTTTGGGGCGGTGGGCCTGGCGGACGATCTGGCCCGCCTGCGCCCGCCTCAGATTCTGGGTCTGCGCACCGGGACCCGGTTGGCCCTGGAACTGGCTGCCGCTGTGGGAGTAGTGCTGGCCCTCTACACCAGCGAATGTCTGCCCACCGGCTGGGCTTGGCCGGGGCTGGGCTATCTTGAGCTGGGCGCCGGGGCCGGGCCGGTATGGGCGGCGCTGCTGGTGGCTCTGGCCGAGTCGGCCCGCTGCCTCAACGGCCCCGACGGGGTGTGCAGCGGGGCGGCCTTTGTGGCCATGCTGGGCCTTATGAGCACCATGACCTTGCTGGGGTATTTCCCCCTGGCGGTGCTTCCGGCGGCTCTGGCTGGGGCATTGATGGCTTTCCTGCTCTGGAATTTCCCCCCCGCGCGGCTTCTGCCCGGGATGACCGGGTGTTTGTTCCTGGCCGGCGGGGTGGGCTGTGTTCCCCTGGCCATCGGGCGGCCGGCCCTGATCCTGGCGCTGGGGCTGCCCTTCTTCGCGGCGGGGGCCCTGGAGCTGGCCCAGACCCTCTGGCGCAGGCTGGCCCACAAGGCGCTGTTCCCGGTCTGGCCGCTGGAACGCTGGCTGGAGCGCCGGGGTCTAAGGCCCGAAACGGTATTTTGTCTCTTCTGCGGGCTGGCGGTCTGCGGGCTGGTGCTGGCAATGCAGCTGGCCCGGCTGGGCTGAGCCCCGCGATTCTACCCTGAAAGCGAAAGGCAGGAAAAAGATCCATGGCGGTTGCAAAACGAAAACAACAGGCTCCCGGACCAATCTTTCAGCGGGACCCCGGCCCCTGGAACGGGCTGATCCTCAGCTGGCTGGCCACCCTGGCGTTGATTTTGGTGTTTGGTCTGGTGATGCTCTTCAGCGCCAGCTACACCACCGGTTATCTGCGGATGGGGGATGCCTATCACTATATCAAGTCCCAGGTCTTCTGCGCCTTGATCGGCGTGGGGGCCATGTGGGTGTTTTCCCACCTGAACCTCCGGTTTGTCCGCAGCCTGGTCTGGGTGGGGTATCTGCTCAGTCTGGTGCTGCTGGTGGTGGTGCTCTTCTGCCCGCCCCTCAACGGCTGCCGGCGGTGGATCAACCTCAAGGGTCTGCCCACCTTCCAGGTTTCGGAGATGGTCAAATTTGAGATGATCTTGCTCACGGCCCACATCGCCTGCAACACCCCCCAGCTGGAGCGGCAGGGCCTGGGCAAAACCAGCGGCAATTTCGGCCAGTGGCTCTACCAAAAGGTGGTGCGGGAGCTGATGATTCCGCTGCTGCCCCTGGTCCCGGTGGTCCTGCTGCTGGCTCTCGAGCCCCATATGTCCGGCATTGTGCTGATGTGTGCCATTGTGGGCACCATCCTGCTGCTCAACGGCAGCGGCGGCATCGTCACTTACATCGGCGCAGGCAGCGCCATTCTGCTGCTGGAGACGGTGCTCCAGCACATTGATTCCATCCCTTACCTGCAAACCCGTCTGGACGGCTGGACCCAGGATCTGACCAAGATGACCGACCAGACCCTCCAGAGCCTCTACGCCATCGGCTCGGGGGGCCTCACCGGCCTGGGCCTCGGCAACAGCGTGGAAAAACAGCTCTGGCTGCCCGAGTGCACCAACGACTTTATCTTCAGCGTGGTCTGCGAGGAGCTGGGCTTTATCGGGGCCCTGGCGGTGATCGTCCTGTTTGTGCTCTTTTTGGTGCAGGGGCTGATCATCTCCTTTGAGGCGTCGGACCGGTTCAGCACCCTGGTGGGGGTGGGCATTATGGCCCAGGTGGGCTGGCAGGTGTTCTGCAACGTGGCGGTTGTCACCAACACCCTGCCCAACACCGGCATCAGCCTGCCCTTCTTCTCCTCGGGCGGCACCAGTTTGGTGCTGCTGATGGCGGAGATGGGCCTGATCGTCAACATTGGACGCAACGGGGTGCGGGCGGCCGAAAAACGGGCCCAGGCCCGGGCAGAGTGGGAGGCCAAACACGCCCCCATTGTGCTGGATACCGCCCGCCGCGCCCGCACCGACCCGTAACATCTGCGGGAGGATAGAGGAGGAACCATCATGCGTGTATTGATTGCTGCCGGCGGCACAGCCGGCCACATTAACCCGGCGCTGGCCATTGCCGGCGCCCTCAAAGAGGCCGACCCCACCGCCGAGATCCATTTTGCGGGGCGGCAGGAGGGGATGGAGTACCGTCTGGTGACCCAGGCGGGCTACCCCTTCCACCACATCGAGATCACCGGCTTTCAGCGGCGGCTCTCTTTGGAGAACGTCCGCCGCAACCTCATCACCCTGTGGAACCTGGCCCTCTCGGGGCCCAAGACCCGGGCGATCCTGCGGGAGGTGGAGCCGGACCTGGTGATCGGCTGCGGCGGTTACGTCTCCGGCCCGGTGGTGCGGGGCGCCGCCCGGAAGGGGATCAAGACCGCTATCCACGAACAGAACGCCTTCCCCGGTGTGACCAACAAGCTGCTGGCCAAGGACGTGGACGTGGCGTTCGCGGCGGTGCCTGCGGCGGTGGAGCGGCTGGGCGCGCCGGATAAAACCCTGGTGGTGGGCAACCCCGTCCGCCCCGAGGTCTTTGCATGGGCCGCCCGCCGGGCCGAGGCCCGGGCCAAACTGGGGGCAGGGGACCGGACGGTGATTCTCTCCTTTGGCGGCAGCCTGGGAGCCCGGCGGATCAACGAGGTGGTGGCCGACCTCTGCGCCTGGGAACAGAAAAATAAGAAGAACGTCCTCCACCTCCACGCCACCGGCCAGTACGGCGTGGAGCTGTTCCAGCAGCTGGAAAAAGAAAAAGGCTTCTCCCGTGGGGAAAACCTGAGCGTTCAGGAGTACATCAACAATATGCCCGAGCTGCTGGCGGCGGCAGACCTGGTCATCAGCCGGGCCGGAGCCCTGACCCTGGCCGAGCTGGAGGCCGCAGGCCGGGCGGCGGTGTTGATCCCCAGCCCCAACGTGGCCGAGAACCACCAGTATTACAACGCCCTGGAACTGGAAAAACAGGACGCCGCAGTAGTCATCGAGGAAAAACATCTGACCGGCGAAAAGCTGGTGGAGACCGTCTCGGAGCTGCTGGCCGAGCCCGGCAAGCTGAACCGGATGGGCCAGAATGCCCGCAGCCTCTCGGTGGACGACAGCCTTAAACGGATCACCACCCGGCTGCTGGGCCTGGTGCGTCAGCCGTAAAACCCTTAAATCGACAAAGGAACAGGAGGTGGGAAGATGGCGGAGAGACCCCGCGGAAAACAGCCCATCCGTTTTGACAGCGGCCGGGGCCGCGATGATTCCGTGCGCCGTGCGCCGCCGCCCCGGCCCCCCATCCAATATACCCAGAGCGGCAATATGAAGGGCTACGAGGAGGAGATTATGCCCCCCCGGCCGGTGCATACCCCGGTGGACAACGGCATCGAGTTTCCCACCCAGCCCCGGCAGACCCCGCCCGCTGGCCGGCGCAGGCCGACCCAGCGGAAAGGCCAGCCCCAGAGGAATGGCCGCCCCCGTCGCCCTGCCCGCAAAAACCAGGCGGCCCGCCCCCCGCAGAGCGCCGCCCGGCGGGAGGGCACCAAAAAGCGGAAGATCACCCGGGCCATGCTCCGCCGCCGCCGGCTCTACCGGCGTCTGACGGCGCTATTGCTGCTGGTGGCCGTGGTGGCGGCGGGCATCTACCTGACTATGACCATGCTGTTCAAGATCAGCGCCATCGAGGTGCGCAATGCCGAGGGCGAGTTCTTGCAGCAGGCGGGGGCCTATTCCAGCGAGGAGGTTCTGCAAGTATTGGGCCTCCAGCTGGAAGAAAATATCTTTAGTTTCAGCGCCGAGGAAAAAGAGGCGATCCTCGAGCAGCAGCTGCCCCTTTTGGAGCAGATCGATGTGATCCGCCGCTACCCCGGCACGGTGGAGGTTCGGGTCACCCCGGCGGTGCCCACCTACGCCATCCAGACCTCGGCCGGCTGGCTGACCATCTCGGCCAACCTCAAGGTCATCTCTTCCGGGGCCGAGCAGCCTGACCTGCCGGTCCTCTACGGCGGCGAGCCCGCCTCCACCCAGCCCGGCGTCCAGCTGAGCTACCTCACCCCTGCGGCAGAGGGGGAGGCCGCCTCCGGTTCGGCAGCTGCCTCCCAGACCGAGGGAGAACAGACCGACACCCGGCTGGAAGTGCTCCAAACCATCTTGGGAGTTCTTTCGGAGCGGGGACTGCTGGCCGGGGTGACCCGGATCGAGTTTGAGGACCCCGAACAGATCGCCTTCCTCTATGAGGACCGGATCAGCGTCCTTTTGGGTACCCTCAACGGGCTGGATTACAAGATGGACTACACCCAGTATCTGCTGCTCAACACCGACGGAAAGGGCTGTGCCCCCACCGACACCGGCGCGCTGGATTGCAGCCACCTGAAGACCGACGGTACCTTGCAGGCCATCTTTGCCCAGGGCGAGCCGGAGCTGCCCTCGGGCTATGTGGTGCCGGAGCCCGTGCCCGAACCCGAACCCCCGGTGGAAACCGCCGATCCGGCCGCCCAGCCGGAAACCACAGCGGACCCTGCGGCACCGGAGACTTCCGGTGCCGAGACTACGCCCGAGACCGCCCAGCCGGAGGCTGGGCAGACGCAGCAAACCGAAACAAATCAGTGAGGAGCGTTTTTGAGTATGAAGCTTTCACAGTTGACCGAAGGGGTCGAGTTTACGCTGGTCCAGGGCAGCCTGGATACCGAAATCACCGATATCATCTATGACAGCCGCAAGGCCGGGCCCGGGCTGCTCTTTTTCTGCATTGTAGGCACCCAGCGGGACAGCCACGACTTCGCGGCCGACTGCGCAGCCAAGGGGATCAGCGCCCTGGTGATCCAGCACGACATCGACCTGGCCCCGCTGGCCGGGGTGACGGTGCTGAAGGTGGAGAACAGCCGGTACGCCATGGCGCTGATGAGCGCCAATCTCTTCGGCAACCCCTCCCGCAGTCTGACCATGATCGGCGTCACCGGCACCAAGGGCAAGACCACCACCACCCATATGATCAAGAGCGTGCTGGAAGCCGCCGGGCGGAAAGTGGGCCTCATCGGCACCAACGGCGTCTCCTGCCCGGCCTTCCATCGGGATACTGCCAACACCACCCCCGAGAGCTACGAGCTCCAAAAGATTTTCCGGGAGTTTCTGGACGCGGGATGCGACACCGCTTTGATGGAGGTGTCCAGCCAGGGCCTGATGATGGACCGGGTGGCCGGGATTCACTACAACATCGGCGTCTTTACCAACCTTTCCCCCGACCACATCGGCCCCGGCGAGCACGCCAGCTTTGAGGAGTACCGCAGCTGGAAAGGCCAGCTGTTCAAGCGGTGCGACGTGGGCATCGTGAACATTGATGACCCCAACACCGAGGCCCTGCTGGAGGGTCACACCTGCCGTCTGGTGACCTACGGCCACAGCGAGGGGGCCGACTACCGGGCAGGGGACTATGAGCTGCTCCGCACCCAGGATTTCCTGGGGGTGAAATTCCCCGTCACCGGCAAGGACAAGATGGAGGTCCAGGTCAATATGCCGGGGGCCTTCAGCGTCCACAATGCCCTGGCCGCCCTCTGCGTGGGCAAAGAGCTGGGTCTGCCGGACGAGGCCATCCACGCGGGTCTGGCCTCCTGTGTGGTCAAGGGCCGGGTAGAGCTGGTGCCCATCAGCAAAAAGTTCACCATCCTGCTGGACTACGCCCACAACGAGGTCTCCACCGAGAGCCTGCTCACCACCCTGCGGGCCTACAAGCCCAACCGGCTGGTGGTGGTCTTCGGCTGCGGCGGCAATCGCTCCAAGCTCCGCCGCTACGGAATGGGAGAGATCTGCGCCAAGATGGCTGACTTCTCCAT
Organism: Faecalibacterium gallinarum; assembly: GCF_022180365.1. Taxonomy (GTDB): domain Bacteria; phylum Bacillota; class Clostridia; order Oscillospirales; family Ruminococcaceae; genus Faecalibacterium; species Faecalibacterium gallinarum. The sequence continues at coordinate 23,207 of NZ_BQKV01000020.1, forward strand.
TCTCACCGAAGACAACAACCGCTTCGAGAAGATCGAGGACATTCTGGCCGACATCCGGGAGGGGATGAACCGGGGCAACCCGGACGCCCCCTTTGTGGAGATTCCCGACCGTCTGGATGCGCTCCACTACGCCGTGGACCACGCCCAGCCCGGGGATATCATCGCCGTGATTGGCAAGGGCCACGAGACCTACCGGGATCGGATGGGAGAGAAAACCCCCTTCCTGGAGCGGGAACTGCTGGAAGAATACGCCGCCCAGATCGGCCTGGAATAATAAAACAACAAAAAGCGGGCCTGCCCTCCGATGGAGGGGCAGGCCCGCTTTCTCTATGGGGTTTTAGGGAGGCAAAAGAATGATTAGAGCACCCGCACCCGGATCACTGCCGGGACAGCGGCCAGCCGGTCTTTCAGGCCCTGATCCACCGCACCGGTGACGTCCAGCATGGTGTAGGCCATCTCTTTTTTGCTCTTATTGACCATGTTCTCGATGTTCAGCCCCGCCTCGGTGGTCAGGGTGGTGATCTGGCTGATCATGCCCGGCTCGTTCCGGTGGATGATGCAGATCCGCTTGCCGCCGGCCCGGGGCTGGTTGACCTCCGGCAGGTTGACCGAGTGGGTGATGTTGCCGTTTTTCAGGTAGTCGCTCAGCTCCTGGGCGGCCATGACGGCGCAGTTGTCCTCGGCCTCGGGGGTAGAGGCGCCCAGGTGAGGGGTGCAGAGGACGCCCGGTTTGCCCAGCAGCTCCTCGCAGGGGAAATCGGTCATATAGGCGGCTACCTTGCCGGTTTCCAGGGCTTCCAGAATGGCCTCGTTGTTCACCAGCTCGCCCCGGGCGTAGTTCAGCACCTTGACGCCGTCCTTGCACAGGGCCAGGGTCTGGGCGTTGATGGTGCCCCGGGTGGTGGGCAGGTAGGGAACATGGATGGTCAGGTAATCGCACAGGGGGAGCATATCGTTCAGGTTGACACAGTGGTGAACCTGGCTGCTCAGGTTCCAGGCAGCGTCAATGGAGATGTAGGGATCGTAGCCGTAGACCTCCATCCCCATGGCGATGGCCCGGTTGGCCACCCGGGAGCCGATGGCGCCCAGGCCGATGACGCCCAGGGTCTTGCCCTGAATCTCGTTGCCCACGAACTGCTTTTTGCCCTTCTCCACGCTCTTGGAAAGGGCCGGGTCCCCCGCCAGGGTCTGGGCCCACTGGGCGGCGGCGGGGACGTTCCGGCTGCCGGCGATCAGCATGCCCATCACCAGCTCGGCCACCGCATTGGCGTTGGCGCCGGGGGTGTTAAAGACGACGATGCCCTGCTCGCTGCACCGGTCCAGAGGGATGTTGTTGACGCCGGCCCCGGCCCGGGCGATGGCCAGCAGATTCTCGGGGAAGGTGGTGTTCAACAGATCCGCGCTGCGGACCAGGATGCCGTCCGGGGTGTCGGTGTCGGCGTCCACCTCAAACAGGTTCTTGGGCAGTTTGGCCAGGCCCACCGGGCTGATGGCGTTCATGGTCTTGATGGTAAACATAGCGGTAAATCCCCCTCTGGCTTATGCGTTCTTTTTGCGGAAATCGTCCATGAACTGGACCAGCTTGTCGATGCCCTCCGGCGGCATGGCGTTGTAGATGGAGGCCCGCATGCCGCCCACCAGGCGGTGGCCCTTCAGGTTGACAAAGCCTGCCTCGGCGGCCTCGGCGCAGAACTTTTTGTCCATGTCGGCGTTCGGGCTGGTGAAGGTGACGTTCATGGTGCTGCGGTACTTGTGCTCCACGGGGTTATGGAAGAAGTCCTGGCTGTCCAGGTAATCGTAGAGCACCTTGGCCTTGGCCTCGTTGATGGCCTGCATCTTGGCCAGGCCGCCGATCTCGTTCTCCAGATAGTGGAGCACCAGGCCGGTCATGTAGATGCACCAGCAGGGCGGGGTGTTGTACATGCTGTCCTTTTCCAGCAGGGTGGTGTAGTTCATCATGGTGGGGACGGTGTCGGCGGCGTGGCCCAGCAGGTCCTCCCGTACAATGGCGATGGCCATACCGGCGGGGGCCACGTTCTTCTGAACGCCGAAATAGATGCAGCCGTACTGGCTCACATCCACCGGCCGGGAGAGGATCATGGAGCTCATGTCCGCCACCAGGGGGATACCCTCCACCTGGGGGATCTCCACAAACTGGGTGCCGAAGATGGTGTTGTTCTGGCAGATGTGGATGTAGCTGGCGTCTTTGTCGTAGTCGATGGCCTTCACGTCGGGGATGTAGGTGAAGTTCTTGTCCTTGCTGGAGGCCACGATCTTCGCCTCGCCGAACTTGGCGGCCTCTTTGGCAGCCAGATTCGAGAAATTGCCGGTGACGATGTAGTCGGCCTTGCCGGTGGTCATAAAGTTCAGGGGCACCATGGCGAACTGCTGGGTGGCGCCGCCCTGGAAAAAGCCCACTTTGTAGTTGTCGGGGATGTTCATCAGCCGCCGGAGAGAAGCTTCGGTGTCGGCGATGATCTGCTCGAACCACTTGCTGCGGTGGCTCATCTCCATGACGCTCTGGCCGCTGTTGCCATACTCGAGAAGCTCGGCCTGGGCCTGTTTCAGGACCTTTTCGGGCAGCATGCTGGGGCCTGCGCTGAAATTGTATACTCGTGCCATAATCGAACGCTCCTTTTCTCTATTTCAGGGGCCCGGCGGTTTCCCTCAATAGCGTCGCCGGGCGGTTTCAACGGTGGGTTGTGAGGATAGTATACCGGGTTTGGGATGGACAAAACAAGAGCCCATTTGCACAAAAAATGCAGAGCTTGTCAGCGGTGAAAGCACAGAACATACAAATGTCCTTGATGGAAATACATAAATAAAGACAAATGTAAAAATAACAAGAGCTGCGGGCCGTAATACCCTGAAAAAACTCTTGCTCGCGACAGTAAAATCGTGTAAAATAAAAATATCAAAGACACTTGTAAAAGAAAAAAGAAGGGAGGCGGAGCTGTTGTACGGGATTCCCGACCAACTCAAAGCTCTTTCGTCGTCGGAGGAACAGGTCCTGCTGGCGCTCTGGGCCGCCGGCCCCCGGGCGGCCCGCCGGGAGATCGGGGAGCAGCTGCCGGGCAAACACTGGGCGGATGCTACGATCTTAAACTTCCTTTACCGCTTGGAGGCCAAGGGCTGGGTTAAAAGCGAGAAGGAAGGCAACCGCAATCTCTATACCCCCACCATCACCCGCCGGGCCTACGGGGTCTACTGCATGAAGGAACGGCTGGAGACCTTGTTCGGCGGGGACCTGCCCGCGGCGGTGCGGGCCCTGGTCAGCGAGAGCAGCTGCACCCAGGGCCAGCTGGAACAGGCGGTCCGGGTGCTGGAAGAAAAATACGCCGAAGCCGGGGAATACGACTTCTACGATTAAAGGAGGAAATACCATGGATTGTAAATTGCATGCCAAAGGCTGCGGCGGCTGCCCCCTGCTGGGGGTAGAGTATTCCGCTCAGCTGAAACAGAAGGAAGATAAAATCCGGGCCCTGCTGGGCAAATACGGCCCGGTGCGGCCCATTCGGGGGATGGAACACCCCTGGCACTACCGGAACAAGGTGATCTCCACCTTTGCTCCCGGCCCGGGCGGGCGGCTGGTATCCGGCATCTATGCGGCGGGTACCCATAAGGTTCTGCCGGTGGAGGAGTGCCTCTTGCAGGATGAACAGCTGGACAAGACCATGCAGGCGGTGCGGGCGGCGGCCAACGCCTGCCATTATACCCCCTACCAGGAGGACAAAGGCACCGGCCTTCTCCGCCATTGCCTGCTCCGCCGGGGCTTTGCCACCGGTCAGATCATGGTGGTGCTGGTCACCGGTCAGCCGGTGCTGCCGGGGGCGAAAAACTTTGTCCGGGCTCTGCTGGCCGAGGCAGAGCAGCGGGGAGTTACCGTCAATACGGTGGTCCAGAACTATAACCCCCGCCACACCAGCGCCGTTTTGGGGGACACCGAAAAAGTCCTCTACGGCAAAGGATTCATTTTGGATGAGCTGTGCGGCAAACGATACGCCATCAGCCCCCGGAGCTTCTACCAGGTCAACCCGGTTCAGACCGAGGTTCTGTACAACCTGGCGGTGAAGGCCGCCGGTTTGACCGGGGCCGAAACGGTGTTGGATGCCTACTGCGGCATCGGCACCATCGGTCTGACCGCCAGCGGCCAGGCCCGCCGGGTGGTGGGCGTAGATGTCAACGCCGACGCCATTCGGGATGCCATCGGCAACGCCCGGCACAACCAGGTGCAGAACGCCCGATTCTTTGCGGCGGACGCCACCCGCTGGATCGCCGAAGCCGCCGACGGGGGACAGTGGGCGGATGTGGTTCTAATGGACCCGCCCCGTGAGGGTTCCACCCCGGCTTTTTTGGAGAGCGTGGCCAAGATGGGCCCCCGGCGGGTGGTCTATGTGAGCTGCAACCCTGAGACCATGGCCCGAGATCTGGCCCTTTTGACCCGGCGGGGCTACCGGGCCGAGTATTTCATCCCGGTGGATATGTTCCCCCACACCGAACACATTGAGACGGTGGCCCGGCTGGTCAAGACCGGAGAGGGACAGAAAAGACGGTGATAAACCAAAAATAGAAGCTGTTTAGGAAGAGTTCTTATTTAATATGGCGGGCAGTTATGTTATAATGAGACCAAAGCTCGATGAAATGACCCGTACAAGCGGACAGGAGGCGATATCATGCATGTGCAATGCAATACCCCCGCGGGTCAGGAAGCCGCGGCCCTGACCAGCTTTATGGCCCACAAACATTATTGCGAAAACGATGTCGAAGCGCTGATCGGCCTGATGGACGAGGAAATCGTCTGGCTGGGCACCGGCGAGGAGGAGTATGCCGTCGGCCGGGAAAACGTGATCGAGATTTTCCGCCAGTTTGAGGGGCAGGTCCCCCGCTGTATTATCTGGAACGAGGAATACAACGTACTGGAACTTGCGCCGGAGATCTTTTTGTGCGGCGGCCGGCTGTGGATCAAAACCGATGCAGCCACTGGAATCAGTCTGCGGGTTCACCAGCGGATCACGACGGTGTTCTGCCGTCGGGGCGGGCGGCTTTGCTGCGGTCACATCCATATTTCCAATCCCTAGGAGGATACGGCCCCCGAGGATACGGGGTTCCCCATCAAGATGGCGCTGGAATCCTACCAATACCTTCAGGAACAGGTGGAAGAACAGAAACGGCAGATTGCAACCCAGACGGCCATCCTCGAGCGGATGAGCTACGAGGATACCCTGACCGGGGTGTACAATCGCAACAAATTCAACGAGACACTGGATGCCGTCTTTGAAGAGGACGTCCCCATGGGGGTGGCCTGCTTTGACCTGAACGGCCTGTGAAAGAAGTGAATGACCAATGGGGCCACAGCGCCGGGGACCGGCTGATCTGCCGGGCGGCCGAACAGCTGCGGGCGGTGTTCCCGGGGCGGGTCTACCGCACCGGCGGCGACGAATTCGTGGTGGTGGACCGTCAGTGCGGAGAGGAAGAATTTTATGCGGCCATCCGTGCCCTGGAGCGAGAGCTGACGGCCCATGAGGTCAGCTGTTCAGTGGGGGCGGTATGGAGCTCGGTTTGCCGCAGCGTCAAGGAACAGTACGACGAGGCCGACCACCGGATGTACGAGGAAAAACGCCGCTTTTACAGCCAAGGCCAGCACGACCGCCGGCGCAAAAAGGACTGATTGCCTCGGGCGGCAGGGATAAATCCCGGCTTGTGCCAAACAATACCCTTGTTGTTTGCTGCAAGGAGGTACAAAATTATGTGCACAGCGTTTACGTTCCAGAAAGGCAGCCTGTATTTTGGGCGGAATATGGATCTGGAATGCCATTTCGGGGAGGCGGTGGTCATTACCCCCCGCAATTATCCCCTCTCCACCAAACAGGCTGGGGTTCTGCCCTCCCATTACGCTATGATCGGGATGGCCAACACCACCGGCAACTACCCTCTCTATGCCGAGGCCGCCAACGAGAAGGGCCTGTGTATGGCGGGGCTGAACTTCCCCGGCAACGCCTGGTATCGGCCCGAGGGCCGGCCGGGGCGGCGGGCGCTGGCCCCCTATGAGCTGATCCCTTATCTGCTGGGCAGCTGCGCCACCCTGGCCCAGGCCCGGCAGATGCTGGAAACCGTGGATCTGATCGCTGTTCCCTTCGGGCCCGGGCTGCCCCTGGCCCCGCTGCACTGGATTCTGTCCGATGCCTCGGGCAGCCTGGTGGTGGAGCAGACAGAAGAGGGGATGCAGATCTATGATAACCCCTTCGGAGTGCTGACCAATAACCCGCCTTTTCCCTTCCATCGGGAGAACGTCCGCCAGTATCTGCCCTTGTCGGCCTGTCCGCCCCGGAACAATTTCTGCCCGCCGGTGGAGCTGACCCCCTTCGGGCAGGGGGCCGGGGCCTGGGGCCTGCCGGGAGATTTTTCCTCGGCGTCCCGGTTTATCAAGACCCTGTTCTGCAAGACCCACAGCGTCTGCGGGGAAGACGAGGCTTCCTGCGTGTCCCAGGTGCTCCACGTGCTGGATGCGGTGGCCATGGTGCGGGGGGCGGTGGTGACGCCGGAGGGGGCCCCTGACCAGACCAACTATTCCTGCTGCATCAATGCCACGGAGGGCGTGTACTATTACAAAACCTACGACAACAGCCGGGTGACCCGGATCGCCCTCACCCCCGAGCGGGGCCAGGGGCTGGAGCTGATGGTCTTTCCGCTGCGGAAGGACGCCGATTTTTTGGAAGAGTGACAACAAATCACTGGCAGATCTTGTCTTGATCTGCCGAAAGAATATTGAAAAACAACGGAAGACAGATGAAAATCTACCACAATCCTGGCAAAAATTAACTTTTTGTGAACGTTAGCACTCTATGCTTGACAGTGCTAAAAAACGTGCTATAATAAAGCCGTACCCAGAGGAAAGGCACCGAGGAACAAAACCCCGGGGCCCTGGGTCACAAAAAAGATTATGACCGACGCAATGCCGGGATTGGAGGAAGATTTTATGTTGATGCCTGCACTTTTCCATGAAAATTTGTTCGACGATTTCTTCGATCCGTTCTGGAGCGACCGCAGCCTCGAGCGTGCGATGGACCGTGAAACCCGCAGTGTTTTCGGCAAGCGCGGTGAGAATATGATGAAGACCGACGTCAAGCAGACCGATACCACCTATGAGGTGGCGGTGGATCTGCCCGGCTGCAAGAAGGAAGACGTCCAGATGGAGCTGAACAACGGTTATCTGACCATCCAGGCGGTCCGCAGCCACAACAACGACCAGACCGATGAGAACGGCCGGTATATCCGCCGGGAGTGCTTCACCGGCAGCTGTGCCCGCAGCTTCTATGTGGGCGACGCCGTCCGCAAGGAGGACATCCGCGCCAAGTTCGAGGATGGTATCCTGCACATCACTCTGCCCCGCAACGAGCAGCCCAAGCAGCTGCCCGCCAACCCCAATCTGATCGAGATTGAGTAATCCCCGCCCCCCAGAGGGGCCCAAAAACAGATAAAACCGCCCCCGGAGAGGCTGCCTCTCCGGGGGCGGTTTGTTGTTTGTGTGGGGGAAACGGCGGCTTACAGCTTCTCGCCGGTCAGCAGCTCATAGGCCTCCAGATACTTGTCGATGGTCTTGTCGATGACCTCCTGGGGCAGGTTGTAGTCGCTGTCGGGGTTGGCCTTGAGCCAGTCGCGGACAAACTGCTTGTCGAACGAGGGCTGGCCGTGGCCCGGCTCGTAGCCCTCCAGGGGCCAGAAGCGGGAGGAATCGGGGGTCAGCATCTCGTCGCCCAGGACAACGTTGCCCTCCTCGTCCAGACCGAACTCAAACTTGGTGTCGGCGATGATGATGCCGCGGCTCAGGGCATAGTCGGCGCACTTCTTGTACAGAGCCAGGGTGTAGTCCCGCAGCTTGGTGGCGTATTCCTTGCCCTTGCCGGGGAAGACCTTCTCCAGCACGTCGATGCTCTGCTCGTAGGAGATGTTCTCGTCGTGGTCGCCCAGGTCGGCCTTGGTGCTGGGGGTGTAGATGGGCTCGGGGAGCTTGTCGGACTCGCGCAGGCCCTCGGGCAGGGTGATGCCGCAGACCTTGCCGGTCTTCTGGTAGCTGGCCCAGCCGCTGCCGGTGATGTAGCCCCGGACGATGCACTCGATGGGCAGCATCTTGAGCTTGCGGCAGAGCATGCTGTTGCCGGTGAACTGGGGCTGACGGAAATACTCGGGCATATCGGCGGGGTCCACCGAGATCATGTGGTTGGGCAGCAGGTCGCGGGTGTAGTCGAACCAGAACTTGCTCATCTGGGTCAGAACGGTGCCCTTTTTGGTGATCTTGTTTTTCAGGATGACATCGAACGCGGAGATCCGGTCGGTGGCGACCATAATCAGGCTGTCACCGTTGTCGTAAATTTCGCGGACCTTACCTTCCTTGACGGGCTTGAACTCGGTCATAGCAAAACACTCCATTTCCCTAATATGGTGTTCGGCCCGGGCGCCGGGCCCGAGCGTGAAAGTCTTACAGGATTATAGTATCATATCTGAGAATAATTGAAAAGAAACAGAATGGGAGGAAAAGCCGCCCGAATTTGTCTCTTTCTAGTGAAAACTGCAAAAAATGAGCTGAAAATCCGGGGGTCAGGGCAGCAAAAGTCACACTTTTTCTCCATTTTGGAAGATTGGCGCGAAAAACACTCGGAAACTTTGGTCAAAGAACGAATGGACGCGGCCGGGCGGATTGGGTACTATAAAAGAAAAGAGGGCCGCCCGCCGGGCGACGGCGCCGGCGGCCAAGCACTTTTACAGGAGGCAGAGAGAAAATGAGCAAGTTCCCCAAAGGCTTTTTGTGGGGCGGCGCCACCGCCGCCAACCAGTGTGAGGGCGGCTGGCAGGCCGACGGCAAGGGCATCGGCGTGCCCGACACCATGACCGGCGGCACCGTCAGCACCCCCCGGATGTTCTATAAGGAGATCCGGCCCGACATCTACTACCCCAGCCATGAGTCCATCGACATGTACCACCGCTACCTGGATGACATCAAGCTGTTCGGCGAGATGGGCTTCAAGTGCTACCGTCTGTCCATCAACTGGACCCGTCTGTTCCCCAACGGCGACGAGCTGGAGCCCAACCCCAAGGGCGTGGCCTTCTACCGCTCCATCTTCGAGGCCCTGAAGGCAGAGGGGATCACCCCGCTGGTCACCCTGTCCCACTACGAGTTCCCCTATAACCTGTGCCTGAAGTGGAACGGCTGGGCCGACCGCCGGACCATCGACTGCTTTGTCCGGTACGCCGAGACCTGCTTCAAGGAGTACGGCGACATCGTCAAGCTGTGGCTGACCTTCAACGAGATCAATATGGGCCTGATGGACCACATCGGCCTGTTCTCCACCGGCGTCATGCCGGAGCAGGAGCCCTGTGTAGCCATCAGCTTCGGCGGCGAGGAGAGCCACGCCCACAAGCAGACCCGCTACCGCGCCCTCCACAACCAGTTTGTGGCCAGCGCCAAGGTGGTGCAGCTGGCCCACGCCATGGACCCCGAGTTCAAGATCGGCTGCATGATCGCGGGCAGCTGCGTCTACCCCCTGACCTGCAACCCCGACGACATCCTGGCCGCCCAGCGTGAGATGTACAAGGGCAACTACTACTGCGGCGACGTGATGGTCCGGGGCGCTTACGGCGCTATGGCCAAGCGGATCCTGAAAGAGGAGCAGATCGACCTGGATATCCAGCCCGGCGACGAGGAGATCCTCAAGAAGGGCACCGTGGACTTCTATTCCTTCAGCTACTACTCCTCCAACTGCGCCACCGGTGCACCCCAGGAGGCCGAGGCCACCGGCAACCTGAGCGTCGGCGCCAAGAACCCCTACCTCAAGGCCAGCGACTGGGGCTGGACCATCGACCCCAAGGGTCTGCGGTACTACTGCAACGAGTTGTACAACCGCTACCAGAAGCCCCTTTTCATCGTGGAGAACGGCCTGGGCGCAGCGGATGTGCTGGAAGAGGACAAGTCCGTCCACGACTCCTACCGGATCGACTATATGCGCCAGCATATGGAGCAGATGGCCGAGGCCATCGAGGACGGCGTCGAGCTGATGGGCTACACTTGCTGGGGCTGCATCGACCTGGTCAGCGCCGGCACCGGCGAGATGAAGAAGCGCTACGGTATGATCTATGTAGACAAGAACAACGACGGCTCCGGTACCCTGGACCGTTACCGCAAGGACAGCTTCTATTGGTATAAGAAGGTCATCGCTTCCAACGGCGAGGATCTGGCATAACTGAATCTTTCGAGGCCGCTGCATCGATGCAGCGGCCTTTTTTTGCCCAAAAGCCTTGACAACCCGGATCAAAAAGGGTATATATTTGATAGCGAACTGTTGCACATAGAACAGTTTTGAATTAAAACAAAAACAAGAAGGTGAAGATCCATGACAGATACTTCCGCAGAAGAAAAAAATCACCCCTGCTGCAACCACCCGCAGCAGGGGGAGCTCCCCCAGGTGATCGCGGCTCAAATGCGGCGGGTGAATAACCTGATTGCCCGGCGGATGAATGTATACAGCAAAGCCAACGGGGTGGAGGATATCACCCCCATGCACGCCTGGATCATGTCTTATCTCTACCGCAACCGGGAGAAGGAGATCTACCAGCGGGACATCGAGCGGGATTTCTCCATCACCCGCTCCACCGTCACCAACATCCTCCAGCTGATGGAGCGCAAAGGCTATATCTGCCGCCAGAGCGTGGCCCACGACGCCCGGCTCAAACGGCTGGAGCTGACCGACGCGGGCATCCGGATCCACGAACAGATGATGCTCTCCCTCCACCAGACCGACGAGTATATCAAAAGCCTGCTGACCGAGGAGGAAAACGCCGAGATGCTCCGGCTGCTGAATAAGCTGCGGGAAGCCCTCAAATAGCCCTGAAATATCCCAAAAATTGGAAATGTGAACAAATTTCAAAATTTTTTTAAAACACATTGACAAAAGAATGGTTTCTGCTTATTATGTTTCATACCGAACAAACTATACTGGGAGGAATGACGAATGATTAAAAAACTTGCGTCACATCTGGGCAAGTACAAACGAGCCTCGATCCTGACGCCGACCCTTTCCGCGCTGGAAGCAATCATGGACGTTTTGCTCCCGCTGCTGATGGCGTTCATCATTGACGAAGGCATCTCCAAAAATGATATGGGCGCTATTTTAAAATACGGTCTGCTTACATTCCTGGTGGCGGCGGTGGCGCTGGCCCTGGGCATTTTGGCAGGCCGTTTTGCTGCGGAGGCATCCACCGGTTTTGCGGGCAACCTGCGCGATGCGATGTATGAGAACATCCAGCGGTTCTCCTTCTCCAACATCGACAAGTTCTCCACCGCCGGCCTGGTCACCCGTATGACCACCGACGTGACCAACCTGCAGAACGCATTCCAGATGATCATGCGGATGTGCGTGCGTGCCCCGGTTCATCTGATTTTTGCCCTGATCATGGCCTGCATGATCAATGTACATCTGACCGGTATTTTCATCGTGGCCATCATCTTCCTGGTGGTGCTGCTGGTGGGCATCATGGTCCCCACCTTCAAACTGTTCGACAAGGTGTTCAAGAGCTACGATAACCTGAACGCCTCGGTGCAGGAGAACGTGGCCGCCATCCGTGTGGTCAAGAGCTTTGTCCGCGAGGGCTACGAGAACGAAAAATACTCCAAGGCCTGCGATTATCTGTACAAACAGTTTGTCAAGGCTGAGAGCCGCCTGAGCTTCAACAACCCCGCCATGCTGACCGCCGTCTACGGCTGCAACCTGGCCCTGAGCTGGTTCGGCGCCAACTTCGTGCTGAAGGGCACCATCACCACCGGCCAGCTGAACGCGCTGTTCGGCTACGTCATGAACATCCTCATGTCCCTGATGATGCTGAGCATGGCGTTCGTTATGCTGTCCATGTCGGCTGCTTCCGCCAAGCGTATTGTGGAAGTCCTGGACGAGAAGACCGACCTGGGCGAGCCCGAGAAGCCGGTGTTCGAGATGAAGGACGGCGGCATCGAGTTCGACCACGTGACCTTCAAGTATAAGCACGGTACCGGCAACGCGGTGCTCACCGACATCAACTTCACCATCAAGCCGGGCGAGACCATCGGCATCATCGGCGGCACCGGCAGCGCCAAGTCCAGCCTGGTGCAGCTGATCCCCCGTCTGTACGACGTGGACAGCGGCGCAGTGCGGATCGGCGGCGTAGATGTCCGGGATTACGATATGGATCTGCTGCGCAAGGATGTCTCCATGGTGCTCCAGAAGAACGTTCTGTTCTCCGGCACCATCCTGGATAACCTGCGCTGGGGCGACGAGAACGCCACCGAAGAAGAGTGCATCCAGGCCGCCAAGCTGGCCTGTGCCGATGAGTTCATCGAGCGGTTCCCCGACAAGTACAACACCTGGATTGAGCAGGGCGGCTCCAACGTGTCCGGCGGCCAGAAACAGCGCCTGACCATTGCCCGCGCTCTGCTGCGTAAACCCAAGGTCCTGATCCTGGATGACTCCACCAGCGCCGTGGATACCGCCACCGACGCCAAGATCCGCCGGGCCTTCCGGGAGCAGATCCCCAATACCACCAAGATCATCATTGCACAGCGTATCTCCTCGGTGCAGGATGCGGACCGCATCCTGGTGCTGGACAACGGCCGGATCGACGGCCTGGGCACCCACGAGGAACTGCTGGCAACCAACAAGATTTATCAGGAAGTCTACAACAGCCAGATGCAGGGCGGCGGAGACTTCGACAAGCAGGGAGGTGAGCTGTAATGGCGCAGGCAAAAGTGATCAGCGGCCCGGCAGGCCGCGGCGGCATGGGACGGCCCCGCCCCAAGGTCGCCAACCCCGGCAAACTGCTGAAACGGATTATGGGCGAAGTGTTCAAAAACTATCTGCCCCATTGCATCATTGTTCTGATCTGTATTTTCCTCAGCGCATTTGCGAACGTCCGGGCCAGCCTCTTCCTCAAGACTCTGGTGGACGACTATATTGTGCCCATGACCAGCCAGGAGGTGCCGGACTTCGCCCCGCTGGCCGGTGCGCTGGTTAAGGTGGGCTGCATCTACCTGGTGGGCATCCTGGCCGCCTGGTGCAACGCCCGCATTATGGTCAACGTGACCCAGGGTACCATGCGGAACATCCGTATTGAGCTGTTCAGCCACATGGAGACCCTACCCATCCGGTACTTTGACACCCATCCCCACGGCGATATCATGTCGGTGTACACCAACGACGTGGATACCCTCCGCCAGATGATCAGCCAGAGTATTCCCCAGCTGATCTCCAGCGTTATCACCATCGTGTCGGTCTTCGTCAGCATGTGCCTGATGAGCATTCCCCTGACGGTGCTGACCATGTGCATGGTGGCCCTGATGCTCTTCTGCTCCAAGAAGCTGGCCTCCATGAGCGGCAAGTACTTCATCAAGCAGCAGACCGACCTGGGCGTCGTCAATGGCTACATCGAAGAGATGCTGGACGGCCAGAAGGTGGTCAAGGTCTTTACCCACGAGGAGAAGGCCCTGGAGGGCTTCCGGGAGCGGAACGCCCAGCTGACCGAGAGCGCCAAGCTGGCCAACGGTTACTCCAACATGATGATGCCTGCCAACGCCCAGCTGGGCAACGTCAGCTACGCGCTCTGCGCTCTGGTGGGCGCTCTGCTGGCTGCCGGCGGCATCGGCGGCGTCACCCTGGGCACTGTCATGGCCTTCCTGGCCCTGAACAAGAGCTTCAATATGCCCATCACCCAGGTCTCCATGCAGGCCAACAGCATCGTCATGGCTCTGGCTGGCGCCGAGCGTATCTATAAGATGATGGATGAGCCCAGCGAGACCGACGACGGCTATGTCACCCTGGTGAACGCCAAGTACGACCGGGAAGGCAACCTCACCGAGACCGAGGAGCGGACCGGCATCTGGGCCTGGAAGCACCCCCACCACGACGGCACCCTGACCTACACCAAGCTGGAGGGCGATATCCGGTTCAACAGCGTGGACTTCGGCTATGTGCCCGAAAAGACCGTTCTGCACGAGATCAACCTCTACGGCCTGCCGGGCCAGAAGATCGCCTTCGTCGGTTCCACCGGCGCCGGCAAGACCACCATCACCAACCTGATCAACCGGTTCTACGACATCCAGGACGGCAAGATCCGCTACGATGGCATCAACATCAACAAGATCAAGAAGTCGGATCTGCGAGCCAGCCTGGGCATCGTGCTCCAGGATACCCACCTGTTCACCGGCACCGTCATGGACAACATCCGCTACGGCCGGCTGGATGCCTCCGATGAAGAGTGCATCGCGGCGGCCCGCCTGGCCAACGCCGACGGCTTCATCAAGCGTCTGCCCGACGGCTACAACACCATGCTGACCGGCGACGGCGCCAACCTGTCTCAGGGCCAGCGCCAGCTGCTGGCCATCGCCCGGGCGGCGGTTGCCGATCCCCCGGTGCTGATCCTGGACGAGGCGACCTCCTCCATCGATACCCGCACCGAGGCCCTGGTTCAGGCTGGTATGGACGGCCTGATGTATGGCCGCACCACCTTCGTCATCGCTCACCGTCTGTCCACCGTTCGGAACTCCGACTGCATCATTGTTCTGGAGCAGGGCCGGATTATCGAGCGGGGCAACCACGACGAGCTGATCGCCAAGAAGGGCAAGTATTACCAGCTCTACACCGGCAACCTGGAGGACTAAACGCTCTGGGAAAACGGTTCCTGCAAACAAGAAAAGAGCCCCTGTCTCTCCGCATTCGGGCGGAAGGGCGGGGGCCCTTTTTTGTGAAAATGGGAGGGATTTTCAGGAAAAGGAGTTTTTTCATCTTTAAACCCTGCCCGTTTTATTGTAAAATGGTAAGAAAAGCATTGGAATCGGCGGCCGGGCTGCCCGCACCGCCTGTATGGGAGGAACATAAACTATGGCTACATCGAATATCCGGGTGCTGGCGCTGGATCTGGACGGCACCTTGACCAACGACCAAAAGGAGATCACGCCCCGCACCCGCGCCGCTCTGGAGCGGGCCATGGACCAGGGGGTGACGGTGGTTCTGGCCTCGGGCCGGCCCACCGCCGGGGTGCGCCCGGTGGCTCAGGAGCTGGGGCTGGACCAGCGGGGCGGCTGTATCCTGTCCTATAACGGCGGCGCCATTGTGGACTGTAAGACCGGGGAGATCCGTTACCAGAAAATCCTGCCCGCCGAGCTGGTGCCCGAGCTGTGCGCCTTTGCCGCCCAGGAAGATGTGGCCATTGTTACTTACAACGATGCGGGCATCGTCACCGAGCGCCCCGAGGACCCCTGGGCCGCCAAGGAGAGTTTTACCAACAAGCTGCCCATGATCCGGGTGGAAGATCTGGCCGTCCATGTGGATTACCCCGTGAACAAGATGCTGATTACCCTGGACCCGGCCCGGATGGACGACGTCTGCCGCGCCGCCCGGGAGAAGTTCGCGGGCCGGATCGACCTCTACCCCTCCTGCGCCTTCTTCCTGGAGGCGGTGCCCCTGGGGGTGGCCAAGGACGCCAGCCTGGCGGCGTTGCTTTCCTCCATGGGTTTGACCCGGGAGAACCTGATGGCCTGCGGCGACGGCCTGAACGACTGCTCCATGATCCAGTTTGCCGGGGTGGGGGTGGCCATGGCCAACGCCGCACCGGAGGTTAAAGAGGTGGCCGACTATGTCACCCAGGCCGACAACAACCACGACGGTGTGGCCGAGGCGGTTGAAAAATTTATTCTGAATGTTTGAGAAAGAACGTGAGAAAGGAAACGGAGAAACAACAAGAACATGTCACAGCGCAATCTGGTTTTATTTGATTTGGAATGGAATATCGGTTACCAGCCCCATACTTTTAACTACCACGGGGTGGAACAGACCCTGCGGGGAGAGATCATCGAGATCGGGGCGGTGAAGATCGACGAGGACGGCCGGGTGCTGGATACCTTTTCCATCCACCTGCGGCCCCGGATCTTCCGCAAATTGCAGCACCACATCGCCAAGGTCACCGGCTTAAAACAGGCGGACCTGGACCGGGGCGAACCCATTGTTCAAGGGCTGCGCCGGTTTATGCAGTGGTGCGGCCCGGACGCCGAGTTTGCCGAGTGGGGGATGGACGATGTGCCCGTCCTCAAGCAGAATTTGTTCCTCTGCAACCTGGACGAGTCCCGGCCCACCGTCTGGTACGATTTGCAGCAGATCTTCCTGCGGGAGCACCCCCGCAAGGAAGGGGAGGGGATGACCCTGGAGAGCGTGGTCACCCGGCTGGGCCTGCCCATGGAGCGGCCCTTCCACGATGCGCTGTCGGATGCCCTCTACACGGCGGACGTCTGCCGCTGCCTGGACCTGCGCCGGGGGCTGGCGGAGTACCCCACCGAAGAAGAGTCCCTCCGCCAGAGCCTCTGCCCGGCTCCCGGGGATTACCGGGATTTCCGGGTGTACACCGGTTATGTGGAGCAGTATGCCTGGCGGACCGATCCCCAGCTGCTCTGCCCGCCCTGCCCGGTCTGCGGCACAGCTCTTGAGCCGGACGATGTCTGGCTCAAAAAGGGGAACAATAGTTGGTACACCCTGTCCCAGTGCCCCCACTGCAAAGGCGGCGAAACCGAGGCCGCCCAGGGCGTCTTTGTGCGGTACAAGCTGGCCCGGCGGGACGGCCTGCACTGGAGCTACGCCCGCTGTGTCCAGATCCCGGACCGTGAACTTTTGACCCGGTGGGAAAAGCAGCGCCGCCAGCAGCTGGAACGGCTGCGGGCCCGGGAGGAAAAACCCCAGCAGGGGGAATGATCCTGTGAAAAATCCGCTTTCTCCATGCAGGAAAAAGGCCGCCTGATTCGTGTTAAAGAGGGAAAGAAAATCGGCGCAGTCTGACAAAAAACGGAAAAGCTTGATGATTTGTTCATCGGTTTGTAACAGGAAGTGGATATAATAAGCTCCAATGAGATTGGCGCAGTTTAACAGGAGGGAAGTTAAAGGACAGATGGCGATGGCAATTACGCGGTGGCTGGAACCTCTTTTTACCCTGGAGTTCTGGGAGGAGCTGCTGGACAGCTTCCAGGGGCTGGGGCCCCTGGCTCCCATTCTGCTGGCCATGGTGGAGTCGTTCATTCCGGCCCTGCCGCTGGTGGCGATTGTGGCCCTGAACGTGGCGGCCCATGGGGCGCTGCTGGGCTTTTTGTACAGCTGGGCCGGGGTGGCTGTGGGCGGTTCGCTGATGTTTTTGTTCTGGCGGCGGGTGGTCAAACAGTTCTTCTGGCGGTTTGCCTGCCGGTTTGAAAAATTGCAGAAGGCCCAGCAGTGGGTCAGCAACTGCGATACCCGGGCCCTTTTTGTGCTGGCGCTGCTGCCCTTTACCCCCACGGCATTTTTGCACCTGGCTTTTGGCGTCTCGGACTTTGACGAGCGCCGGTATATCGTGACCCTGATCTCCGGCAAGGGGGTTATGGTGGCCATGATGGCCCTGTTTGGCCAGTCGCTGGTCAGCGCGCTGGAACAGCCCCTCTATCTGATCCTGGCGGCGGTCCTGCTGGGCGGGCTGTACTGGATCTCCAAGGTGATCTGCAAAAAACACCATCTGGACGAAAAGTAACCGGGGGTTCGCGATGAAGGAGAAATTCTTCTATCTGCCCGAAGCGGAGAATAATCTGCCCGGGGAGATTCAGCCCGACCCCCAGCCCCCTAAGCCGGAGGGAAAATATCCCTGCCCCTGCTGCAGCTGTATTACCTTCCCGGTGCCCCGGGAGGAGGCCGTCGCCTTTATCTGCCCGGTCTGCTTCTGGGAGAACGACCTCTTTCTTTCCCGGGAGGACGAGCCCAGCGACGAAAACCACGGGCTGACCCTGGCCCAGGCCCGGGAGAATTACAAGACCCTGGGGGTCTGCCGGCGGGAACTTTTGCCCTATGTCCGAGCGCCCCGCCCTGGGGAACTGCCCCGCTGAGAAATAGATCCCTCACCAAAAAGTCTGCCGCCGTTTCAAAACGGCGGCCTTTTTGCTGCCCTCTGCCCATACAATTATAAAACCGCACCGGAGGCTTTTGGCTTTCGGTGCGGTTTTGGTTTACAAAATGTCGAAAAACGATTTAAAATTACAAAATGTACCCGTTCGTCCGGGCCCAGAAGAGCCAGCCGGTGAGGGTCAGAGCGCTGAGAACGGTGGTGACCACGCAGACGCTGCCGGTCAGGGTGCCGTCGTGGCCCATCTGGCGGGCCATTACATAGCTGGAAGGGGTGGTGATGCTGCCCAGCATCACCAGCAGGGCCACCAGCTTTTCGTCGGCGAAGCCCAGCCGCACCGCCAGGGGCAGAAAGAGAGCCGGCAGAATCACCAGTTTGGTGGCAGCGGCAATGGCGGTCAGCCGCAGCTGGCCCAGGGCGGCCCGGCCCTTGAACCCCGCCCCGATGGCCAAGAGAGCCAAGGGGCTGGTGAGGGCCGACAGGCTGGAGAGGGTCTTTTCGGCCATGGCGGGGATGGGCAGCCGGACCAGAGCCGCCGCCAGCCCTGCCAGAATCCCCAAAAGGATGGGGTTTGTGACGATCCCTTTCAGGCTTTTCTTGAGCTTGGCGGCGGTGTCCTTCTGGCCCTCGGCGGCGGGGCTTTCCAGGGTGAGGATCAGCACCGCGAAGATGTTGTAGAGGGGCACGCTGCCCAGGATCATCAGCCCCGACATCCCCGAACTGCCGTAGATATTCTGGATGAAGGCCGCCCCCAGGATGGCTGCCGAGGAGCGGTAGCAGGCCTGGACGAATTCGCCCACCAGGCTTTTGTCCCGGAGCAGGAGCCGCGCCAGAACCCAGATTACCAGGATGGAGGCGGTGGTCACCCCCGCGCAGAAGAGGATATACCGGCCGTCGAAGCTGGCCCGCAGGTCGGTGCCCGCCAGGTCCAGAAAGAGCATCACCGGAAGAGTGACATGAAAGACAAACTTGTTGGCTGTGGCGATAAAATTGTTATCCAAAAAGTTGATTCTCTTCAAAATATAACCGAACAGAATCAAAAAGAACATGGGCATGGTGCTGTTCAGGCTGAAAAGCAGGTTTTCCCCCATTTTAAAGCCCCCCGTTCCGCCCTTCCTCGGCGGCCAGCTCCCGCTGGAGGGCGGCTTTCCGGCTGTCCAGCAGCAGGTCTTTGTTGTAGCGGAAGTACCGCTCGCAGCCGTTCTCGGCAATGAATGCGTGGGCCCCGGGGGAGAGGGTCAGCTCGGTGACAAAGACCACCATCTCCTGGCTTTCGGCAAACGCCTGTTCCATAAAGTCGAAGGCGGCTTCCAGGGCGGCGGAGGCGGTCTGCTGGGCCTGGTCCCGCTGTTCGGCCAGAGTCTCAAACTCGGCCCGCAGCAGCCCGAAGGCGGCCTCGGCGTCGGCGGGGCGGGCCTTGTTCAGTGCGGCGGCCCAGCGGTTCAGGGCGGCCAGCACTTCCAGCCGGGTGGTGAGGGCGGCTTTGTCCAGAAGCCCGGCGGCCCGCAGCCGCTGGGTCTCGGCGTTGTAGTCGGCCATCTGGGTCCCCAGCAGGGCCGCGGCGTCCTCAGCCTTGGCCTCCGGCAGGGCATTTAGATCCCCCTTCAGCTGCCGCAGCAGGGCATAGCAGCCGTCGGCGGCGCCGTCTGCCCGGCGGGAGGCGGCGAACCGGGTTTCGAGCCCCGCCAGCAGCAGCCCCACCAGGGAGAGCCGCTCGTCGAAGGGGGCCCGGAGCAGCCGGGCAAAGGCGTTGGGTTTGGCCTGTCCGGCCAGAATCTCCTCCACTCCGTAGTCGTCCCGGTACTTATAATAGAGGTCCAGATAGGCCGCAAAGTCCCCGGCGATCTGTTTATGCTGGAGGAACTGGTGGATCAATTCTTCGTCGGCGGTAAGGCCCAGACGCTCGTAGCTGTCCAGCAGGTTGGAGAGGTCCTCCCAGCCCCGGGCGGTGACAAACTGGGTGCCGTCCACATCGGCATTCACCTGGTAGAAGTTCTGGGGGTGCAGTTCCAGATAGCTCAGGATGGCGCTGTGGAGCCCGGCGGCCCGGGCGTATTCCTTCCAGACCGTCAGGTCGGGTTCCAGGTCCATCCGGCGGACCCGGTCCAGGGTGACCAGGTCAAAATCCCGGACCGATTTGTTGTACTCGGGCGGGTTGCCTGCGGCCACGATCACCCACCCGGCGGGGACAGCCTGGTTGCCGAAGGTCTTGCACTGCAAGAATTGCAGCATGGTGGGGGCCAGGGTCTCGGAGACACAGTTGATCTCGTCGATGAAGAGGATGCCCTCTTTCAGGCCGGTGGCCTCCATCTTCTCATAGATGCTGGCGATGATCTCACTCATGGTGTATTCGGTCACCGACACGTCCCGGTCGCCGTAGTGCCGCTGACGGATGAAGGGCAGGCCCACCGCGCTCTGGCGGGTGTGGTGGGTGATGGTGTAGGCCACCAGACCCACCTGGCATTCCCGGGCGATCTGCTCCATAATCTGGGTTTTGCCGATGCCCGGGGGGCCCATCAGCAGGATGGGCCGCTGCCGGATGGCCGGGATGGCGTATTCCCCCAGGGCGTCTTTGGCCAGATAGGCGGTGACGGTGCGTTTGATTTCTTTTTTGGCGCGTTTGATGTTCATGGAAAAAGCCCTCCTTTAAACAGGGCGGTCAGAGATTGTTCAAATCCCGGTAGAGGTCGGTTTCCTCCTCGGGGGCGTTGGGCTGGCGGGGCCGGGCGGCCGGGCCGGAGAATTCTTCTTCATCCAGCACCAGCTTCATGGCCCAGGGCGGGACGGCGGCGGCATCGAACCGGTCCCCCAAAAAGAGAAAGGCCGTTTCATAGGGCGGCCGCCGGGCCGGGTAGATGCCCATGCCGTCGGTGAAATAGAGCAGCCCCCGCAGGTTCTGGAACTTCTTTTCCTCGCACAGCCGGTTGACGTAGGCAAAGGCGGGGCGGAAATCGGTGCCGCCGCCCCCTTTCAGCTCGAAGTGCTCCATCACCCGGATCAGATCCTCCTCACTGGTCACAAGCTCGTCGCTCTGGACCTTGTCGTCGGCCTGGAGGATGTGGAGGTTCATCCGGTGGAAGAAGTTTTCCCGCTGCTTGAGCAGGGCGTAGGTCTCGGCCAGAAATGCCCGGACCAGTTCCCCCGAAGTAGAATAGCTGGTGTCCACCACCAGGGCGATCTCCTCGATTTTTTTACTCTCCCGGGTTTCGTTGGGTTCCAACAGGGGCAGGTTGCCGTAGAGGGAGAGGCCGTAGGTGTAGAAGTTCAGATCAAAGGTGTCGGGATCCAGATGGACTTCCTCCCGCAGGACGCAGAACCGGCGGAGAAAATCCCGGTAGCTGCGGCGGCTGCGGTTGGCGGCTTTGACCTGCTGGGCCAGGGCCCCCGCCCCCTGGCCGGCTTCTTTATCCCGCATTTCCAGCTCGGTCTGCATCCGCTCGCTGATCTTCTGCCAGCTTTTCTGGGGCAGGGGAATGGGGGCGTTGGGCTGGTCGGTGCGGGGCTTGGGCCAGAGCCGGTGGTCGTCGGCGTAGAATTCCCGGGCCAGCTGTTTCTGGACGCCGGAGGTCTGGGTGACCAGCCAGCGGTAGGCGGGGGCGGCGGCCACCACCCGTCCTTCGGCTGCAATGCTCTCGTAGGCCCGGCGGCGCAGGTAGGTCAGGGGCCGCTCCACGCTTTTCCGGTGGAGGTTGTCCAGCACATTTTCCACCGCAATGTCACAGGCGACATGCCAGAGCACCGGGTCCCGCTTGCCCTGCATCCAGAGATGGCGGAACAGGCAATGAAAGACGCTGTGGAGATACAGCCGGTTGAGATAGCGGGGGTTTTCCCGGTAGAGCCGCAGCAGGGCGCTGGGCTGGTAGCAGAGAATCTGGCCGTCGGTGGCCAGGGTCCGGCACCGCTCGTCGGCGGTGGGTTCCAGGGCGGCCAGGGCCTGGTCCAGAAAGCGGAAGTCGAGATACAGGCCGCTCCGGGTCACGGCCAGCACTTCGGCGCCCATCCGGGCCTGCCATTCCTCGTGGGTTTCGGGCCGGCGGGACTGGAAGGGCGCGTCCGGGTCAAGGGGAGCTTTATGGGGCAAGGGGATCACCTCCGGGATTAAAAATCAAAGTCGTACCGCTTGTGCCGGGGGCTCGGCTGTGCCGCCCGCAGCCGGTGTTCGGCATCGGCCAGCAGAGCCGCGGCGGCGGCGTTGTCGGCCCGGGCAGCCAGGGCGGCCCCCTCGGCAAAGGCGGCGGCATCCATGACCCCCAGGCTGGCCAGGGCCTGGATGCCTTCCAGGTCCTCAGACTTCAGCAGCCGGGCCAGCACCCGGCCGGTCTGCTCGGCCAGGAAAGCCCGGTAAGCCCCGGCGGCGGTTTCGCTCAGCTGGTAGGGGTACCGCAGCCGGTCCAGGCAGAGCAGGGCCATGATGGTGGGGTCGTCGGCATCGTGCCCCTGGGGGAAGATGGCGTCGTACTCCGCCGTCAGCAGTTTTCCGTTCAGAAAACACTGGCGGTAGTGGTAGCCCTGGCCCGAGAAGCTATGGAGCAGGATATGGGCGGGGCTCTCCTCGATGTCCTCCCAGTATTCAGGGTACCAGAGGGCGGCCCGGGGCTGGGTGGCCCCTTCCGGCCAGAAGAGGGCCCGCAGGTTCCCGGTCATATTATTGACCAGGGCGAAGAGCCCAGTAGACTGTTCGGGCTCGGCCCGCAGGCGGAGTTCTTCCAGGGCAAAGCAGTTCAGAAAGACATCGCTGCCCAGGGTCAGGGGTCCGGCCCCCGCCGAGAGCCGCCGGAGGGCCCGGCAGTTGTAGAAGGCACAGCTGCCGATCACCCGCAGAGAGTCGGGCAGAGCGATTTCTTCCAAAAACCGTCCGGCGATGGGGTGGAGTTCCGCCCCTGGGTCAAGGGGCAGGGGGTGAACCGAGCCTGTTTCGTCTACCCCGCAGCGGAGCAGCCCCTCCCCCGGCGGGGTGCGCAGTGCCTCCGAAAAGGCGTAGCTCCCCAGCTCGGTGATGGGCAGCGCGCTGCCATCCGGCCCGGGCAGGGCGGCGGGCAGGGCCAGACAGGGAGCGTCGCCGTACACCCGGACGAGCCGCGCGGCGCCCCCCGGCAGGGGCAGATAATCCAGCACAAGGCCGGCAGAGGGTGTGGTCATAGGAAAAAACCTCCCGGTTCCCAACAAAAAGACCGGGGCCGCGACCCGCGGACCCCGGTCCAAAATGACAGATACAGGATGATTGCAGATTAGCCTGCGGCCTGTGCCAGGCAGGCGTCCATGGCGGCCAGAACGGCATCGCTGGTCATGGTGCTGCCCGAGATGGCGTCCACGCCGGCGGTGGAGCCGGAAGCCTTGAGGGTTTCGGCCAGCTGCTCGGCAGCAGCGCCGCCCAGAGCCGGGGTCTCGCCGGAAGCGTCGATGGTGACGTCAGAGACAGCGCCGCCGGAGACGGTAACGGTGACGGTGACCTCGCTCAGGCAGCCCTGCTCGCTGGCAGTGTAGGTGCCGTCGGTGAGGCCGCCGGCAGCAGCGCCGCCGCCTGCCTGAGCCAGGCAGGCATCCATGGCGGCCAGGACGGCCTCGCTGGTGAAGGTGCTGCCCGAGACAGCGTCCACGCCGTTGGTGGAACCGGCAGCCTTCAGGCTCTCGGCCAGCTGCTCAGCAGCAGCGCCGCCCAGGGCGGGGGTCTCGCCAGAAGCGTCGATGGCCACATCGGAGACCTTGCCGCCGGAGATGGTGACGGTGACGCTCACCTCGCTCAGGTAGCCCTGCTCGGTGGCGGTGTAGGTGCCGTCGGCGTAGCCGCCGGCAGCCTCGCCCATGGACAGGGGGCTGGTGTTGCGGATGTAGAGCAGCAGCAGGATCGCCATGATGACAGTGGCAACGGCCATGAACAGGGCGTTGCGGATAACACGCTTGGACATTGGAAGAATGCTCCTTTCAAATTTCAGGGTTGATTTTTACATTTATTATTTTGCGGGCTTGAAGCTGTCCCGCAGAGTGACAACGCGGTTGTAGACGCCGGGGTGGCGGCTGTCCGGGGTGAAGAAGCCGTTCCGGACGAACTGGAACTTCTCACCGGGCTGAGCGCCTTCCAGGCTCTGTTCCAGCTTGCAGCCGGTGCAGACCACCACGCTCTCGGGGTTCAGGTAGTCCTTGTAGTCGCTGCCGTCGGGGATGGCGTTCATGTTGGCCTCGGTGAAGAGCTTGTCGTACAGCCGGACCTCGGCTTCCACACAGTGGCTGGTGCTCACCCAGTGGATGGTGCCCTTGACCTTGCGGCCGTCGGCGGGGTTGCCGCAGCCGGTCTCCAGGTCCGCGGTGCAGTGGATGGCGGCGATGCTGCCGTCGGGGTTCTTGTCCACGCCGGTGCAGCGGACGATATAGGCGCCCATCAGCCGGACCTCGCCCCCCAGGGTCAGCCGCTTGAACTTCGGGGGCGGAACCTCGGCGAAGTCGTCGGCCTCGATCCACAGCTCCCGGCTGAAGGTCACGGGCCGGGTGGAGCTGTCGTTGGCTTCCCGGTTGGGGTTGTTGGCGATCTCAAAGGTCTCGGTCTTGTCGGCGGGGTAGTTGTCGACGATCAGCTTGACCGGCTTGAGGACGGCGATCCGCCGCTGGGCGGTCAGGTCCAGCTCGCTGCGGATGCAGGCCTCCAGCTGGCGCATGTCGATCAGGTTGTCGGCCTTGGAGATGCCGGCTTCCCGCACAAAGGTGAAGATGGAGCTGGCGGTGTAGCCCCGGCGGCGCAGGCCGCAGAGGGTGGGCATCCGGGGGTCATCCCAGCCGTCCACAATCCCCATCTCTACCAGCTCCCGCAGATAGCGCTTGCTCATGACGGTGTTGGTCATGTTCAGCCGGGCGAACTCCCGCTGCTTGGGGAACTCGGTGCCGAACAGGTTGGAGATCACCCAGTCGTACAGGGGGCGATGGTTCTCGAACTCCAGGCTGCACATACTATGGGTGATCCCCTCAATGGCGTCCTGGATGGGGTGGGCGAAGTCGTACATGGGGTAGATGCACCACTTGTTGCCCTGGCGGTGATGCTCGGCGTATTTGATCCGATAGATGGCCGGGTCACGCAGGTTCATGTTGGGGCTGGCCAGGTCGATCTTGGCCCGCAGGGTTTTCTCCCCCTCCTTGAACTCGCCCGCCCGCATCCGGCGGAACAGGTCCAGGTTCTCCTCGGGGGTGCGGTCCCGCCAGGGCGACGGGCGGGAGGGCTTGCCCGCGTCGGCGCCCCGGTACTCCCGCATTTCCTCCCGGGTCAAATCGTCCACATAGGCCTTGCCTTCCCGGATCAGCTTCTCGGCATACTCGTAGCACTGATCGAAGTAGTCGCTGCCGTAGAACACGCCGCCGTTGGGGTCGGCGCCCAGCCAGTGCAGGTCCTCCAAGATGCTGTTGACGTACTCCACATCCTCGCGGGTGGGGTTGGTGTCGTCCAGCCGCAGGTTGAACTTGCCGCCATAGGCATTGGCGATGGACCAGTTGATGTAGATCGCCTTGGCGCTGCCGATGTGCAGATAGCCGTTGGGCTCGGGCGGGAAACGGGTATGGATCTCGCGGACCTTGCCCTCGGCCAGATCCGCGTCGATGATGTCGGTCAAAAAGTTTTTGTCTGCCATGATATCCTTCCCCCTGTCTGGGGCCGCAGGCCCCGGAACACGTATGGTATTCTAATACAATACTATATAATACAACATTTTTGGCCTCGCTTCAAGGCAAAAAACAAACTTCCGCCCCGGAGTGCCAGGTTTTGGCCTGCGTCTTGACACCCCACCCAAGGTGGAGTATATTTTTTTGTGGTATCCATGGAAAACTCTTTCGGAAACTAAGGATGTGTAGGGATGAATGGTTTAAAACAAGCGCTTTCCAGAGAAAATCTGGCCGCGAATTTGAAGTTCTTTGTCAAACTGAATGCCGGGCTGATCCTGACGGCCATCGGCATCGTGCTCTTTAAAACCCCCAACCACTTCGCCTTTGGCGGCACCTCGGGCCTGTCGATCCTGCTGGCGTCGCTGTTCCCCCAGTTCAATGTGGGCGGCTTCATGTGGGTGATCAACGTGCTGCTGGTGGTGCTGGGGTATATCTTCCTGGGCATCGGCTGCATGGGGTGGACGGTCTATTCCTCCTTTGCCTTGTCCTTCTTTGTGTCGGTGTGCG
This sequence comes from Faecalibacterium gallinarum, assembly GCF_022180365.1. Classification (GTDB taxonomy): domain Bacteria; phylum Bacillota; class Clostridia; order Oscillospirales; family Ruminococcaceae; genus Faecalibacterium; species Faecalibacterium gallinarum. The sequence continues at coordinate 49,280 of NZ_BQKV01000020.1, forward strand.
AGGTGATCTGGCCCCTGACGGCGCCCTTGACCTCGGATACGCTGCTGGAGCTGGTTTTCGCCGTGCTTTTGCCTGCGGTGGGTAGCGCCATCGTGTTCGACATCGGCGCTTCTACCGGCGGTACCGATATTGTGGCCCTGATTCTGGCAAAGCATACCTCCCTGGAGATCGGCAAGGCGCTCATGGTCAGCGATATTTTGATTGTGGCGGGCGCCGGGGTCAAGTTCGGCATTGCCACCGGGATGTACTGTGTCCTGGGCCTGATCGGCAAGGCGTTTATCGTGGACGGCGTCATTGAGAGCATCAACCTGCGCAAGGTGTGCACGGTGGTCACCGCCCAGCCCGACAAGGTGCAGCAGTTTATTTTAAAGGAACTGAACCGCTCGGCCACCGTGGAGCAGGCCTACGGCGCCTACACCCACCGGGAGCTGTCGGTTCTGATGACGGTGCTCACCCGGCGGGAGGCGGCCCGGCTGCGGGACTTCCTCCGGGCCAACGACCAGAAAGCGTTTATCACCATCGTCAACTCCAGCGAGATCATCGGAAAAGGGTTCCGCTCGGTGTAAAAACAGCATAATAAACAAAGGACTGGTGCGCTGCGAGGCGTGCCGGTCCTTTTTCTTGTCTAAATTTTACAAAACGCAAGGTTGCTTTACATTGGGCGGCAGTGTGACACCGGAGTTTTACCAAAGCTTTGCGGAGGCATGGTTTCGCCCCCGGCGGCGGGAAGATATAATAAGGCTGTTCCCAAGGAAAAGAATGAACGGGCTCCTGCGCGGGCCTTGTATGAGAAAGGAAATCCTGTTATGAAAGACAGCAATAAAATCAGCCGCCGCGGCTTTTTGAAGGCGGGCGCCGCCGCTTCTGTTGCCGGCCTGATGGCCAGCATCCCCACCGCCGTTGCCAGTGCCGCCGAGCCTGAGCAGGTGGCAGAGGAGAACTGCCTGTTCTGGAGCAAAAAGCCCAAGTACATCTTCCTCTTCATCGGCGACGGCATGGGCCTGCCTCAGATCCAGTCCGCCTCCTTCTACCAGGGTACCACCCAGAACAACGGCGCTGTAATTCCCGCTGAGCTGAGCTTCATGAAGTTCCCCGTGGTGGGCAGCGTCACCACCTATGACAGCACTTCCTTCTGCCCCGACTCTGCTTCCACTGCTACCTCCATTGCTTCCGGCGAGAAGACCGAGAGCGGTGTCATCAATATGAAGCCCTGGACCCGGGATGTGCCCTTTGAGACCATCGCCGAGAAGCTCCACAGCCAGAAGGGCTATAAGGTGGGTGTGGTTTCCACCGTCAACATCGACCACGCTACCCCCGCTGCCTTCTACGCACACCAGGCCAGCCGCAAGAACTACTACGAGATCGGCGTCGAGCTGGCAAACAGCGGCTTCGAGTACTTCGCCGGCGGCGAGTTCCAGAAGGTGAACGGCAACGGCAGTGTGCCCAATAACCACGAGGTGGCGGCTCAGGCTGGCTACAACGTGGTCACCACCCAGGCCGGTGCTGCTGCCCTGCAGGCCGGCGCGGGCAAGACCCTGATCATCGCCGAGAAGCTGGCCGACGGCAACTCCATGAACTACGCCATGGACGCTGCCGCAGGGGAGTGGAAGCTGACCGACTACGTCAAGAAGGGCATCGAGCTGCTGAACAACAACAAGGGATTCTTCCTCATGGCCGAGAGCGGCAAGATCGACTGGGCCTGCCATGCCAACGACGCCGCCGCCAGCATCCACGACACGCTGGAGATGAGCAACGCAGTTCAGGCTGCGGTGGAGTTCTACAACCAGCACCCCAACGACACCCTGATCCTGGTCACCGCCGACCACGAGACCGGCGGTCTGGGCATCGGCTACAAGACCACCAACTACGACACCTTCCTGACCAACCTGACCAAGCAGACCGTGTCTTACGCCAAGTTCGACACCGACTATGTGACCCGCTACCGCGCCGAGAAGACCCCCTTCGAGAGCGTGCTGGCCGACGTCAAGAACTGCTTCGGCCTGATGACCGCTTCCGATCCCGATGCCGCTGCCAACAGCACCCTGGTCCTGACCGACTACGAGCTGGACCAGATCCGCACCGCCTACGAGCGCACCCTGAATGTGGGCGCTGCCGGCCAGGGCGATATGAGCCAGCAGGATTACGAGCTCTACGGCACCTATCAGCCCTTCTCCATGGCGCTGTGCCATGTGCTGAACCACAAGTCCGGCCTGGATCACACCACCTATGCCCACACCGGCGCACCGGTCAACATCTACGCCATGGGCGTCGGCGCGGAGGAGTTCCAGGGCGCCTTCGACAACACCGAGATCTTCCACAAGCTGGCTGAGCTGACCAACGTCAAGTAACTCCGTACATCATAACCCATCGACAAACCCTCTCTAAAGGAGAAAACCCCCGTCTGAACTGCGAGCGACCGCAGACAGGCGGGGGTTTTTGTTTAGGATTCTGTTTCCAGCTCCGAGGTACAGTGGGGGCAGCGGGTGGCTTTGATAGGGATCTCGGTCTGGCAGTAGGGGCAGATCTTGGTGGTGGGGGCCTTGGGGGGCTCGGGCTTCTTTTTATAAAGGGCCGAGGCGGCGTTGGTGGCCTTGACCACCACAAACAGGGAGAAGGCCACGATCACAAAGTTGATGACCGCGTTGAGAAAAGACCCGATCCCGATGTCCACCCCCCGCACCGTCAGCACCACCGCGCTGAAGTCGGTGGCGAAAAACAGACCGATCACCGGGGAGATGATGTCGTTGACCAGCGAGTCCACAATGGCCTTGAAGGCCGCGCCGACCACCACGCCGATGGCCATATCCAGCACGTTGCCCCGCATGGCAAAGGTCTTGAATTCCTGGAAAAATTTCTTCATGATACTATGTCCCCTTGTCTCCTGCCGCCGGGCAGGGGTTTTTACAGCACCCCATCATACCAGAGGGCGGGCGGTTTGGCAAGAGAAAACCAGAACCATCCTCAGATCTGGTGAGCCTCGATCCAGTCGGCCACCGGCTGGGCGATGGCCTTGACGCTGCCCGCCTCAAAGGGGGTGCGCAGCCCGGCGGTCTGGCACAGCTCGGTGTAGCTGGCGAGGCCGCCCCGCTTGACCAGCCGCAGATACCGCGCCCAGGCGTCTTTCGGGTCCTTGAGGGTCAGAAGGAAGAACTGGAGGGCCGCCATGGTGGACAGGCAGTAGTCGATATAATAGAAGGGGCACTCATAGATGTGCAGCTGCCGCTGCCAGCCCGCGCCCCGGCCGTAGAAGGGCAGACCGTCGAAGTCGATCCAGGGGCGATACTTGTGCTCCAGCTCCAGCCAGACGGCGTTCCGCTCGTCGGGGGTCAGGTCGGGCTTCTGGTACATGATATGCTGGAACTCATCCACCTCGCACCCATAGGCCAGGAAGATGAAGCTGTCCTCGGCGTGGAGGAGGGAATACTTGTCGGTGTCCTTGCCGAAGAGCAGATGATGCCAGGGGGCGGTGAGGAACTCCATGGCCATGGAGTGGATCTCGGCGCTCTCCATGCCGGGGCACTCCAGGTCGGCGGGGATCTTTTCGTCCCGGGCGGCCAGATAGCCCTCAAAGGCGTGGCCCGCTTCGTGGGTCAGCACGTCCACGTCCGCCGAGGTGCCGTTCCAGTTGGCAAAGATAAAGGGGGCCTTGTAGCTGGGCAGGCTGGTCATATACCCGCCGCTGGCCTTGCCGGGGCGGCTGAGCACGTCGAAGAGCTCATTGTCCTGCATAAAGTCGATGAACTCGGCGGTCTCGGGGCTGAGCTCGTGGTACATGGTCCGGGCGGCAGCCATCCGCTCGCCGTAGCCCTGGATGGGGTTGGGGTTGCCGTCGGGGAAGGCCACCCCCAGATCGGTGAAGGTCAGGTGGTCGATGCCCACCCGCTTGGCCCGGCGCTGGATGATGGTGTTCAGCAGGGGCACCACGTCCCGGGCCACCTGATCCCGGAAGGCGCGGATCTCCTCGGGGCCGTAGCCGATCCGGTTCATCCGCACATAGGACAGCTCGCTGTAATCCTTGTACCCCAGGATCCGGGCCTGCTCGTTGAGGTTTTTCACCGTCCGGCTGTACAGGTCGTCGAACTCGGCCCGGTGGGCGTCAAAGTAGCCCGCCTCGGCCTCGTAGGCGGCCCGGCGGACCGCCGGATCCAGGCTCTGGCGGTAGGGGCCCAGCTGGGGGATGGTCAGCTGCTTACCGTCCAGCTCCACCAGTGCGCCGCCGTAGAGTTTCTGGTAGGCGCTGGAGAGGGCGTTGGCCTCCTGCTGGAGAGCCAGCACCCGGTCGTCCATGGCCAGCACGGCGTTTTTCATGCCGGGCACGCAGGTACTGCCCAGGGCCTCGGTCAGGGCGTCCAGGTGAGGATTGGCCAGAATGGCGCGGTAGATCTCCACGGTGGCGTTGGTGACGGCGGGGCCGTTCGAGTCAAAGAAGTTCTGTTCTCCCTCCCAGTAGGGGTCCCGGGTGTCGCAGGTGTAGTGGATGTTGGCCAGATTGGCGGCGGTGGTGTAGTCGGCCAGGGCGGCGCTCTGGTCGTAGTAGAGCTGCACCAGCTCCTCGCCGCTGGCGGCCTGGGCGGCCCGCTGAGCAAACTGCCGGCACTGGGCCAGAATGGCGTCAATGTCGGGGCGGGTGTAGGTCATTTCGCTGAATTTCATAAGACGAAGGTCCTTCCTTTCTTTTTAATTCCGGCTCCATCTTACCACGCCGGCGGCCAAAAGAAAAGAGCCGGGCCGTCGGTGGAGGAAAATGTCGGACTGCCTAAAAAATAGCACCCTCTTTTGGCGAAAATATTGCTTTGCACGATTGAAAGCCGGCACAAAAGGGAGTATACTATCTTTAAGGTGATGATTGCACCCGGTCCGGGCCCTTATGCAGAGGGTGGTTCGGGTGCAGGCAACCCATCAACAGAGTAAGGCTATGCGCGTTAAGTGCCGCATCAACGGGGAGTTGTGCTGCGGACGAAGGGCGGTTTGCCCGCGGTGCATGGCCTGCATCCCGCTGCTGCATGGACTTGGGTGCAGGCGGGGCCATGTTCCGGCCCGGCCTGGAAGTGAAACTTGTTGAGTTCGCTGCCCTCCTTTATGCGGTTCCGCATGAGGAGGGCATTTCTTTGTCCCTCCTCCCACGCCTGATTTGTAAAAAGGAGGGCATTTGTATGAAGAACCAGAATTTCACCCGTTCGTCCCGGTGGGAGCTCCGCCGGGTGACCACCTGCGCGGTGCTGATTGCCATGAGCATCGTATTCAGCCGGGCCCTGAGCATCAGCACCGATTTTCTCCGGTTCAACCTGGGCAGCCTGCCGGTGGTGCTGGCGGCGGTCCTGTTTGGGCCGGGGGCCGGTTTTGCGGTGGGGGCCGTGGCGGATATCATCGGCGGCATCCTGGCTGGGTACGCCATCAACCCCCTGATTACCCTGGGGGCCGCCTGCATCGGCTTTTTCGCCGGGCTGGTGTGGCAGTACCTGCCCGCCCGCAGCGAGAGTCTCCGGCTGGGCCTCGGCATCCTGCTGGGCCATGTGATCGGCTCCATCATCATTAATTCTTTGGCCCTGCGGCTCTTTTACCACTACGACTGGAGCGTCCTGGCGGCCCGAATCCCCAACGCGCTGGCCCTCAGCGCGGCGGAGTTTGTGCTGATGCGGGCGCTGCTGGCCAACCACGCCCTGACCGACGCGATCCGGGGCGGCTTTACAGGAAGGAAGGCATCCTAAACCATGAGCTATGAATCCGCGCTGGAATACATCCACGCCGTCCGCTGGCAGGGCCACCGGCCCGGCCTGAGCCGGACCCGCACCCTGCTGGCCGCTTTGGGCAACCCCCACAAAGAACTCCGGTTTGTCCATGTGGCGGGCACCAACGGCAAGGGCAGCACCGCCGCCATGCTGGACAGCTGTCTGCGGGCGGCGGGGTACCACACCGGGCTGTTTACCTCCCCCTTCATCAACCGCTTCAACGAGCGGATTCAGGTGGACGGCCAGCCCATCGGAGACGAGGAACTGGAACAGCTGGTGGAGCGGATTCGCCCCGCGGCCGATGCCATGGCGGAGGTCCCCACCGAGTTCGAGGTGATCACCGCCCTGGGGATGCTCTATTTTGCCCAGAAGCATTGCGACATTGTGGTGCTGGAAGTGGGTCTCGGGGGTGAGCTGGACTCCACCAATGTGATTGACCCGCCCGAATGTGCGGTGATCACCGCCCTGGGGATGGATCACGTCAAGGAGCTGGGCCCCACCCTGGCCGACATCGCCCGGGCCAAGGCGGGGATCATCAAACCCGGCAGCCCGGTGGTCAGCTACGGCGGCGCCCCAGAGGCGGATACGGTGATTGCCGCCGCGACCGAGGCTCAGGGGGCCCCCCTGACGGTGGTGGATTTTGACCGCCTCCGGGTGGGCGAGGGCAGCCTGGAAGCCCTTCATTTCGACTTCGACGGACTGGAGAACTTGACCCTGCCCCTGGTGGGCAGCTACCAGCCCCGGAACGCAGCGGTGGCCATCACTGCCCTGCGGGTACTCCGGGGCAGGGGCTGGCGGATCCCGGATGAGGCCATCCGCCAGGGGCTGGCGAATGTGCGCTGGCCCGGCCGGTTCGAGGTGCTGCGGGAAAACCCCGTCTTTCTCTTGGACGGCAGCCACAACGCCCACGGGATGCGGGCCACGGTGGAGAGCTTGAAAGCCCGGCTGCCCGGGCAGAAGTTTGTCTTCCTGCTCAGCATCATGGCGGACAAGGACGTGGACGAGATGCTCGATCTGCTGCTGCCCCTGGCAGACCAGTTCGTCACTGTGACGGCCCACACTCCCCGGGCCCTGCCGGCGGAAGAACTGGCTGGAAGGATTGCCCGGCGGAATGGCCGGGCGGAGGCGGCCGGGAGTATCCCGGAGGGGGTCCGCCGGGTCATTGCCCTGGCAGGGGAGGGGCCGGTCTGCGCCCTGGGTACCCTCTATTTCTCCGGCGAGGTGCGCCAGGCTTTCAAGGAAGTCAACCGCTCGGAATAATTCGAGAAAATATTACAAAAATGGCCCCGGTGCAAAGGGTGCATCGGAGCCATAAAAAGCAAAGCGGCGGCCCTGTGCAGGTTGGGCCGCCGCTTTGCTTGCCCTGGACGGGCAGGCAGGGTAAATGATAAGAAGGTAAATGAAGGAGATGACAAAGAAAAAGGCGGCGCCCCCGCCGCGGCGAAAAGCAGCTGTGCGGCCGCGGGCGGCCAGCACCCCGCAGGGGTAAAGCGGGTGCGGCCAGATGGCAAGGGGAGGGGACGCCGGGGCAAAAAACGTATGTTGTATCCAACGCGTTTTGTTGGATACAACATACCACGTTTCGGGACGGAATGCAAGCCTTTTTTTGCGAAAAATCCGCCTGAAACCGTTCAAAAACGCATTTTTGTAGGAAAGCACAAATCCCGGCCGAAAATCTCTCAGGCGGGGGCCAAATTTGCGTAAAATTGTCTGGGTTCACCGGATAAGATTCCTTTACAACGGGTTGGCCTCATGCTACAATGAAATGTATTGAATTCCTGCCTGGGGTCTGGACGACAGGGACGGAAAAGAGGAAGAGAGAATGAACGAACAGACAAGCACGGGCGTTTTGGCCCGCAGCGGGCGGCCGCTGTTCAGCCAGCAGGAGCTCCTGCGGCTGATCTGGCCGCTGCTGGTGGAGCAGCTGCTGGCCATGACGGTGGGCATGGCGGATACCATGATGGTTTCCCGCTGCGGCGAGGCGGCCATTTCGGGCGTCAGCCTGGTGGATATGATCAACAACCTGGTTATTAACCTGTTGGCGGCGCTGGCCACCGGCGGCGCGGTGGTGGTCAGCCAGTACCTGGGAGCCCGCAGTGGAAAGAAGGCCAATTCCAGCGCCGGCCAGCTGATCCTGCTCAGCGTACTGCTGGGCCTGGGGCTTGGGGCGTTCTGCCTGGCGGCGGCCCGGCCCATGCTGCGGCTCTTTTACGGCGCCATTGAGGAGGATGTCCTCGCGGCGGGTGTGACCTATCTGCAAATCACCGCCATCAGCTACCCGTTCCTGGCGCTGTACAATGCGGGGGCGGCCATCTTCCGCAGTATGGGCAACTCCAAGATTTCCATGCGGATCAGCGTCCTGATGAACGCCATCAACATTGTGGGCAACGCGGTCTGCATTTTTGGGCTCAAGATGTATGTGGAGGGCGTGGCCTGGCCCAGTGTGGTGTCCCGCGCGGTGGCGGCGGTGCTGATTCTGAAAGCCTGCGCCAAAAAGGACAACGCCGTCCGGGCCGAGTTTACCTTCCGGGTGGACGGGGGCCTGGCCCGGCGGATTCTGGGCATCGGCATCCCCTCGGCCTTTGAGAACAGCCTGTTTCAGGCCGGGCGGATTCTGGTGGTCAGCATGATCTCCCTCTTCGGCACGGTGCAGATCGCGGCCAACGCCGTGGCCAACAACCTAGACGGCATGGGCTGCATCCCCGGCCAGGCCATCGGCCTGGCCATGATTACGGTGGTGGGCCGCTGTGTGGGCGCCTGCGACAACGAGCAGGCCGCCCTCTACGCCCGCAAACTGCTCTGGTGGAGCTACCTGGCCATGGGCCTCTTCAATGGGGTCATCCTCCTTTTTGTGGGGCCCCTGGTGGGGATCTACGAGCTGTCGGGAGAGACCATGGAGCTGGCCATCCTGCTGGTTCAGATCCACTGCGGATGCGGGCTTCTGCTCTGGCCCATCTCCTTTGTGCTGCCCAACGCCCTGCGGGCGGCCAACGATGTCCGGTTCACCATGGTAGTGTCGGTCCTGAGCATGGCCATCTGGCGGCTGGGCTTCAGCTACCTGCTGGGGGTGCGGATGGGCTACGGCGCCATCGGCGTCTGGATCGCCATGGTGGTGGACTGGATCTGCCGTTCGATCTGCTTTGTCTGGCGGTTCAAGAGCGGCGTCTGGAAGACAAAATACCATGCATAACCGGGGATTGGCCCTGATAAAGATAAAAGGAGAACCTTTGGATGAAACTGATCAGCTGGAACGTCAACGGCCTGCGGGCCTGTCTGACCCATGATTTCGCCGCGAGCTTTGCGGCCCTGGACGCCGACATCTTCTGCCTCCAGGAAACCAAGATGCAGCCCGGCCAGGCGGATTTCCACCCCGAGGGCTACACCGAGTACACCAACTCCGCCGAGAAAAAAGGCTACTCCGGTACGGCCTGTTACTGCCGCACTGCGCCGCTGACGGTCACCACCGGCATCGGCATCGAGGCCCACGACCACGAGGGCCGGGTGATTACCCTGGAGTACCCCGGGTTTTACCTGGTCAACTGCTACACCCCCAACAGCCAGGACGGGCTGAAGCGCCTGGACTACCGGATGGAGTGGGAGGACGCTTTCCGCGATTATCTCCTGCGGCTGGACGCCCAAAAGCCGGTGATCCTCTGCGGCGATCTGAACGTCGCCCACCAGGAAATCGACATCAAGAACCCCAAGACCAACCGCCGCAACGCCGGCTTTACCGACGAGGAGCGGGCCAAGATGACCCAGCTGCAGGCGGCGGGCTTCGCCGACAGCTTCCGGCGGCTCCACCCGGAGGAAGTCAAATACAGTTGGTGGAGCTACCGCTTCAAGGCCCGGGAAAAGAACGCCGGCTGGCGGATCGACTACTTCCTGGTGTCGGAGCGGATCGCCGATAAGATCCAGGCGGCCGAGATCCACAACGAGATCTTCGGCTCGGACCATTGCCCGGTGGAGCTGCAAATCGATCTCTGAGCCGCGGGGCGGCTTTTTGGACCGTTGAAACACAAAGGAGGACGAGAACAAAATGGCACAGAACGAAAAATCCTATGGCACGGCGGACCAGCGCCTGGGCACCGCGCCGCTCCTGCCGCTGATCTTCAGCCTGGCGCTGCCCACGGCTCTGGCTCAGCTGGTGAATCTGCTGTATAACATCGTGGACCGGATCTACGTCGGCCACATCCCCGGCACCGGCAGCCTGGCTCTGGCGGGCCTGGGTGTCACTTACCCCATCATCGTGCTGATCACCGCTTTTTCCAACCTGGTGGGTATGGGCGGCGCGCCCCGGGCCTCGGTGGCCATGGGCCGCGGCGATTACAAGACCGCCGAGAAAATCATGGGCAACTGCTTCTCCCTGCTGGTTGGCCTGTCGGTGGTTCTGAGCGTGGTATTTATGGTTTTCGGCGAGAATATCCTGCTGACCTTCGGCGCCAGTGAGAAGACTCTGCCCTATGCCATGTCCTACCTGTCCATCTATCTGGTGGGCACCATCTTTGTCCAGTTTACTCTGGGCATGAACCCCTTCATCACCAGCCAGGGCTTTGCCAAGACCAGCATGGCCACCACCTGCATCGGCGCCATCTGCAACATTGCCCTTGACCCCCTCTTCATTTTTGGGTTTAATATGGGTGTGCGGGGCGCGGCTCTGGCCACCGTCCTGAGCCAGGCCGTCAGCGCTGTATGGGTGCTGGTCTTCTTCACCGGCAAACAGAGCGTGCTCCGGCTGCGCAAGGCAAACTTTATCCCGGATCTCAAGATCCTGGGCCTGATCGTTTCCCTGGGCGTCTCGCCCTTCATCATGGCAGCCACCGAATGTCTGGTGCAGCTGGTCTTCAACGTGGGCGCCGCCAAATACGGCGGAGACAACGCCGTGGCCATCATGAGCATCCTGTTCTCGGTGGCACAGATTGCCTCTCTGCCCACCCAGGGCTTCTGCCAGGGTGTCCAGCCCATCATCGGCTACAACTTCGGCGCGGCCAAGTTTGAGCGTCTGCGCAAGACCTTCCTGGTGATGCTGGGGGTCTCGCTGGCGGTGGCTGTGGGCACCGTGCTGGGCGTGGAACTGTTCCCCCGGGTCTTTTTGGGTATGTTCTCCAGCGACCCCGAGATCGTGGAACTGGGTGTGGCTCCGCTGCGGATTTACATGCTGGGCTTTGCGTTCATGGGTTCCCAGTTCGCCTGCCAGCAGACCTTCCTGGGCCTGGGCGAGGCCAAGATCAGCATGTTTGTGGCCCTGCTGCGCAAGGTTATCCTGCTGATGCCTCTGGCCCTGATCCTGCCGGGCGTCTTTGGCGCTCTGGGCGGCAGCCAGCTGCTGGGCCTCTATGTGGCCGAGCCGGTCAGTGACTTTGTCTCTGCTACCACCTGCACCATCCTCTTCTTCGCGGTGGAGTGGAAGAAGCTCAATCCCTCTCCCAAGACAAACGGATAAGGAGTACCCATGCTGCAATATTATCTTCTCGTATTTTTCATCTCTATGGTTCCCGTCATCGAGCTGCGGGGCGCCATCCCGGTAGGGCTGGGCCTTGGGCTGGAGGTGCTGCCCACCTACCTGGTGTGCGTGGTGGGCAACATGCTGCCGGTGCCGGTGATCTATCTCTTTGCCCGCAAATTCCTGATCTGGGGCTGTGACAAACCTCTCATCGGCAAGATCTGTAAGTTCTTTATCGTGAAAGGCGAAAAGGCCGGCCGTGCCCTGGAGGCCAAGGCCGGGCGGGGGCTGACCATTGCGCTGCTGCTCTTTGTGGGGATCCCCCTGCCGGGCACCGGCGCCTGGACGGGCACCCTGGCGGGGTCTATCCTGGATATGAAGTTCAAAGATGTCCTCATCGCCTGCATGGGCGGTGTGCTGCTGGCAGGCGTTATCATCGGCCTGGCCAGCGCCGGGCTGCTGGGTGCGCTGAGCGGATTTTTCGCTGTGGGCTGATCCAGTGGGAAATATGTGAATATATTGTTAACAAAAAGGCTGCCGAAAGGTGGCCTTTTTGTTCATTTTGTACGTTGACGGCAAAAGGCAAAGAGTATAAAATTGTTTTCATGCTGGGAAACAGAAAAATTCAACCCCGCCCGGCAGAGGCGGGGAGGATAGAGCCCGGCGGCAAAGGAGACAGCGAGCTTTGATACAGGTACAGGATTTTTTGCAGCGGGTATTGAGCTATTACCGCAGCTCCTTTGATATCACATCCCCCTACACCCTGGGTGGGCAGACCTACGGGGCCCTGGCCGCCCTCCACGCCCACGAGGACCAGTACGTCCGGCTGGTGGGCACCACCCTCTGGAACGCCGACAGCCACGAGTATACCCTGTTCGACACCTTTGCGGCGGCCCCTACGGCGGCCGATGTGGAACAGCGGTTCCGGGTGGCGGCCGAGGAGATGGAGGCCCTGTTCGTCCGGGGCGGGGAGAAGCTGCCCCCGAAAGACCACCAGTACACCTGGCTGACGGTGGTGCTGCTGAGCCAGCAGGCCCCCGATGAAGCCGCCAAACAGGCAGTGGAACGGTGCCGCCAGACCCGGTATTATCAGTTCTATCTGCGGGGGTACAGCGAGGTGCGGATGGTTCTGGTGGATCTGGAACACCAGACCCTGACCACCAACCGGGCGGGCCGAAGCCTGAAAAAGCTCTATAAGCTGGCCCTGAAAAAAGCCGCAGAGGCGGAAAAATGATAGACGCGGGAGGATCAGCCCGTTGTTTATAAATGGTATTTGTGTTGTTATGACACGAGGGAGGAAAAAACAATGAATGGTATTCTTTTGCTGCTCATTGGCATCGCCACCTGCGTGCTCGGCTACGTTGTTTACGGCGGCTGGCTGAGCAAGCAGTGGGGTGTCGACCCGAAGCGCAAGACCCCGGCCTTTGAATACGAGGACGGCGTGGACTACTGCCCGGCCAAGGCCCCGGTTCTGCTGGGTCACCACTTTGCGTCCATTGCGGGCGCCGGCCCCATCAATGGCCCGATTCAGGCTGCCTACTTCGGCTGGCTGCCCGTCACCCTGTGGATTCTGCTGGGCGGCATCTTCATCGGCGCCGTGCAGGACTACTCGGCCTTGTTCATCTCGCTGCGCAACAAGGGCAAATCCATCGGCGAAGTTCTGGAAGCAACCCTGAACCACAAGTGCAAGATGATGTTCTCGGTCTTCGTCTGGCTGGTCATGCTGCTGGTGGATGCGGCCTTCGGCGATATCGTCGCCAAGACCTTCAACTGCATGCCCGGCGACGCTTCCACCGCCAACGGCTCGGTGGCTATGGCCTCCATGCTGTTCATCCCGCTGGCCATTGCTTTCGGTTTCCTGGTTTACCGCAAGCATGCCCCCCTGGTGGTCTCCACCATCGCAGGCGTGGCGGTCCTGGCCCTCTGCGTGGCCGTGGGCATCTACTTCCCGCTGGTGTTTGAGGGTTCCACCGTCTGGTTCTGGCGTGTAGTGGTCTTCATCTACTGCGCCATCGCCTCGGTTACCCCGGTCTGGATTCTGCTCCAGCCCCGCGACTACCTGAACAGCTTCCTGCTCTACTTCATGATTGCCATGTCCATCATCGGCATCTTTATCGCCAACCCCACCATGGGCCTGCCTGCATTCACCGGCTTCTCGGTGGGCGGCAACCTGCTGTTCCCGGCCCTGTTCATCACCGTGGCCTGCGGCGCCTGCTCCGGCTTCCACGCCCTGATCGCCTCGGGCACCACCTCCAAGCAGCTGTCCAACGAGAAGGACGCCAAGATGATTGGCTACGGCGGCATGCTGCTGGAGTGCATCCTGGCCGTTGTCTCTCTGATCGCTGTGGGCTCCCTGTTCACCAGTGAGAGCTTTGCCGCAGCCTTTGCAGAGTCCCCCGTCACCTTCTACACTGCGGCGGGCGCTACCCCGGCCATCGTTCTGGCCACCGCTGTTTCCAACTGGTTTGGCGGCAGCTCCATCATCTTCACCATTATCTCTCTGGCTGTCTCGGCCTTCTGCCTGACCTCTCTGGATACCTGCTGCCGTCTGGGCCGCTTCACCCTCCAGGAGATGTTCCAGCCTAAGGACGGCTCTGAGGCCAAGGGTCTGGCCAAGGTGATGCAGAACGTCTATGTCTCCACCATCGTCAACATTGCTCTGGCTTTCCTGCTGGTTGTGGCTGGTTACAGCCAGATCTGGCCCCTGTTCGGCGCTGCCAACCAGATGGTCGCCGTTCCGGCCCTGATGGCCGCTGCCGTCTACATGAAGAAGGTGGGCCGCAACAATCACATGTTCTACATCCCCATGTTCTTCATGGCTGCTGCTTCCATGTTCTCCATGATCCTGACCTTTAAGACCAACATCACCGGCATCCTGGCTGGTGCAGCGGGCGTCAACCTGTTCACCTACGCCATCCAGTGCGTCTTCATCGTCCCGATGCTGATCCTGGCTGTTCTGCTGCTGGTGGATGGCTGCAAGTTCCTGTTCGGCAAGGCTGCCCAGAAGGCCTGAGTTCGCTGAGGGAACACCCTAAAATCTGATCCGTTCCGCGCCCCCGCCCCAAACGGCGGGGGCGCTTTTGCGCGTCCAAAACCCGCTGCGCCCGGGGGAAAGGGGGCGGTCTAGCCAAAGGTACGCGGTTTTTGTCGTCAAAATGTCTATGGAAAAGCCGGGGGAAATATGCTAGAATGGTCTGCGATGCCGTTTGCAGGCCGGTGCGCCGGCTGGCAGAAAATCGGAAAGGATGAGGAAGAATGGATCATACACTCAACCAGAAGATTGATGCGTTTATTGCAGCCAATCAGGAACAGATTTTAAAGGATATCGCCGCACTGGTGGCGATCAACAGCGTGGAGACCGCTCCGGCCGAGGGCGCCCCCTTTGGCCCTGGCGCCCGGGCTGCGCTGGATAAAACCCTGGAGCTGGCGGCCGGCATGGGCCTGGCCACCCGCAACTGTGAGAACTATATCGGTTACGCCGAGCTGCCCGGCGCAGACCCGGAGAAATACCTGGCTACCATCTGCCACGTGGACGTGGTGCCCGCTGGCAACGGCTGGGAGGCCGACCCCTTTACCATGCGGGTGCGGGACGGCTGGATGCTGGGCCGGGGCGTGTCGGATGACAAGGGCCCCATGGTGGCTACCCTTTATGCCCTGAAGTTCCTCAAAGAGGCAGGCATCCCCCTGCGCTACCCCATCCGCGCCCTGGTGGGCGACAACGAAGAAACCGGCATGAAGGACGTGGAGCACTATCTGGAGCACTACAAGGCCCCGGTGTTCTGCTTCACTCCGGACGCCGAGTTCCCGGTCTGCAACGGCGAGAAGGGCCACTTCCATGGCAAGCTGGTCAGTCCCGTCTGCAATGGCGTGATCCGAGACTTTGAGGGCGGCGTGGCCGTCAACGCTGTGCCCGACCGGGCCAGCGCCCTGGTGATGACCGACATCTCCAAGCTGAGCAACGCCCCCAACATCACCCTGGAGCCGGAAGGCGAGGGCGTCCGTGTCCGCGGCTGGGGCAAGTCCGGCCATGCGGCCATGCCCGAGGGCACCGTCAACGCCATCGGCCTGGTGGCGGATTACCTGCTGGCCAACGGCCTGGGCAACGAGGCAGAGCGGGCTTACCTGGAGACCCTGCACAAGCTCCACAGCTCCACCGCGGGCGAGGGGCTGGGCATTGCCAGCGCGGACGAGCCCTTTGGGCCCCTGACCATCATCGGCGGCACCATTTCGATGGTGGACGGCCGGATGGTCCAGACCATGGACAGCCGTTACCCCACTTCCACCAACGGGGAGGTCATTGCCGCCGGCATCCGTGAGGCCATCGGCACTGGCGCTGAGCTGACCGATGTGGATTCGGCCGAGCCCTTCTATATCGGCGCAGACACCCCCGCCATCCGGGCCTGCATCGACACTTACAACGAGGTGACCGGCGAGAACGCCAAGCCCTTCACCATGGGCGGCGGCACCTACGCCCGCCACTTCCCCTATGCCGTGAGCTTTGGTCCCGAGCACGCGGACATGGTGCTGCCCGACTTCGGCGGCCCCATGCACGGCGCCAACGAGGCGGCCCCCATTGACAAGCTGCTGGAGGCCCTCAAGATTTATATCCTGGCCCTGCTCCGCCTGGAGGAGATCGACTTCTGATGGCGGCGCGGATTCTGGTAATCGATGGCCAGGGGGGCGGCCTGGGCCGTCAGCTGGTGGCGGCTTTGGCAGCGGCCTGCCCGGAAGCAGAGCTGATCGCTGTGGGCACCAACAGCCTGGCCACCTCGGCCATGCTGAAAGCCGGGGCCGCCCGGGGGGCCACCGGTGAAAACGCCGTGATTGTCAACAGCCGTCGGGCGGATGTCATCGTGGGCCCTCTGGGGATCGTGGTGGCGGATGCCCTGCTGGGGGAGATCACCCCGGCTATGGCGGCGGCGGTGGGCCAGAGCAGCGCCCAGCGGGTGCTGGTGCCGGTGAGCCAGTGCGACACCTATGTCGCCGGGGTGCCGGATCAACCGGTCAGCCGTCTGGTGGCGGCCGCTGCCCAGCAGGTGCGGGCCCTCTGCGCTTCGGAATAAATTTGGACAGAAAAAAGCAGATCCTCCGCAGTGAACCGCTCCAGTAAAAGTAGACAGTGAAAAAAGAAGGCCTCCTGTGGTAGAATAAAACTACTACAGGAGGTCTTTGCTATGCCCAGAAAATACAGCCACATTCAGGAACACGAGAAAGAGATCCTGGAACTTCGCAGCCAGGGAAT